>CAZIAK010000019.1:0-85365 GCA_964537035.1 uncultured Phycisphaerales bacterium | reverse complement strand
CCCAGCGTTACGCCGCCGTGGTGCTGATCGACGGCCAGCCCAGTGCCGAGCCCAGCGCCGAGCCCAGTGCCGACCTTGGATCGTGGCGCACGTTCGGCTTTCGCACCGTGTTCCTCGACCGGGACGGCCTGCGCCTCAACGGTCGACTGACCAGGTTGTTCGGCGTGCTCTACCAGCCTCACTGGGCCGGGCGCGAAGGCATGACGCCTCCCGCTGAATACCTGGAAGCCACGGTGTCGACCATGCTCGACACGGGCTTCAACCTGGTCCGAGCCCATGTGCGCCCGGCGCCCCCGGCGTTTCTCGACGCCGCCGATCGCCAGGGCCTGCTGGTGCTCGAAGAGCCTGCCATCGGCTGGGTCGAGGATGACCCGGGCCTGGCCGCGCGGCTCAACCACGAGATCGACTGGATGGTGGACCGGGACCACCACCACCCCTCGATCATCATGTGGGGCATGCTCAACGAGCTGTCCGGCAAGGCCTATCGCTACGGCGAGGCGATGTCGTTGCGGGTGGCCGAGCGCGACCCCACACGGCCGGTGCTCGAAGACTCCGGCGGCTTCTTCGGCGGACGGTACGTGCCCAGCGGCGGACACGAGCTGCTGCCCATGCGCGACGAGCACTTCTATCCGCCGTTTCCGTTGCCGCCCGCCGAGCGTTTGGAGATGGCCTCGGTGTCCCACGACTCGGGCCCCACGTTCGTGTCCGAGTTTGGCTACGGCACGCTGGTCGACACCCGCCTGGCGGCGGCAGGCTTCTTCGTTCGCCAGCTGCACAGCGACGAGCGCAATCTGTTCGGAGGCCTGCGCGGCGCGGCGCGACGAGCCCGCACCCTGGGCGAAGACTGGCTGGAGCCCGACTCGGGCGCGCCCATCGTAGGTGCCTCCCTCGCTTCCCGCGGCTGGCTTGACGCAGCGGACGAGATCCAGGCCCAGGCCGCCCGGGCCATGCTCGAAGCGCTGCGTATCGAAGAGGGCCTGGATCTGCTCTGCTACACGCAGTGGCGCGCGGTGAGCAGCGAGTCCAGCGCGGGTCTGCTCACGCCGTGGGGCAAGGAGCGCCCGGTGCGCGCGGTGATCAGAGAGGCCCTGCGCCCGCTCATGGTGGTGGCCGCGCCCGATCGCCCGTCGGTGTCCGTGGGCGAGACCCTGACCTTCGAGCTGTTCGTGGTCAACGACACGGGCGCTCCGGTGTGGGCCAGCCTCTCCGTGGACGTGACCGGCGCCGTTCCCAACGTGGAAGCCGCCGCGGTGCGTCTGGGTCGCCAGGTGTTTCCTGCCGGCGTCACCCTGGTGCGGCGCAACGATCTGGTGGTGAGCTGCGAGACGCCGGGACAGGTGCTCTTGCAGGCCCGCTTGACCAGCGACGACGAGGTGGTCGAGCGGTCGCGGCAAGTGCAGGTGTCCGTGGTGGACAGGCCTCCCGCGAACCAGATGTTGATCGACACGGAGCCCAGCACGGTGCAGGCCTGGGTGGCCGCGCTGAAGAGGGGCGACGGGGCCCAGGCACCGCAAGACAGTGGCGAGGCCGGGAGCGACGGTGCGGGCAACTTGCAACCCACCGATGTCGAGCCAACCCACGCGGCGACGCTGACCGAGAGCCTCCCCGTGGCTCTGCACCTCCCCGAGGGTCGTGGCGACCTGACCGCCTTCGCCCAGCGCCAGGGCTTCGCCGTCACCGGCGAGCTGCGCACCGACGTGCCTTGGGATGTGGTCTCGGTCATCGCCGACCCGGCGTCCTTGCTGGAGACCTTGCCCCTGGAGCAGCGCCTGCTCATGTGGCAGCGGGTCTGGAGCGGCGGGGCGGCGGTGGTGCTGCTGCGCGATCCCATCGAGGACGCGTTCGGCAGCCTGGTCTCTGGACATCGAGGCAGCCGGCGCATGGTGGGTGTGCCTCTGGCCGTGTCCGTGGCTGCAGCTGCGGGCAACTTTCGCGGACGGGTGCATCCGGTCTTCGAGGCCGTGGCCGTGGCAGGCGACCGGCCGCCGACCATGGCGTTTGGTCCCCCTCGGCCGGGCCCGCCGGGGTTGGCACCGCGCCTGGTGGTCCACCCTGACCGGCCCGACCCGGTGAACCTGCCCCAGGTGCGTCTGCTTACCGAGCACGACGGGCTGTTGTCCCCCGAGGCGCTGTTGGTGGGCGAGCTGCCGCCGGGCACCCGGCCAGCCATGATCACTCTCGATCACCTCGGTCATCGGGTGGGCGCGGCCGTGGCCATGGTGCCCTTCGGTCGGGGCACGATCACCCTGGTGGGACTGCCCTTGCTCGACGACGTGCAGGGCCAACCCGACCCCTTGCGGGACGAGACCCTGGCGCACCTGATCCTCGAATCCGCCGCCGAGGTGGCCGACCGCTTTCGTCACGGCGTGACCGGCGAGAGTCCGTTCGTCATGCGCGAGCTCGAGCCCCTGATCGACGACGAGGTGGCCCTCTACGACTCTGCTTTCGCGCGAGTGGCCCGGGCCATCGAACTGGCCGACCGCTACAGCACCATCGGGGGGACCGCCGAGCTGCCGCCCACCCTGGCGGCTGCGTTGAGCGAACAGATCCGAGCCATCGAAGCCTTGGTGGGAGGGCATCGAGCCGAGGCCCGCCGCGCGCTCTCCGCCGCCCACGACATGGTCTGGTCTGCTGAGCTGGAGGCCTTTCTGGCCCTCGACGCCATCGTCCTTGGCATGGTCGAGGGGCTGCTGGCCCTGGGCACCTTCGCCGACCGGGATCTGGCCTATGAAACCCTCGAGCTCTGGCGCAGCGGCGTGGCCGCGTGGTTCGCCGGCGAGACAGATCTTGCCTACGCCTGGCTGGGTCGAGCCGAGCTGCTGGTGAACGAATCCGGTAGGCTCACGGACCCACCATGAGAACGATCACGATGAGGCTGTTGCTGCTCACACTGCTGCTGTACGCGACCACGGGCTGCGGTCTGTTCGCCGGCGACCAGCTGGAGTTTCGCGAGTATCCCCTGCGGGGCGTCGCCTACTCCGAGGCGTTCGATCTGGTGAGTGACGTCACCCGGGAGTTCTACGTCGAACGGCTCTCTGTTCTGGGAGGCTTCGATGTCTCCGCGGACAAGCAGTCGGGGCTGCTGAAGGTCCGGCCCATGGTCGACGGCAACCGGCGCATGAGCTTGTACATGGCCCTCGAACCCCGGGGCCCGGACACCATGGTGGCCATGCTGGCCCTGGTCGAGCATCTCGAACACGGCAACGTCGGCGCCGTGGCCTGGACGAACCCCCTGCCTGACATCGCTTTCGAAGAGCTGCTCTACCGCGCCTTCCTCCAGGAGATCATCGGGCGGCGAGAAGAGTGAGCGGGTTGGTGGCCAGAGGGCTGTGCGTGTTGGCGGTGGCCTGGGCGTTGAGCGGGTGCAGCGACGACCTCGACGCACCGAGCTCGATGTTCCCTCTCGGTGATGTGCACCAAGAGCTGCTGCTCGACCTGGCGCAGGTGCGCCTGGCAGACGGATTCGACGAGTTCACCGAGCTCGAGGTCTGGAAGGAATACCTGGAGCGCTTCAACCTCGACCGTGACGAGCTGCCCTTGTTGGTCCCGCGGCCCAGTCGCTTCATCTGGGACCTCAACGGGCGCGCTGGTGTGTTCATGGCCGGCGCAGCTCGCTATCACGCGGGCGGATTGGCGGACGACGGGAGCTGCGCCGTGACCGTCACCGCGCTCTCCGGTGGCACGCCGATCGCCGGCGCCTCGGCCACGTGGGAGCTGCCCGCCATGCCTGCGGACCCGGGGCAGAGCGCCGTGCTGGGGCATCGTGAAGGCCCTGCCATGGCTCTGGAGCTCGCTTTCCCCGAGGGCACGGACGCTCTGGAAGTCTCGGTGCGCGCAGAGCTCGCGGAGCCTGTGGCTGGAGAAGCCGGGGCCCCTGCCGACTACGTCACGTTGCTGTCTCCTCACATCGAACGACCGCCTGCACCCCTCGGCACCGAGCACGTCTACGACGAGGACATCAGCCTGTTGCCCCTCGTGCCGGAGGCACCCGAAGAGCTGGTGCTCTTCGGGCCGCGCAGCACAGAACACGAGGGCACCGTCGACTACGCGCTGCCCTCGTGGGAGGTGAGTGGCGCGTTCGAGGGCAAGACCGGTCGCCACGCGCTGGCGCTGACGGGCGAGGGCTCGGTGGTCCTCCCCGACGTGGAGATTCGTGAGGGCGATGTGCTGCGCTTTGCCCTCGCCCTCGATCGTCGCTTGCCTCCAGGCACGCGCGCGCGGGTCGACATCGCCCTGGGCGACGAGCCCTCCGAACCGGGTGCGAGCAGCGAGAACCTGGCCGTCGTGGGCAGCGCTGAGATCTCCTCCGTCCATTGGCAGTCAGTGGCCTGGCCTCTGGATGACCACGTGGGTGAGCATCGGCGCCTGGTGGTGACGGTCACGTCCCTCGCGTTGCCGGACGAAGACGTGGTGGTGAAGGAGCCCGACTTCGACCTGCGCAAGGAAGTGCTGGTGGGCTACCGGCCAGCCGTCACTCGCGTGGGCCTGTCAAACCTGGCCATCTCTCGCACCGTCACCGTGCCCTGGCGTCGGGTCAGTGCCGAGCGACCTTCGATCCTGGTGGTGCAGATCGAGACCTTGCGCGCCGACCGGCTCGGCGTGACTGACGCCGACGGCCAACTGCTCATGCCGTCGCTCAACGCCTTGGCCCAGCTCGGCAGCTCGTTCACCCGCGCCCTGGCACCCAGCCCGTGGACCCTGCCCAGCACCGCCACCCTGCTCACGGGCCTGACCCCGTCAGCCCATGGCGTGGTGCATCACGATCGCATGGTGCTCCCCGACGATGTGCCGACCCTGGCCGAGCGGGCCCGGGCCGTGGGCGTGTCGACGGGCGCCGTCTTCACCAACGATCTGCTCGATCCGCACAAGGGTTACGCGCGGGGCTTCGACAGCTGTGCCTACGTGACCTACGCCAACGCCCGGCAGGTGGGGCATCTTGCGAGAGGCTTCCTCGACAACCACGCAGAGCGGCAGTTCTTGCTGCTGCTGCACTACTTCGACCCGCACCATCCGTTCAGGGCTCCCGGTGAGTGGCGCGATCGCTTTGTCGAGCCAGACCTGGGCGGTGACGACCTCGACGCCGTGGGCAGCCGCTTGCTGGCGGCCATGGAGGCAGGCGCTGTCCCCGGCCCCGAGCATCCGGACATGCGCTTCATGGAGCAGCGTCAGCGAGGCGATATCGCCTACTTCGACGAGCACTTCGGGCGTCTGCTCGACGACCTGATCGAGCGGGGCATGGGTGACACCACCACGGTGATCGTCACCGCCGACCACGGCGAGGAGTTCGGTGAGCAAGGCTGGTACGGCCACGGCAGCTTCCTCTACGACGAGTGCACCCGGGTGCCCCTGGTGATTGCCGAAGCCGGCGATTGGGCCGCCGGCTGGAAGCGCTGGCGCGGGGCAGGCGCGGGTACTGACGTTGGCGCGGCGGGGAGCGAACCCACGAGCGGAGAGCCTGGCACGACGATCAACGTCGTGGTGAGCACCGCTGGCCTGCACGGCGAGATCCTGCGCCTGCTCGACATCTCCTATGACCGTGAAGCCATCTTGCCCGCCCTCAGCCAGGCCGCGCCGGGCACCGCGTTCGTGGAGACCCACAAGGGTCTGGCCCTGATCGACGGCAAGGACCCCTTTCAGCGCTACCTGGCAGGCCTGCGCTCTGAGGACCACCTGGTCATGCTGCGCGAGGTCAAGCCATCAGAGCGCACAGACCCCGACGACCTCTGGGCCTGGCGCTTCTTCGAGCTGCTCGACGACGGCGCCACCGTGAAGCCCCTGCCCGCCGAGGGCCAGCGCTTCGAAGAGCTGAAGGCTCAGCTGCAGGCCCGCGTCGAGTGGTCCACAGCACACCGCGCTCGTCCCCCCGCCGCGGGCACGGACAGCGAGGCCTTCGAGGCGCTGAAGGCCCTGGGCTACGTGGGCGAGGTCGACGAGCACTAAGCCGTCAGGGAGAGCCCGGTTCTACGACCAGGCCGGAACACGTACCAATCACCCTGCTCGTGACATCGTCAGCAGGTTAGGATCGAGCCATGTCCCAGCGTGACCAGATCCTCGCCAGCATCCGCAACCGGTCCCAGGAGATCGAGGCGCTCGGCGTGTTGACACTGGCTCTCTTCGGATCGGTGGCTCGTGGCGAAGACACACCGACGAGCGATGTCGACGTGCTTGTCCAGTTCGATGGCCCGGCGACCTTCGACGGGTTCATGGACCTGAAGTTTCTGCTGGAAGACTCATTGGGCAGGCGCGTCGACCTTGTCACCGTGGACGGGCTCCGAGAGGAGATCCGTGAAGAGGTTCTCGCGAGAGCGCTCCGTGTCGCGTAGCCACCGTCTCTTCCTCGCGGACATCGTGCAGTCGTGCGAGCGCTTGCTGGTCTATCGGTCCCAGATCGACTGGAGCGACCGGAAGCGTCGCGGATGGCGATCGACGCGGTTCTGTACGACCTGCTGATCTTGGGCGAGGCCACCAAGAACCTCCCGTCAGAGGCTCGCGAGGCAGCGGGCGAGATTGAGTGGCGCAAAATAGCTGCCATCCGCGACGTCCTGGCGCACGGGTACTTCAGGATCGACCTGTCCATCATCAGGGATGTCCTGGAGACCAGGCTACAAGCGCTCCAGGCGGCAGCAGAACGTCTGCTGGACGAGCAGTGAGCCCTCAGGGCTCGCCGGCTCGGGGCCTGTCCATCGGGCCGAGGCGCTTGCCGAACGCGGCGAGCACCTTGTTGACCGCGTCCATGCGCAGGGTGGGCTTGTCGTTCTCGAGCTCGGAGATCAGTCGTACCCCTGTGCCCACGAGTTCTGCCAGCTGACGCTGGGTCAGCCCCGCGGCCTTGCGCCGAGCGCGCACGAAGGGGCCGAGAGACTCCCGATCGGGAACACTGGCGGGTAGGGAACGGACTTCGGAGGCTGTGGCCATGGCTTACTCCCGATCGGGAATATACCAACTCGGGGTCAAGCCCCGATCGGAGTCGGAGAGGGCGCACCGTTTCAGCTGGTGTCGCCGCGGGTTGCCAGCTCGCGCTCGCTGAACCTGGGCGCAGAACGACGGCCTCCGAACACGCGATCGCGAGTCGCCTGACCGCCCGCCTGGACGGCGCCGTTTGCCCCGGTGTTGCCAGTGGTTCCGCTTCACTCCCGCTTGCTAGGCTGTGCCCTCTTCTCCCCCCCAAGACGGATTTCACCATGCCAGCCACAGCCGTGATCGGTGCCCAATGGGGCGACGAGGGCAAGGGCAAGATCATCGACCTCATCGCCGATCAGGCCGATGTGGTGGTGCGCTTCCAGGGCGGGGCGAACGCGGGTCATACCGTGATCGTCGACGGCAACAAGTTCGTCTTCCACCTGCTGCCGTCGGGGGTGCTCCACGAGGGCAAGCTGAACGTGCTGGCCAACGGCGTGGTCATCGACCCCGTGGTCCTGCTTGACGAGGTGAGCCAGTTCGAAGACCGGGGCATCTCGCTGAACGGGCGGCTGGTGGTGTCGGGCGCGGCTCATTGCGTGCTGCCCTACCACCGTGTGCTCGACGGTTATCGCGAAGGGCGCAGGGCCGGGGTGGCCATCGGCACCACCGGGCGGGGCATCGGCCCGGCCTACTCCGACAAGGCCAACCGCTGCGGCATCCGCATGTGGGACCTGATCGACGAAGACCGCCTGCACCAGCGCCTCACCGCCAACCTCGACGAGAAGAACCGGCTGTTCACCCGCATGTACGACGGCGAGCCCCTCGATTTCGACGAGATCTTCGAGACCGCTCGGGAGCAGGGTCGCCGGCTCGCACCCCTGGTCTGTGACACGGGCAGCCTGCTGCGGCGCCAGCTCGCCGACGGCAAGCACGTGTTCTTCGAGGGCGCCCAAGGTGTGATGCTCGACATCGACCACGGCACCTACCCGTATGTGACCAGCTCGAACAGCGACAGCCTGGGCATCGCGGCGGGGACGGGCGTGCCGCCCACCTCCATCGGGCACCAGATCGGCGTGACCAAGGCCTACTGCACCCGGGTGGGTGCTGGCCCCTTTCCGTCTGAGCTGTCGGACGCGGTGGGCGAGAAGCTGCGGGAGAACGGCGGCGAGTTCGGAGCCACCACCGGTCGCCCCCGGCGCTGTGGCTGGTTCGATGTGCCCGCGGCGCGCTACGCGGCTCAACTCAACGGCTTCAACGGCCTGGCCATCACCAAGCTCGACGTGCTCTCGGGCATGGACACCATCGGCATGGTCACGGGATACGAGATCGACGGCAAGGTGGTCGACGAGTACCCGGTCGACCTGCCAGCCGTGGAGCAAGCCCGGCCGATCATCAAGAGGTTCCCGGGCTGGAGCGCGGACGTGCGCAACGTGCGCGACCACGCCGACCTGCCGGCAGAGTGCCACACCTTCATCGACGAGCTCTGCGACCGGGTGGGTGTGCCCTGGCAGATCATCTCGGTGGGCCCCGGTCGCGAGTCCACGATCCTGCGCGGAGTGGCCGAGCCTGTATGAGTCAGCCTGCTGAGAAGTTGCCCCGTCATCTGGCCATCATCATGGATGGCAACGGGCGCTGGGCCCAGGCTCAGGGCATGTTGCGCACCAAGGGGCACGCCAAGGGCGCGGAGACGATCCGCACGATCACCACCGAGTGCGCTCGCCTGGGATTGGAGCAGCTGACGCTCTACGCCTTCAGTCACGAGAACTGGAAGCGTCCCAAGACCGAGATCACCTTCTTGATGCGCCTGCTCAAGAAGTTCCTGATCGATGAGCGGCCCACGTTGATGGACAACAACGTGAGGCTCACGGCCATCGGGCGGCTCGACGACCTGCCCGACGGCGCTCGCAGCGAGCTCGACCGCACCATCGACATGACCGCCGGCAACGACGGTCTCAACCTCTGCCTGGCCTTGAGCTACGGCGGGCGAGCCGAGCTGGTCGACGCGGCCCGATCCCTGGCGGCGAAGGTCGCCGCGGGCGAGCTGGCTCCGGGCGACATCGATGAAGACGTCATCTCGGCGCACCTGTACCAACCGGGCCCCAACCCCGACCTGCTGGTACGCACGGCGGGCGAGATGCGCATCAGCAACTTCTTGCTCTGGCAGGTGAGCTACGCGGAGATCTACGTCACCCAGGCCTGCTGGCCTGACTTCGACGTGGCCGAGCTGAACAAGGCTCTCGCAGACTACGCCGGCCGCACGCGCAAGTACGGCGGCCTGGTCGATCCGGCTCCCGAAGCCATGCGAAACTAGGCAGGCGTGCTCAAGCGCACCCTCACAGGAGCCACACTGCTGGCGGTGGTCCTGGGGGCATGGAGCTTCGATGCGTCCAGCCCGGGCCAGCCCGCTTGGGCCCTGGCGTTCCTGGGCGTGACCCTGACCTTGGGCGCGCTCTACGAGCTGCTGACGCTGTTCCCCGACGAGGGCAGCCAGGCGTCCGGCATCGAGCTTGTGCCCAGCTCAACCGGTCGCACGGTGGGGCTCATGGGGCTGGGTGTGGTCTGGGTGGCCGTGGTGGCCATGGCTGGACTGCCAGGCGGAGAGGACGGACCTCTCGGTGACTTCCCGGACCACGTACGCATGCCGGCCATCTGGCTGCTGTTCGCGTCCCTGATCACCGTGCCCTTGATGTTGGCGCTGCTGCGTCGAGGGCCGACCAAGCACGTGGTGCGCCTGGCTCGCCGGGTCACCTTCATGCTGCCCTACACCTGCGGGCTCGCGGCCCTGGTGTTCATCCTGCTGCAGGGGCGGGTCGAGTTCGCCGTGGGCCTGGTGCTGGTGGCCAAGTCGTCGGACATCGGCGCGTACTTCGCGGGCAAGACCCTGGGCAAGCACAAGCTGGCTCCGTCGATCAGCCCGAACAAGACGATCGAAGGCATGATCGGCGGACTGCTGCTGCCGGCGCTCCTGGCCTCGTGGCTGCTGGCTGACGTTGAGGTGACTCTCGATGTGCACCAGACCGCCACGGTGTTGCTGCCCGGGGGGGCTCTCGGCGCCGCCTGTCACGGTCTCGCCTTGGGTGCGCTCACGGTCTTCTCCGACCTGGGAGAATCCCTGATCAAGCGCTCCTTCGCCGTGAAAGACTCGGGTCACCTGTTTGGCGCTTCCGGGGGCTTCCTCGACCTGGCGGATTCACTGTTGCTGGTAGCTCCCGTGGCCCTTGCCTACACTGCCTCACTTGCCTGACAGACTGCCTGTTGGGTCGAGCTGGCCCTGGGCTTGAGAGACCATGAGCGTCACCGTCCCCCTGCACTCCCTCGACGAAGAGCAGCAGCTGCTCGGACCTGGCGACGCCCATGCCCGGGCGATTCGAAACTGCTTCGGGGTCACCATGGCCACGCGCAAGGGGCGGGTGGTGGTGGGCGGCGATGAAGAGTCTGTCTCCGACGCGGTGCGGGTGGTGCGCTTGCTGCTGGAGCACATCCGCGAGACGGGCGAGCTGAATGAAGCGTTGGTGACGAAGCATCTGTCCAACGGGCGGGGCGCGGGGATCGTCGAGCACAAGGGCGGAGAAGGCGGCGGCCTGGGGCTGCCCCCGGGCGTGGTCTGTCGCACCAAGGGTCAAGAGAACTACGTCCGCGCCATTCAGCGTGAGACCGCGGTGTTCTCCATCGGTCCTGCGGGGACGGGCAAGACCTATCTGGCGGCAGCCTGTGCGGTGGCGGCGCTACGGCGCGGGTCCTTTCGCAAGATCGTGCTGGTCAGGCCGGCGGTCGAGGCAGGTGAGAGCCTGGGTTTTCTCCCCGGCGACTACGCGGCCAAGATCAACCCGTATCTGCGGCCCCTGTACGACGCCCTCTCGGCGCACCTGGAGGCGGGGCGCTTGCAGCACTTCATCGAGACGGACGTGATCGAGATCGCTCCCCTGGCCTTCATGCGAGGCCGCACTCTCGACAAGGCTTTCATCATTCTCGATGAAGCCCAGAACACGACGCCGGGTCAGATGAAGATGTTCCTGACCCGCATGGGACAACAGAGCAAGGTCGTGGTCACCGGCGATGCGACCCAGATCGACCTGCCCTCGAGCCAGCCGTCGGGGCTGATCGAGGCCGAGCGCCTGCTCAAGAACGTCTCGGGCATCGGCCTGGTGCACCTCGACCGCAAGGACATCGTGCGCCACCCGCTGGTGCAGCGCATCGTCAACGCCTATGAGAGCGAGGTGTACGCCAAGGAGCGTGGAGACGAGCGGTCGGAGGACGGCCGGGGGCGCCGGTGATTGCGGTCGCCAACCGTCAGCGCCGGGTGTCCATAGGGGCCGTCCAGGTGCGGCACGTCGTCGAGGCGGTGTACGCGGCTGAAGGCGGGGGTGAACCAAACCTCTCTGTAGCGCTGGTGAACGACGCGGTCATCCGCGAGGTGAATCGCGAACACCTGGGTCACGACTGGGCCACCGACTCGATCGCTTTCGACTATGGCGATGATCCCGCTCCCGACGGCCTCACCGGCGAGGTGGTGGTCTCGGCAGAGACGGCTTTGCGCGAGGCCCAGGCCCGAGGCAAGAGCGCTGCCCACGAGCTGCTGCTCTACGTGGCCCACGGCACCTTGCACCTGCTGGGCTGGGAGGATGACACGGCCCCGCTCCGTCGCCGCATGAACGCTCGGGCTGCGGCGATCCTGCGTAGCGCCGGCGTGGAGAGCTGCGGCCCATGATGCTGTTTCAGCGGCGCATCTTCTTGGAGCTCATGGGCAACGCGCTGATCTCCTCTGCGCTGCTTTCCATCGTGTTGATGCTGGTGGCCGCCGTGCAGGTGGTGGCCAAGTTCGAGGGCATTGACCTGGGCACGTTCGTCATGCGCGTGCCCATCTTCGCGGCCTCGGCCATCGACGTGGTCCTGCCCCTGGGCGTGCTCGTTTCGGTGGTGATGACCTACGGGCGAGCGGCGAGCGACAACGAGATCGACACGCTGCGGGCCAGCGGCGTGAACCCCTGGCACCTGCTCACTCCCGGGCTGATCTTCGGCCTGCTCATGACCGCCGCGCTGATGGTCTGCGTGGACTACGGCGAGCCCTACGCCGAGCGATCCAAGCGCCGTCAGACCGAGCACATCGACCTGTCAGCGGTGGTGGAGCAGCGTCTGGCCAGCGGTGAGCCGATCACCCTCGACAGCGACACGATCATCTCGGCCAACGGCTACGACGCCGAAGGCATGGCCAGGGACGTACGTATTCAGGTGCTCGGCCGTGATGGTGCGGTGGTCGAAGAGACCCTCTCACGTCGGGCCAACGTGTTCGTCGATCCGGCGAGCGGTGAGCTGGTGATGCAACTGTTCGACGTGCACCGGGTCACCGGCGATCGACTCGAAGGGAGCAACCTGGTCTTGCGCCGGGCCCTGGGTGCAGACCTGGTCGACCTGAATCTGGACAGCTGGACCACGCCACAGCTTCAGGCCTGGATGCTCCGGGACCAGCAAGGGGAGCAGAAGTCCATCGAGAACGCGGAGAGCGTGGAGAGCAACGTGCATCGCAGGCGCGCCGCCGCCGCCTCGTGCCTGCTGTTCGTGTTCTTGGGGCTGCCCGTGGCCCTGCGCTTTCGCCGCTCTGATCGGGTGGGGGCTTTCCTGGCCGCCTTCGTGCTGGCGCTCTTCGTGTACTACCCCATCGTGCGGGTGGGCAAGGCCCTGGCCAGCTCCGGCACCCTGTCGCCCTTCGTGGCAGCCTGGATCGGCCCGGTGCTGCTGATGCTGATCAGCATGCTCTTCTCGCGCAAGGTGTTCAGCCAATGATCGGGCGGCTCGATCGCTACGTGTCGCGCATGTTCTTGAGCTCGTGGTTCGTGAGCTTTGTGTTCTTCATGGGGCTCTACAGCGTCTACGTGGTCTTCTCGAACGTGGACGCCCTGGTGAAGGACGTGGGCGAGGCCGAGGTGGAGTTCGCGGCTGTCCTGCGCATGTACGCCCTCACGGCGCCGTCCATGGTCACCCGCATGGCGCCGTTCTTGATGGTGGTCGCGGTGCTGATCACGGTCATGCGCCTGCAGCGGCACAACGAGCTGGCGGCCATGGTCATGGTGGGGCGCTCTCCCCGGCGAGTGATGCGCCCGGTGATCGCCCTGACAGGCGTGTTCCTGATCGGCCTGGTGCTCATGCAGGAGTTCGTGGCGCCCAAGGTGGCCGTCGAGCGGGAGCGGCTGAAGGCTCAGCTCGTCGATCACCAAGACGACTGGGTCATCGATCTCACCGTGGCTCGCGATCCCGACGGGCGCATGTTCATCGCCACCGATTACAACGTCGAGCAGCGCACCATCCGCAAGCTCAGCGTGTCGTACACGGATGAACGGGGCAACGACGTGACCGTCGCGGGCAGCGACGCCGCCTGGGCAGGGTCGACCAGTGGCTGGCGCCTGGCCGATGGCGTGATCTCGGTGCGCACTCCAGACGGCGAGACCACCGAAGAGCCCGCAGCCTTTGTGGGGCGCTCGATCAGGCCAGATGACCTGCTGGTGGCTCACCTCGAACCTTTCGACATGTCCTACGCGAACCTGCTCGAGCTGGCCCGGCGTTACCCCAACCACACGCGCTACCGCATGCTGCGTCACTACCACGTGACCTTCCCCCTGGCGGTGTTGATGCTGGTCTTTCTGGCGCTGCACTTCGTCTTGCAGCGCGATCCTGCGTTGCGTCTGCGTGGCCTGGGCCTGTCGATCCTGTCGTGCCTGGGCTTCCTGATGCTCGACGCGGCCATGCTCTCCTTGGGAACGAGCGACACGTTGCCGCCGGTCTTGGCGGCCTGGTTGCCGGTGATCGTGGCGGGCAGTCTGGTGGTGGTCATGTACGACAGCGAGGAGGGCGACGGGTGAGGGCCCGTCCCATGGGCTCGCTCTCGCGCCGCGGCGCCGCACTCGTCAGCTCACCACTCTGTGTCTGCGCTGCCAGGGCCACGGTGGCCTGCGCGCTGACCATGGGCCTGTCGAGCGCCCAGGGCCAGAGCCTGCCTGGCATGCCGCCCCTCCCTGTCTTTCGCAGCTCCCCGGACCGCCTCGCCGAGAACACCACGATCGTGGTGGGCAGCTTCGCCGGGGGCGTGGCCTGCGACGGGGCGCAGCTGCTCAAGTCGACGCTCGTGCCCCTGCCCGGCGGACCGGCTGGCTTCGGTGCGCTGGGCTCTCCAGATCAGGGCGCGGTGTCGATCTACGCAAGCGAGGGCTTCGACCCAGCCGAGGGCACCCTCGAGTTGTGGCTGCGCCCCGGAGCGGACCCCGGGCGACGACGCACCTTGTTCAGCGTGTCCGGAGCGGCGAGCCTCGACGGCGATGGCTTCGCCGAGCTGTTCGTGGGTGGCGCGGCTTCAGATTCGAGCACTGCCTGGTCGCGGTTGTACTTCGGCGAACCGGGAGGCATCGGCGTGCAGGACCCGGCGTTGATCGAGACCCGGGTGCCCCGTGGAGTGTCGTTCGGTGACATCGACGGCGATGGCGTCGCAGACCTGGTGATGACCGCTCACGCCGATGGTCGGGTCGACTGGGTGGCTGGCCCCCTGTGCCCCGGTCGCACCTACGCACGCCCTTTAGACGTTCGCACTCTCGTAGACGTCGAGGAGCCCCAGGGCTTGGCCCTGGCAGACCTCGAAGGCGATGGCGACCTGGACCTCTTGGTGTGCTCGTTCGCATCCCTCACCCATCCGCTGATGGTCTACGAGAACGACGGCCACGGCGGCATGACCCTGATCAGCGAGAGCTTCGGCGGCTGGCTCTCGCCGTCGGAGGGTCTGGCCGTGGCCGACTTCAATCGGGACGGCGTGCTCGATGTGGTCTTCGCCACTCTGGGTCGCGGCCTGCCCTCGGCGGTGGTCCTGGGCAGCCTCGATGACGAGGGGCACTACGAGCTGCTGGTGACCGACCCCACCCGTCGCTATCCACTGGCTGACCAGGCCCTGGGCGTGTCCGTCGCCGACCTTGATGGGGATGGCTGGCAGGACATCGTGCTGGCCCGGGTCAACGCCCACGAGCTGGTCATCCACAACAATCGGGAGGGTCGCTTCGATGTGCAGCCAGATCGGCGCATCAACGCCTTCGCCCCGTTCACCATCAACGCCGAGCGCGACCTGAACAACGATGGCTGGCTAGACCTTGTGCTGGCCGACTTCCGCCAGGGCGCCCTGTCAGGCATCCACTCTGCGGTCCTTTTGGGGCCTGACTATGACGAGCAGGCCTGGTTCAAGGTCTACAGCGCGGTGAGCTTCACCATCGGCGACCTGAACGGCGACGGCATCAACGACGTGTTCTGGCGCAGCGGAGGCAGCGAGCGGTCCCGGGCGTTCTCTCTCGACGTGAATGGCGAGACTGCAGGGGTGCAGCACCTGCCCACCGAACCCACTCACCCCAGCGCCTATGGGGCGGGGGTCGGCGTGTTGGCGCTGACCACGGGAGGGACGTCCCCCTACGGAGCCACGCCCGCGAGACCGGGCAGCTTCGAGCTGTCTCTGGAGAGCGGCGAGGTGCGCTTTGCGGTGACCGATGGGCGTGGCAAGCGACACGAGGTGAGCGCACGGTTTCAGCGCCCCGACGAGGCCGAGAGCCTGCTCACCTTGCACGGCTACGTGCACATCAGCGCCGAGTGGTCGGCGGAGCTGGGCCTGCTGGAGTTGCGCCTGGGCAACCCGGTGCTTGCGGGACATGGCCCAGCTGACCTCAGCGGCCTGGTCAACCCATCCTCTGCGTTGGACCAAGCAGGCACAGTCGCTGCTGCTGGCACGCTCAGCCGGGGGGCGGTGGCGCGCTACGAGGCTGGCGGCCCCATCGAGGTCACGGCTGTGGCGCCCGTGTTTCGCCTGGGTACCGACCCGAACAACCAGTATGCGGCCAACGGCTGCGCCCTCGCTGGCTTGCGGGTCAGCACGGTGCGCCGGAGCGTTCTGGCCCACGAATGAAACCGGCTTCGAGCTTCTTGCACGCCATGAGAACCTGCACGAACAGTGGCTAGTCCGACCTATTCACGGACTCCTGCTGCGAACGCGTTTGCGCCTTCGTGGACTGCGTTGGAGTCCACGATGCCATCCTCAACGGGGTGGCACCCCGCCTCCGGTGCCATCGCGCCCTCCGCCTTGCCACGAAGGCGCAACCACGCTCTCGCGACGAACTCCGCGAATAGGTCGGACTAGGGACAGCGCGGCGACGAGGGCTCAGGGAAGAGCGGTTGGCGGGCAACAGTCAGAGATGCTGGCCGTCGCTGATCTGGACGGTGTGCCTGGGTGCTGGACGGCCCTGGGAGCGCGCCTGCAGTGACTTTCCTCCCTGAGACAGCTTCGAACCAAGAAGTGGCCTATGCTGGCGGCCAAAGACCTGGGACACAAAGGAGAAAGAGCCATGACCATGTTCAAGCCCCTCTCAGAAATCGCACTCTTCATCTGCGTCACGTTTGCGGCTCTGACGGCCAGCCAAGACGCCGTGAGCAGCTGGCCCGAACCCGGTGAGCCAGGGTCCGAGAGGATCCCTCACCAGTTCGAAGAGAGTGGAGTGACGATCACGCTCACCGTCTCAGAGGTCGTCGCCGACCGCACCGGCCGCCTGACCCGCTTTGTCACCCTCTCCGAAGTGGGCACGTTCGATGATGCAGACGACATCGTCTCGGCGAACGTGTCCAACGTGCGCCTCGACCGGGCTCACGCTGTAGGCGGCGGATCGGACAGCTGGAACGTACAGGTCGAGCCCGTAGAAGGGCTGACCTGGGCAGGCGTCCACGACCTTGACGACGTGCTCGTGACCGCCCGGTTTGATTGATGGGCAGCTCACTGAGCTTGCGGCTTCGCGGCCCGCTGCCGACCATCGCATGGGATGGCAGAGGGCAGTGAGGCTCTCGGTCATGCTCGCCGTCATGGCTCTCACTGGCTGCTCAGACGATGCGTACCAGGCACAGCGCTCGGCTGGCAGTCGGCAGGCTCTGACCTCAGCAGGCGGCCCGGCGACCACGCTTCTGGTGCAACGGGAGGCTCTGACAAGCATGCGCAAGTTCGTCATCGCAGCCATCGCTTGTGGCTTGGCCTGGATGTTCATCGTCGGGTTTCTGAACGGTGGCTTTGTTCGAGACGCGAGCTTTCCGTACTTCTTCCAGGAGATCGAGGGCGATTGGGTGCTCGACGCTGTTCAGGGCGAGTTCGAACCCGCCCCTCCTGAGCTGCTTCACTTCTCGGAGGGCACGGAACCGGGCCTGGTCAAAGTCACTGACGGTCAGCGAGTGGCCGAGTTTCCAATGAAGGGCCAGGGCCGCTGGGTCTTCGCCGCGGGTGCGAGTTTCAGCCCCTTGCTTCCGGCAGGCTCCGCGGACGCCTACACCATGACGCACTTCTGCCCTCCCCTGCCCGCGTGGGATCACTTGGTGTTCTTTCCTGATGGCATGCCCATGGGGAGCGATCCCAATCGCCGGGCGATCAACTATGAACGGGAGTAGGTGCGGCATGCCAGAGCGGGAAGCTTGGGGAGACAAGCGATGACTGAGCAGATGGATGACGTTCGCGAGGAAGCTTGCGCTACGGCGCCAAGCTTGCCCGCGAAGACTGACCCGCTGCTCGTCACCTGCGCGCTGATTCCTGCGGCCAGCCTCTGCATGTTCTACAGCTTCGTCCTGCGCGCCCGCTTCGCTCTTGGCGTCTGGCCTGTGCCGTACAGGCCAGATCCCAAGAACTTGGGCTTCGAGCTGCACCATGAGGCTGTGTGGCTGCTGCTCGAAGCGGCGTTCGTCTCTCCGATCGCGTTCGCTCTCTGCGCGGTGGTGCATCAAGTGGTGCCTCCGCTGCGGCAAAGGCACATCGGCCGGTCCTTGGTTTTTTTCTTCGTTGGCTACGCCATGCTGTGGCTCGCGCTGTTGGCTGATCCGGGGTCGTTTGTGGAGTGGCTCGCTGACTGACCACATCGTGCATCAACGGATCAGGTCTTGGGGTACACGGGCGCAACTCGTGGGCCGCCGCGTTGTGGTGTTCGCGAAGCAGGGCCTCCTCGCCGCCATCCTGACTTGGTCGGTCGCCTGTACAGACGCGGTCTCCGTCGAGGTCACCGCAGAAGATCACCGCGCCGTGACGGAGGCTGTGTTGAGCCACGTGGGTGTGTTGGGGGGAGCAGAGCTGCCGCTCTTCATGAGCGAGGTGGTGTTGCTGGAATTCAATGAGCTGGAGCGGGAGGGCTGGGACGAGTTCTTCGATCTGAGGCCTGGCGTGGTGTCGTCCCTGTTGGAGGCCAATCCACGGGGCGCCTGCCATGGGCCGTGGTTGGGCGCGTGGGGCGTAGGCCTGATGGACCGGGAGTCGTTCCGGACGCACTCCTCCGTCGGACCGCCGCGCATGTCCGATGAGGACTGGGACAGTGTGCTCCGTGGTCCGCCCAGGAGCACCGTCGTCGTGAGTCTCTCGGCCCCCGGCTTCAGCGCAGATGGATGCCAGGCAATGATCTACGTGGGTGAGTCCAGTGGAGACTGGTCTGCCACAGGGGGGACCTACCTCCTGGAGCGCTGGAACGGCTCCTGGGTGGTGGTAGCGGCGCTGAGTACCTGGGTGTCCTGAGGCAACAGAGAGTCGCGCCCGGCTCGACTAGACTCCCACCATCTCGCCGACACCTTCGGGCACTTCGACCGGGCAGGCCGTCTTCTCCAGCACGGTGGTCACCGTCTCACCCGGCGCCAACTCGACCAGCTTCAGCCCGCCACCGCTCTTCACGTCGAGTACGCACAGGTCGGTGATGATGCGGCTGACCACGGCCACGCCGGTGAGCGGCAGGCTGCAGGTCTCGAGGATCTTCGGCGCGCCCTTGCGGTTGCAGTGCTCCATGGTCACCACCACGTGGCGGGCTCCGGCGACGAGATCCATGGCGCCGCCCATGCCCTTGACCATCTTGCCGGGGATCATCCAGTTGGCGAGGTCGCCGTTCTGGCTCACCTGCATGGCGCCGAGAAAGCACTGATCGATGTGTCCGCCGCGGATCATCCCGAACGAGTCAGAGCTGCTGAAGTAGCTGCAGCCGGGGATCTCGCTGATGGTCTGCTTGCCCGCGTTGATCAGGTCGGCGTCCACCTCGTCTTCGTAAGGGAAGGGGCCGATGCCCAGCATGCCGTTCTCGCTCTGCAGCGTGATGGTCATGCCCGCGGGCACCTCGTTGGCGATGAGCGTGGGCATGCCGATGCCCAGGTTGACGTATTGGCCATCGGACAGCTCTTGGGCGGCCCGGCGGACGATTCCGTTGCGATCGAGCATCTCTCTCAGCCCTCCTTCTTGCGCACGGTGAGTTGCTCGATGCGCTTCTCGTAGCCCTCGCCGAGCACGAGCCGCTGCACGAACACGCCGGGAGTATGAATCTGGTCCGGGTCGAGGGTGCCCGCGGGCACGATCTCTTCGACCTCGGCGATGGTGACCTTCGCGGCGGTGGCCATCATCGGGTTGAAGTTTCTGGCGGTCTTGCGAAACACCAGGTTGCCCATCTCGTCAGCCTTCCAGGCCTTGACCAGCGCGTAGTCGCCACGGATCGCGGGCTCGAGCACGCAGGGGACGCCGCCGAAGTCGCGGGTCTCTTTGGGCTCAGAGGTCTTTGACACATTGCCATCAGCGTCATGAAGCATGGGCAGGCCGCCGTCGGCGATCTGCGTGCCGTAGCCCGTGGGCGTGAAGAACGCGGGGATGCCAGCACCCCCGGCCCGGATGCGCTCGGCGAACGTGCCCTGCGGCACCAGCTCCACCTCGAGCTCACCGGTCAAGAACTGCCGCTCGAACGTGTCGTTCTCACCCACGTAGGTCGAGATCATCTTCTGGATCTGGCGGGTCTTGAGCAGCAACCCCAGGCCGAAGTCGTCGACCCCGGCGTTGTTGCTCACCATGGTCAGATCTTTGGAGCCCAGGTCTACCAACGCGGCAATGAGCGTCTCGGGGATGCCACAGAGGCCGAAGCCTCCGGCCAGGATGGTGGCTCCGCTGGGGATGTCGGCCACGGCCTCTGCTGGGCTCGCGTAGATCTGCGTCATGGGCTGTCTCCGGGTGCGTCTCGGCCTGTGCCGGGCGCGGGTTGCGCCAGCCTACTCACCGGACCCGCGAGGTGGAATGCCAGTGATGGCGTCGATCTCCCGCAGGCACGTCAGGAGCGAGAGGCGCAGGCTCTTGTACCCGAACGGGTCTTGGGCCTCGAGCCAGGCCAGACCCCGCTGCGCCGAGGCCCGAGCCAGGGTGGTGTGCTCTCTGGACAGGGCCAGCTTGGCCAGGGTGAGGGCCATCTGGGTGGCGTCGAGGAGCCTTCCGAGGCCCGCCAGATCTCTGGACCGCCCGGCCATGGCGGCCATCTCGGCCTCGTGATCGCCCAGCTGCTCGGCCAGGATCTGAGCCTGGACGTGCTGCACGAAGGCCTCCTGGAAGGCTCCTTCTCGGGCCAGATCGTCCCCCCGCCCCTGAAAAACTGCCTGGCGCAGGGTGGGCAGGGCCTCGTTGGGTAGCAGGGTGAGCACCAGGGCCGCCTGGCGCTCCTGGTAGCTGGCCTCTTTGCGCTCGCCCAGGAGGCGCAGGGCCACCGCCGCCAGGTGGCGAGCGGAGCCTTCATATTCTGCCCGGATGGGCAGGTCTTTGGTGAGGTTGGCTGGCTTGATCACCGCCTCGGCGTGGTCCAGGGCTCGTTGGGCCCAGGCCAGGTCAGCGGGGGTGGTCGACGGGGGCTGGCTCAGGGCCAGATCCGCCAAAAGCAGCTGTAAATCCCAGATATCGACAGAATCGGCCTCGGCGGCCGTCAATCTGAGAGCCTCTTCAGCCGCGCCATAAGAACGGTCGATCCAGGCCATCAGAGCGAGGGATCGGGCTTGGGCCTCTGTAGAGCCGCAACGGCGAGCCAGGGCCAGGGCCTCTGCTCCCAGTCGCCTGCCTGCCTCCGGATCACCCTGCTCGGCGACGGTTTTGCCCCGAGCGGAGAGGGCCAGTGACATCTGGCCATCCCAGTCAGGAGATGGGGGCGGAGCGGCGCATGCAGCGCCCAAGAACAGCGTGAAAAGGAGCAGCGTGACCATGGGCTTCAAATCATCTCAAGGATTCTGCTTGGCATCTGACCAAAGACCACGCCAGAATAATCAATGTGGAAAGCGTGATGGGTGGCCCCCACTGAGGGCAACCACATCGAGCGACTCGCTCCGCGTTCACCCGCCCAGGTTTCAACGGTCCCCCCGCCGACTCCTGGAGGTGCACGGCGCGCCGCTCCGAGCGCTGCCCGACCGATTCCCTGAAGGACCTGTACACCTCCAGGGTTCCGTGCCACTTCACCCGAGGGGCTTGCAGTCCAGGCAGACAAGCTTGGTGGCGACCCTCTCTTACCTGCTTCACCCAGCGATCCGTTTCGAAGAAGACGGACCCCCAACGCATGAGCCATGAACAAACGAAGACCAAATCTCGCCGTTCCCGTCGACGTCGCGGCCGCGGCCGTAAAGGCGGCGGCGGAGGAGGAGGAGGCGGCGGGAACTTCCAGCAGAACAAGCCCGTCGACGACGTGCCCTTCGGCCCCCAGCAGCGCACCGAAGTCTCGGGCGTGCTTGAGCTGAGCCCGGATGGTCAGGGTTACCTCCGCAACCTGGCCACGAGCCTCGCTCCTGAAGAGACCGACTGCTATGTGCCCGCCCCGCTGGCCAGGGCCGAGAATCTCCGCCCCGGTGTCGAGATCGTGGGCCACGCCGAGCGCCTCAAGGGCCGCATCACCTTGGTCTCGATTCAGACCGTCGATGGGAGCACAGCCGCAGAGGCCGACGCCCAGCCCATCTTCAAGCAGCTCACCTCGATTGACCCGGTCGAGCGCTTCGTGCTCGAAGGCGGCGAGTCTGAGCCCGGGGACAACGGGGCCCCCTACAACATGCGCGTGCTCGACCTGATCACGCCGATCGGCCGCGGGCAAAGGGGCCTGATCACGGCGCCCCCTCGTTCTGGCAAGACCATCCTGCTGCAGCAGGTCGCCAATCGTATCGCCGCCAGTTATCCCGACGTGCACCTGATGGTGCTGCTGGTCGATGAGCGTCCCGAGGAGGCGACCCACTTCCGGCGGACCGTCCAGGGTGAGGTCATCGCCTCCACCAACGACGAACCGGCAGACCGCCACTGTCGCGTCACCGAGCTGACCATCGAGCGGGCCAAGCGCCTGGTCGAGCGGGGCCGGGACGTGGTCATCGTCATGGACTCCCTGACTCGCCTGGGTCGGGCCTACAACGTGACCGTGCGGAACAGCGGCCGTACCCTCTCTGGCGGTGTCGATTCGCGCACTCTCGAGAAACCCAAGGCTTTCTTCGGGGCTGCTCGAAACGTCGAAGATGGCGGTTCCCTGACCATTCTGGCCACCGCGCTCATCGAAACCGGCAGCCGTATGGACGAGGTGATCTTCGAGGAGTTCAAAGGCACCGGTAATATGGAGCTTGTCCTCTCACGGGAGCTCGCCGAGCGGCGTATCTGGCCCGCAGTCGACATCAACAAATCAGGAACCCGCAAAGAGGAGCTGTTGCTGCCCGCCGAGGTCTATCGCAAGGTGGTCATGCTGCGGCGTGTGATGTCGCAGATGCATCCGGTTGAAGCCATGCAACTGCTCATGGCCAAGATCCGAGAGACGAAGAGCAACGACAAGTTCCTCGCGGCGTTTGAACTTCGGAGATAGTCCATGTCCGTTCCCGATCACCTGGGCGATTACGAAATCGTCGAGGAGATCGGCCGTGGTGGGTTTGGGGTCGTCTACAAGGCTCGCCAGGTCAGCCTCGATCGGCCGGTGGCGCTCAAGGTGCTCTACGAGCACAAGGTCCACACGGCAGAAGAGCTGGCACGCTTCGAGCGAGAAGCTCGGGCGGCCGCACGCCTCGACCACACAGCGGTGGTCTCGGTCCACGCCTGGGGCGAGGACAGCGGCAGCTTCTACATTGCCCAGAAGCTGGTGGGTCATGGCCGTACCTTGGCCGACGATCTCGCTGAGCTGAAGGAGAAGGGCGAGCACCCCAAGGGCTACTTCCGCCAGATCGCCGAGACCCTGGCGATCGTGGCCGATGCCCTGCAGCACGCCGCAGACAACGGCATCGTGCACCGGGACGTGAAGCCATCGAACGTGCTGCTCGATGACAAGGGCCGTCCCTTCCTGGGCGACTTCGGTCTGGCCAAGCTCGAAGATGGGCTGGAGCTGTCGCGCACTGGCGACTTCGCCGGCTCGCCCTACTACATGTCGCCCGAGCAGGCCGACGCCAAGCGGGGACCGGTCGATCACCGGGCCGACATCTACTGCCTGGGTGTGACGCTCTACGAGCTGCTGACCCTGGCCCCGCCGTTCACCGGGCGCACGTCTCACGAGATCATCCGCAAGATCTTGAGCGAAGAGCCGAAGCGTCCCTCGAAGCACAACGAGCGGGTGCCAGCCAACCTGGAGACGATCTGTCTCAAGGCCATGGAGAAGGCTCGCTCTCGCCGTTACCAGAACGCCTCCGAGGTGGCGGCCGACCTGCGGGCATTTTTGGACGGCGAGCCCATCTCGGCCACGCCCATCAGCGGTGTGAGCCGCATCTGGCGCAAGGCCCGGCGCAACCGGGCAGGGGTGGGCATGGTGGTGCTCGTGGCGGCCCTGCTGATCACGGCGACTCTGGCCCAGAAGTCTGCGAGCGACAAGAATGAAGCTGAGCAGCGCGCCGAAGCCACTCGCGAGAACGCGGAGAGCGTCTCGGAGATCCGCAAGGAGAGCCAGGGGATCATCGGCGAGGCCATGCAGACCGCCCAGGCCGAAGCAGACGCCACGAAGATGGGCGAGATCTCCCAGTTCAGGGACCGCTTCGACATCTGGCTCAGCCAGGGCCAGTCGTTCCTGCTCGACGTGGTGCCGGACATCGCCGACAGCGAGACCATGGCGAAGATTGGCACCAGCCTGCAAGAGCAGTACATGTACGAGAGCGTCAAGCAGGCCTCTGACTACCTGGCCAGCCATGGCGAAGGAGATCAGCCCGACCCGCGGCTTGCGGTCATCGCCGACTGGCTCGCCGAGTCGACCTTCATCAAAGAAACAGCCGAAACCCTCAACCTTCCGGTCCAGGGCATCCTGGGCAGCGCCGACGAGACCGTCGCAGCAGCCGCCCCCGCGACCACCGGGACGATCGACGTGGATACGCTCACCGATGGTGTGGTCACCACGGCAGGCGAGAGCACCATCAGCGGCCCGCCCACAGGACCAGGCGGCGCACTGGCTGGCCCGCCCACACCCTCGGCCGCAGGCGCTCCTGATGGTGAGAGCGAGCCTGCCGACCAGTCTGAAGCCGAACCCGAAGCCTGACGGGGGGCCAAGGCGAGGTCGCTCCGGGCGACACGCTCCGCGAGCGATGCCGGGAGGGGGCGGTGAATCCGACCTGCGGGCGGCGGCTCGTCCGTGGTGCCGCCCGGGCATGATGCGCTGCGGGCCTGAATCGACCGGACGCGATGGGGCCTCTGCCCTCGCTGACCAGCCCAGAATTGCTCAGGGGCCCCGATCGCGCGGTGCGATCGAGGCCCCCGAAGTGAAGAGCGGCTACTTCTTGCCCTTGGCGGCTTTGATCTCTTCGAGCTCGGCCAGGATGGCTTCCTTGACCGAGAGGGGCACCGGGCTGTAGCCCTGGGGCTCCATGGAGTAGGTGCCACGACCCGTGGTCATGCCGCGGAGCTTGCTGCTGTAGTTGAACATCTCGGCGATGGGCACCGTGCCGGTGACAACCTTCAGGTTCAGGCGCTCGGAGATCTCGCTGATGTTTGCACGGCGGCTGTTCAGGTCGCCGATCACATCACCGAGGTAGTCGTCCGGCACCAGCACCTCGAACTTCATCATGGGCTCGAGAAAGCGCGCGTTGTTCTCGGAGGCGAGGCGGAAGGCCAGGCGCCCTGCCGACTGGAAGGCCATGTCGGAACTATCGACATCGTGGCTCTTGCCGTCGTAAAGCCGCGCTTCGAAGCCCACGAACGGGAAGGGGTACTGGGCGCCCTTGACGCAGATCTCGCGGATGCCCTTCTCGACCGAGGGGATGTACTCCCGGGGCACCGAGCCGCCCTTGACGTCATCGACAAACTCGACCTCTTGCGAGTCTTCGAGAGGCTTGAAGTCGAGGCGCGCCACGGCGAACTGACCCGAACCACCGGTCTGCTTGACGTGCTTGGCTTCGACCCGACGCTCCTTGTCGAGCGTCTGGCGGTAGGCGACGCGAGGCTTGCCGCACACCGCCTGCACCTTGAACTCGCGGGTGATGCGATGGCGCAGCACTTCGAGGTGGAGCTCACCCATGCCCGCGATGATGGTCTCGTTGGTCTCTTCGTCGGTCCAGCACTTGAAGGTCGGGTCTTCCTTGGCGAGCACGGCGAGGGTCTGGGAGAGCTTGTCCCGGTCGCCCTTGCTGGCCGGCTCGATGGACATCGAGATGACCGTCTCGGGGAAGTCGAGCGACTCGAGCGTGATGCGGTTGTTGCCGTCGGTGATGGTGTCGCCGGTGTGCGTGTCCTTCAGGCCCACGGCGGCCACGATGTCACCAGCCTTGCACTCGGTGATGGCCTCACGGGAGGCGGCGTGCATGCGGTAGAGGCGACCGAAGCGCTCCTTCTTGCCGGAGCGAGCGTTGATCAGCAGCCCACCTGCCTCGGCAACGCCAGAGTAGACGCGCATGAAGGTCAGGTCGCCGTTGGGGTCGTAGACCGTCTTGAAGGCCAGGGCCGCAAACGGGTCTTCGGTGGAGCAGGTGCGGCTTGTCTCCTCACCACGATCATCGGTGCCCGTCACGGGCGGAAGGTCGAGGGGCGAAGGCAGGTAGTCACAGATGGCATCGAGAGTGGACTGCACGCCCTTGTTGCGCAGGGCGGCACCCGCCAGGACGAGCAGCAGCTTGTGCTGCATGGTGCCCGTGCGCAGGGCAGCCTTGATCTCGTCGATGGTGATCGAGTTCTCGTCCTCGAGGAAGCGCTCGAGCAGGTCGTCATCGATCATGCAGGCGGCTTCGACCAGCTCGTGCCGTGCGGCCTTGGCATCGTCGAGCATCTCGGCGGGAATCTCGCCCTCGGTGACGCCGGTCTCGTCATCGCCGTCGCCGAAGAACTCGGCCTTCATCTCGAGCAGATGGATGTTGCCGATGTAGTCGGCCTCGGCGCCGATGGGCAGCATCACCGGAACGGGATGCACTCCCAGACGGGAGGCCATGGACTCAACGCAGTAGTTGAAGTTGGCGCCGGTGCGGTCGAGCTTGTTGACCAGCGCGATGCGGGGCACCGAGTACTTGTTGGCCTGACGCCACACCGTCTCGGACTGGGCCTCGACACCAGCCACACCGTCAAAGACACCGACCGCGCCATCGAGCACACGCAACGACCGCTCGACCTCAGCGGTGAAGTCGACGTGGCCTGGGGTGTCGATGATGTTGATCGTGTAGTCGCCCCACTCGCAGGTGGTCGCAGCAGACGTGATCGTGATCCCGCGCTCGCGCTCTTCCTCGAGGTGATCCATGGTGGCTGCGCCATCGTGGACCTCGCCGATCGTGCGGCTGCGGCCTGTGTAATACAGGACGCGCTCGGTCACGGTCGTCTTTCCGGCATCGATGTGGGCGATGATGCCGATGTTGCGCAGGAGGCTCAGCCGGCTGGCCTTGCCCTTCTTGTTTTTCTTGGGTGCGGTGGCGTTCGACATCGAGATCGGGTCCGGGGGCGCCCTCTGTAGGATGAGTAGAGGAATCGCCGAGGTGGGGAAAAGCGGGCCATCCCATCATGTCCTTGGCTTCTAGTCAAGACATCATGATGGGTGGATGAGCGGATCTGGCTGCCGCGGGAGAGGACAGCCTTGGCCGCCGGTCTCGTCCGGGCATGATGGGCCCGGCCGCCCATCGCAAGCACCGCTCCGGTTTCCCACGGGCACGCCGCAATCCTCTCTTGGAGACACGTCCATGGCTTGGCGCCTGCCCCAGATCCTGATCGCCATGGCAGCCGTGCTGATCCTGGGCCTCTGTTCGGTGTGGTTCATGGAGGCCCGCATGGGCGGAGCCACGGTGCCAGGCCTGATCCTGATCGAGGCCCCGTTCGCCGACCTGGATGCGCTCAACGAGGCTCTGGAGGCGGCCCGATCGGCTGCAGCAACCCATTCGGCTGCAGCACCAGGGGACGTGCAGCTGAGCAGAGCTCACACTGGCGCATGTGCCGGGCCGGGCGTGCCCTTCGCCCCCTTTGCCGGGGCTGTCCTGGAGCGCCTCCGAGGCCGAGGTGACACCATGGTGCTCTACGTTCCCGTGGGCGATGGGGAAGCCGCTGACCCAGGCACGGCCTCGCCAGTCTGGCAGTCGGTCCTGGCCAGCCAGCGCCCAGAGGACGAGGGCCCTGCCGACCGGGCTCAGGCCCTGCTCTCCACCCGCCAGCAGCTCACGGGCTTCTGCATCGGTCTGGTTCTCGAAGCTCAGGGAGGCCAGCTGGCCACCGAAGTGGTGCCGCCCTTGCTGGATGCCATGGCAGACCTGCCCGAGTTCCGGCGCTCGTCGCTGGTGGTCCTGGGCGCCACGATCCCCGGGGATCCTCCACGCCGGGCCTACCTGCGTATCGATCGAGGCCCGTGGAAGGGCCAGAGCACCACAGACCTCTCCGATCTGCTGGAGGCCACCTGGTGACCCTGCTGATCCTCGTGCCCAGCCATGGCGAGGCCCGGGCCCTGTCCCGCGCGGTCGGGCCGGGGGGGCAGCTGGAGATCTGCGGCGTGGGGCCTGTGGCGGCTGCTCTCCGCTCCGCCGCCCTGCTCAGCGCTCGGGGGCCCATGCCCTGCCTGTTGGTGGGCGTCGCCGGCACCCGTGATCCAGCCAGGGCACCCGTGGGTTCGCTGGTGAGAGCGACCGCCCTGCGCAACGAGGCCGTGGGCGCGGGGGAGGGCGAGGGCTTCGTCCCCCTGGGCGAGCTGGGCCTGGACGAGCCTGACCTGCCCCCCGACCTGATCGCACCGCAGCAGGCCCTGTCTGCAGCCGAGTTGCCAGACGGCCTCGCCGGCCAGGTCGGCATGGTGGCCACGGCCTCGGCGAGCCTGGAGCAGGCCCAGGCAAGGCATGTCCGCTACCCGGAGGTGCTGGTCGAAGACATGGAGAGCCACGCTGTGGCGCTGGTGGCCAGCCAGGCCGGGGCGCCCCTGACCGTGGTGCGGGCGGTGAGCAACGTGGCCGGCGACCGGGACAAGGCGCACTGGGACCTCAGCGGTTCCCTGCGCACCCTGGCCGGGCTTCTGGCCAGGATCACCGCTGAGCCGCGCCCGTGAAGACCCTGCGCCTGGGCCTGTCCACCTGCCCCAACGACACCTTCTTGTTCGGGCCCTTGCTGGAGGGGCGTGTGGACCGCCGGGGGCTCGACCTGGAGCTGCACCTGGCCGACGTCGAAGAGTTGAACCAGGCGCTGGCCGCCGGCAGCCTCGACGTCTCCAAGGCCAGCTTCGCCACGGCGCTCGACCTCTCCGACGACTTCGGTGTGCTGCGGGTGGGCTCGGCCCTGGGCTACGGCGTCGGGCCGGTGCTGCTGGGCCGTCCAGGGGCGACCATGCCGGGCCCTGAGTCCACCGTGCTCTGCCCGGGCGCGGGGACGACGGCCACCCTGCTCATGAGCTGCCTCTATCCCCGGGTCCTGCGCCTCGAACAGACCCGCTTCGATCGCATCATGCCTGCCTTGCTCGACGGGCAGGCTGATGCTGGTGTGTGCATCCACGAGGGCCGCTTCAGCTACCGGGAACAGGGGCTGGAGCTGCTCGATGACCTGGGTCAGCGCTGGGAGAACACCACCGGCACGCCCGTGCCACTCGGTGGTCTTTTGGCCCGCATTGACATAGGAAAAGATGTTCATGAAGTGCTCACAGCCGTTCTCTCTGACTCTCTGGCCGCTGCCAGGGCAGATGTGCCTGCCACGCTGCCGACCATGCGTCAGTGGGCCCAAGAACTAGACGATGACATGCTTTTAAAGCACGTTGAGCTCTACGTGAACGACAGCACCACCGATCTGGGCACTGCGGGTCGGCGCTGCCTCGCAGAGCTGGCTCGCCGCTCGGGCCGGGGCGCGGCCCCGGTCGTTCTGGGGTGAGAGACTGAGCCATGGGAAGCCTGCATTCCTCGCTGCCCTGCCGCCCGGCTGCACCCCCGCGACGCACCTGGTGAGACATGCAGTCTAGCGAGGCGCCGCCGCCCGATGCTGAGCCCTGGTTGCCGCCAGAGGAGGGCCCTCCCTTTGAGCCCTATCCTGGGCTGGCTGGGTTTCACCGCATGACCCTGGCGGGTTCGTTCTTGCGGCTCGAGGCCCTGCGCCGCCACCCACCTGAGGAGCAGCGCGAGGTGGCCTTGCCTCCCGATGGGGCCACCACCGTGCTGTGTAGCTGGCAGGCAGAGCGGGGGGCTCCGGTGCTGGTGCTGGTGCACGGCATGGGAGGGTCGGCCCGATCTGGCTATCTGCGGGGCACGGCGCGCCGGGCCTGGGCCGCGGGTATGCACGTCCTGCGTCTGAATCTGCGTGGTGCCGATGGTGTGGAGCGGCTCAGCAAGCGGGGCTATCACGCCGGCCTGGTCGATGACCTGAGGGCGGCCCTGGTCACCTGGGTCGAGGGTCGAGGCCTGGGCCCGGTCTTGCTGGCGGGCTTCTCTCTCGGGGGCAACGTGGTGCTGCGCCTGGCAGCCCTGGATGGCCCAACGGTCGCCGCAGGGGTGGCGGCAGTCTCTCCCGCCGTGGATCTGACCGGATGCTCGGCGGCCATTGATGGCGACCCTGGGGTACGGCGCTACCGGGACAGCTTCGTGTCGTCCCTGGCCGCCTCGCTGCGCCGTCGTGAGCGGTCGCACCCGGGCTCGGTGGACCTGGACGCCCTGGCCAGAGTGGCCACCCTGCGCGACTTCGATGCCGCGTTCACCGCCCGGGAACACGGCTTCGCTGATGTGGACGACTACTACCATCGGGCCAGCGCCGGGCCGCTGTTGGCCGACCTGGCCTTGCCGACCCTGGTGATCCACGCCAGGGACGATCGCCTGGTTCCCGCAGCGGGGCTGCTCGCCTCTGGGGCCTCGTCGAACCCCTGGGTTCGGCTGGCTCTCAGCGACCACGGAGGGCATTGCGCCTTCATCGGGGCGGGAGTGCCGGCGGGAGCGGGCCCGATCTCCCAGCCCTCAGGGCGAAAGGGGCCGCTGCTCCCCGGTTTCTGGGCCGAGCAGCGACTGGTGGCGTTTCTGGGGGCGGTGGCCGAACGGTCCGCTGCTACTGCTCCTGTCGCAGGATGCCGCTGATCCGGGCAGGTCTTCTTCAGCCTGCTAGCATGGATGCCGAGATCACTGATGGATCTCCCCAGGGTCGGTGTGGTTTTGGCGCCCGTAACTCTCGCCTGACCGCTGCCGCCCGCTGTGCTCCCTCTTGCCCCTGTCTGAGGTTGGTGACCATGCAATCCGCTGGACTCAGGCTTGTCTGCTGGGCGGCGCTGGTCTGCATGGTGGCCTCGTCGTCGACTCAGGGGCAGGTCCTGTCTCCTCGCCAGCCGCTCGACCCCGGGCCCGTGCGTGCGGCGATCATGCCGCCGGAGTTGCAGGTCGGACCCTCCCAGGGCCATCGGTTGGTGATCAAGTTCGTCGACCAGGCCCTGGTTCGGTCAGACGTCGGTGGCGGGCTCACCGGGGCGGCCGCCGTGAGCCTCGCCGAGACCCGGTCCCTGGCGGCCACTCACGGCCTGACCTTCTCGCCATTGATCAAGCTGCCCCAGGCGACTCTCACGGCCCTGCAAGCCCGGGCCGAGGCGCGCAGCCACAGGGCCCAGCCCGACCTGGCGGGCATGCTCATCGTGCATGTCCCCGAGGCTGACACGGCTCGGCTCGAGAGCGTTGGACAGGCTCTCGCCGATCTCCCCGAGATCGAGTTCGCTTCGATCCAGACCCTGGGTTGCCCGCCTCCCGGGGACATCCTCCCGGTCACACCGAGCCTTGTGGGCAGCCAGCTCTACGGCGGCCCCGACCCGGGCATTGGCGCCGGCACCATGACCGTGCTGGGCCTGTCCGGCCTGGGCGTGCGTCTGTCCGACTGTGAGTACGGCTGGAACCAGGCTCACGAAGACCTGAACGACAAGAACCTCAACCTGGAGCCGGGGCAGACCATCGACCCCCAGGTGTTCTCGCTCGCGTGGGACAGCCACGGCACGGCGGTCCTCGGCGAGACCTCCTCGGTGCCCAACGCCTACGGCCTCACCGGGCTGGCACCCGACGCCGACGTGCACACCTATCCCGAGTGGACGGTGGAAGAAGGTCTGCGACGGGTGACCTCCGTCACCAACGCCATCGCCGGCAGCGCGCCTGGCGACGTGGTCTTGCTGGAGATGCAGACCATGGGCGTGGCGGGCTTTGGCCCCGCCGAGCTCGACCCGGCGCTGTTCGTGGTGGTCCGCACGGGCGTCGACGCTGGCGTTGTGGTGGTGGGCGCAGCGGGCAACGGCGGCGTGGCGGGTGGTGAAGATCTCGACAGCCCCGGCTACGCCAGCTACATCGGCATGGGCGACTCGGGCGCGATCTTGGTGGGCGCGGGAAGCCCCGACCTGAACCACGACGCGCTCTTCTTCTCGACCTTCGGCGCGAGAGTGAACCTGCAAGGCTGGGGACTGAACGTCTTCACCCTGGGCTATGGCGACTTTGCCGAGTTTGGGTCGGACAAGAACCAGCGCTACACAGACTCGTTCAACGGCACAAGTTCAGCGTCACCCATGGTGGCGGCAGCCTGCGTGTTGTTGCAGGAGCGCTCGCTGAACATCAACGGCAAGCCCATTGATCCGAGCACGTTGCGCCAGCTGCTGATCGCCACGGGCATCAGTCAGGGCAGCGGGGGACACATCGGCCCCCTGCCGTCGGTGGGTGCCGCAGTGCAGGCCTTGGACACAGTCAGCCTCGACCCCTGGGTCAACCTGGGCTCGGGCCTGGCCGGTGTGTCGGGTGTTCCCGCGCTCACAACCACCGGCACCTTGCTGCCCAACACCAGCTACGGGTTTGGCGTGACCAACGCTCGCCCGATCTCACCGATCTTCTGGGTCATGGGCATCTCGGCGATCAACGCACCGTTCAAGGGCGGCATCCTGGTGCCCGCACCAGATCTGATCATTGGCCCGTTCACCACCAGCTTCGGTGGACAGCTGGCGATCACCGGGACCTTCCCCACAGGTGTCCCCCCGGGCTTCACGTTCTTCAGCCAGTTCTGGATCAAGGACACCGCGGCGTTTGCGGGCTTCTCGGCGACGAACGGGGTGCAAGGCACGACGCAGTGAGGGGCATTTGCCGAAGCGCTTGAGCCTCTGGTTGTGACAGACGCTCGCCATGCTTGCCGCCGGCCGACTACCGAGCGCGTCAACAGCGCTCAGCTGTCACCCAGCGTGAGGACGAACTTGGCGAGGCGGCGACGGGACGCTTCATCGAGGTGGCTGAACTCGGGCATCTTGCCTTCGCCTGCGAGCCGCTCGATGCCCTTGGCCACGGTCATGGGGTCTGCGAGGTAGGCGGCGAGGGTGTCGACTGTCCACGCGTCGAGGTGTGTGCGCAGGTCGGGCCCGGGCAGCCAGAAGGCGCTGGAGCCGTCTGCGCCGTGGCACTTGCCGCAGGCCTGGGACTTGTAGAGCAGCTCACCATCCTGTTCTTCGAGAGGAACATCGGTGGTCGGGCTGGAGCAAGCGGCCAGCAGGGCCAGGGGAGCGAGCAGCAGACGGGTGGCACGAGTCGGGATGGACATGGGTGGGCGAGCGCATCAGGGAGAGATGAGGAGAGGTGGCACCGAGACGGTCTCATGGTGCCGGCAGAAGCTGTAGCACCGGCGAGGTTACGGGGGGGGCGTTCTGCCGGTGACATCTCGCAAGCTCGCACGCACGACGTCGGGCGGGCGTTGCAAGTGCGAACGGTAGCAAGGCGCTATTGACCGCGTCGAACACCGTGGCGCGGAAACGGCAGCTCGCTGATCGAGGAGGCAGGCTGCCCATGCGCGGGCCAAGTGCCCGTGCCTCCGGTCAGACCCCGACCCACTCCACGACCCGCTCGGCCACCCGCTCCGGGGACAGCTCGGTGGTGTCGATCACCAGGTCAGCTGCAGCGTACAGTTCTTCTCGCTTCTCCAGCAACGTGCGCAGCTGCTGCATGGCTCGGGGATGATCGCGCATGGGGCGGGTGTCCCCTTGCGCCAACACCCGGGCCCAGTGTGACTCGGGGGACGCGCGCAACCACACCGTGCGGCAGGTGGAGCACAGCCGCTCGAAGCTCGCCTCGTCGTTCACGATGCCGCCCCCCGTGGCCAGGATGCCCGCGCCGGTCTGGCTCAACCAACGCTCCAGGCACTGCTCCTGCAGCTCACGGTAATGGGTGTCCCCGTGAATGGTGAAGAGCTGGGACAGGCTCATGTCCGCCGAGGCTTCGATGGCGTCGTCGAGCTCGAAGAAGGGGATCTCGAGCAGCTGCGAGAGTCTGCGCCCCACCGTTGATTTGCCGCTGCCTCGCACGCCCAGCAGGGCCAGGCGTTGGCGGGGGACGTCGCTCAGTTCGAGATCGCACAGCTCGCCCATGGGTTGGCGCAGGGCCCGGGCCAGGGAGGCCAGCTTGAGCAGCGAGAGGTTCGCCTCTCCCGCCTCGGCCATGCGCAGATAGCGGGTGCTCACGTCGGCACGGGCCGCCACCTCGGTCATGGTCAGCCCCAAGGCGTGGCGGGCGTCGGCCAGTCGTCGACCGACCTCGGTGAGCAGGGCTTCCGGGCGCATGGCGGGGTTCTCGCGGGGTGAGTGAAATATATTTACCATTCTGGCGCTGTCAAGGAAATATGATGCTATGGTCCCTCGCTCATCACCGTCGGCTCCGTCGACCGTGCCTGGATTGAACGCCCCCTTTTGTCATCGCGCCCCGGCTCGCTGCCCGGGCCTTCGCTGGAGACCGAGTTGAGCGCCACCGAGACCCGCCAGACCATTGCGAGCGAGCCCGATCGCTTGGACTTTGACCTCCGTCCCGAGGACTTCATTCACTGGAAGCTCGAGGTGGACGGCGACATCGCCACCCTGCGCATGGACGTGCAAGAGGATCAGGGGCTCAAAGACCACTACGTGCTCAAGCTCAACAGCTACGACCTGAGCGTGGACATGGAGCTGGTGGCCGCGCTGCAGCACCTGCGCTTCGCCCACCCCGAGGTGCGCTGCCTGGTGCTCACCGGCAACCTCGACCGGGTCTTCTGCGCCGGCGCCAACATCATCATGCTGCGCACCTCGACCCACGCCTTCAAAGTGAACTTCTGCAAGTTCACCAACGAGACCCGGCTGTACCTCGAAGACGCCAGCGCGAACTCCGGTCTCAAGACCCTGGCGGCTCTGAACGGCACGGCGTCCGGCGGCGGCTACGAGCTGGCCTTGGCAGCTGATCGCATCCTTCTTGTGGACGACCGCAACTCTGCTGTGTCCCACCCCGAGGTGCCCCTGCTGGGCGTGCTGCCCGGCACAGGCGGCCTGACCCGCATGGTCGACAAGCGCAAGATCCGTCGTGACCTGGCTGACCTGTTCAACACCACCGCCGAGGGCGTGAAAGGCAAGCGCGCCGTGCAGTGGAACCTCGTGGACCAGGTGGCGCCCCTGTCGAAGTTCGACGAGGTGGTGGCCAGCAACTCGCGGGCGCTGGCTGACGCCTCTCCCGCGGTCGCTGCGGGTCAGGGTCTCGACCTCGAGCGCATGGCTCCCCAGTTCACTGACGAGGGCTTCCACTACCAATCCGTGGACGTGGCCATCGACGAGGCTGCCCGCAAGGCCGCCATCACCATCACGCTGCCCCAGGCGGCTGGCCCTGGTAGCGCCGACGAGGCCTTCGCTGCGGGCAACGACTGGTGGATCCTGCGGGCCTTCCGCGAGCTCGATGACGCTCTGCTGCACCTGCGCCTCGAATACCTCGAGATCGGCCTGCTGACCTTGCGCGTGGTGGGCGACCCCCAGGTCGTGCTCGATACCGACGCCGTGCTGGCGGGTGGCCGCGAGCACTGGTTCGTGCGCGAAGTGTCCCTGCTGATCAAGCGGGTGCTGAAGCGCCTCGACGTCACCTCCCGCTCCGTGTTCTCCATCGCCGATGAGGGCACCGCCTTCGCTGGCACCATGCTTGAGCTGGCTCTGGCGGGCGACCGCCTCTACCTGCTCAACGACCCTGACGTCCCCGTGACCCTGGGCGTGTCGGCCATGAACGGCGGCCCGTACCCCATGGGCAACGGGCTGACCCGGCTGCAGTCCCACTTCTACGGCACCCCCGATCAGGTCGATGTGGTGCTGGGCAAAGAAGGCCTGTTCGACGCCGAGACCGCCGACGAGCTGGGTCTGGCCACCGTGGCTCCTGACGACATCGACTGGGAGGACGATCTGCGCATCGCCCTCGAGGAGCGGGTGTCCTTCTCTCCCGACGGCCTCACCGGGCTCGAAGCCAACCTGCGCTTCTGCGGACCGGAGACCATGGAGACCAAGATCTTCGGCCGCCTCTCTGCCTGGCAGAACTGGATCTTCCAGCGGCCCAACGCCGTGGGCGAGCGGGGCGCGCTCAAATGCTACGGCACCCCGAACCGCCCGGAGTTCGATCGCTCCCGCACCTGATCGCTCCCGCACCTGATCGGTGCGCCCCTGACCGCGACCTGACGACAGCTCAACGCATCTCACCCAACGAACCACTCAGACCGACCGAGAGACCTCATGGCATCCATCGACTACGAGAGCAAGATCCCCAACAACGTCGAGCTGCACACCGACAAGCGCCTGCAGCGTGCCCTCGAGCACTGGCAGCCCCGCTACATCGAGTGGTGGAATGAAATGGGGCCGGATCAGTTCAACGACAAGGAGATCTATCTGCGCACCGCCACCTCGGTGGACGCAGACGGCTGGGCCCAGTTCGGTCACGTGACCATGCCTGACTACCGCTGGGGCATCTTCCTCGCCGAGCCCGAGAAGGATCGCAAGGTCAACTTCGGCGACCACGAGGGCGATCCCGCTTGGCAGTCGGTGCCCGGCGAGTACCGCAACTGGCTGCGCCGCATTCTCGTGGCTCAAGCCGACACTGAGCCCGCATCGGTCGAGCAGCAGCGCATGCTGGCCCACAGCGCGCCCAGCCTCTACGACATGCGCAACCTGTTTCAGGTCAACGTCGAAGAGGGCCGGCACCTCTGGGCCATCGTCTATCTGCTGCACCGCTACTTCGGCAAGGACGGCCGGGACGAGGCGGACGAGCTGCTCGAGCGTCGCAGCGGCAACCCGGACCACCCGCGCATCCTGGGTACGTTCAACGAGCCCATCCGCACCTGGCTCGACTTCTTCTGTTTCACCATGTTCACCGACCGGGACGGCAAGTTTCAGTTGCTCAGCCTGGCCGAGTCGGGCTTCGATCCCCTCGCGCGCACCTGCCGCTTCATGCTCACCGAAGAGGCGCACCACATGTTCGTGGGCCAGACCGGCGTGGGGCGGGTGATCGAGCGCGCCTGCCAGGTCATGAAGGAGCACCCGGACAGCGATCCCCGCGAGCACGGCGTGATCGACCTGCCCACGATCCAGAGGTACATCAGCTTCTGGGCCAGCAGCAGCGTCGACCTCTACGGTTCAGAGGTCTCCAGCAACTCGGCCAACTTCTTCGGCAGCGGCCTCAAGGGCCGGGCCTGGGAGATGAAGAACTACACCGAGCACGGGGTCATGGAAGAGTTCAAGGACGTGATGACCTGGGACGGTGAGAAGCTGGTCACCGAAGAGGTGCCCATGCGCAACGCGCTCAACGAAGTGCTGCGCGAGGAGTTCCTGGCGGACAACCAGAAGGGCGTGAACTTCTGGAACAAGATCATCGGGAAGTACGGCATCGACTTCGAGATCAAGCTGCCGCACCGTCGCTTCAACCGCAAGATCGGCACCTTCGCTGGCTACCACTTCGACCTTGAGGGCAACCCGGTCAGCGCCGAGGTCTGGCGTGACAAGCTCGCCGAGTGGTTGCCCACGGACGCTGACCACGACTACCTGATGAGCGTCATGAATCAGGTCACCGAGCCTGGCAAGATCGCCAACTGGATCGCCGAGCCGCCCAAGGGCATCAACGGCAAGCCCTTCGACTACGAGTACGTGAAGCTCTGATCCAAGGTCGCCCATGCTCCCTCTATCCAAGGTCATGCAAGGGGGCATGGGCGCCGGCGTCTCCGGTTGGATGCTCGCCCGAACCGTGTGTCGGGCGGGTCGGCTCGGCGTGGTCGCTGGCACCGCGCTCGATGTGATTTCGGAGCCGAGTGCTCGGTAGAGACCGGTCTCGTTCATTCCTTCGATGACGTCTCTGCGGTCGGCCAAGAGAGCAACCCCCTTAAGACAACCAGGAGATGGAAATGGGCTTCAACAACAGTGGCTTCTTGCCGGGGGGCCTCGTGAGCCTGATGATGGTGCTCACGATCGTGGTGCACGTCTCTCTGGCTGTGGACGTCTACCGCGACTGCACGGCACGCCTGGGCCGCGGGCGAACGAGGGTCTTGGCGGGCCCGGGCATCTGGGCTGCGGCCACCCTGATCGGCGGTATCCTCACGGCCCTGGTGTACTGGCTCATGCACAACTCGATGCTGAACGCCGATGTGGCCAGAGGCAGCGGTGACTGACGCCGCATGGAGCTCGCACGACCGTGAACGACTCGCACTTCAGCCCGGCCACGATCTATCCGAGTCTGTCCTATGACGACGCGGCCGCGGCCATCGACTGGCTCTGCCACGCCTTCGGATTCGAGAAGCGTCTGGTTGTGCCCGGCCCCGACGGCGGTGTGTTGCACTCAGAGCTGAGCTTTGGTCCCGGGGTGATCATGATCAGCAGCGCTCGGCCCGAGCTCGGCAGGCTCAGCCCCCGTGGTCTGGCGGGCGTGAACCAGGCGCTCGCCCTGTATGTGGACGACCCCGATGCCCACTGCGCTCAGGCCGTGGCCGCCGGAGCCGAGGTCATGCAGCCTCTGCGCGACGAAGAGTACGGCGCCCGGGGCTACGGGGTGAAGGACATCGAAGGCCACAGCTGGTACTTCGGCGACTATCGCCCGGGTGCCTACTGGGATGGCGCTGGGGCAGCAGAGCCCGACGATTGAAACGGTTGCGTCGCCTGAGCCGATCAGGCGGTCCGGTTCTTGGTCGCTGACGGGACCCCCGGTGCCCCCGTATGCTGGGGACCCCTCAGCCCGCGAGTAGACCATGGACGACCAGGCGATCTCGATCGATCTCGATATCGATCGTCGTATCAACTACGCCATGCAGCAGAACGATGTTCCGGTGGTGGCATCCCTGCGCGTGACCAACGATGGCGAGACGTCGCTCGACGGCGCGAGTGTGGACATCACACTCGGATCTGATCTGGCCGAACCCTGGACAGGCAGCTTGCCCAACATCGCCCCAGGGGCGACGGTCACACTGGACACTGTGGACATCGTCCTGGATTCCGATCGCCTCGTCCGCCAGACAGAACGAGAAGCCACCACCCTCGAAGTGTCCGTGAGCGTTGGCGACACCGTGCTCGCGAAGCGCAGCGAGGCCGTGGAGGTCCTGGCCTACAACGAATGGGGCGGACTGGCTTCGTTGCCCGAGATCGCAGCGGCCTTCGTCTTGCCAAACCACCCGGGGGTCGACCTCGTGCTGGCTCGGGCTGGTGAGCTGTTGGCCGAGCGCACGGGCAACGGCGCGCTGTCAGGCTACGCCAGCAACGAACGGCACCGTGTGCGGGCCATGCTCGCCGCAGTGTGGACCGCGTTGGTCGAGCGCAACATCGAGTACGCCACGCCGCCCGCCAGCTACGAGTCCCAAGGGCAGAAGATTCGCTCGCCTGACCAGGTGTTGGGCAGTGGCCTGGGAACGTGCCTCGACCTGACCCTGCTGCTCGCAGCCTGTCTGGAGCAGGCTGGCTTGCACCCCTTGTTGGTCTTCTGCCGGAGCCATGCCCTGGTGGGTTGCTGGACCCTCGATCGCGGCTTCGGCGAGCCCAGCGTCGACGCGCCCCTGCGTCTGCGCAAGCGGGTCAAGCTCGGCGACATCGTGGCTTGCGAGACGACCTTGCTCACCGCCGAAGACCCGGTGGAGGTCGAGGCGGCCATCGCCCAGGCCGAAGTGCGGTTGCTGAAGAGCGACGACGTCCTCTGCACCATCGATGTGTGGGAGGCCAGGCGCCGGCGCATTCGCCCTCTGCCCCTGCGCATCGGCGCCGAAGCCTGGCGCTCGGCCCTCGGCGAAGAGGCACCCCTCGTCGCGGACGCTCCGGACGAGCTCACTGCCGCCCAAGTCGCGGCTCCAGACGAGGCGGTGGAGGCCGATGAGTCTGTGGCCGACGCTGACTCTCCCGAACGAGAGCGTGAGTCTGTGGCGGCAGTGCCCATGGGCGAGTCCGCGCTGGCCGATGAGCCCGCAGTGATCGTCCCTGCTGAGCCCGAGGATTCGGGGCCCGAACGCCTGCAGCGATGGAAGCGGCGCCTGCTCGATCTGTCCCTACGGAACCGGTTGCTCAACTACCGCGAGAGCAAGCGGACCATTCCGTTGCAATGCGAGGACCCGGCAGCGGTCGAGGATGCCCTCGCTGGCGGCGCGGCCTTTCGCATCCTGCCCCGGCACGAGTTCATGCAGGGCGCCGACCCGCGCAGCCCGGCGATCCATGAGGAGCGCACAGGCGACGACCCGGTGGCAGGCTTCCTGCTCGACGAGATCGGAGCGCTCAGGCTGCACGCCGACCTGCCCCCGGGTGAGCTGGACAAGCGCCTTCTGGAGGTCTATCGGGCGGCCCGCCTGTCCCTCGAAGAGACCGGCGCCAACGTGCTCTACCTCGCCGTGGGCTTTCTCACCTGGTACGAGAGCGACGAGGAGCAGACCCTCCGCCGGGCGCCCATCCTGCTGCTGCCGTTGCAGCTGAAACGGGGCTCGGTCCGTGAGGGTTTTCGGGTCGAGCTGGCCGACGACGACGCCCGCATCAACGTCACCTTGCTGGAGAAGCTGCGCAGCGAGTTCGGGCTGGACACCACAGGCCTCGATGCGCTGACCGAGGACGAAGCGGGCTACGACGTGGAGGCCATCCTCTCGGCCTTCCGTCGTGCTGTCGCAGACTTCGACCGCTGGGACGTGGAGGACTCGGCCACCATCGGCCTGTTCTCCTTCGCCAAGTTCTTGATGTGGCGTGATCTCGAAGAGAGCGCCGACGTGCTGCTGCGTAATGACATGGCGCGCCACCTGATCGAGCGACCGGGCGAGGCCTTCCCTGGGGGCGACGACTTCGCCGCGGCGACGAGCCTCGACCAGGACTACGGGCCTCACCAGGTGCTCTGCCCGCTCGACGCCGACTCGTCCCAACTGAGGGCCGTGCTTGCTGCTGTCGATGGACGGAGCTTTCGCCTGGAGGGGCCGCCGGGCACAGGCAAGTCCCAGACCATTGCCAACATGGTCGCCCAGGCACTGGGCAGCGGTCAGCGAGTGCTCTTCGTCGCCGAGAAGCAGGCCGCCCTTGAGGTGGTGCAGCGGCGCATCGCCGCGGTGGGGCTTGCGCCTTTCTGCCTGGCTGTGCATTCGGCCAAGGCGACGAAGCGTGATGTCCTGGAGCAGCTGGGCGACGCCCTTGATGTGCTGCGCTCTGACGAGCCAGAAGCCTGGCGTGGAGAGGCCGATCGCCTGGCCTTGTTGCGTGACGAGCTGAACGAGCACGTGCTCGCGCTGCACGCTCCGGGCAACCTGGGGCGCAGCGTCTACGAGGTGGTGTCGCGCCTGATCGCCCTGAGCGACGTGCCCGATCTCGAGCTCCCTCTGACCGATGCCCTGAGCCTGTCCGAGTCGATCTTCCCCGCGGTGGCAGAGCTGTGTGACCGGGCCGATGCGGCGCTCGATGGCCTGGAGCGCCCGGCCGATCACGCCCTGTTCCCCGTGCGCCTCAGCGAATGGACTCCCGCACTGGCGGGGGAGGCCGGCGCGGCTTGTGTGGCGCTCAGCGAGGCGCTCGATCGGCTGCGCCCCCTGGCCACCGAGACGGCCACGGCGCTTGGGTGGGGTGCCGGCGATTCTGCGCAACATGTCGCTGCGACCGTCACCTTGGCGCCCAAGACGACCGGCGACGCAGCCGATGTCGTAGCGCCCGAGACGACCGGCGACGGTGGCGCAGAGGTCGCCGACAGCCTCAGCGCCCGGGACCTCGCTGGCCTGGCCGAACTGGTCACCTTGGCTCTCGACTGTCCAGGGACCAACGAGCCCTTGCTCACGTCCCCGGACTGGGGCTCGTTGCGCGTCCGCCTCGAGGTGCAGATCGAAAAGGCCGCGGCCACCCAACAACGAAAGGCCGACCTGGGCGAGCGCTGGACAGAGCAGCTCTTCTCCGCGGACGTGCCGACTCTGGTGGGCCGCCTGCGTCAGGCCAAGGCGAGCTTCGTGCTCGTGGGTTTCTTCACTCGCCGTGGAGTGCGCGGCGAGCTGGCGGCTCTTTGTCGGGGAGAGCTGCCCCACGACGAGGCCGTGCTGCGCGACCTGGATACGGCCGTCGAGATCAGGGCGACCGAAGCGGAGCTGGCCGCCACCGAGATTGAAGCAGCCGTCCTCCTGGGCAGCCGCTGGGCAGCGGGCCGGGGTGATGCCACGGCGTTGCGGGCCATGGTGGAGTGGGCAGGCCGTGTGCGCGGCTTGCTGGCCGGGCTCGCGGGCAGGGACATCGCCCGGCTGCAGAGCTTGGCGGTCGCCATGGTGCGCCAGGTCACCGACGGCGCAGATCAGATCGCGGCGGGGACGCCCAAGGCCACCCGCTGGAACGGTCTGGCAGGGGCGGTCGAGACCGTGGCCCGTTGTGGTGATCACCTGGCTGATCTGTTGCAGCTCGACACATCCTGCGCCTGGGGAGACGCGGCTGACGGTGGCTACATCCCTCGGCTTTCACGACAGGCCGCCAACCTCCGCGGCGCTGTGGGCGAACTGCGGCCTTGGTGTCACTGGCAAGGCGTGCGGGCCGAGCTCTCCCGGGCAGAGTTGCGGCCGCTCATCGCCGGGCTGGAGAGCGGCGAGTTGAGCGCGGCACAGGCTCCCCTGGCTCACGAACGGGCCGTGCTCGAGGCCTGGCTCACCGCTCGGCTGACGACTGACGATCGCCTGCGGGGGTTTCATGGCGGCGAACACACACGCAAGATCGAGCGGTTCGCCGAGCTCGATGGTTCGCTCCTGCAGCTGAACCAACAGGTGGTCGCTGCTCGGTTGGCGGCGGGCCTGCCATCGACCGCAGGAGAGGCCAACGACCACTCAGAGCTGGGCATCCTGCAGCGGGAGCTGCGCAAGAAGCGGCGCCACCTGCCCTTGCGCAAGCTCTTCGCCACCCTGCCGCATCTGCTGCCGCGGCTGAAGCCCTGCTTGCTCATGAGTCCCTTGGCTGTGGCTCAACATCTGGCCGCAGACATCGCTCCATTCGATCTCGTGATCTTCGACGAAGCCTCGCAGATTCCGGTGTGGGACGCGGTGGGGGCCATCGCTCGCGGTCGTCACGTGGTGGTGGTGGGCGACTCCCGTCAGCTCCCGCCGACCACGTTCTTCATGAAGAGCACGGACGATGCCGACGAGTACGACGACGAAGCTGTGGAAGAACTGGAGAGCCTGCTCGACGAATGCGCCGCCGCTCGCCTGCCCGGGCTCGACTTGCTCTGGCACTATCGCAGCAGGGACGAGGCGCTCATCGCCTTCAGCAACGCCCATTACTACAAGGGCCGCCTGAACACCTTCCCTGCGGCTGCGTCCGCTGCCCCCGACCGTGGCGTGAGCCTCGTGCACTTGCCCGACGGTGTCTACGACCGCTCGCAGACGCGCACCAACCGGGTCGAAGCTGAAGCGGTGGTGGCCGAGGTGTGCCGGCGCATGAAGGCTGGGGACACGCCGCCGTCTCTTGGGGTCGTGTCTGCCTCCATGCCGCAGCAGCAGCTCATTGAAGAACTCATCGAAGCGGCTCGCCGGGGGGACGCCGCCCTCGATGCCCGCTTGTCCCAGGAGAACCTGGAGCCACTGTTCGTCAAGAACCTTGAGAACGTGCAGGGCGACGAGCGGGATGTGATCCTGTTCACCGTGGGCTACGGGCCGGATGTGGATGGCAAGGTCTCGATGAACTTCGGCCCGCTCAACAGAGAAGGGGGCGAGCGGCGCCTGAACGTGGCCATCACCCGTTCTCGTTGCGAGATGGTCGTCTTCACGTCTCTGCGTCCGGAGCAGATCGACCTGTCCCGCACTCGCGCGGTGGGTGTGGCTCAGCTCAAGAGCTATATCGACTACGCGGCCCGCGGGCCTGCGGTGCTGGCCGGCCGCTTGGGTGCGCTCCCCGCAGACAGGGTCGACACGGCGGCCCAGGCAGACGAGGCGCACACGTCGAAGCAGCCCACCATGGTGGGTCGGGGCGCTCTCGGCGCCCTCGAAGAGGACGTGGCCGCGCGGCTGGTGGAGCGAGGGTGGCGCATCGAGCGGCGAGTGGGTTGTTCGGAGTACCGAGTCGACCTGGCGGTGCGGGACGACGAGGACCCCGAGCGCTTCCTGCTGGGCGTCGAGTGTGATGGCCCGACCTATTCACGGGCGAGCACCGCTCGTGATCGGGATCGCCTGAGAGGGTCGGTCTTGGCTGGCCTGGGTTGGCGCCTGCACCGGGTCTGGTCCACCGAGTGGTGGCTCGATCGTGATCGGGAGTTGGCCAGGTTGGATGCAGCGTTGACCGCCGCGGCCGCCGAACGCAAAGCCGAGCGAAGTGCCGCGGCGTTGCTGGCAGAGTCGCAGGCACCGGCCTCAGCTCCACCGGCCGAGGCTTCCCCCAGCGACGACGAGAGCTCTGAGCTCTTCGCTGGCCAGGTGACGCTCGAGGCTGAGCCCGCCGAGGCGACACCCGAGGCGACACCCGAGGCGACACCCGAGGCGACACCCGAGGCGACGACCGAGGCGACGACCGAGGCGACGACCGAGGCGACGACCGAGGCGAGTGCGTCGAGTGGCCGGAGCGGCCTCGACGTCTACCTGCCCTGTGACCTGGGCCCAGCGCACGGCGACGGTGAGCAGTTCTACGATAGCCGCTACGTCCACAAGGTCGCTGCCGCCTTGGAGCAGGTCGTGCGAGCCGAAGGGCCGGTGCAGGTCGAGCTGGCCCTCCGCCGTGTGGCGGCAGCCTGGGGCATCGACCGGCTCACCGCCAAGGTGCGGGAGCGCCTCGACGTCGTGTTGGCGACCCTGCCCGATGTCCTGCGACGCCGAGACTTTCTCTGGCTGGCGGACGTGGAGCCGAGCGCATGGCGACGGTTCAGGGTGCCCGCAGACGAAGCCTCCGAGCGACGCCCGGAGGAGTTGCCGAGCGAAGAGCTGGCCGCCGCCGCTGCCCACGTCCTGGCCATCAACATCAGCTTGCCTCGGGCCGACCTCGAGCGGGAGATGGCTCGGCTGTTCGGCTATCAGCGCAGCGGGCGCAAGATCTTGGAGGCCACCGCTCGTGGTCTCGACCTGCTTGCGGAGTCTGGCGGCTGCGTGATCCGCGACGAGACCGTGGGCCTGGCCTGACGACAAAATGAGGCGGCGCGCCGTCGCTGTGGCGCACCGCCTCGTCACGATTTGTGGTCCGTTGGGTGGCTGAAGCTCAGAGCGACTGGACCACGGCCCTCAAGCCGTTGGATCCGGTGGCGGGACCGGCCTGCAAACCTGACACGTCAAACCAGGCCTGCAGATAAACGCTCGTTCCGGGAGGGAGACCGATGGGCCAGCGGAAGTTCAAGGACACACCTGCCAGTACGGGCAGGACGCCCAAGGGCTGAGGCACCAGGACGCCGCCCTTGTAGGGCAGATCGGCGCGCTCCAGACCCACCACGAGCCAGCCGAGGCGGAAGCCAAGGGGCAGGCCGTCGATCAGTAACGAGACAGGGAGATTGGCGGCGGGGATTCCGGTGGCCACGAGGCTGGCGCTACCTGCGGCGCCAGCCACAGAGCCACCCAGGTCGATCCACGGGCCGCTCAGGTTGGTGAAGACCGAGACCGAGGCCGAGAACGAGTTGGCCACGGCCAGGTCGGCGATGAAGTCCCCGTTCACGTCGGCGATGTCCACTGCTGCGGGGAACAACCCGGCCTGCAGGGGCTGGGGTTGGGAGAGGCTGCCGTCCCCCGCGCCGAAGAGCAGCGAGAGGTCATTGGTGCCGAAGTTCGTGGCCACCACGTCGGCGCGCTCGTCACCGTCCAGATCGCCGCTGCGCAATGACGTGGGGTTGAGACCGGTGGGATGGGCGACCGCGGGCGAGAACGCCAATCCAGGGTCGCCAAGCAGCACGGACAAGCTCGACTCGCCTGAGTTGGCCACGATCATGTCGAGCTGGTTGTCACCGTCGATGTCGGCGAGCACCACGGCGCCGGGGTCGATGCCCACGTCGTGTTCTTGGGCCGGGCCGAAGCTGCCGTCACCCAGGCCAGGGAACACCCGGGCCACGTCGTCGCTAGAGCAGGCCACGGCCATGTCGAGCTGGTTGTCATTGTCGAGATCGGCCAGGGCCACGGCATCGGCGCAATACCCTGGGGGCAGGAGGGATGGCGCGCCGAACTGTCCCGCACCTGCGCCGAGGAGTACGGCCAGGGGCTGGCTGGAGCTGGTGCTGGCCACCACCATGTCGAGTTGCCCGTCTCCGTCCAGGTCGCCCAGTGCAACGTCATTGGGGAACACCAGCGCCGGGTAGGAGACCGAGGGGGAGAAGCTGCCGTCACCCACACCCAGCAACACCGAGACATCCCCGGAGCCACTGTTGGCGGTGACCAGGTCCAGGCCGTTCTGGCCATCGACATCGCCGGCGGTCAGCGCCATGGGCTGGGAGCCCACCGGGTAGGACACTCCCGCGTCGAAGCTGCCATCACCCCGGCCCATCCAGACCCAGACGTCTGCCGAGAACTGGTGGGCTGCGGCGATGTCAATCAGCCCGTCGCCGTCGAGATCGGACATGACCACGGCCTGGGGTACCGATCCCGCAGGCAGCTGAGCCTCCGTGAAGAGCTGATCCGCTCCTGCCAGAGCTGCCGAAGAAAAGAGGGCGAGCGCCGCGGCGCTGGCCCTCAGAGGGATCACTCCTGATCTTGGTCGTTTGCGCATGACCGTTGGCTCGCTGAGATGGTGTGGCTCCTTGACGATCTCCTGTGGCTCTGTTTTCGGGTTCGGCAGGGGGTGACTTGATCGAAGGGGCCTCAAGCCAGAAGCCAGGTCCTGCCGAAAGGGGGAGGACGTCAGGTCCCCACGGCGCGAGAGCGTTGCAGTGCTGAGGGGCTCGGGCTCTAGCAGGCTGCACGATCGATTCGCGTGGGGCTGTCTGTCACCGAAGGGTGAAGTGGGGGGGGGCGGGCGGTTCTACGCGGTCGTTTGCGCTGCAGATCGCCTGCGCTGGGGTTTTCCGGGCTGCCCTGTTTTTGACCAGGGGGGGCCGTGGCGCTCAGACAACTCGGCTTGGCCTCGTGAACTCGCTCCAGACCCCCCCTGGTCAAAATCAGGGCAGCCCTCGCACGTGGAAGCGCAGGAGATCGTGCGCTTGGTGGTGTTAGTTTCTTGCACGGCCGAGGCTCTTTGCCCTGGCCTGCGATGAAGGTCTAGGCGGAGCACTGTGAGTTGAGGACCTGTGGTACAGACGCCTGGCCTGCGGGCGGTCAGCGCTTGGGGATGGCGTTGAAGCCTTGTCCTGGTTTGCCTAGCCACATCTCCCACAGGGGGACGGCGCAGAGGGCTACGAAGGTGACCAGCATGAGCGCGCTGCTGATGTAGAGCAGGGGCGCGAGTGTGGAGTCTTCGATGATCAGGAAGGGCAGCAGGAACGTCGCGCCGAATGAGCCGAACGCACCCACGTTGATGGTCAGCTTGAGCCAGTCCGGCAGGCGGGTCAGGTGCAGCAGATGTCCCAGGAGGAACAGCACCATGGGCACGGTGAACAGGTGCGGGTGCACGATGTCCACCAGCTCACGGCGACTCATGCCCGCAGAGTAGTCGTCCATGTCGGCGAAGGGGTCGCCCAGCAGTTCATCCTCGGAGACCTCGCCGCTGCCAGCGACCCAGGTCTCCATGCCCTCGGCGGTGTACTCGGCCCGGTCGGTGTACTTGAGCGAGGCCACGTACACGCCTGCACCCACGCTCAGGATGTAGAGCGTCATCAAGATCTTCATCAACGGATGAAAGAGCGAGAGGTGCAGTCGCTGGCGAGTCAGGTAGTGCATGAAAAGACTGTGAGGGGTGAGGGCAGGTGTTGTCCCGAGAGCGGGGTGGGCCCAGCACTATGCAGCATGGGCTTCGGTCGCTGCTACGGCCAGACGTCGCAGAGGGCGCCGGCCTGGGGAAGAAAGCCGCCACTGGCGCCGGCGGGGGCCTTGAGGTGGGGGCCGTCCACCAGCAAGGCCGTGGCCAGGGCGTCGCTGCCCGAGGCCGTGTCGTAGCGCACCCAGGCCAGGCGCTCGGCAGGCACAGGGACTCCGGTGCGTGGGTCGATGACGTGGCCGCGTGAGACGCCGTTGTCGTCAAACGCGCGCATGGATCCGCCGCTCACGGAGAGGGCTCCCCGGTGCAGCTCGACCCTCGCGACCTCCTCGCCGGGCCCGTCGTGCACGATGGGGATGGACCAGCTGCTCGCCCCGGGAGGAGGGCCCAAGGCGAGCATGGTGGAGCGAAACGAGATCAGGGCGTGCCGAATACCGTGGTCCGCGAGGATGAGAGCGGCGCGGTCGAGGGCGTAGCCCTTGCCAGAGGCTCCTGGGTCGAGCAACACGTCTGCGTGTCGCCGCTGAGCCTGCCCGTCGTGGGTTTCGATGAGGGCCAGGCCGCTGGCTGAACGGGCGGCCGCGAGGCTCGCGGCGTTCGGCCGGTTGGGTGTGCCGGTGCGCAGCTTCCAGGCCGCCACGAGAGCGCCTACCGCCGGGTCGAAGGCGCCGTCCGTGGCCCGGCTCCAGTGCCGGGCGTCGGCGAGCCACCCGTCGAAGTCAGCGCCTAGCGGGACAGCCTCGCTCGTGGGAGAGTGGTTGAAGCGCGAGAGGTCTGTGTCCTCCCGCCAGTCGGAGAGCACGCCGTCGATGCGCTCGATCTCGTCGAGGGCTGAGACGACCGCGCCGTGCAGCCCCCCGGCGTCGAGTCCGCTGCCGTCTGCGTAGGCCTGCACCGTGCAGAGCGTGCCCATGACCCGCCGCTCGACGCGCACGGACCCGTCGATCTCCACATCGAGCGCGCTGCTTGCTGGGTTGACCGCAGCCACGGCAGAGCGGGCGGTCGCAGGGGACAACGCCTCGCCGGCCGACAGAGGCATGTCCCGTTGCTGGGCCAACACGTCGGGTGTCACGTCAGTGGCCGCGGCCAGGCGCTCTGCGAGAGTGTCTGGATCTGCGTCGGTGAACAGCACATGCGTCACCCCGAGCGCCTTGCGCACACCGCGACAGATGGCGTTGCCCGAGAGCGTGGCTCCGGCGACGTTGATGATGTCCCGGCCGATGCGAATGGGATCACCCAGGCCCTTGCCACGGTACTGATCCATGAAGCGCTCGTTGGCGATCTCGTGCCCGTGGCTCTCGCGGTAGATCATCACTGCCACCGTGCCCACCTCGCCTGCGGGGGTCACCCCCACCATGTGCGTGATGGGACGGACCTTGCCGATCTGGCTGACCACCACGGCGTGACCGACCAGGGTCTCACCGCGAGTGGCGCGATAGAGATAGAAGCCCCCTTCGTCCAGGTCGTGGCGAATGACCTTCTCGATGCTCGCCGTCTCGGCCGAGGTCAGGATGTGTCGCAGCTCAAGCACCCGGTCGGCGGTGGGGAAGACCGCGGCCAGGGCCTCGCCCTTGGTGAGCATGACCGTCACGTCGCCCCCGGCCAGGGTGGCGGGGCACAGGCTCAGCAGCGCGCCGAGCAGCAGGGCTGTCTGCATCTTCAGAGGGGTCATCACACGGCTCTCCCGATCAGAAGTACGTGGCGAAGGAGAACAGCAGCAGGTCGTCGTTGTTGCTGCCCTTGTTGGCCCCTGCGTCGTCGTTGAGCTGGAGGTCGAGCTTGAACACGCTGTGGCTCTCGTTGGGCCTGAAGTTCAGGCCCAAGGTCGTGCGACGCATGATGTAGTCGTCCAGGTCGACCTTGCCGTAGCGACTGACGAAGGTGAAGTGCGCGCCGTCGTCGACGAAGCCCTCATCGATCCAGCCGTCGAGAAAGCTCGGCGTGAAGTGCACGTTTGACTGCACGTAGTGGCCGGTCATGTCGCCGGCGGTGCCGCTCAACTTGGCGAAGGCGTCCCGCTCGACGTTCGCGGACGCGGACTCGAAGAGGATGTCCACGTTGTCCGGCATGAAGGGCACGGCAGCGCCGCTGACGGTGGCGTCGAGGGCCCAGATCTCCAGCTTGTTGTCAGCCGCTTCGTCGTAGTAGTCGAGGTGTCCGGAGGCTCCGATCTCGACCCCGAGCGTGGGGGTGTAGGCCACGCGGCTGGTGTAGGCGAGGCGGTCGTTGTTGTTGTCGAAGGGCGAGCCGATCTTGTCCTTGTGGGGCGCCGCGTTGCGCAGACCCGACTTGTTGTCGATGGTGGCCTTGCCCGTGGCGTCCAGCCCCCTGAAGCCATTGGACACGGTGAAGTTGTAGGAGAGCTCTTCGCTGATGTTGCCCCACACGCCCAGTCCCGCGTCACGCAAGGTGGTGGGGATGATGTACTTGTTCAGCAACGGGCGATCGGTGAGATCTTGAATGGGTGAGTCGTGCACCACGTTGAGCTTGCCCAGGGGCAGCAACTGGATACCGGCCCGGACGTTGACCCCTTCGCTGACGAGGAAGTCCATCTGGGCGAACTCGACCTCGACCTCGTGGCCATGCTCCAGCTCGACCTCGGCCGCGACCTTGACCTTGTCGGAGACGTCCGAGTACAGAAAGGGCACGAGCCGGTGCTGGTCGAACTCGGTGGTCTTGCTACCGCGAGAGTCGCGGTACTCCAGGTCGATGTAGCCGCCGATGTAGGTCTTCTTGCCCAGGTCCGTGAGGTACGGCTTGGTGTAGATGTTGCCCATGTTGGCGGCTAGCCCCGAGGCATCGAACTGGGCGGCCTTGCGGGGGATGAAGAACTCGTCCGTCGCGTTCGACATGTCGCCCCCCGTGGCCGCTTTCAGCTGGGACTCGAGGTCGAGGGTGATGCCCAGGAGCCGCTCGTAGGCCGAGCTCAACGACTCGAGTCGTTGCTCAAGCTCGGCCAGGCGCTCGTCATCGGAGCGGGGCACCGGCTGGTCAGCCCCCTCGCTCTGGGCAGGCGTGAACGGGCTGACAAGGATGAGCGAGAGGGCGACGAGACACGGTAGCGAGCGAGCCTTCATGGCGGGGTGAACCCTGGTCTTATTGAGAGTGATTCGCAGTTTATGCTGACGTTGTACTGAGAATCAGTATCAAGTGCAAGGGTCTAAAGACTCAATCCTCACCTGATAGGGCCGGGTTGGAGAAATTTCGAGAAATCAGGCTCTGAAGGCCAGTTTCAGACCCGTTCTTTCAGCAGCTTCTCGTAGAGAGCTTCCTGCCGAGCGATCATCTCGTCCTGGCCAAAGGGCACAGAGCCGGCCCGCCCTTCCCGCCCGAACTGCTCACGCAGGTGCACATCTCGCAGCAGGCAGATCACCCGCTCGGCGGCTGCTGCCATGTCCCCGGGCTCGACCAGAAAACCGCTCTGGCCGTGAACGATGGCCTCGGGGGTGCCGTCCACGGCGGTGGCCACCATGGGCCGCCCGGCGGCCATGGCCTGGGGACAGACCCGGGGCAACCCCTCCCAACGAGAAGTCAGCACGGCCACGTCGAGGGCCCCGAGCAGGGCGGCCACGTCTCGGCGCCAGCCCAGGAGCTGCACCTTGTCCCCCAGCCCGTGGGCGGCGAGCCCTGCTTCGACCTGACCCCGCAGCTCGCCGTCACCGGCCACGAAGAAGCGGGCCTCGGGCACCTGCTCGCACACCAGCCGAGCCAGCTCCACGAAGTCGAGGGGCGCCTTCTGGGGCTTGAGGCAGGCGACCATGCCCACCACGGGGACGTCGTCGTCGTATCCAAGAGAGGCGCGGGCCTGGGCACGGAGCCCGTCAGCCCGGGCGAAGTCCTCCAGGTCGATGCCGCTGCGGATGATCTCGCAAGGCCGCCCGCCCAGGAGCCTTAGCGCTTCGCCCTCACGGCGGTTGCACTCGGAGACGGCGATGAAGGCGTCGGTGCAGCCAGCCATGAGCCGCTCGGTGGAGAGGGTCAGGCGGCGCAACAACGGGTTGGCGATGGCCCCATGTCCGAAACCATGAATCGAGTGGACCACCGGGCCTGCCCCCGCGAGCCGCGCCGCCGCCCGGCCCACGATGCCGGCCTTGCTCGAATGGGTGTGCACGATCACGGGCCCCTGGGCAGCCAACGGCCGCAGCAGCGCTGCCAGTCGGCGCACCGCAGAGAGGTCCTTCAGCGGCTGGATTGGCCGCACCAGCTGGGGCAGAAAGGTCAGCTCGACGTCGGCGAGAGCCCGGGCTTCGTCATCGAGCATGCCCCCCACCCCGCAGACAAGGTGTGGTGCGAACCGAGCCCGGTCGAGGCTGGCCACGGTGTGCAGGGTGTTCTGCTGGGCGCCGCCCAGCTCGAGCTTGGTGATGACGTGGACGACGGGTGTGGGTCGCTCGCCCGTCACGCCCGGCTGCCCATCAGGAGCGCTCGGCGATCCAGGCTGCCACCTGGCGACCGTGCACCAGGCTGTCTTCCATGGCCAGGTAGTCCCAGGTGCCGTAGCGGCCCATGGTCACCACGCCCCGGTCGAGGTACCAGCGGTAGAGGTCTGGCAGCACCTCCCGCCGAGCCCTGTCGAAGACCACGTAGGCCTCGGGGATGTCGACCACGAAGCTGTCCACGATCTGGCTCGGGTCGCCCAGGAACCCCGTGGCCAGCAGGCCGTCGACGGTCTGCTCCAGGCTCAGGTCCTGCCCCGGGTCGTCTTCGGGACGGTACGCGATCTCGGCCACGATCGAGTGGTGGCCGGCGGGGGCCATGGCCGGCGTCAACGCGCAGGGCAGCCCGATGCGATGAAAGGCCAGTGACGGATCGGGGCAGTACACCCACTGGGCGTCCGGGTGCGGGGCCTCGCCGCTGACCCCCAGGTTGACCGCCCGAATGGACACGTGGCTGAGGCTCTTCGCCGCCGCGGCCAGATCATCGGGGAGATCGCTGGTCATGGCCGCCAGCTGTGGCAAGGGCAGGCTGCTGAGCACCAGCTCGCTCCGGGTGGTCTCGCCGTTCGACAGGCGCACCAGGCCCTTCTCGGCGTGCAGCTCCTCGACGGCACAGTCCAGCTGCAAGGTGCCGGGCTTGAGCTTCTCTGCCAGCGAACGGGGCAGATGGTCGATGCCCCCTGCGGTGGGGTAGAGGAAGTCCGGGTTGTAGCCGAAGGTCTTGCCGCTGTCCGTGAGCGCGCCCCGCAGCACGTCTGCCAGCTCGGGCCGGGGGATCGACCAGCTGACCCAATCGCCGGTGACCTCGGCCAGATCGCGCCGCCACATCTTGCGGTTGTAGGGCACGAAGAAGTGCTTCGCGAAACCGGCGCCGAACGTCCCCTCGATCCAGTCGAGAAAGGTGGGCTCGTTGGCGCTGGCTGGAGGACAGGCGGCGAGAAACGGCAACCCTGGGTCGATGGCCACGGCCGGGGGCACGGGCAGCTCTTGGGGATGTCCCGCGGCCATGGCCTCGACGAAACCCAGCAGGCATTCGAGGCGCACTTCGATGGGCAGCCCCGCCGTGTTGGCCTGGAACGGGTAGGGGGTCAGGGCGCCGTAGGAGTGGATCCACGCGCTGCGGTGCAGGTCGGTGTAGCCCTGGGGCAGCAGCTCTTTGACCAGGCTGCGAATCGACTCGTCGCGCAGGTGCAGCAGATGCCCTGTGTAATCGAAGGTGAAGCCGTCGCGGCGCATGCTGCGGCACAGTCCCCCCGGTTCGGAGGCGCGCTCAACGAGCAGGACGTCTCGTTCACCGAGATGATAGGCGGCGGAGAGGCCAGCGAGGCCCGCTCCCAGAATGACGACCATGGCAGGAAACCGGCGGGCGGGTGAGGGGGCGCAGGCTACCGCAGGAAGACGGCGGGGTCGACCGCGAGGGCCTCCGCGATGCGCCAGACCTGCTGTCGCGGATAGGCCTCGGCGGGGAAGTAGTTGGCCAGCTTGCCGAACTGTCGCCCGGCCTGCATGGCCAGACCCCCGTTGAGGAAGTGATGCCCGCGCAAGAAGTTCTGTGCCTTCAGCGGCACCTGGCGGGTCAGGAAGGTCCAGTTGCGATCGCGCACGCCGTTGGCGACGTCTTGCCCCGCCAGATCAAAAGCGGCCTTGGTGGGCTCGCCGTCGTCCACCAACCAGACGTAGCGCCCCGGCTTGAGCGACGGCCAGTCCTTGGGGTAGGGGACGGTGACGTAGTCTCCCTCCTGGTCGCGACTGTCGGGCAGCACCCAGCGCAAATTCGGCAGGGGCTCGTCGTCGTGGGGCAGGATGGCCACGGGCTCCAGCACGATCTCGGCCGGGGGGCCGGCGCGCACCGTGAGCTCGGGCCGGGAGTTGATGATCAGGCCCCGGGGCAGCACCGCCCGGCTGTCCATGGCGTGGTCCACGTCATCAGCGATGGGCTTGTGCGTGGGGGCGAAGGCCCCGAAGAGCGCGTTGTTGTCCGGGTCCGAAAGCATGCTGAAAGCCTCTTCGAACTCGCCCTCGGCCAGCAGGCTGACCACGATCCATTTGGTGGCCTCGGGCGTGCCCTCTTTCTTGAACTCGGACCGAGCCTCGGTGAAGTGGCCCGTGCGCATGAGCGAGTGGCCACGCATCATCACGTTGATGTCGCGGATCACGCCGTAGCCCAAGAAGGCCAGGCTGCCCAGGCCGATCAAGAAGGCCAGCCCGATGCCCAGCCCAGGCGCCCTCTTCTTGGTCTGGGCAGGCTCATTGATGGTGGCGGCGAGGCGCTGCTGCACCTCTGGGTCGAACAGGGTCACCAGGTCGTTGGCTCGCCAGCTCACGCAGTCGTTCGGGGGCGGCGGGGCGTCGCCGCCCTGGCCCCGCAGAAGATCGCGAAGGGCCCGCTCGAGACTGGCCGGGCTGCGCTTGTCGTTCCGCTCCTCGTTGAAGCGGATGAACACGTCGTTGAGCCGCCAGATGACCACCGCCGGGTCGAGACCCATGGCCCGCGAGATCGCGCCCACGCGCATGCCCAGGCCGTAGGTGAGGACCACCAGGGTGAAGTCTCTCTGGTCGAGCCGCTCGAGCAGCACGGCGACCGTGGCCGCCGATTCGCCCTCGTCGTGAGGACCATGAAAGAGCCACACAGGCTCTTCGAGGGGAAGGTCAACGGCTGTCATGGTGCTGGACATGGTAGCTGCCGCAGACTCAGATCGATGCTTCAGGTCTGGGGGTGTCGCCTTGAGCCTTGGTGGCCGGTCCCGGGGGCTGCAGCCGGGACAGGACCACGAAGGCCACGAGCCAGCCCAACCCGGCGAGCCCGAGCACCCCAGGCACCCAGGACGGCGGGCCAAAAACCACCACCAGGGTCAGGCCACCGAGCGCTGTGGCGACCCCATATGTGGTCAGCACGATGCGCCGCACAGACCAGCCGTGGTGGCGCAGGCGCAGGGCGAAGTGGTCGGGCGATCCCCTGAAGAACGGGATGCCCTTTCGTGCCCGATGCCAGGCCACGAAGACCGTGTCGAAGAGGGGGACGCTGAGCAGGACCACCGGCGCAGCGATGGCCAAGGGGCTCTCCTGGCTGTACGAGACCACCATGGAGAGGGAGCCGAGAAGGAAGCCCACGAAGAGGCTGCCCGTGTCGCCCATGAAGATCTTGGCCGGCTCGAAGTTGAAGCGCAGGTAGCCCACCAGCGCGCCCGCCAGGGCGATGGCCATGAACGGCACCACCTGGCTGCCACCGCTGGCCAGGGAGATGGCGAACAAGAAGGCGGTGGCGATGAGCGCGGTGCCCGCCGCCAGGCCATCCATGATGTCGATGATGTTGATGGCGTTGGCCACGCCGGTGACCCAGAGCAGGGTCAGGGCCAGATTGGCCCAGTCGGGCAGGCTGGCAATGTCGACCCGCACCCCACCCTTGTAGATGACCACGGCGGCCAACAGCTGCCCGAGGAACTTCACCGAGGGGGACAGGTTGGTCAGGTCGTCGTAGAGCCCCAGCAGCATGACCATGAAGCCGCCGGTGAGGATGCCCATGGCCTGGTAGTTGGTGGTGCCCGGGGTCGAGAGCACGGCAAAGGCGATGACGAACGCCCCCGCGATGGCCAGTCCGCCCAGATAGGGAGTGGGCTGGGTGTGTTTCTTGAGCCGACCGTCCGGGGTGTCGTGGATCTGGAAGTTCAGCGCGACCCGAATGGTCAGGGGCGTGATGTACAGCGCCAGAGCAACGGCCGTCGACAGGGTCAGCCCGTACCAGATGACATCGGTGAAGGTGTCGGAGGGCATCACGGGGTCAGGGCGCGGGGGGAGGCGAACAATAAGCCTTGGCGACCATTTTCGCTCCCCTCACCAAGGAGAAATCGCTGATCACGGTCTGGCGGCCAGCCTCGCCCAGACGGGCTCTCAGCCCTGGATCGGTGGCCAGTTGCCCCAAGGCGGCCTCCCACCCTGAGGCGTCTGCGGCCAGCAGGCCATTCTCGCCGTGGCGGACCAGGTCGGCGTTGACCCCCACAGGGCTGGCCACCACCGGCACGCCAGCGGCCATGTACTGCAGCAGTTTGAGGGCGCATTTACCCCGTGACCACTCATTGTCCGGCAGAGGCATGACGCCCAGATCGCACTGCCCGATCTCGCCGGCCTCGCCAGCTTCAGACCAGGGGCGGTGGACCAGCTGCACGGATCCCCATTCTGGGCTGGGCTCCGGGCAGGCCGAGCTGATCACCCGCAACTCGACGGGGCGGCCCGAGGCGGCGAGCCGGGCCAGGGGTTCGGCGAGCAGCTGCAGAAAGGGGAAGTTGTAGCGCAGCCCCACCCAGCCCACGCGCAGGGGGGCGTCTGCGTGGGCAGCCTCGCGCCGGGACCGCTGCGCCGCCCAGGCCGTCTCGTAGCGGCTCACGTCGACAGTGGTGGGGATGATGGCCAGCTCCTTGGCGAAGGGCCTGACCACCTCGGCCAGAAAGCGGTTGCCCACGATGACCAGGTCGGCCCGGGCCCAGAGGCGTTGCAGCTTGGCTCGGTGTCCCCGGGTCAGGTAGATGGCGTCGTCCATCTCGACCAGGGTGCGTTTGGCCCCGGGCCAGAGGGCCAGCTCGCAGATCGCCGGCAGGTAGGGGAACAGCTGCTGCTCGATCAACACCACGTCGGCGTCCGAGCGGCCAGCGGACAGGGCCTGGACGCAGCGGGCCAACAGACGTGCCACGCTGTAGCTGGCCTTGGCCAAGGTGCGGCCCAGGCCCGGGGGGCGTTCGAGGATGGCGAACCAGCGTTCATCGAAGAGCGGCGCCGTCTCGAGCTCGATGCCCTGCTCCGCGAGCAGGGGGCGGTACTGCTCGATGCGATAACGGGTTGACGGGCCGATGGACGACGTGCGGGTCAGGGCGAGCACCTTCATGAGCGATGGGCCAACGAGCGCTGCGCTGCGGCTTCGAAGGCGTCCAGGTGCACATCCCAGGACAGCTGCACCTCGGCGTGGCTCCGGGCGGCCAGCCCCGCAGAGCGCAGGGCCTCGGGGTCGTCGAGCATGGCGGCCAGGGCTTCGGCCAGAGCCTGGGGCTGCTCCGGCGGGACGAGCCGAGCGCCGCCCACCCCGGCCAGCACCTCGCCGCTGGCCCCCGCGTTCGTGGCCAGCACCGGCAGCCCGGAGGCCAGGGCCTCGGCGGTGACCATGCCGAAGCCCTCCAGCGAGCGGGTGGGCAGCACGAACACGTCGGCGGCTCGGTAGAGCGCCGGCAGGTCGTCGTCAGGTACCCGGCCCAAGAAGGTCACGGACGACCCCAGGCCCAGGTCCTCGGCTTGTCGCTCCAGGGCCTGGCGCTGCTCCCCGTCGCCAGCGATGGCCAGGTGCAGCCGGTGTCCCCCGGCGCGCAGCTGGGCTGCGGCAGCCAGCAGGTCCGTGACCCCCATGCGCGGCACGAGTCGGCGCACGGTGAGCAGGATCGGCCCCTCTGCGGCCCCCAGGCCCACGCGCTGGGCGCAGCCTCGGGCTTCTTGCTGGTCGGCCGCCGGGCGGAAGTGCTCCAGGTCGACGCCTGCAGAAGCGATCGTCGTGCGCGCGACGATGGCCGGGTCGAGGGTCTGTACCTGCTGCCTGGAGTACTCCGAGAGCACCAGCACCTCGTGGCTGCGGCGCAGGACGTAGCGGTCGGCCCGGGAGAGCACCGACGCCACGCCACGGGCAGCCAGGGGCGCGGCCCCGCTCTCGTTGCCGCCCCTGAACCGAGCCAGGTACTCCAGGCTGTAAGGCGCGTAGAAGCTGCAGACCCGACCAGGGCAGCGGGCGCCTCCGGGGGCCAGCGCGGCCACGGCGGAGAGCACCTGATGGACGCTGAGCACTTCGGCGTCCGCCCCCACGCCAGCGGCCAGGGCGGCTCGCACGCCGCTCCAGACCGAGCGATAGAAGCGGTCGGGGCGTCCCCTCTTGACCGGGTAGCGCACGACCTCGACGCCGTCTCGGGTCTCTCGGGGCGAGCTGTCGCCCACCTGTCCCGTGAGCAGGGTCACCTCGTGGCCGCGTCGGGCCAGACGGGTGGCCACATCGGTGAGGACCCGCTCTGCGCCGCCGAAGTGATCGGGGAAGGCAAAGGTCGAGACGAAGAGCAACTTCATGGCTCGGCCCTCGCACCGGAGGCCTTCATGAGCAGGCGATTCTCGTCCGCGGCAGCCAGCAGTTTGGCGATGCGCTCGGCGGCCTTGTGGGAGGTGCCCGTGCGAGGCAGGTAGCGACGCCGGAGCAGGGCCCCGGGGATCAGGGCCGCGCCACAGATCAGCCCCGCGGCTGCGGCCAACGCCCGCCCGCGCCCGGCATACAGGACCGCTGCGCGCAGAGGAGCCAACACGATGGCGGGCAGGGAGCGCAGCAGCAGGGGCCCGGGCAGGGCGCCCAGCAGGCATTGCCAGTGGTTGCGCACCATGTAGAAGACGTTCAACGACGAGTAGCGCCCCACGATGCCGCTGCCCTCGTGGAGCACCCGGGCCCCGGGGACGGTGCGGCAACCATAGCCCGCCCGATTGAGTCGCAGGGCCATGTCCATGTCTTCCCAGTAGAGGAAGAAGTGGCGGGAGAAGCCGCCGGCCCGCTCCAGGGCCACCCGGCGCCAGAGGCCCGCGCCGCCCAGGGGGCCCAGCACTTCTCGGGGGCTGTCGGACAGCTGGTCGGCGGCCAGGCCGTGGTCCCAGTTGATCTGGCCCATGCGCGAGGTCAGGCCGATGCCGCTGGCGTCGACCTGGGTGGGGGCGTCGAGCTGCAGCACCAGGGGGGCCACGGCCCCGGCCCGCAAGTCTGCGTCCAGGGCCTCGGTGAGCCGGGCCAGGCAGCCGGGCTCGAGCAGGGTGTCCGGGTTGAGGGTGAAGATCAGGGGCTCGGACGTGGCCGCCATCGCTGCACTGAGCGCCGGGGCGAAGCCGTCGTTGACCTCGCGGTGCAAGACCTCGACGCCTTCGGGCAGGCCCTTGGCCGAGTCGTCGCGGGAGGCGTTGTCCACCACGAGGATCGGTGGGGGCCCTGGCCGCTGGGCCAGCACAGAGGCGACGCAGGCGCGAAGCCGCTCGCCGCTGTCGTAGTTGACGATGATGACGACGAGTTCAGCCACCCGGGCGAGTTTACCGTGTGGCACCATGTCCCGGTCGATCCCGTGTCGGAGTGGCCCCATGCGTTGCCCTCGCTCAGCAGCACCCATGTCACGCTTCGTGCCTGTGGTGGTGCTCCTCGCCGGGGCCCTGCTGCCTGGCTGCGCCAGCACCGGCCCCCAGGACTTCACCGGCTGGGCCGAGGCCCGGGGCGCCGACTTCATGGATGTCTTCGGCGTGCGCATCGCATTGGGGCCAGGGCTGGGCGCGGCGGTGCGGGTCACCGAGGCGATTCAGCTGGGCTACATCGCCATGGGCCAGGCCGAGCTCACCCTGCCCAGCCCGAAGGGCGTGTCGTTGCGGGGCTTTCCTGCACTGGTTTTCGGTCTGAGAGGCCGCTACGGAGGGCTGTGGTACGAGTCCTCTGAAGAGCTGCGCTTGCCCGGGTTCTCCAGCCGTGACTTCGAGGTGAGCACCAGCCGAGAGCAACCCATCCAGCGGGAGAGCATCGCGGGCTACATGACGCCCCACGGCGAGTACGACAACTGGCGCTACGAGATCGGCGCGGGGGTCTACTTCTTCGTGGCCGGCGCCGAGGCGGAGGTGCGCCCACTCGAGCTGCTCGACCTGCTGGCGGGCCTGCTGGGCTACGACCCGGCCGGCGACGACTTGCCCGGTTCGGCCGAGGTCCCCGCTGGTTCGGTCCCTGGCGATGTTCCGGGCGAGGGCTCGGCGGCCGAGAGCTGAGCGGCCAGATTCTCGATGGTCAGGCGCTGGCCCGGGTCGAGCTCCGGGTTCATGACCAGGGGCAGAAGCAACTCACGGGCCTCGTCAGGGTTGATCAGCTCAGGATTCTGGATGGCGATGCTGGCCAGGTTGATGCGGGCATCGATGAGCTCGGGCAGCTGCTCCAGGGCCTGGCGGTAGTGCCAAGCAGCGGCGCGGGGGTCGGGGAGGTCGTCGGTCAGGGCGCCCAGGGCGTAGTGGCCCAGGGTCTGGTGGGCCCAGGCCGCCTGGTGATGGTGGGGGCGAATCTCCAGTGAGGTACGCAGCTCGGATTCGGCGCCGGGCAGATGGGCGTCCAGGCTGAGATGCTGGCCCGCGTCCACCAGGAAGGTGCCGTGGTTGTAATGAGTCATGGCCAGCTCGGGGGCGACCTTGGCCGCGTGGGCCCAGAGGGTCAGGTCGTCGTGGAAGACCTTGCTGGCTGCCCGGGTGGCGAGGGTTCCGCCTGTGATCAGGAGGGCCGCTACGATGAGGCTGGCGCCCAGGCCTCGGCGACGTTGCTCGGCCCGGGACCAGCTGGCCAGCAGGGCGCCCAGGGCCAGGCAGAAGGGCACGGACGGCAGATACAGGAACCTCTCAGCGAAGGGCTCGCCGATGGGCACGAAATGGAGCACAGGAAACAGCGTGGCCGGGATCAACAGGACGGCCAGGGCAACGGGACGGCGGCGGCTCCAGAGCAGCACCACCGCCACGGCGGCTGCGGCCACCAGGCCCAGGGCCAGGGGGCCGAGCACCTCGAACTCGCTGGGGTGGTAGTGGATGCGCAGGGAGTGGGGCACGAGCAGGAGCTGCAGGGACTTGCCCAGGATGGCCATGGCCGCCACGGTGCGTCCTGCGAGGTCGGTGTGCAGAAAGGGGCCTTGAGCCGGGAGCGAGTTCTCGAGCACCAAAGAGCGGGCGCCGAAGAGGGCGAGGGAGACCGCTGCCAGCAGGGCCAGTCGTCCCCAGGGGAGGGGCCTGCGCTTGCTGCACAGATCGGCCAGGAGGAAGAGCCCGGGAGCGATGAGGGCGTTCTCCTTCGAGAGGCAGGCCAGGGCCAGGGCGAGCAAGGAGGCGGCGGTGGCACAACGCCCTGAGGCCAGGTGTGCCAGCCAGGCCACCAGCAGCCATGCGGCGGCCAACAGCTCGGCGCGGCCGGTGATCCAGGCCACGGACTCGGCGTGCACGGGATGGACGGCGAAGAGCATGGCTCCCAGGGCCGACGCGGTGGCAGAGAGCCCGAGTCTCCGACCCAGGGCCAGCACCAGCAGGGACACCAGGCCGTGGAGCCACACGTTGAGGGTGAGCATGTCCGTGGCGGGAGTGTCGCCAGACCATTGGGCTCGCCAGGTCCAGACCGTCGCCGGGCGCCAGAGGCCCTGGTTCGCCTCACCGAGAGGACTGGAGAGGACGGGCGCCGATCCGCTCACCGCCTCGTTCAGCACCACATAGGGCACATCGTCGTAGACGAAGCTGCCGCCCGTCCCTGGCCAGGTGGCCACGACGGCGAGTGCGAGCACCAGGAAAGGGACCAGAAAACGGGAGATCATGGGGCATGGTGTCCCGTTGATGAGGGGCTGTGGGCAGCGAGCTGCCTGTAGTCGACCCAAGGTGACGACCGATAGAGCAATCGATGGACGCCCAGGACCCAGAAAAATCGCCAGAGCCGGCTCCCGCCTTTCGGGGGCCCGATCGCCGCCAGCAGCCGACGCCGATCGTCTCTCGCTACACTTTTTTGGGAGGTCGCCGTCGAGGAGGTCGCCGGGACGGTGAGGTTGAAGATCAGTTTATCGACGTCTATCGACCTGCAATTGTTTATCTTCTGCTGTTCTTTTTCGCTCTAACGGTTGTTGACTCGGTTTCTACGCTGGTCTATCTGGGAAAAGGCGGGCGGGAGATGAACCCCGTTGCTCAATGGATGATAGATCAAGGTTCAACCTTCTTTGTAGTGATGAAGGGCGTCCTTTCCGGTCTTTGCCTGATGTTCGTGATGCTGCACAAGAACTTCAAGGCCGCGCGGATCGCCCTGGGTCTGGGATTCGGTTTCTATTTCTTGCTGGGTGTCTATCACCTCGTCCTGCAAGTGCTCGCCGGCTGACGTCTAGAACGACGTCGCGCAGCCTTTGATCCTGCTTTGGCCCCAGGCCGGAGTGTCAATCATGGCCTCATCGTGGCCTCTCGAATCATAGGGCTACTCGGGCCGTCGAGGAACATCGAAGAGATCAAGCCTGCGGTTCGTGCCCTGGAAAGTGGGTCGGCTGTGGGTCGAACCCAACATCAAGGGAGGGCTCATCGGTAGTTCATGTGTGGGCATGCCACTGCCCCCCCTGTTGTTGAGATGTAGTTCCTGGAGCGACCCCATCGGAGAGGAGTGAACGATGAAGCAGACCGAACTCGTCCCCTTCAGCCCGTCACAGAAGAAGCGCGTGCTGCGCGCTGCCCGTGTGGCGGGCACCCTGGCCTACGACAAACTCGACCAGCTTCTGCTGGAGGCCTGCACGAGCGATGAGGCGCTTCGTTCCCTGCTGCGTTCCCTCGATGGCGTGCGGATCGTCGACTCCGACGACGACACCGATGTTCTGTCCGTCACCCTCGAGAGCGGCAAGAGCACCAGGCGCCGTTGGTCTGAGGACGATCTGAGCCTCTACAACGATCAGGTCCGCTCGGCCCCACGCATGTCCCGTGAGCAGGAGCATCTGCTGGCTCGCCGGCTGGAGTTCTCCCGCGCCCGGCTGAGCCTGTTGGTCGATCGGTCCAAGCTGCCAGATGAGAATCGCGACCAGATTCTGGAGCGTGGGCTCAACTGCGCGGCTCTGCGGGGCCAGCTCGAAGGCGAGACGGGTCTGTCCAGCATTGACGTGGAGGAGATCTTGTTGTCCCTGCCCTGCGGGAGCACGGACCCTCTGGTGCGCGACGTGGTGGCCCAGTATGACCGGCTGCGGTCCCATTTCGTGGAGCGCAACCTGTACCTGGTGGTGGGCATGGCTTCGGCCTACCGCACCTACGGCCTGCCCATGATGGATCTGATCCAGGAGGGCAACGCTTCGCTGATCCGCGCGGTCGAGAAGTACGACTGGCGCAAGGGTGTGCGTTTTCAGACCTACGCGGCCTTCTGGGTCCGTCAGGCCATCGAGCGCTTGATCACGGCGAACCGTGGCATCGTGCGGGTACCCAACTACATCCAGCAGAAGATGCGGCGGTTGCGGCGCGAGGGCAAGCTGCCTCGTAACCACAAGGACGTCGACCTGAAAGACGTGTCGAGCCTGTTCGATACCAGCGCAGAGGGCGCGGTGCGCCTGATGACCACCGATCGGTCCTGGTTCTCTCTCGATCTGCCCATGGGCGACGAAGAACAGACCTCGTTCGCAGCTCACCTTGAGGCCGAAGAGTCGGCCGACGGCATCTCAGACGCTGAGAATGTGGCCCTGGGCGAGCGGCTTGAAGAGGTCTTCGCCTCCACCCAGCTGAGCGAGCAGGAGCGGCAGGTGCTGATCCAGCGCTTCGGCCTGGGCGGAACGCCGCGCCGCACCCTGGAGCAGATCGGGCAGACCATGAACGTCTCTCGCGAGCGGATTCGCCAGATGCAGGTGAAGGCCATGGCCAAGCTCAAGGGTCAGCGCTCGAAAGAGACGCTGAAGGACTTCCTCTGATCATCAGATCTCCGGGGTCGGCGGTCGTTTTCTGAGCGGCCTGGCGTGTGGGCGCCGGGGTGCTGGATGGCGCGTTCCCGTCGGCCCCGGAAGGCGGGCGGCCGAGGCGTTTGGCTGCTAAGATGTCCGGCTCCCCATGGAGTCTGGACGGCCGTGATTCGCGTTGAGCCCTACACGTCAGGCAGCACTCCGGTCGCGCTCTACGACGCTGCCGCCGACCCCCGGGACATCACCTACCTGCGGGTGTCCGTCACCGATCGCTGCAACCTGCGCTGCAGGTACTGCATGCCAGAAGACCAGGACTTTCTCGACCGGGATCACCTGCTCTCGTTCGAAGAGATCGAGGCGGTGGTCTCCGTGCTCCTGGGGCACGGTGTGCGCAAGATCAGGTTGACCGGTGGCGAGCCCCTGCTGCGCAAGGGACTGGCCGGGATGATCGGGCGCCTGAAGGCGTTGGAGCCCTCCCCCGAGGTGGTCATGACCACCAACGCCATGCTGCTCGAGCGTCACGCGGCCGAGCTGCGCGAGGTAGGCCTCGACCGGCTCAACATCAGCCTGGACACCTTGCGCCCCGAGCTGTTCGAGAAGATGTCCCGACGCAATGGCCTCCGGGACGCCCTGGCGGGTATCGAAGCGGCCAAGGCCGCGGGGTTCGAGCGGACCAAGGTCAACACGGTGGTCATGGGCGGGGTCAACGACGCCGAGATCCCCGCGCTGCTGAGCTGGGCTCACGGGCTCGACGTCGAGTTGCGCTTCATCGAGTTCATGCCCATGCAGTCGAACAGCTACGGCGCCCAGGCTACCCGGGTGCCCGTGGCCGAGATTCGTCAGCGCATCGAAGCCTCTGGCAAGCTCATCCCCCGAGAGGGCAAGAGCTCGGTGCAGGGCCCGGCCGAGAACTTCGTGCTCGAGAGCACGGGGCAGCGGGTGGGCATCATCGCCGCGATCTCCATGCCGTTCTGCTCGACCTGCAACCGCATTCGTCTGACCGCCGAGGGCGTGCTGCGGTCGTGTCTGTTCGAGGGTGGCGAGGTCGATGTACGCAGCCTGGTGCGTGAGGGCGACATCGAGAGCGGGCTCGTGGAGGCGCTGGAGTTCTTGCGTCGCTGCAAGCCCCCAGAGCACGCCGGCTTGGGGCACGCCCACATGAACCGCATCGGCGGCTGAGGGCGACCTCGCAGAGACTGCGGGCGATTCACCGGTTTGTTTGAAGCGGCAATGCGGCGCGGCAATGCGGTGCGGCAATGCGGCGCGGAGGGCTTGCTGCGGCGCGAGACGCAGAGGCGGGCTCGGTCTACTGAGCCGCCAGGGCGGCGATGCGCTGGCGCTCGGCTGCCCAGTTCGGCGGCACGGTGAGCAGCCTGGTGCCCCGGTCGAAGAGGGTCAGGGCGCGTGAGAAGAGCCCTCGTCGACTGGCCCGTCGCGCTGCGTGCAGGGCCGGGCCCGCGGGCAGGTGGGAGCGATAGATGTGCTCGAGCAGGATCAGGGCAGGCAGGGCTCCCAGGCAGTCGGGCCAGGTTTCGCTCAGCCGCTCCCAGCGCGCGGGGGAGACCACGCCCTCGAACGTCTGTAGCTGCCGCAGGGCCAATCGTGAGACGCCCCGGCGCTCCTTGGTCAGGCGCGCCGCGAAGTCCAGGGCCAACCAGGCGCTGGCTCGATGGGGACCGGCGGCCACCAACCCGTCGGCGATGGCGAGCGGGTCCACGGCGCTTTCCGGATCGGTATACGCAGACAACACCTTGGTCAGGGCCCGCTCACCGGGGTCGCCGCTGTTGTGCCGTGGCTTCTCGCCGCTCGCCAGCATCTGGCCCAGGTCCAGGCCGGGGACAGGGCCGAGCTCAGGCTGACTCTCGATGCTTGTCCAGCGTTGTCGGCTCTGGGGGGTGAGACCGTTTCTGAGTGTGGCGATCATGGCCTGCCGCGCCTCGTGGACTGCGCCCGTTGGCGGCCGTTGCAACGCACGGTGAGCGGCCCAGCGAAAGAGCGCGTCATCGCCTCGGGCCCAGGTGAGCAAGGCCTCGATCTCGTCTCGCGCCGCGCTCTCCTGAAGGTCTTGGGCGGGAATCAGGGGCGCCTCGCCCAGCAGGGCTACGAAGAGAATCTGGGCCAGGGCGTCGTGGCCGTAGTTGTCCAGGACGTCGACGCCGTCGGCGAAGAGCAGCTCTGTCTCTCGCGCGGCGAAGCTCTGGGCCAGATCGAGGGTGGCGCCTTGTTGGCGCACGATCTCTGCGACCTCGACCAGCTCGGGCAGCTCGATGCGCCCTTGTTTGCCGAGGGGGTGGGTCGCCAGCACGAAGTGCATGCCACGGGACGCGGCCACTTCTCTCAACTCATCGAGGGCCGATGTCAGCGCGGGGACATCCACCACCCGACTGGTGATCTGTTGGTGTTCTGGCAGGCGGGCGTTGGTGTCGATGCCGGTGAGCAGGGACGAGTCGCCTGCTATGACGATGACCGCTCGCGCTCGCGGGGCTGCGCGCAAGGCCTCGACCAGGCCCTCTGCGCCGGCGGCGGTCGTGGAGACCACCGTGAACCGTCCGTCGCCCACCACTCCGCTCGGGGCCACCATGTCGTTGAGCACCGTGGCGCAGCGATCGCCGCCACCGAAGATCTCGCCGCCCACCAGCAAGATGCGCTCAGCGGCGGCGGGGTCCACGGTGTCGCCGCAGCAAGGCAACCACAGCACCAGCGCAGCCAGCAGCAGTGCGGGGCGGTAGGTCACGGCTGGTCTTGTTGGGCCTTCACCAGCCAATCGGGCGACGCGAACGTGACCTCGGCCAGGTCGGCGAGACGCACCACTTCTGCGAGGCGCCAGTAGACACGGGGGGCATACATGGGATTGTTCTTGGCCCAGGTGTCGTAGTCGATGGCCGCGCCCTTGAGCTTGTCTTTCACCTCGCTGCGGTCGCTGTCGCTGTCCGCGAGCAAGAGGCGCTGCTCGTGCACGCGCACGTCGGCGATCGCCAGCTGCCGGGTGTCCGGCACGTCTCTCGCTTCGAGGGCCCAATCCCGAAACTGCTTCGACGTGCCTTGCAGCTCGGTCTCATCACCGGTACCCAGATAGCCGAGTGACTTCAGGACGGCCTCGGTGAACTGATCTTCGGTGACCACGCCGGAGGGGTACTTCTGATTGAGCTGTTGTGACTTGCCGAAACGCAGCTTGGCGGCGCTGCGAATCTCCTCGGTCTTGACCGGGTCCACGTCGACCAGGTTGCGCAACTCGGCGCGGTCCGTGCGCCGGTCGAACATCTGCTCGGATGCAGGCAGCACGTCGAGCAATCCCAGAGGATCACGCTTCGAGTCGTAGCTGAGCTGCTCATCGCCCAGCTCGTACTTCATGTCGTCTTCGACGGGGAAGAAGCCTGGTGGCGTCATGGGCCCCAGGTGTCGCTGGGCGATCATCATGGGCTTGAGACCCACGGGCGAGATGTACTTGTAGTCCTCCGTGACCAAGGTGAACGAGCGGATGTTCTGGGACCAGCCGAGGATGTAGTCCACCGACCGCCCGAAGCCGTTCACCAGGCCCATCAGGCTCTCGCCCTGCAGGTCTTCGCCCGGGCCCAGTCCTGCCAGCTCCATCACTGTGCGGGGAATGTCCACCAGGCCCACCAGATCGTCGAAGCGCTTGCCCGCGCCGACCGCTCCCGGCAAGCGCACGATCAGCGGCACCTGCAGCTCGCTGTCGTTCAGCAGCAGACCATGGCCTACGTGCAGGCCGTGATCGAGAAACGACTCGCCATGATCAGAGGTGACGATGATCAGCGCGTCGTCCCATCGACCGGCGGCGCGCAGGGCGCCGAACAACTGGCCCAGGTATTGGTCAGCCTCGTGAATGCCCGCGTCGTAATCGTTGAGCAGGTTGCCCATGCGCGAGTAGTTCTTCACGCCGACCTTCACCTGCTTGTGGAGGTAGCCCAGCCAGTGCATCCCGGCGTCACGGGGATCGGGCTCTACGGGGCGCTGCCGAAACTCGGCCAGGATCTCGGGGGCGACCTCGTCGTAGGGCGCGTGGGCGTCGAAGGTGTGCAAGAACAAGAAGACGTCGTCTTCATCTTGATCGTCGAGCCAGTCGAGGGCCTCGGGCATGAGCCGGGGGAAGCCGTTGGGGCCGCCCTGGGAGCGCTCGTCGTCGAAGACGTCGAAGCCGCGGTCGAAGCCGTAGCGCGCGCTCACGAAGCCGCCGTCCGTGAAGGCGCCCGTGGAGTATCCCGCCGCAGACAGCCGGGCCGCCAGGGTCTGGGCGCTCTCTGACAGCTGCATGCCGTCGTTCATCACCCCATGGGCGATGGGGTCGAGCCCGGTGAGCATGGTCATGTGGGACGGCAGGGTCCACGGCGCGGGGGCCAGGGCCGTGTCGAAGACCACCGACTCCGTGGCCAGGGCGTCGATCACGGGCGAGACCTCGGGCTGCCCGCCGTAGGCACCCAGCCGCTCGGGCCGCAAGGTGTCCAGGGAGATCAGCACAATGGTGCGTGGACGAGCGGTGGTCAGGGCTTCGCCGCTCTGGGGCGCGGGCTCGGGATCACCGTCGCCGCAGCCCACGGCGAGACAAGCCAGGGCGATGAGGACGAACGCAGGGGGGGAGGGCAGTCGTGTCATGGGGCGATCATCCTCGCCAGCTTTCGCCCCACTGGCAAGGGCAGGGCGCCACGAGCCTTCAGATCCCTCGCCGGAGCCAGCGGTCCATGGGTCGAAACCACCAGCGCTGAGCGTAGTTCGCGCCCAGGTATTGGGCCCAGTTTTCGAGGGCAGCGATCTTGTCCGACCATTGCATCCAGGCTTCGCGGGTGGCGAGATCTGCGTTGGGGCTGGCTGCGATCAAGCCGCGATAGTGGGCTCTCGCCGCGGGGATGTTCTCCCGTAGGTTTGCCAGCCGGGGCACGGTCACCAACCCTACGAGCCTCTTCAGGTTGCGGTGGTCGCAGTAGATGCGCCGGGCTTCGTCCCAGGCCGGGCGATCGTGGCTGTGTTCGACGATGGCGTCGGGGACGAACGCGATGCTGCCGCCAGAGCGGATCACCCGGGCGGCCCAGTCGACGTCTTCGCCGAAGGAGACCGTCGCGAAGGGGTGACGCTCCCAGGCCGAGCGGCGCACGCAGGCGATGACGTGGTCGTAGCGGATCAGGCCCAGGCGCTCCATGGGCTCGAGCTGCTCCCACGACCGATCACCGAGCTGCTGCACCTGCGCTTGCTCGCCCCCGGCCCAGTCGCCGATGCGCGAGGTCAGCACCGGATGGCAGCCAGGCAGAGGCAGCTGGCGGCCGTAGGTAGCGCTCAGCTCCGGGTCGGCCAACAGGGGCGCCAGCAGGTCTCGGGCCAGGGTCTGGGTCAAAGGCAGGGCGTCCTGCACCGAGAGGATGACGAACTCGGCGTCGAGGGTCGCCACGGCATCATTGCGGGTGCCGCCGTGGCTGAATCGGCGCTGATCGATGGGCAACACCGTGGCCCCGGCCTCTCGGGCCAACACATCGCTGCCGTCGTCGCTGCCCGAATCAGGGCAAGAGATGGAGAGGTCCCCGCACTCGACCTGCTCGCCCCAGGCCGCCAGCACCTGACGCCAGCGCTCGCCGCCGTTCCAGGTGGGGATGACCAGGGCCACTCGCCCAGCGTCCGGCTGCGAACCCGGCGCAGCAATCGGCTCAGCGCCCGGGTCAGCCACGGTCAGCGTCCGGCGGCCAGGTCGGCGGCCATGGTCTGGGCCAGGTCCATGGCCCGCCCCAGGCACTGGTCGGAGTTGTGGTACTCGTAGCGGCCGAAGCGTCCCACGGCGTGAAAGCCCGGCTGGCTGTCGCACCAGGACACCACCCGGCTCCGCTTGGCCTCGAACTCGAGGTCATAAAGGATGTAGGCCACGGGGTTGATGGCCCCGTCGGTCACCGTGACCGCGCCCTCGTCGAGCACCCCGGCTCGGGCCAGGCTCCTGGCCAGCTCACGCTGCCCGGCCTTGTCGATGGCCGGTGGCGTCCCAGCGTAGGTGACCTCGGCCATGATCGAACTCTTGCCCTCTGGCGCGTTGTGAGGGCTGTAGTTCGAGAGGTAGGTGATGCGGTTGGTGGGGCCCATCTTCTCGTGGGGCAGGTAGACCCAGCTGTAATCCGGGATCTCGTCGTGATCGAGCCCGATCAGATAGCTGGCCACGCCGCGGTAATGCAGCTCGCGGGCCGCTCCCGCCGCGTCGTCGTCCATGCCCGCCATGACCTGGGGCAGCACATGCAGGGGGATGGTCGAGACCACCTTGTCGAAGCGCTCGCCGTCGACCAGCCAGCCCTCGCCCTCAGCCCGCTCGATGTTCTGGACCCGATGCCCGGTGACGATCTTGTGGGCAATGGGCCGGGCGATGCGCTCGTGCATGTCGGCGAAACCGCCGTGCTTGGGGTAGCGGAACACCGACTGGTGGGTGTAGCCCTCGGTGGTCGACCCCAGGGAGGCCCGTAACACGTCTTCGAGGGGCGCGTCGGGTACTCGGCCGGCGATCCAGCTGGTGCCCATGGTGGCCAGATCGGCCTTCCAGATCTTCTCGTTGTAGGGGTCCATGAAGTGCTTGGCGATGCCCGCACCCATCTTCCAGCGGATCCACGAGGCGAAGTCTCGGGGCTCTGCGGCGCCGTTCTGCCGCTCGATGTGCGCCCGTAGGACGCCCTCGGTGCAGGCGATGTTGTGCTCCAGGGGCAGCTCCCCCAGGGCATTCTCGAAGGGGTAGCTGACCCAGTGATCGGTGTCATGAAGGATGCGCGTCTTGCGCTCGGTCACGTGGGCGGGCTCGTCGGCGAAGAGCTCGTCCCAGAATCGGGAGACCCGTTCGTCTTTGGTGAACAGGATGTGGCCGCCGGCCAGGTCGAAGGTGTAGCCGTCGACGATGCGGCTGCGGCAGAGCCCGCCGATCTCGTGATCGGCCTCGAAGATCACCACCTCGTGCCCGTCGGCGGCCAGGAGCCGGGCCATCATCAGACCCGTCGGTCCTCCTCCGGCGATGGCGATGCGTGCAGACATGCGGGCATTCTTCCCGCCGGGGCTTCTGTCTACAATCCCTCGTTACTCGCAGATCCCGAGGTTGCTCCGAGGTCGCCTTGAAGGACACCAACGACCTGCCCCTGTCCCGGGCGATCCGCAGCCTGGCCTTGCCGGCGGTGGCTGCCTTCCTGCTGCAGAACTTCTACCACGTCAATGACACGTGGTTCCTGGCCAGGGTGGGCCCTGAATCGGCCAACGCCCTGGGCCTGTTCATGATCGTGTCCGTGGCCAATTTCGGCTTCATCCTCACGGTGGCCCGGGGCACCCAGTCGCTCGTGGGCAGGCGTTTCGGGGCGGGCAATCTCGAGGGCGTGCAGCAGACCCTGGCTCAGGGCATTCGGCTGGCGGGCATGGTGCTGGTGCCCTTGGGGGTCCTCGAATACGTCTTCATGGACGAGATCCTGGGCCTGATGGGGGGCGAGGGTGTCACCGTCGAGCTGGGCTCGGCGTACATGCGGCGCCTGCTGCTGTTCTTCCCCTTCTTGTTCGCCTCGCCCCTGATCGAGTTCAGCTTTCAGGGTCTGGGGGACGCCCGCACGCCGTTTCGCCTGCAGGTCATGGCGGTCTGCGTGAACACCCTGCTCAACTGGCTGCTGGTGTTGCCCCACGAGCTCGTGAGCACCGCCGAGGCCCTGACCTGGGGCAGCCAGACCCTGCCCTTCACCCTGCCCTGGCATGGCCAGCTCTCGTTCGGCGGCTGGGGCGTAGAGGGGGCGGCCACGGCCACGGGCAGCTCGCGCATGTGCTCGGCCCTGGTGGGCTTCATCATCATGGTGCGCCGCCATCGCCTGCTGTCGCTCGTCAAACTGGGCAGCTACCGCTTGCGGATAAAGGTGGTCCGGGAGATCTTGCGCATCGGCCTCCCCGCGGGCAGCTCCACCTTTCTCTACGCGGCGGTGGGCGTGGTGCTGACCAAGATCATCGCCAGCTTCGGGCAAGACGCCCTGGGCGCCTACGGCATCGGCTTCAGGGGAGTCGAGGGCCTCTCGTTCATGGTCGTGCTGGGCTTCGGCGTGGCCACAGGCACGGTGGCGGCCCACGCCGTGGGCGCTGGCAACCTGGCCCGAGCCCGAGCGGCCGGGCACGTGGGTGTGGGCATGTGCGCGGTGCTGATGGCCCTGACCGCCACGACGTTCTTCTGCTGGCCTGAAGCGCTGGTGGGCCTGTTCACCGATGACCCCACCACGCTCAGAATCGCCGCGGGCTACATCGCCACCATGGCCTTCTGCCAGATTCCCCAGGCCGCAGAGATGGTCTACGGCGACGCCATGGCCGGGGCGGGCTCGGCCACCCTGGCGGCCTGCGTGTCCATCCCCGGAAACGTGCTGCGGGTGCCCCTGGCCTGGCTGTTCGCGTTCGAGCTGGACTGGGGGCTGGAGGGCGTCTGGTGGGCCATCGTGGCCAGCGCCCTGCTCAAGGGTGGGGCCATGTGGCTGCTCTATCTGTCTGACCGCTGGGAGCGTGCCATGATCGCCGGTCGTGCCATGCTGGAGAGCGAATGAACACCCTGGCCGCAGAACTCGCCGAGCAGCTCAGCTCCCGTCAGGCCACGGTGGGGGTCATCGGTCTGGGCTACATCGGGCTGCCCATCGCGGCGGCCATGGTCGAGGCGGGCTTCTCGGTGCAGGGCTTTGACGTCGACGATGCCAAGGTCGAGCAGCTGTTGGACGGCCACGACTATCTCAAGCATCTCGGGCCAGGCTTCGCGGCACAGCTCATGGCCAGCGGATGCTTCACTCCCACCGCCGACATGAACCGCTTGGACGAGCCGGACGCCTTGGTGATCTGCGTGCCCACGCCCCTCGGTGGCGGGCGGGAGCCTGACCTGGGCTACGTCACCGGCACGGCCCGGGCGGTGGCGGCGGTGCTGCGGGCTGGCCAGCTGGTGGTGCTTGAATCGACCACCTATCCGGGCACGACCCGCGAGGTGGTGTTGCCCCTCCTCGAAGCCACGGGGCTGCGTTGCGGCACCGACTTCTTCCTGGCCTACGCCCCCGAGCGCGAAGACCCAGGCCGCCGCGACCTGACCACGGCCCAGATCCCTCGATTGGTGGGAGGCATCGACGAGGTCTCAGCAGAGCTGGCCCGCACGCTGTACGGCGCCGCGGTCGACACGGTCGTCGCCTGCTCGTCTGCGGAGGTGGCCGAGGCCGCCAAGCTGCTGGAGAACATCTACCGCGCGGTAAACATCGCCATGGTCAACGAGATGAAGACGTTGATGGTGGCCATGGACATCGACATCCACGAGGTCATCGACGCCGCGGCCACCAAGCCCTTCGGCTTCTCGCCGTTTCGCCCCGGGCCCGGGTTGGGCGGACACTGCCTGCCCATCGATCCGTTCTATCTCGCCCACAAGGCCCGAGAGGTGGGCCTGCCCACGCGCTTCATCGAGCTGGCAGGCGAGATCAATCGGGGGATGCCCAGCTACGTGGTGCAGCGCACGGTGGCGGCGTTGCGCCAGCGCGGCATCGAGGTGAGCGGCGCCCGGGTGCTGGTGCTGGGCCTGGCCTACAAGGCTGACGTGGACGACACCAGGGAGTCTCCCAGCTTCGTGATCATCGAAGAGTTGCTGGGGCTCGGCGCCGCCGTCGACTACCACGACCCTTGGGTGAGCGAGACCCATCCGGTGCGCCACGCGACGATCCCGCCCATGGTGAGCGTGCCGCTCGACGGGGCGACGCTGTCGGGCTACGACGCGGTGGTGCTGGCTACCGATCACGCGGCCGTCGACTACGAGCTGCTGGCGGCGAAGGCGCGGCTGATGATCGATACACGTGGAGTGATGCGCGGGCGGGGCGTGGTGGGGGACGTGGAGACGGCCTAGCGGACCTGATCTCCCACCCGCCGCCCTTGCCACGAATCCTCCCCGAAGGCCCCGGCGCGCCCGCATCACACCCCCACCCTGCCCGGCGGACGGACCCACCCCTCGCTCGCCGTCAGCGCGCACCGACCAGCTCCCGTCTTCAGCTCGCCCAGAACAGCTCGGGCAGACTTCTCACCGGATGCACCCGCAGTGCCTTGGTCGGCAGACCGAGCGACGCCTGCTGGACTCCGCGAGATGCGCTCGTGTGATCTACGCGATCAGCCGACGCCGCCCACCACGGCACAGCCCGCAGCGCAGCACGTCAACGGCAAAGACACGCCACAGCAGCTCGGCCCACGAGTCACGCCGCCGGGGAGCGGTCGCCTCCTCCACACCACCGACGCACGGACGCTTTGCGAGTCATTCTGGTCACGCCTGACGGCTAGTCCGACCTATTCGCGGAGTTCGTCGCGAGAGCGTGGTTGCGCCTTCGTGGCAAGGCGGAGGGCGCGATGGCACCGGAGGCGGGGTGCCACCCCGTTGAGGATGGCATCGTGGACTCCAACGCAGTCCACGAAGGCGCAAACGCGTTCGCAGCAGGAGTCCGTGAATAGGTCGGACTAGCGTTCCCCTTCGCGCGTCGTGGCGACTCTGTACGCTTGATCGATCTCATCGACGCTGGCCGCTGTCACCTCCAGGTCCTGGAGGAGGCCATCGCTGAGCCCGTAGATCCAGCCGTGCACGGCGAGCTGCTGACCTCGCTCCCAGGCGCTCTGAACCATGGTGGTGTGGCACACGTTCCGAACCTGCTCCACGACGTTGAGCTCACAGAGCCTGTCGATGCGTTCGGATTCGCTCTCAAGAGCCCCCAGAGCCTTCCCGTGCTTCTGCCGTACGTCCCGAATATGCCGGAGCCAGTTGTCGATCAGGCCGAGTTGACGGTCCTTGGTTGCTGCCGTCACACCGCCGCAGCCGTAGTGCCCACAGACGATGATGTGCTTCACTTCGAGATACGCCACGGCGTACTCGATGACGCTCAAGCAGTTGAAGTCGCTGTGGACGACGACGTTGGCGATATTCCTGTGCACAAACACGTCGCCCGGCGGTAGATCCACGACCTGGTTTGCGGGAACTCGACTGTCCGAACACCCGATCCAGAGAATCTCGGGCTTCTGCTGGTGTGCGAGACGATCGAAGAAGGCTTCGTCCGTCTTCAGCTGTCTTGCGGACCAGTCACGGTTTCGTTGAATCAGGTGGGGAAGGAAACGCATTGGCACCTCGTTGGTTTGGCGACGGTCTATGGAAGGGCCCGTTCAGAGCGCCGGGCTCCGGGACAGCTGGAGCAGGCGGTCCTACGGTCCATGGCCACGAAGTGTACAGGCCCTGCGTTCGTCAGTGAATTGGCTCCCGGCGCCCTCCCGGTGAGTCGGGATCGAAACCGGAGCTGGCCAGATCCAGGGCGATCGCCTGGCCCCGAGCCCGCGGAACTTGCTTGACACCCGCCCGGGCGCGGGTGGCTCAGTGTGCCTTCTTCTGAGTAGGTGGTGCGAATCTCTCTGGGAGCTCGTACTGCGCCGGTTGGGATGTGATGGATCGGCCCTCTGCGCTTCGTGCCTGCAGCCCCACGACCAGGCGCGGAAAGATGCCGCCCAAGAGGAGAGTGGCCATGACCAGGCTCAGGGCGGCCTTCTCTCGCGGTACGAGGTCCATCTCGCCTTCGTGCTGGTCGGACCCGGAAAACAGGGTGAAGAACGCCCGCATCACGGTCATCCCGTTCAGGGCCGTGGCAACGATCAAGCTGAGCCCCAGCAGGGGGAACTCTGCCACCGAACCTTGCACGAGCAGGTCCTCGGCCACGAAGCCCAACGTCAGCGGAAACCCGACCGTGGAGAATCCAAGGAGCAGGAATGCCACGGCGAGCCGAGGCGTTCTCGCAAAGGTCCCTCCTGGCGTCTCGAGGGTCAAATCTCCCCGCCGAGCCAGGAGCGCCGACAGCGTCATGGCAAACCCGGATACGGCGAGCGCCAGGACGGACAACACCAAGAGCCCGCCGGAGAAAGCGACGACGGACCTGTTCTCCAAACCGAACGCGACGAGGCCCGTCTGGCTGATCACGAGGTAGGCGAGGGCGCGCCGAGGCTTCACTTGCACGAGCCCAAGGGCCGCAGCTGTCACGGCGGTCGCAGCCCCGATGGCTGCGAGGGACTGGCCGGCACCGGCGGAGAGGTTCTCGGCCAACAGCCGGGTCTTGGCGTAGACACCCAGCTGAGTAGCGGAGAAGGCCACGACGATTCCCATGGGAGCCTGCTCGACGAACCGAGGAAACCAGCTGTGTGCGGGCAGAACCGCCTCTCGAACGCCGATGGCCAGGAGCATGGAGACGACACCCAACCCGGGCCACCCCAGCGCCAGGGCGAGCGCCCCAAAGCCGAACAGCAGGACGCTCGGCACATGGTAGCGGGCGAAGAGCCTCGCGCAGCCGTTGAGGTCTCCCCGGCTCTTCAGCTCGGTGTAGGCGATACCGGCGGAGAGCGACCAAAGCAGGAAGAGGACGACCAGATTGTCGAACGACAGAAAGAGCAGAGCCACCGCAAAGAGCAGCAGAATACGCGAGAGCGTCCTTGGCGGGTGATCAGCAACCGAAGCGAGCGCCACGGCAGTGAGGCCAGCTATACAGGTGACCAGGGGGGCCAGACCGAGCAGCCCTTCAGGTGCAATCCGAAGGGTGGACGCTCCAAGACCTGGCTCCTGCATGGACTGCGCCACAAGGCAGACGACCGCGATCGCAACCGCCAGGGAAGCGAATGCCGTGGCCGTACGGCGTGCGCTCTGGCAGTCTGTCATGCGCCAGGTCCAGCCCGCCGCAATGAGGAGGAGAACTGCGCAGGATACAGGCCCGATGGCGATCATGAGTGGTCTCCTTTGGTGTTGGACCGTGGGCTCACCGAGCGAAGTGCTCGGGCGACTCGTCGCTCGACGTTGTCGAGCTTGGTGAACACAGACAAGAAGCCGCCGACGATGTGCTCACGAAGGATCGCGTCGAAGCCACCCCGTTCGAGGGCGTATCGATACAGCCGAGCCCGGCTACTCAGCGGAATCCAGCGCTGGAGGTGGCCGCCGAGTCTCGGCACTCCACCCATGGCTTGTTCGAGCTGGTGATGGTCGTGGAGCAGGCTCGGACTGCGCAGGAGCTGATGGCTGCGTACCGCTGCATGCCCGACGATGTGAATCAGGGGGATGAGGCGCCACCCCAACCCGATCTCCACGAAGATCAGGCCAACCTGGGCCATCGAAGCATAGGCGAGAGAGGACTTGATGTCCGTCTGAACACGCCCGACCAAGGCCGCGTGGATCGCGGTCAGGGCGCCTACGCCGACCACCGCCGCGGATGCCACCGCAGAGCTCTCGATGAGGGGCCCGGCGCGTAGAAGCAGGTAGGGGCCCAGGTGAATCGAGATCGCCCCGTAGAAGATCGCGCTGGATGGCGTGGGGCCCTCCATCGCTCGGGGCAACCATCCGCCCAGTGGCATCTGAGCCGCTTTTCCCATCGAAGCCCACAGCAAGAGCAACGCGATCAACAGCGTGTCGCGCTCCGAAGAGGGCGCGGCAAAGCCGATCCATGGTGCATCAGGGGACGCCACCATGGCCGTCGCAGCCGCCTTGTGATGCAGCCAGACCGCGGCGCCGAGCAGCCCCACATCGCAAATGCGATAGGTCAAGAACGCGCGAAGCGCGTGCTCGACCGGCTTCTTGCGCTCGTGAAAGAACGCGATGAGCAACGCGGAGGTAACCCCGACAAGCTCCCAGCCGAAGAAGACGAGGTCCAAGTTGCCAGCGAGAACCACGGTGAGGACACCCGCGCCGAACAGAGTGAGCAGGAAGTAGAAGCGAAAGAAGCCCGGTTCTCGATGAAGATAGCGGCGCGAGAACACTCCGATCACCCCCACGAGGATCGCGGAGAACGCCGCAAAGGTCGCGGAAAGACCGTCACCTACCAGGGTCAACTTGAACGAATACTCCCCCACCGAATAGAAGGACCCGAGGTCGATGTCCTTGGCGTGGTGCTCATCGACGATCACGCAGCCCGTGAGGGCCAGCGCCGCGAGCGTTACCAGAATGAAGGTCCCCCCAACGATGCGAGCGACCGTCTCCTCGCTCATCTTCACGCCGAACCACGCCGGAACTCCCAGAAAGAATACCGCGCAGAAGGGCAGGCCGATCACCAGAACCAACATTGTCGCCTGAAACATCAGAAGGTCCTCGCGAGAGCCGTAGCTCGGGGTGTCTCAGGCATCGGCTCCGTGCCGAAGGCGGCCGTGATGTGCGCCGGCGCCAGATGCTCGAGGGTTCCGGTGTAGTAGTCGGCAGAGCGGATGGCCGCCGGCAGTCGCAGCGATTCGGGCTGGTGTGCCTCGAACGCGCCCTGGTCGAAGACGTGCAGCGCATCGGAATCGGGATCCCAGGCGATGAACTGAATCCAACCGTTTCTGATGAGGCGATCCAACGCCGGAGTCTCCTCCAGGACCTTCTCCAGCAAGCTCCTCTTCGCCTCGACGATCGTCAGCAAGCGAACGGGTTCGTGGATCTCCACCATTTGCCAGGGTAGCCCGGTGCGCAGGTCCGACGCGTGTCCGTCCATCACGCCGAAGAGCCCAGAGATGTTGTGCGGGAGCTTCGTTCCACACCCGTACCCGACGGGGTCAACGAAGCTGAAGTAGTACTCGAGGTTGATCCCGGCTCCAACCGGGCCGACAGACAACAGCAGCCTGGTCAAGACGCTCCCCTCGTCGTCGTCTTGATCGGGGTCGTAGGAGACAAGGAAAGCTCGACGGTCCAAGAACAGGCCGCGTGTCCGGGCGCGCCGACCGACGATGCAGACCGCGTTGGTGGCGTGTCCATACTCCGGTCGGGGTTGAGCCAGATCGATCGACCGTGACTCGGTATGCGCCACTGCTGGCCCCAACGAATACCCCCGTGGCCCGGACTCGAATCGGCGACAGCGTTCGTGCGCGTCGAGCACAGACGCCTCCGCCATCTTGCGCTTGACCTCGCCAAATGGCTCGGTGAGAGCCGACGGCACCAGGTCCTCGTCGAAGTAGAGGACCGCTCCGTCAGCCGTGTTGTGATACGCCCCAACGAACCAGGTCCCCTCCGGGATCGCCTGGCCCATGGCCGACAGGCCCGCGCGAACCTCTGGGTGGTTTGCCATCGCCGCAAACGCGCGCGCGTTCGGCCCCCCCCGGCCTCCACCGGTGGCGCCGCAATCGTGGGCCGCTTCGTGCGGGTTGTTCAAGCTGCTGGAGCCGTGCCCAACGATGAGCACGATCGGACACAGGCTTCCGATCGACATCGTCTCGAGCGTGTTCGCGACGATCTCGACCATCTCGGCCACGTGGAACCCGGCTTGCATCTTGGCGGTGCTCGACTCCGCACAGTATTCGAGTTGAAGACGGGTCGGCGGGCGTGCTGGGCGGTGAGCGGCAAGCCGGTGGGTCCACTTCTCGAACGCGCGTGGAAACATGCACCGGCCGATGATCGGTACGAGGGAAGCGACGCCGATCGTCGACGTCACGATGCCGCCGCTGAACAAGCTGTGCGACGCTCTCGTCAGGAAGTGCTTGCGCTGGCCTGTGGCTCGATTCGCCCTCTCGTAGTCACGAGTTGAGGTGTCCTGCAGCGGGAACTCTCTGACGACGTGCCGTGGAACGATGGTCACCGGGCAGAGCGGCCGCGGATGCAGGTCCTCCATGCCTTGGTATGCCATGGGCACGCCGAAGAAGCCTGCGAACCCGAAGGTCTCGACCGCCGGTGCGCACTCCTCGAGGTGGCGGCGCAGGGACTCCTCACGATCGTCGATGCAAAAGACCGCCTGGAACTCCGGCTCGGGGGGGCTGGGCTCCCCGAGCCGGCAGTGCGCCGCCAGACCATCCAGCACAACCATGCGGTGGCGGCGTTCGTAGGCGAGATGCAAGAGCCGCCTTCGCTCGAGACCGTTGAACTGGCGCACTTCACCGACCCAGGCCCTGGCGTTGTCCGGTTTGAGAAGCTGGCTGATCTCGAAGGGGACGATCTGGCTGAGAATGAACGCCTCGTACACCAGCTCGGTCCGGAACGAGTCTTCAGCGACCCGATCCATGGGAGCGGAGTCCGCGAGGGTCGACATCTCCAACCCATTCCCGTCGTTGGCGAGCGCCCTGCGAGCCGCGGCGACGTCGAGAGTCAGCTGGACTGCCAGGTAGTCCATCAGCCGAGCGGGGCGAGCCTCCACCGGGGCGAGATCGGGGCGCGTTTCGAAGGTGTGCACCATGCCTGCCCAGCCCCGGAGCGAGAGGAGCGTGGCATCGATCACCGAACCACGCTCTTCGTCCGGGATTCCCATCGCGCCGAGCGCCCACTCGACGGTTTGGTCGGCACTCCAGGATTGCGCCTCGTGCTCTCTCAAGATGGCGGAGAGCCCTCCGAGACCGTGTGGCTCGCACACAGCCGTCAGACCGTAGAGTCGGCGACAAGCGACGAGAAAGCCCGCCTCACGGTCGGGCATCGACCAGGACGCCAGCCCCTGATCGAGAAACGCCCCGGCCAGGCGGATCAGCAGTGGCTGCACGATCTCGTCGGTGTCGACCCCGGTAGCGGCAAGCACGCGGTCGCGAACCCGGGGGCAGGGTACCCGCTGCTCCTGGGCAGGCACGGCTGCGTCCAGCGCGCGCCAGAGATCGCCCAGAAGTGCTGCCTGTAGGGCGGGCTCGGATCGATCGGCCTGAACGCCCACGGCCAGCCGGGCCTCCGCAAGCAGCTCACGTCGGCGTTCTGGCGTCACCTCGGGACAGAACCGCAGCAGCGCATCCGTCTCGTCCAGAGTCCATCGGAGCGCGGAGTTGCGTGGAATCTCGAACAGGTGCCGCAACCGAAACAACCTGAGATCTCGGCGCGCAGGACCGCCAGGGAAGACTTCCCCGTCGCCAACGGTGGGATCGCCGACGATCACTTCCCGCAGATCGGTGTCGTGGATCCGCCCGTTTCTGATGCACTCGGCGAAGGCATGCTCCGACTGATAGGGCTCCGTGCCGTAGATCTTCGATGCAGCGACAACGGCGTCATCAAACGTTCGATCTTCGAACGCATGCAGCGTGTTGTGATGGACGAAGGCGTGCAGAGGAGCCTGGCTGGGCAGCAGGTGCCGGGCGTGCTCCAGGGCGGACTCCAGGCTCGACCGCTCGGAGCGCTCAGCTGAATCGACAGTTGTCACTTGAGCCTCCGGCGCGATGCGTCGGGGTGGCTGGACGCCGTCACCATCTCGTTGATGCCGAGGATCTTCATCTCGGTTCCTGGCCACTCGCTTGCCGTGGCGCGGACCCGAAGAAGGAACGTGTGGTCGACGACCACCACGTCGGACAGGTCGAGAATCACGGTGCCGACGGATTCGTCGACCTTCTCGAGGGCCCGCCGAACGCGGAGGAGACTCGTGAAGGCCGCGGCCCCATGCAGCTTGATGCGAAGCTCTCCGCCCTCGCGTTCCTCCACGACGCGCGTGCGCACCAAGTCGCGGAGCCTTGCGCCTCTGAACGTATGAAGGACGGTCTTGAGGGCCAGGCCGACGGCGACGCCGATCAGCAGATCAGTCGCCAGCGTGGTCACGAGGGTCACGATGAACAGGGCGAACTGATCCAGCCCGATCTCCTTGGCGTGCAACGCCTCCTTGGGGGACGCCAGACGCACGCCCGTATAGACGAGCATCGCCGCGAGCGCGGCGAGCGGGATCATGTGCAGGAGGCCGGGGATCAGAGCGACGCTCACGAGGAGGAGCGCGCCGTGGAAGAAGTTCGACCAGCGCGACTTGGCACCTGCGTCGATATTCGCCTTGCTGCGGACGATCTCCGAGATCATCGGTAGTCCACCGATCATCGCGCAGGCCAGGTTTCCGACACCTACGCCGAGCAGGTCGCGGTTGAGGTTCGACGACCGCTTTTCCGGGTCGAGTGTGTCGACGGCGAGGACGCTCAGCGTCGACTCGATCGTTCCGACGAGGGCATACATCACGATGTACTTCAGCGATGTTCCGGTGAAGATCACGGAGAAGTCGGGGAACGCGATCGCGTTCGCGATGGACCCGGGAAGCTCGACGAGGAACTCCGGCCCGACGCTGAAATCCTTCGAGAACAGGTGGTACGAGTGCAGATGATCCAGGTCGAAGAAGAGTCCGATGGGGACCGTCAACGCCAGCACGATCACAGGCGCGGGGATCGCTCGGGCGATGCGATGTCGGATGAGCGGGTGCAAGAACAGGATCAACAACGACAAGACGCCAAGGAGAAGAATCTCGGGGTTGGCGTTGGCGATGCTGTGCGGGATCTCCGCAAGCAGCTCGAGCGGCTCGCTCCCTTCCGGAGAGACGCCCATGACGATATGAGCCTGCTTGGACACGATGATGATGCCGATCGCGGCCAGCATCCCATGCACGACGGCTGGCGACATGGCGATGCCGGCGGACGCCGCCCTGAACAGGGCAAACAGGATCTGGATCCCCGCGGCGACGACGCCGACGGCCAGGGCGCGCTTGTAGCCAACGATGGGGTCGCCGCCACCGAGCTCTTGGACCGCGCCGAGTGCGATGACGATGAGCCCGGCCGCTGGCCCCTTGATCGTCAGCCGAGAGCTTCCGAGAAACGAGACGATGACACCGCCGATGACGGCGGTGGAGATTCCGGCGACCGGAGGAAACCCGCTGGCCAAGGCGATCCCGAGGCACAGCGGCAGAGCGATAAGAAAGACGAGAAAACCGGACTTGATGTCTCCGGCGTTGAACCCGCTGAAGGGGGCGGACATGGACCTTCTCCTGGAACCCGAGCGCGCTCCTCGGCGAAGGGCCTCGGAGACGCGCCAATGACGTGAAAACCCCCGTAAGGGGACAATGGGGTCGTCAGGTCAGGGGTGGAGCGCGAGCCAGCGGGGTCGTGCCGAGAGGCTCGCAAGGGGACTGGGCCTCGTCGAGGTCCGATCCGCCGCAAGCGCGGCACAGAGCGGGAAGGTGAATCCGCGGTGAGGGCGCGAGATCGTCATCCTTTTCTTCTTCATCGGCCAAGTCGACGGCCGGCTGATCGGCTACGTCGCACCGGTCGGCAGAGGTGCCGACCGTGTCCGCAATGGCTGGAGCGGGCAGCCCCAGCAAAAGGGTCAGGAGAAGTTTGAGGAGGATGAACACGGCGTACTTCTACTCTCCCTCTCCCGCCCTCTGTGAGAGAAAAAGTTGTGGTTTTCCGTTTTCTCGCTGAACGCCTGCCCGAGAGTCTCGCTCCCTTCCAAAGAAGGCTTGGCCTGCTCCGTTCTCCGGAGGAGCTGAGCGATGGCACCGAGTTGGATTCATGAAGCGCGGGCGCCCCCATGCGAGGCGTCCCAGGCGCTGCATCGAGATCCGTTCGAGCCGTCTGCTCGCGACCATCGTCGGCGGCTGATCGCGCAGTGCGCCGGCGTCACCACACCTGCCGCTGTGAGCTAGGGCCGCAGCGCCGGGTCCGGGTCGGTGGGGACGCCGGCGAGTCCCGTGCCGGGAGCGCAGGAGAGCAGCACGATGCGACCGCCGTAGCCCGAGGCGATCAGCTCGTCGGTGCCGTTGCGGCCGTCGAGCTCGGCGGCCGCAAGCCAGTGGCCCTTGTCGCGATCCACGAACAGGGTGGTCGCCTCCCAGGTGCTGCCGGGTGGTCGCGAGAGCAGCTGTACCTTGCCCGAATAGCCGAAGACCGCCACGGTCTCTACCTGCGGGTCGGGATCGAAGCGCCCCGTGGCCAGACCCCGCGGCCCCTGGGGACCGGCGTACACGATCTCGCGCTGCCACGTTCCGCCCTCGGGCCTGCCCTGCAGGCGCAGCACCAGTCCGTCGTCACGGGTCACGTAGAGAACGTGCGCCTCGCCCGGCTGGGTGCCGGGCCGCAGGGCCAGACGCCCGAAGCCCATGGGCTCGGAGAGGATCACCCGCTTCTCCAGGCCATCGGGCCCGAGACGCAAGAGCACGACCTCCCCGTTGCGACAGACTGCCGCGATCCAGGGCCGCTCGTTCACCTCTTGGGGCAAGAGCGTGGCCTGGCGCACTCGTGCATTCAGGTTGCCGACAAGAGACGCGTCGAAGCCACCGCGACCGTCGGGTGTCATCAGGTAGGTCTCGCCTCGATGAGTGAAGACCAGCAACTCGGCCCCGGCCCCTTCGGGCCGCAAGTCGCCGCCCACGAGCGTGTGGATCTCTTCGGCAGCGAAGCGCGCGATGGTGCGCACATCGAACCCGCCCTCTCGCAGGGGCACGATCTGGATCAAGTTGCCGCGTTGGCCGCCGGCGTAGATCTCGCGGCCGGCCACGGCTGGATCGAGGTCGAGTTGCTGCAGGGCGCCGAGCCAGGCGCCGTCCTCGACGGTGTAGTGGGGTGTCCACTTGCCGCTGTAACTCGAGAGCAAGATGCAGCGGCCGCGATCGTCCAGGCCGAAGATGTCCGGGCAGCCGTAGAGAGTGAACGCGTCCAAGGTGCCGACGGTCCAGATGCCCACTTCGCCGTTGTCGATCACCAGGCTGGCCTGCCAACCGGGTGCGGCGGGTAGATGAACCTCCTGCCGGGCGGGGTCGAGTGGTGGCAGATTGGTCCCCGTCTCAGGCGGTGGTGGAGCGCTGCTACAGGACAGGGCCAGCAGCGAGATCGAGAGCGCGGCCAGACCTCTGCCGAGGGTCCTTCCGGTGACTGTCGTGTCTGTGCCGTCGTCAGCGTGGGCAAGCTGGAGCCGATCGATCATGATTCTGGCCTCGTCGGGGACAGGAGCCCCATCATGCTCCTACGGGACGTGACCATCGAGGCCATTCGATGCGGAGAATCCGCAAAGGCTGCCATGTGTTTGCGATGGTAGTTGGCCTCGCTCTCGGAGGCTTCTGTCCCTTGGCGCGGAGCCTGAATCACCGAGCGATTGACAACGGGATCGCTGCACTTGGCTGAGGACCGACTTCTGTGCCAGGATCCAGGGCATGAATCTGATCTTGCAGCCGCGATCCGCCCGGGGCGCCTTGCCCCCTGGTCGAAGAGCGCGCTGGCTGGCCGTCCCGCTCTGTCTGGTCGCCATGACCGCGTTCGCGCGCGGCGGTGACCCGCCCCCCAACATCCTGTTCCTCTTCGCTGATGATCAGCGACCGGACACGATCGCGGCCCTCGGGAACGAGCACATCAAGACGCCGCATCTCGACTCCCTGGCGGCCGAGGGCTTCGCCTTCACGGGCAACCACTGCATGGGGTCGCGGCACGGCGCCGTGTGCCAGCCGTCACGGGCCATGCTCATGAGCGGCCGCACTTTGCACAACGTGCGCGACGACCTGGCGGGGGTGACGACTCTGGGCGAGGTGCTCGAGGGCGCTGGCTACCGCACCTTCGCCACGGGCAAGTGGCACAACGGGCGGGAGTCTTTTCGGCGCAGTTTCCAGCGGGGACGGGCGGTGATGTTCGGCGGCATGTCCGACCACTTCGGCGTGCCCCTGGTCGACATGATCGCCGACCGCTCGGGGTTCGAAAACGAGCGCACAGGTGAGGGACATTCGAGCGAACTCTTTGGCGACGCGGCCATCGGCTTCCTGGCCGAGCAGGCGCAGAACCCTTCGGACGACCCGTTCTTCTGCTACGTCGCCTTCACGGCGCCTCACGACCCGCGGGATCCGCCCGTCGCCTGGCGCGAGTACTACGGGGAGAACCCGCCGCCATTGCCGCCCAACGTGCTGCCCCAGTACCCCTGGTGCTTCGACCTCGCCACGCTGACCCTGCGTGACGAGGTCCTGGCCGCTTGGCCTCGAGATCCCGCGGTTCTGTCCCAGCAGCTCGGCGAGTACTACGGTCTGATCAGCCACCTCGACGCCCAGGTGGGGCGCGTGCTCGCGGCCCTCGAGCGTCTCGGCCTGGCCGACGACACGCTCGTCGTCTACTCGGCGGACCACGGTCTGGCCATGGGCAGCCACGGGCTGCTTGGCAAACAGAACCTCTACGAGCACTCCATGGGCAGCCCGTTGATCCTGCGCGGACCGGGGGTGCCGGCCGGCGGACGCAGCGAAGCGCTGACCTACCTGCTCGACCTCTACCCGACGCTCTGCGCGGTCGGCGGGGCCCGGCTGCCCGAGGGCGTGGAGGGCAGCGACCTGCTGCCTGTCGTGCGCGGCGAGCGGCCGGCGGTGCGCGACTCGCTGTTCACGCTCTACCGCGACAGCCAGCGCGCCGTGACCGACGGCCGCTGGAAGCTGATCCGCTACCCGAAGATCGACGTGACCTTGCTCTTTGATCTCGTCGCCGATCCCCACGAACGCAACGATCTGGCCGCGGACCCGGCCCACGCCGAGAAGCTCTCCCACCTGCGCGCCCTGCTGGAGGACTGGCAAGAACGTAGCGGCGACGAGTGCCCCTGGACTGTGGACGAGCTGCAACCGGCTCGGGTCGACCTGTCCGGCCGGGAGCGGGTCCCGGATCGCCACCAGCCGGAGTGGATCCGCAGCAAGTACTTCGGCGGCTAGCAGCCTGTCGGAGTAATCGACGGACCCCGGGCCCGCATTTGGCTGATGC
>CAZIAK010000018.1:39824-87364 GCA_964537035.1 uncultured Phycisphaerales bacterium | reverse complement strand
CGGTCCCGGATCTGTCGTCGGTCCGCTACCTTCTCTCGTGTACCGCGCCGCTAGCGGCCAGCCAGATCGAGGCGTTCCGACGGCGGTTCAACGCGCAGATCGTCCAGCACTTCGGATCTTCAGAGACCGGAGGTATCTCCATGCAGGTCGCCTCGGAAGTCGAGCGGCGTCCCGGTTCGGTGGGCCGCGCCATGAAGAACGTCGGCGTGAGCATCGTGGACAGCAACGGCAAGACGCTGCCCCCGGGCCAGGCTGGCGAGGTCGTCATCAGCGGGGAGGCGATAGCTGCCGGGTACGTGCACCGAGAGAGCCTGGACGGCAAGAACGGTTTCGTGGACGGCGGCTACTGGACGGGCGACGTCGGTTCTCTCGACGCCGACGGCTTCCTCTCTCTCGACGGACTGCGAGAGGGCGTGATCACCGTCGGCGGCTGGAAGGTGTCCCTGGCCGAGGTGGCGCGAGTGCTGGAGTCCCACCCTTCCGTGGCGGAGAGCGCGGTGAGCGCGTTGCCGGGGCCGCCAGAGAAGCAGCGGGTCATGGCCACCGTGACGATCCACCACCCCGTGAATGAGGCCGAACTCATCGCGTTTTGCCAGGCTCTGCTTGCAGACTACAAGGTGCCACGGCGCGTCCGCATTCTCGACGACCTCCCCGCCTAGCCTCCCGGAGACCTGCATGCGCCGCGTCGTCATCACCGGCCTTGGGGCCGTCTCCTGCCTCGGCAACACTGTGGCCGAAGTGCTCGCCTCGTTGCGCGGGGGGCGCTCGGGCATCGTGTTCAACGAGTCCTACCGGGAGATGGGGCTGCGCAGCCACGTCGCGGGGCGGGTTGACCTCGACTTCGACGCACACCTCGATCGGCGCTCCCGCCGCTTCATGTGCGATGCGGCGGTCTACACCTGGGTCGCCATGGGGGATGCCATGGCAGACGCCGGGCTCGAGCCGGGAGAGATCTCTGACCCGAGGGTCGGCCTCATCGCCGCCGCCGGTGGTTCGTCCAGTGCGAGGGTCATCGAGAGTGCAGACGCCCTGCGCCAGCGGGGGCTGCGACGCGTCAGCCCCTGCGCCGCGCCACGGACCATGGGCAGCAACGTCTCCGCATGCCTGGCGACGTCCTTCGAGATCAAGGGTGTCAGCTACTCCATCACCTCCGCTTGCGCGTCGAGCGCCCATTGCATCGGCGCCGCCATGGAGCAGATTCAGTGGGGCAAGCAAGACCTGGTGTTCGCAGGGGGCAGCGAGGAGGAAGACTGGAGCATCGCCAGCCGCTTCGACGCCATGGGTGCCCTCTCGACCGGGCGCAACGACGACCCTGCCCGGGCGTCACGGCCTTACGACCAGGGACGGGACGGCTTCGTGATCTCTGCCGGTGCTGGCATGGTCGTGGTCGAGGCGCTCGACCATGCACAGGCGCGGGGGGCGAAGATCTACGGCGAGCTGGTGGGCTACGGCGCCAACTCTGACGGCGCCGACATGGTGGCTCCATCGGGCGAGGGCGCGGCCCGGTGCATGCGACTCGCCCAGGCTACAGTCGACACATCCATCGATTACATCAACACCCACGGCACGAGCACCCCGATCGGTGACCTGGCCGAGGTCGACGCGATGCGCGAGGTGTTCGGCGACGCGCTCCCTCCGTTCTCGTCGAGCAAGTCCATGGGAGGCCACTCCCTCGGGGCCGCCGGGGCCCTGGAGGCGATCCACAGCCTGCTCATGCTCGAGCACGACTTCATCGCTCCGTCCATCAACGTGGTGGATCCTGACCCTGAACTCGACGGCCTGCCCCTGGTCACCGAACGCCTCGACGACGCGGGTCTTGCCACGGTCATGACCAACAGCTTCGGCTTCGGCGGCACCAACGCGAGCCTGGTCTTTCGGCGCCTGGAACCACAGCATCCTGGGCAGCCTCTGAAGCGAAGGCTCGATGCCAGAACGACGGTGGGCGGGGCGGGAGCCGGCGGATGAAGACCGAACCGAAGGTAGCGAGCGAAGCCCATTGGCTCTTTCTGCGCAGGTCTGGCCCGGCCGACGCCGAGGAGATCGCGCGGCTGATGACTCTCGCGTTCGGCGGCGACGACAAGCAGGCCGTGTTCGATGCCGAATGGTGGCACTGGAAGTATGGGAGCAACCCCGCCGGCTCGCATGGGTTGGTGGCTCAAGATCGCGAGGGACGGGTCGTGGGCCATTACGGCGGCGTCCCGATGAACGTGTGCGCCGACGGCGAATGGCTGACCTTCGGACACAACTGCGACTCGTGCTCCGACCCCGCGGTGCGCCGGGGCCTCAGGAACCCCGGCCTGTTCGTGCGTCTGGCACAGGCCTACGCCTCGACGTTCGCCATCCCCGGTGGCGACGCCGTCATGTACGGCCTGCCCAACGAGAGCGTCTATCGCATCGCGAGCCGCTACATGGACTACTGGATGTTGCGCCAGCAGTTCATGCTGGTGGCCAAGGAAGACTCACAGGAGACCGCAGACACCAGCGTTCGTGTCGAGGAGACGGTCGCATTCGACGAGGACGTGACCGCCCTCTACGAGCGTCTGGCACCGCGCTACCGGTGCATGGCCCGCAGGGACGCCCCGTTTCTCAACTGGCGTTTCCGCGACGCGCCGGGCGCACCGTACACGATCACCCTCGCCCGAGACGCGGTCGACGGGACGCTCAGGGCCTACGCGGTCCACCGGCGCGACCGGTTGATGGGACACGACACGGGCTTGATCGTGGACTGGCTCTGTGACCCTGACGATCAGGCCGCAGGCCAAGCTCTGCAGCGTGCCGTGCGCAGCGTCCACGGCTCGCGCGGCGACCAGACGGTCGTGTTCGTCTGCCCCAGCTCTTCGACATGGTTCGGTGAGTTTCAGCGCTGGGGGTTTCGAGTGATGCCGTCGCCGTACATGATGATCGCGCGCCCGTTCGCGGCGCAACTCGAGCCGCGCTACCTGCGCGAGCATTGGTATTACACGCTGGCCGACTTCGACATTGCATGAGTCGGCTCAGCCAGATCGCGCAGGCAAAGCCTTGAGAAACGAGAGGCCGTGGAGACTCTGATGGGGCAGTCCGAGATTCGTGTGGCGACCGCCGCTGACTCCGACGGCATCGCCGACGGGTTCGCCCGGGTTCAGCGCAGCGACGCCCGCCTCGCCCGCCGAAAAGTCGCCCACGCCATGCGTGACAACCCGCACGGCTGCTCGAGCATCGTCGCCGTCGACCCGAGCGGGCGTGTCATCGGTCATCTGGGCGTCTCCCACGTGCCCATGCTGGTGAAGGGTGCAGCGCACATGTTCGGCCGCTTCAACGCCTGCTTCATCGCTGAGGAGTACCGCGCGGGTGGGGTGCACAGCCTCTTCATGGAGATCGACCAGATGTTCCGGTCGGAGTTCGAGGTGCGGGAGCGCCTCGCGGTGGTCTTCGGCCAGTGGGACGAGGTCGACTGGTGGTTTCTGCGACACACCCGCGGACACAAGGCGATCGCCACGTCCATCGACCTGTGCCGGGCCGTCGGCTTCCCGCTCCCCGCAGGCCCCAGCGCGGACGAGATAAGAATCACCAACGCCCTCGAGGGGCCGGGCGCAGAGATTCGGCTGGGTGTGGGCGTCTGCGGTGTGCAGCGGGATGGTCGGTTCGATGCCTGGCGGACCGTGTTTCCAGGTGCATCCGACCTGGGCTGGCAGGCGTGGCGAGGGGGCGAGCTCCGTGGCGTGGCGATCACCCGAGAACGCGGCGGCGAACGACTGATCATCGACTGGTCAGTCGCCCCCGACGACTTCGATTCGGGTCACGCGCTCCTACGCGCCGTGGTGGGTGGGGGGCGCATGCCGGTTCGCGCCCGGTTCTGGTCGCCGCACCTGTCCACCCTCACGCTGCTGCAGAAGGCTGGCTTTGTCGTGGTCGCTGGCGCCGAGGCCTTCTTGTCCGTGCGCACCGTGCTGCCCAGCATCAATCACCTGTGGCTCTCGCAAGAATGGCAACTGACCATGGCAGATGCGGGCGTGCAACCGCTGCCGCAACTCACGGTGGGGGAGCCCATCGTCTACCCGCCCCCGCCAGGCACCCTGGATGGCCGGGGCCGCTACGGCCACTGACCGGCGGTTCTCCCGGGGTTTGCCGTTGAGTCGATCCGTCGTGCTGGCGCAAGGCGTGGCCGGCCACACGGTGAGCAGGTCACTCAGAGCCCGAGCTTCTTGGTGACGTAGTCGCTGGTCAGGTGCTTCACCAGGTCGAGCGGCTCGCAGTCGTTCTTGAGGTAGTCATAGGAGATGGGCCCGACCCTGCGGGCGACTTTCAGAGCTGCCTTGTTCAGCTTGAGGTTGCGTTTGCCCGCACCCAGCAGGGCGCCACCCATGGCGCACCGAATGAAGCTCTTCTCGTCGTCGATCAGGCGGTCGATGCGGCGGATACAGTCGAGGAAGAAGGCGTCATCGGGCGCGCTCTTTCGATTGTCCTTCGCGGCTTCGTAGACCAGCAGGTAGCCGCAGTGCCGGCGCATTTCGTGGTCGCTGTTCATCCACTCGATGGCCAGCTCGTTGGCGAACGGCGCCTTGGGCAGGGTCGCGTCGCAGGAGGCGAACACGTGGGCCAGGCTGCCACTCTTCAGATTCTCGACCTGCTCTTCGACCTGTTCGCGGGTGAGCTGCTTGGGGTCGTCGATCAGCAGGCCCAGGATCTTGGCGTCGTAGACGTCGCTGTTCCAGAGCTTGAGGGCCAGGCCGTGGTCTCTGCCGATCTGCTTGCCTAGCTTGCGCAGCTGGGTCAGGCCGATGCCGAAGCTCTTGAGCCTGCCGGGCCGAGAACTCATCTTCTTCCAGTTCGCGATGCCGCGCTCGTTCTTGTTGGCTCGGAGCAGGGCCAGCACTTCGGTCTTGTTCATGGCGAGTCCTCGTGTGCAGACGGCAGTCGTTCGAAGTGGCAAGGGTATGCGATTCTGGCTTGGCTGGGTGACAGCTCTGCCGTCTGATTAGCGCACCCCGGCACCATCACCGCTGCCGGCGATCGGGCGCGCATCCCAGACCCGGTGCACACCGGCGCCGTCCACCGCGGCGATGCGCGTGCCGTCGGTCGAGGCGGCGACCCACTGGATGGTGCCCTCGAGGTCCGTCAGGGTCAGGGTGAGGCCGCGCTCGACGTCCCACAGGCTGACGGTGCCGTCGTCTCGGTTGCCGGTGACGATGCGCGAGCTGTGCGGCAGGAAGGAGAGGCTGTAGGGCTTGACGTTCCCCTCCAGGCGGCTGCGCTGACCCGTGGCGAGATCGAAGATGTAGAGGGAGCGATCATCGGGATCGTAGTTCGTGGCGGCGACGTAGGCCCCGTCGGGCGAGCAGGCCAGGTGGTTCACCTCCACGGGCAGCTCCAGCGTGCGCCGGACCTCTCCCGAGGGCAGCTCGCGGACCACGATCGAGCGCTCCACAGCATGCACGAGGTGGCGGTCGTCCGGCGTGAAGCTGACGGTCTGTGACACGGCGTCGACCGGCCAGGAGCATCCAGGCTCGACCTCTCCGGTGGCGAGGCTGCGAACTTGGAGATGCCACTCTCCCTCGACCTCGACGCAGGCAGCGTAGCGCGTGCCGTCATTGCTGAAGCCGACGAACAAGAGGGCAGGAAGGGCGGGGCCGAGCGTTGCTTCCAGATCTCCTGTGCGCGCATTGAAGCGCCGCAGACGTCCGCCCTGGGAGTGGACAGCGTAGAGCGCCTCGCCCCCCGGGTGGAAACTCACCCCGTGGATCAGGCCGCCATGGCGTGCGTCGTAGGACGGGTCGTCCACGACGAAACGTGGGAGCGAGAAGAGTGTCTTACCCGTCGCCAGGTCTGCGAGGGCCAGGTGGTGCGAATCTGGCCGCCAGGCAAGTGTGTCGCCCGCCACGTCGAAGGCGAGCGAATAGGGCGCGCCGCTTCGACGCCCCTCTTTGGCACGGAACACCGGCGAGCGGCTGCTGTCCCCCCAGACCCGGAGCGTTCGGTCGTAGGCGCCGGTGATCAAGAGCGAGTTGTCGTCCACCTTGGCGAGGGAGGTCACGTAGCCCGCGTGACCGTGGTGCACCTGGGCGCCCTCGGCGCTGATGAGTTCTCCGTCCGATGCGAACTCGAAGGCCCAGCCTCGCAGGGTCTTGTCGAGGGAGGTCGACCAGGCACTCCCCCCGTCCTCTGACCAGCTCACGGCAGTGACCGTGCGGGTGTGGCCGTCGAGAAGGCTCTCCACGACACCGCTCTCCGCATCGACGAGCACCAGGGCGCCGCCCTCGAGCCCTGCGAGGAAACGCCGCCCATCCGGGCTCGCCGCGAGCGCGCTGACACCAGCGATGTAGCCTTCTGCATCAGGGTCGACATACGGGCCAAGGTTGACGCTCCCCCGTAGCTCAGCGCCCCCCGATGGGTCCAGGTCCCACATCGCGACCGAGCCGTTTGCCAGCCCGGCGAGCAGGAGTGTGTATCCGGGGGATTTCTGGATCGCCAGGACGTTGACCTTCTCAACAGCGGCGAGCGGGGTCAGGCGGTCAGCCTCGGGCTCCCAGAGATGCACACCGTCGAGGCATGCGACCGCGATGCGCAGCGACGCTGCGGGGGCGCTCTCTGGCAGGCCGCTCTCCAAAGTGCCGGTCTCGGCAGGGGCAGCAGCTTCCGGGAGCCACGCGACCGCCACGGGCGACAAGCCGAGCCCGTCGCAATCGAGAGACGCGAGTTGCTCGCCATCACTCGCACGCCAGAGGTGCACCTCACCCGGCACGTCGTCAGGGTATGCGTCCGAGAGCGAGCGGTTGTCAGGATAGGCGCGGGAGAGCGAGATGAGTTCGTCGCCGCCGGGTCGAAAGGACAGGCCGCGAACGGCGTTCTGGTGCGACCCGAGATCTCCCAGCGGACGGATCTCGAGCGAATCTGCGTCGAAGTCCCAGACGCGGACCCGGTAGTCCCGGGCTCCGTAGTTGCCGGGCAGCCCACGCCCGCCGCCAGTGGCCAGGAGACCGTCCGGCCCGAGGGCGACCTGGTGAACGATGCCGTCCGAAACGGTATGCGCAGCCAGGCTCACATCGGCGCGACGCCGCAGATGACGCCACTCCCAGGTGTCCTGGTATTCCTCGGGGCAGCTCTCGAGGTACGAGGTGACGCCCCCCGTGCCCACGTCCAGCTGTGCCACCGCTGCGGTGAGGTTGGCCACGTAGCTCTGCCAGCGGGCATTGTTTTCATTGGCCCGGCTTTGCAAGTACAGCGCCAGACTGACGACGGTGCCCGCCACGAGAGCCACCAACAACGCAGCGAAGGAAAGGGACAGGGCGCGGTTGCGCTGCACGAACCGGCTCATCTGATAGAAGACGGTGGCGGGGCGCGCCAGGACGGGCTCGCTGCGCAGATAGCGCCGGAGGTCGCCCGCCAGCGCGGTCGCGCTCGAGTAGCGCCGAGCTTTCTCCTGCGCCATGGCCTTGGCGACGATCGTCTCCAGGTCGCCGCGCAGTGAGCCATCGACGCTACCCAGCAGCGTGGTCTCGCCATCAGTGAGCAGACGCAGCTGCTCAGGGATCGGCCGCCCGGCCAGGTCTCGCGGCAGTTCTCCGGTGAGCAGCTCGAAGGCCAGCACGCCCAGGGCGAACACGTCGGTCTGTTCGTCGACACCCTCTGGTCGTCCCGAGGCCTGCTCGGGGCTCATGTACGAGAGCGTCCCCATGACATCACCGGTACGGGTTTCGAGCGTGGCGTGATCAAAGTCCGCATCGAGAACCCGGGCGATGCCGAAGTCGAGGACACGGGCTCGACCCTCGTCGTCGACCAGGACGTTGGACGGTTTGAGGTCGCGGTGCACGACGCCCTTGCCGTGTGCATGCGCGACGGCGTCGCAGACCTCGGCGAGCAGCGCCACGCGCTGGTGCACGTTGAGCCGGCGTGCTGCGCAGGACTCCACGAGTGTGGATCCGCGAATCCGCTCCATGGCGAAGTACGGCAACGACCCGTACGCGCTCTCGACCACACCCGACCCGAGGATCGTCGCGATCCCGGGGTGCTGAAGTCGCGCGAGCACCTGGGCTTCGCGCTCGAAACGGCGCTCGACTCCCGAACCCCCGAGATGGGGGCGCAGGAGCTTGAGTGCCACCACACGTCGTGGCTGTTGTTGCTCGGCCTCGTAGACGACTCCCTGCCCACCCTCGCCGATCAGCGAGAGGATGCGGAAGCCCGGGACCTCGATGGGGGGCAGGTCGCCGTCTCTCCCGGCGCCGGTGGTTGCCTCGACGGTCTCATTGGCCCAATGGCGCAGCGCGTCTGCATGAACCACCGGATCAAGCTCTTGGTCGGCGCGCCCGTACTCGGCAAGCAGCGACTCGACCTCCGAGCGTAGTGCCATGTCGCCCACACAGGCTTCGTCAAGGTAGGCGACGCGTAGCTTCCCTGACAGTTCGCGCGCGCCCTCGAAGACGTCGGCCACTCGATCAAAGCTCTGTGAGTCCTTCATCGAAGAGGATGGTCTCACAAAGCCGCCGAGCCTGACATAGAATGCTCGGCATGGTCGATGACCCCTCCGGACAGGTCACGGTACTCCTGCTGCGCGCTCGCCATGATCGCGAAGGAGCCCTGGCCGAGCTGCTGCCCCTGGTGCACGACGAGCTGCGGCGCATCGCGGGCGCGCGCATGCGCGGAGAGCGGCGGGACCACACCCTCGAGCCCACGGCCCTCGTGAACGAGGCCTACCTGCAGCTGGTGGACCAGGACCAGCTCCAATGGGAGGACCGGGCCCAGTTCCTCTCCGCTTCCGCCCATCTGATGCGCCAGGTGTTGATCGCCCACGCGCGCAAGAAACGGGCGCAGAAGCGTGGCGGCGACCGAGCGCGGGTGACCCTGCATGAGAATCTGGCCACGGACGACGACACGAGCGTAGACCTGCTCGATCTCGACGAGAAGATCGAGGCGCTGCGCCAGCTCAGCGAGCGCCGGGCGCGGGTGGTCGAGCTGCGCTTCTTCGGCGGCCTGACCTTCGCAGAGTCAGCTCACGTCCTGGGTATCGCGCCAAAGACGGTCGAGGCCGATTGGTACCTGGCGCGGACCTGGCTCCGGCGCGAGATGCGCGCAGCGGGCGATTCGCGCCTCTGAGCCGAGGCGAAGTTCGGGGCCGCGCGGGGAGCAGGGACGAGCCAACTCTCGGTTTTCTTGGAGAAAGGCATGGGAGCCCCGTGGTCGGTTCGCACTTGGGTCGTTGAACCTGCTTCCGAAGGCATCGCGCCACACGCAAGCAGGACCTCGGCTGAGTAGCCGAGTGATCACCGTTTCGGGCGAGGCAAGAACACCTGTGCGCCCAGGCAACTCTTGGAGCGCCACCATGCCACGCCTGACCCTGACTCAATCTGTGCTCGCCCTGGCCCTCGCGGCCAGCCCGCTCTCAGCACAAAGCTGGAGCACCGAACCGGACATCGTTCCTGCCCGCTGGAACATGGACGCCACCGCTGTGGGAGGCCGGGCGCTCTTCGCGGGCGGTGGAACCAACACGACCCTCTACGACACGGTCGATACCTACGATCCGTCGTCCGGTGCCTGGACCCAGATGACGTTGAGCAGCGCGCGGGTCTTCATGGCAGCTGTCACCCTTGGCGACGAGGCGCTGTTCGCTGGCGGATACGGCGGCCCGATGTTTCTGGCGAGCACGGTCGTGGACATCTATGACGCGAACGCAGACAGCTGGTCAACGGCGAGCCTGTCCGAAGCGCGCTACGGCATGGCTGCCACAACCGTCGGTGGATACGCACTCTTCGCAGGCGGCGTACCGGTCCAGTTCGGGACGCCAGACCAATCCGATCGGGTGGATGTCTACGAGGCGGCGACGGACGACTGGACCCAAACGAGCTTGTCGGTGGCGCGCCAGGAGCTGGCGGCGACCAGCGTGGGGCCCTATGCCCTGTTCGCCGGAGGGAAAGGGAGCGGTGGCCACACGGATGTGGTCGACGTCTACGACTCCAGCATCGGCTCGCCGACCAACCCCGCGGCCTGGTCCCAGGTCGCGCTGTCACAGGCAAGGTACCAGCTGACAGCCGTCTCTGACGGCACGCGCGCCTACTTCGCCAGCGGGCAGATAAACATGGCCGGTATCCCCGTTGATGTGACCACGGTGGACATCTACGACTCGAGCGTGGGCCCGCCCAGCAATCCGGCGGCTTGGTCCGTGGAGCAGCTCTCTGTCCCGCGGCGTTCTATGGCCGCCGTGGCACAGGGAGGCCGCGTGCTGTTCGCCGGCGGCGCGTATTCGTTCTTCGACCCGACCATGGGCTTCATGAACTTCGATCACGACTCAGTGGATGTGTTCGATCCGGCGACCGGGACCTGGAGCGTGGAGCAGCTCTCCTTGGCGCGCAACTCGCTGGCCGTGGCAGATCTCGGTGACCGCGCGGTCTTCGCCGGTGGTGCGACTCCCAACGACGGGACGCCCGCACCGTGGGATAGCGGAGCGGTCGACGTCCGTGTCCTGGGACAGTGGGTCGACCACGGCAAGGCGCTACCACCCATGACCGGGAGCGCTCCCGAGCTGGGCGGTGCGGGCAATCTCGCAGCTGGCGGCGCGCTCACGCTGACTCTGACGGACGCCGCCCCTGCCAGCCCGGCCTGGTTGGTGCTCGGAGTGAACGAGCTGTGCGTCCCGTTCAAGGGCGGCACCCTGGTGCCCAGCCCTGATCTCCTGCTGCCCCTGACGACTGGCAGTGCAGGCGAGTTCAACCTGCCGACCACCTGGCCCGCGGGCGTACCCGCCGGGCTCTCGGTTTACCTCCAGGCCTGGATCCCGAGCGCAGCGGGCCCGTCTGGCTTCGTGGCGAGCAACGGGCTGGAGGGGATCACGGAGTGAGGCGGGAGGCAGAGGCCTACCCTCCCAGCAACCAGTCCACCTCTGCGGGCCACAGCTTGCCGGCCACCCCTGGCCTGAAGTACCCGAAGTGCCCGATCTCGCCACAGCCGAGGGCCTGCGGTCGCGCAAGGCAGAACTCTCCTTGCGCCGAGGAGTAGAACTCCAGCAGCGCGCGGGAGCCCCGTTCGGTGGCGATCCAGTCGTCGCTGGCTGTGACCGAACGCAGCCTGCCGGTGAAGCGTGCGTAGCCCTGGCGTTCTTGCTCGGGAATGCGGGCCATGAGGTATCGCGGATGTCGTCCCCAGTGGGCCCACTGGCGGGCGACATCCCGGGGGATGTTGCGGCCCAGACCAAACCAGCGAGAGGGGAAGTAGCCCATGAGCGGCGACAGGGTGGGGATGATCAGGTGCCACAGCGACCACACACGCAGGCGATCGGAACCATCCCAATGACCCCAGTAGCCGCTCTGGGCGCCCAGGGCCAGGACGCTCTTCAGCTCGGTGATGTTCGGCGCCAGGCCCAGCACCTGGCCGCCCACGCTGTGCACCACCGCCGACAGCGGCAGATCGGGGAACGCCTCGCGGGCGTGGGCGATCATGGCGCTGATGTCGAGCTGGCCCCAGTCTTGTAGCCGGGCCGAGAAGCCCCGCAGGCGCTCCGGCGCCGACCTCGCCACGCCGCGGTAGTCAAAGGTGATCACCGCGCAGCCCCGCTCCGCCACGTACTCGGCGAAGTCGTAGTAGTAGGCCTGGCGCACGCCCATGGCCGAGCAGATCAGGACCACATGGTCGATCGCCTGCGTGGCGGGCGGCCGAAAGATCGTGGCGGCCAGCGAGTACCCGTCGTCCGCTGCGACTCGGAACGGTTCACTGGCGATCATGGTCAGGGCGTGATCAACTCCAGCCCATTGCTCGCTGCGAAGCCTGCAACCCCCGCCGGATCTTGCACCCAGAACTGGAAGTCGAGGGGCACACCGGCGACCACACCCGCAGGCCAGGTCGACGGCAGCGACACCGCGCCGGCGCCGTCGGTGGGGCTGGGAATGAACGCGCCGCCCACGGTGATGTTCGGCACGAGCAGGCCGCCCTTGAAGGGAGCGTTGAGCTGGCCGATGCCGACGGCCAGCCAGGCGCTGGCGTTGGGCCGTGCGCCGGTGAGGTCCACCGAGACCGTGGTGCCCACGCAGGGCAGGCCGCTGCCGGTGGCCACGGGAACGCCGCCCGTGCCAGCCAGGCCCGAGCCCAGGTCTGCAAAGGCACCGGACGGCACGGCGTTCACGGTCAGGTCGTATTGTCCTTCGCTGCCGTAGTCGCTGTAGACGCCGGGCTTGCCCACGCCGTCGATGAGCACCGAGTAGCTGCCGGCCGCGAGACTCTGGCTGATGCTGGCGTTGGTCTGTCCGCTCGGGTCATGGGAGGCGATGAGCGCTCCTGCGCCGTCGTAGAGCTCCAGGCGAATGTCGAGGTTGGGCCCCGGGTTCCAGGGCGTGGCCGTGATGGTGGCGGGCCCGCCGCTGGTGCTGAACTCGTAGACGTCCACGTCTGTGCGGGTCTGGATCATGCCGAAGACCGTGGCGAACGACGTGCCCGGGCAGGCGATGGGCAGAGGCTCGCCGGCGCCCACCACGTCGGGCGCGGTGTCTGTCAGCACGCCCAGGCCGAAAGCGAACGGGCTGGACAGAAAGCCCGTGTCGTTCTGGGTGGTGGTCGACCCGGCGTAGTCGCCGTTGCTCCAGTGCACCACGGTCTTGCCGAAGGGTGCGCCCATGATAGGGCCCCAGCTGGTGGCGCCGCTGCCCGTCCCGGGGTGATAGGTCGATCCGTTGAGGCCGTCGTGGATCATGTTCAGCGAGTGCCCGACCTCGTGGCTGCCTGTCATGGAGCCCGTGTTGTCACCCTTGTTGAAGGCGAAGCAGGGCTGGTCCCAGAGTGACTTGAAGCTGCCCAGCTGGGCCACGCCGCCGATGCCGTTGCCGAAACCGCCCGTGGCCTGGGTGAAGACGCAGCGGATGCCGTACTTCTGGTCACCCACGAAGCTGAACTTCAGGTGGTCCTGGTCTGGCTCCTCGGTGGTGACGTCCACGTCGTAGGGTGCGAAGTCTTCCTTGATGTACTCCCAGTGCGCGATGATCGACTGCAGCTCGCCGGTGGTGAAGGTGGCTGAACTCCCGGACGTGTTGAAGGGCGGGAAGTCGATGTTGTGGCCCCAGCCGTTGTTCTTGCTCTTGTGGCCGTCGAAGTCGAGGTAGATGACCTGATCGTTGCCCGGGCTGGTGTGCAGCAAGAAGGCTTGAGAGGTGGGGATCGTTCCGGACCAGCTGGGCCCGTCGTCCTGTTGAAAGCGGTCAGCGGCAGGGATGTCCACGAAGATCAGGCGCTCGGCGGCCGTGAGCCACACCGTGGGGTCGTCGCTCAGCAACGAGCGCATGGCGTCGCCGTCGAGATCGTGCTGAGCGGCCACGTCGTCGAGGCGATCACCGAGAGCGGCGAGGGCTTCGCTGCCGTGCAGCGATCCCGGCAGGGTGGGCCCAGGCGTGGGCACGTCGTCCATGGACTGAGCGAGCGCCGCGGGTTGGGCGCAGACGAGAGCGGCGCCGCAGAGCACGGAGGCGACGAAGGGGCGGGCAAACAGGAAACGGCGAGCGGGGGCGACCTTCTTCATGGAGCAACGCCTTGGGACGGTGGGAGAGAGGGGAGAGCGGATGGGCTGTTCGGGGCGGCGGCATCCGAGGATCATCTGTTTCGAGTATCAGCGCCAAATGCTGGAGCTGCAAGGGCGAGAGGTCGCCGTGCCCTGAGCGTCCTGGCTGTCAGGCGAGGAGATTGCACTGGAGGCCACGGTCGTGAGAGCGCAGGATCCCCCCAATGAACCCCGCTCCCTACACGCGTTTTGTGATCCTCGGGGCAGGGCGGAGCGGGACGACTTTTCTGCAGTCCCTGCTCAGCTCACACCCCGACATCGTGTGCTTCGGCGAGATTTTTCACCTGCTCTCCCGGCGCGGCCATGATCTGGACGAGATCGTGCGCGATCCGATCGGATACGTGTCGAACACCGTTTATCGCGCCTATCCCGGCCAGACCCGTGCGGTGGGATACAAGATGATCTACACCCAGCTCGGCGCGGGGAGCTTCTTTCTCAGCGAGATGGACACGGCTCACGTGTCGCTGGCAACGCAGAAGAAGCGCGACGACTTCTCAGCGTTCATGGCGGCGACCTACGACCTCGCCGAAGTCAGGGAACGCTTCGCAGCCTTCGCAGACTTCATCAGGGCCGACCGAGATCTGCGGGTGATTCACATTCAGCGAGCCAACAAGCTGGCGATGTTTCTGTCCTTGCGGCTGGCCGGTCTTACGGGGGCCTGGAACAGCATGGCTGGCGAGTCCGTGAACCACAGCGTCATTCTCGACCCTGCAGACTGCGAGCGGTTCTTCACTGCAACGGAAGAGAGAGAGGGGGCCTGTGGGGAGCTGTTCGCAGATCACCCCGTCCTCGTTGTGTCCTACGACGACCTCGCCGGCGACACGAAGTCCTGCATGGCCGGAGTGCAGGAGTTTCTGGGTGTGCAGGAGGCTCGTTTGCACTCGCCGCTCAAGAAGCAGGGGCAGCGAAATGTGGCCGACGCGATCAGCAACTTCGCAGAGCTGAAAGCTCACTTCAGCGGCACCCGCTGGGAGCGCTTCTTCTCGTAGCGGTTGACCAACGCACGAGCCCCCGGCGATTCCGTCAGGAAACCGCCGAGGGCTCGTGGTGTTGATGGTGCTCAGGCGCTGCCCGAGCCGTGGTTTGACAACTTCGGGTTACAGCGCGGTGCCCGAGAGTCCGTTGCTGGCGTTGTAGCCCTGGGGGCCGGAGCCATCGAGCTGCCAGTACTGGAAGTACATGACCCTGCCCGGAGCAAGGAAGTCGGGCCAGTTGCCCGGGATCACGAGATCGCCGCTACCGTCGGTGACCAAGCCTGGGATCACGATGTCCGGGTTGGGCACCATGACGCCGCCCTTGAACGCTCCGTTGAGCGCCGAGAAGCCCATGACCAAGGTCGCAGCCGAGCTCGCAGCAGCTCCCGAGAGACTCAGCGTGATCGGCTGACCGGCAGCGGTGGTTCCGGAGCCTGCCAACGCAAGACCGCCGAGATCATTGCCCAGGTCGACCCATGTCGTCCCACCAGCGCGCAACAGCCACACCGCCGGGAAACCGATGGAGTCGAGCTCGACAGGTGGCACGTCGTTGGCGTTCAGGTTCGTGGGATCGAAGTTCGAACCCGTGTCACCCACAACCCAGGCGCGCCCATTTGATGACTGGTCTTGATCCAACGGACCGGGGAACGTGCCCGGTGTGTGCTGGGTCATGGCTCCCACGAAGAAGCGGCCACTGACATTGACTGCTGCGTCGAGGTCGTACTGAACGATGGTGTCCGTGCCAGGCGCGGTCACCACGCCCGAGCCCGAGCCCAGCAGGACGGCGTCGCTGGGGTTGCCATCATTGTTGGGGTCGTCCCAGACATAGACGGTGACCATGCCTCCTGCAGGAGGATTGGAGCCACCTGCAGAGCCAACGGCTGCGTCGACGTGGCTGATGACGGAGCCACCGGGCGCCGCATCGAAGTAGTGGATCCAGGCCATCTGCCCGCCAGCTGTGAGACCCAGACCGTTCTCAGTCGACCCGTCGTCGTACTGGAAGGGAGGGCCGCCGCCACCGTTGTAGATCCCTGTGCCTGCGGGGGCAGTGGTGGGATGATCGGCGCTCAGTTGAAACCCGAAGGCAGCGGTGCTGAGTGCGAGAAGGGCGACGCCCGTACGCAGGGCGTGTGAACTTGCAAGCATGATGTTCTCCTGAGAAGTGAACCCGGTCGTGCTGATTCCCTTGCTTAGGGAGTCTCCCCGTGCCGGCCGGGGCGGCATTTTACCACTGCCTGCGTATTGATGGGGACTCGATCGCAGCTTCGGTGCGCTTCTTGTCTTTCGCGGCTCCGCGATCCTTCTTCTTGGGCCAACCGGCGGGCCAGGCGGTGGGCTCTTGAGGCTGACGCCGTGTGGCTTATCCGCTGACGTTTCGTGTGATCCGAGAAACAGGGTGTTCGTCAAGCGCCCCGTCTCCGCTTGGGCCGTGGAGGGGAGGCACCTGGCCTCGGCCGAGAGACGATCCTCGGCCCGCTCACGCCCTCTGTCCCCGTTCGACCCTCTGGGAAGCTTCTCATGTCCATGGACCGGCTGCTCTCAACGGCAGCGCTCGCCGTTGCTCTCACGGCGTTCTCTTCTTGCGACCTCCTCCAAGAGCTGCGCCCAAACGCGGAGGATCTCACCCTCAAGCAAGACCTCTCGCCACAGCTTGCAGAGGTCGACGGCCTGAGCGACGAGTTGAAGCTACAGTGGACGACGGTCGACGGGGCTCTCGCAGATCTCGAGACGGAGGTTGATGCGTTCGCGTCTCAACCGCTTGACGAGAGCCGCTTCAACTACGCCTTGGTGATGGACGCCATCGTGAACGGCATCGATGGCGTCATGGTTGATGGCGATCTGTCCCAGGCCTATCTCAACGCAAGCGAGCCCCTGGCCGCTGCGATCGCCGAGGTAGATCAAGAGACCCGCGATCTGGTCAGCGGCCTCCTGGCCAGCGGCGGAATGATCTACAGCCGGCTCGACCAGGAACTGCCGGTGGCCATTGCAGCGAGCCTTGAGGGCGCAGTGGCGATGAAGCTTGATCTTGACAAGGTCAGCCGCACCAGTGAGGAGCTCCTCTCCGTCGGCCGCGACAACCCCCTGATGACGCCCGCAGACAAGGAACAGCTGGAGAAGGACTACGTCACCCTGACGTCCAAGGTCGAAGGACTGGATAGCTACAGGGCGCAGATGACCCAGACTGCCGACAACTACTCCTCACGGCTCAAGGCGGCTCTCAACAAGTTTCGCGGTCGCCTGAGGCTCTCTCACTGACCCACGGCAAGAGCTGTCTCGCAGCGCAGGCGAGTGCTTCTTACGCTGAAGGTTTACACTGCTGAGACCCTGGCGCTGCGATCATACCGGCGCCGTCGGCCAGCCAGGGACACAGCCGGGCGGCGCACTCGCGGAGGATGAGTGTGATGAAACTGAACGGGAAAGCGCTGGCGCTGACGCTCGGCATTCTCTGGTCCGGTTGCCTGCTCGTCACCGGGCTTCTGGCCATCTCTTTGGCAACGGACGGCGACTACTTCGGCAAGGACTTCTTGCTGGCCATGGCCTCGGTCTATCCCGGCTACCGCGGCGTCCCTGAGTTCGGAGACGTGCTGCTGGGCGCGGTGTACGGTCTTGCGGACGGCGCCATCGGCGGCTGGCTGGTGGCCTGGCTCTACAACCGGCTCAGCGGGCCGGCCGTGGCCCTTGGGAGTTAGCAGGGGCCAGCAGATGTTGGCAGCCCCTGCCAGGTGGGCGGCATGCTCCAGCTCGCTCGCTTTTCAGGTGGTGTTCAAGAAACCGTTCCGGAAGAAGTTGGGATGCATCGTCGATGAAGGCTCTGCACGTTGTCTTGTTGTTGCTCATCCTGGCCATTGTTGGCTCCCTGATCGTTCTGCTGGGTGATCAGGGCGAGACTCCCGGAGCGAGAGTGCCCGTTCTGCAGGCTGACACTGCGCCGCTGGTGTCAATGAAGCCCCGTGTGGTGACTGATGTCGCCGCCTCTCGACTGGAATCCACGGCGGTCGATTTGGCAGCACCGGTTCCGGTCGCCACGGAAGCCGCCGCCGAGGCCGAGGTCGTGGCCCAGGCCGCTCCTGCCACGGTGAGCGGAGTCGTGCTCGGGCCCGAGGGCCAGCCCGTGCCGGGCGCCGAAGTGCTGGGTTGGTCCACGGACTCTCCCCGTTTCGGTCAGGCTGGCGGTGACGATCCGCCTGACTTGCAGTCCATCGCCGATGCTCAGGGTCGCTTCACGATGGAGCAGTTGGGCCCGGCGTTCCTGCTGTCGGCAAGGGCTCCGGGCATGGTCTGCCGTTGGCTGGCGAGGGGCGAGGTGCCCCCGGGGGCGGACGTCGACGGCATCGTGCTCGAACTCGAAGTCGCCCGTACCTTGTCCGGTCGTGTGATCGACCAGGGCGGACAGCCCGTGGCCGGCGTGACACTTGTGGCAAGGAGTGGAGGCACGACCTGGTCGAGCGATGGCAGCTACGACACGGGCATCGATGGCGTCTCCCGGTCTGACCCGGTCTCCCTGCGAGGGGTTGCCGGGCCCGACGGCCACTTCGCCCTGGGGCCGGTGGCGTCGACCAGCTACCACCTGGCGGTGAGCCACGAACCCTGGCTGCCATATAGCCGACACTGCCGTGCGGAGGAGAGCCCCCTGGAGGTCCGGCTCACCCGGGGAGTCAGCCTGAGCGGCACGGTCATGAATGGGGACGGCGTTCCCGTGGCGGGTGCTGAGGTGAGTTTGCGGGTGACTGCCATGCAGGGCCAGGGTGTGCGTCGCTCCACAGTGACCGACGGGCAAGGGGGCTTTCACCTCGAAGGCTTGCTGTGGTCCCTCCCCGCAGAAGAGCCGTCGTCTGGCGGGTTGTTCTCGCAGCTGGGCTCGCTGTTTGGTGCTGGTAGCGAGCCAGACGCGGCGGCAGAGACAGCTCTGATGGTCGCGGCCGCCGGCCATGCCATCCAGGTCTTGCAGAACGTGGCCATTCCCGCTGACGGTCAGGGCCACGTGAACGTCTGGCTCGATCCAGAGCGTGTCCTGGCCGGGCAGGTTGTAGACGAACAGGGGGAGCCTCTCGCTGGTGCCCCCATGAGCCTGATCGGCGACCGCCTGGTGACCTACTCGCACACCAGCTTTGGTCGTCCCACGACCTGGGAGTGGGTGCTCGATGTGGACGAGACGGTCACCGATGCACAGGGCCGCTTTCGGTTCGAGCAGCTCTATGACGGGCACTTCGAGGTGCGCGTGAGCGACCCTGACGATCGGGACCTGACCATGGTGGTGAGCGAACGCTCCGGCAATGAGGGCGTGCTCATTCGCCTGGACAGTGTGGCCATGCGCGGCGTGGCCCTGAGGGGCAGCGTGCAGGATGCCCTGACCGGGGAGCCCATTGAGCATTTCAGTGCGACCGCCATGCGTCAGACAGAGACTGGCTCTAGCGGGTCTCCCCGAGAGATCCATGACGCCGGGGGCTACTTCGAACTCACGGGTCTCGACTCCGGTGAGCTGTACCTCTCCATCAGAGCCCCCGGTTACGCGCCCTGGCTGAGCCCCACCGAGTTCTTCGAGGTGGGCGAACATGTCTTCGACGTCGATCTGATGCCTGGACGCAGTCTGCAGCTGCGAGTGGTGGACGAAGCTGGCGCCGCTGTCTCTGGTGCGAACCTGGTCTTTCTCGATGACCAGGACGAGCGCCTCTACGTGACCCAGGGTTCCATCCGCATGAATCAGGTGAACACGGGATCGACTGGAGAGACCGAGGTCTTTGGTCTGCCTGCAGGGCCTGTGTGGGTGGTGGCCAGCATCGGGGGCTCACCCCTGGGCGTGGCCGCAGGCAACCGTCAGTTCTTCGATCTCATCGCGCCGCTGCCAGGCACCCACGAGCTCGTGGTCGCCAGCCCGCCTCCGCCTCGCCGTCTCACCTTGATCGTGCTGGGATCGGCGCAGCCCCATGCAGACGAGTTCATGAGCCACACAGGTGCGCCCCCGACCTCGCTCTCTGACGCCATGGCAGATCCCTCCCGCTGGCCCCTGGGCACCAGGCTGGAGGCGCGGGTGCTGCACCAAGGTGCCCAGATCGCAGAGGGGAGCCTCTGGCCAACCGATGGCGGCAGCTACGAGTTCAGCGCACAGGCGGGCGCAACCAGTTCAACGGCCAAAGTCCCCTGGCCCTTGATGGGCTTGACGCTCTGGGAGCTTCCGTTGGAAGTTGAGCTCACGGCCCCGGGCTATGCTCCGCGCACAGTCAAGCTGCCCACAGGTCCCGACGAACTCGCCATGATCGTGACCATGGTGCAAGAGGGCTAGGCGTCTGTGCCATGGATCGCCTGCTGGAGAGTTCAGCTCGTCGCTGATCTTCTTGCAACCTTAGGCCTGGCCCTGCGGTATGGAGAGGTGTGAACCCTCGTCTGAGTCGATCAAGTGGGACGAACACCTTGGAGCAGCGCCTGCTGGAGCAGATGGCAGAGGTGCGTTCGTTTCTGGAGCGGCTGGTAGGGCGGGGTCCGTCAACTCTCGATGCGGACGACCTGGTGCAAGATGTCATGGAGCGAGCGCTGCGCTACTCCCACACCTTCGATGAGCAGCGCGACCTGCTGCCCTGGCTGAGGCGCACGGCGTTCAGGGTGTTCCTCGACGAGCGGGAGCGCTCTCGGCGCAGGCCGGTGACGGGGCAGCAGGGCTTGCCCGAACCGTCGTCGCCCCAGAACGCAGAGGCGGCTCGCGCCGTGGCGAACAGGGAAGAGATTGAGCATCACCTGGCGGCCTTGGGTGCCACAGAGCGGCAGGTGCTCTGCCGCTTTCACCGGGATGGCTGGTCGGTCCAGGAGATCTCTGCTGAGCTGGGCATGCCTGCGGGCACGGTGAAGTCCCACCTGCACCGGGCTCGACGACGTCTGGCGGAAGGTCGCCCGACGAGCGCTGCCCCGCACTCCGTACCAGGAGACGCACAGTGATCTCCGAAGATGTGTGGGAGGCCGTGCAGGCGGCGCTCGACGAACGCCGTGACCCTCTGCAGGACGAGTTGGTCATCGAGCATCTGTTGAGCCACCCAGACGATCTGGTCCCTATCGACCGGCTGACAAGTCGGCTGGCGGCGGTGGCTCAGCGAGCGGCGGCTCTTGAGCCGTCGGGCTGCGCTCGAACCGCTGTGCCCGCAACGCTGGCCACAGGCCGGCCGGCCAGACGAGCAGGCCGCCGATGGGTGGCCATGGGGGCGAGCGAGCCTGGGAGATCGGCGGCCGCAGCGGCAGCCGTGCTGCTCCTGGCGCTGGTGTTCAGCTGGCTGCCCGAAGAGACCTCGCCGCTGCCCACACCTCTGTCATCGGCTGAGTCTGCACCCGCGCCTCCAGTCGTCGCCCGGGTGCTCGCCTTGAAGATCATGGTCAGCAAGACCGACGCGTCGGGCACCACCCGCGAAGTCCATCAGCCCGCTGGCTTCGTCACGACGCACCGCGCGGCCCGTCCCTCCCCCGAACAACCCCTTCGCACCCTCGCCTTGGCCTGGACCGATTCATGGACACGACCCTGAAGACCCTGCTGCTGCTCGCCACCCTGGCCGTCTCCCTGACCGCCCAAGATCAAGAAAGAGAACTGGAGTTCAGGCGGGCGAAGCCCCTGGTGGTCACCCAGCCGGTGCTGGTCCCCTTTGAGGCTCACAACGACGCCGTGTTGGAGTTCTACGAGGTGGGCGATATCAGCGGCTTCGATGCGGCGGACGTTCGTCACGCCCAGCTGTTGCAGAGCGACGTGGGCTACGACGCCGAGACCTGGAAGGAGCAACTCGAAGAGCTGGAGGGGGAGCGGCAGCTGGCCATCAACGCTGCCGCCGATCTGGCCACCATGATCTCGGCCTACATCACGCCGTCGTTCGGTGAGTTTCCGGGGCAGGTCCGATCCATGGCTGGCTCGTCGTTGGTGGCCCAATGCACTCCGGCGCAGCAGCTGTGGGTGCAGGCGTTCCTGGAGAAGCAGCGCACGGATCGGGGCGTCATCACCGTGGAGGCCAAGGTGCTGAAGGTGGCCTCTGGTACGTTCGCGAAGCTCGGTTACGCGTCGGACAGTGCCATCGCGTTGCTGGAGTCAGAGCAGCAGGTCGCGCTCCTGGCTGATCTGGACGAGGCGGGCGTTGAGTGGGTGTCAGCGCCCTCCCTGACGACCTTTCCTCGTCAGCGGGGCGAGCTCAAGATCAGCAGCGAGCAGAGCTTCGTCGTCGATTGGCAGCTGCACGTTGTGCAGCCCGGAGATCGCAAGATCGCCGATCCGATCATCGAGACCGTGCACGAGGGCTTGGTCGTCAAGGTGCAGGCGGTGCCCTTGCCCGACGGCACATTCGGTCTGGACCTGTTTCTTGAGCACACCGAGATCGAACGGCCCGTGGAGACCATGGAAGTCGTCCTGGACGAGGAGCTGGATCCGGTGGAGATGACTCTGCTGACCCGGCATCTCTTCACCGTCGATACCACGGTGGTCATGTCTTCGGGCACTCAAACCGTCATCGTGAGCGGCGGCTCCAGCAATGGTCATGACGTCGCGGTTCTGCTGAGCCTCAGCGCAGGGGCTGGCTTGCCGGGGCGCTGAGCCGTGGGCGTCCTCAGGGCCTTGCCGATGGAGCGTGCAAACCTCTCCTCACTGTCAGGGCGCGATGAGCTGAAGGGCGTTCGTTGCGTTGAAGCCGCTGAGCGCGTCCCGGTCGGCTGTCCAGGCCTGAGCCCAGATCGAGGCGAACGGCGGCAGGTTGTTCGGCCATCGACCGGCCAGGACAAGGCCACCGCTGCTGTCCAGGCGCAAGCCAGCCAGGATGAGTTCGGGGACGGGGACAAGCACGCCGCCGTGGAAGGCCTGGTCGATGTGATCGCTGCCGATCACCAACGTCGTCTCGGCGGACGGCTGCCCATCGGAGACTGTGAGCTGCAAGAGGGAGTCTGGCAGGAGGGTCCCTGAGCCGTTGAGTGAGGGGGCGACGTGATCGGCCGGCGATCCCGAGACGATCATCATCCGTGCACTGGTCTCACTGGTGCCCAGGTAGGGCAGGCGCGTTGAGAGCACGTCATCGAAGCCGTCGCCGTTGACATCCCCGCCGCCCGTCACTGTCATGGCCAGGCGACTGGTGGGCAGCTGGGGTTCGATCTCAAAGAGGACCTGGCCTGCAGGGCCGCCCAAGACGATGGCCCGCCCCGGTCCGTCAAAGGGAGCCGCCACGATGAGATCGTCGAGATCGTCACCATTGACGTCGCCGGCAGCGGACAGGCTGTGTCCCAACGCGCTCCCTGGCGTCCCTGGGTGGGAAAACAGCGGGGAGTTGTCTGCGCCTGAGTAGGCCACCAGCTCACCGGTGATGACGCCGTTGGTCAGTGCGCTGGGGGTCCCGATGGCGAAGTCGGGCGTGCCGTCTCCGTTGAGGTCACCGGCGCTTGCCACGGCAATGCGCAGCACTCCACCCAGGGTGGCGCCGAAGAACTGTGCGACGACCGGGCCTGTCACGTGATCACGAAGTTGCACCAGGCTTCCGGGGGCCCCGTTGATGGCGGCGGTGACCAGCAGGTCGGCAAGACCGTCTTGCGTCACATCGCCCACGAGGGCGAGGGAGGAGCCGAAGCGACTGCCGCGGGGGTCGCCGAACTGGTCGATCAACGAACCATCGACGCCACTCAAGACCGAGACCAGGCCGTCTGATCCGGAGGGCCCGTCATCGCCGGGGGCTCCGACGAGCAGGTCCGGGGTGCCGTCGCCGTCGATGTCACCTGCCGCAGAGACCGCTTCGCCGAAGGCGTCAAAGCTATCCTCGCCTGGGCGGGTGAACAGCAACAGGCCGGTGGCCCCGGACCACAAATCCACTTGACCGAGGAACCCATTGGCGTTCGGACGTCCCACGAGCAGGTCGTCCACACCGTCGCCGTCGATGTCGCCCACGCAGTCGAGGCTCTCGCCTCCACCCAAGCCTGGGGCTGGCAGGGCGTGGAGCAGCTGTTGATCCACTCCCGAGAGCACGAGGACGAGATTCTCAGCGGGGACGCCCACAGCGTAGTCATGGATGCCGTCCTGGTCGAGATCGCCGGTGATGGCCATGGGCGTGCCGCTCTGGGATGCGCCGTCGACTCCCAGGACATCGCCCAGGAGAGAGGCGTCGAGGGCGCCTCCCCCGGGGAGAATGCCGATGTCGGGAGTGAAGTCGAAACCTGTGACCGTGGCGCTCAGGCTGCCCCCAAAGGCGCCGCTTACACTGACCTGGACAGTGACCACATCGCCTGCCTCGACGGCGATGGGGATGCCCATCGTCTGGCCCTGGCAGGGTGGGTTGACGCAGCCCGCCACGTCGGGCACCGAGTAGGTTGTGGAGCCATCCACAGTGATGGCGATGAAGCCGAAGACAGCGGGCTGGGCGACTGTCCAGTCCACCGTGGCGTTGTAGGTGCCCTGGAGGTCAGCGGTGAAGGAGGCGTTTGAGTTGGAGACGGTGCAGCCGCCAAACTGCGCGGAGACCACGAGAGAGTCTCCTTGCAGGCCGGCGCAACCAGAGAGGCTCCAATCGAGGGAGCTGATTTGACCGGAGGCTCCGGTGGCAAGGGCAAGAATGGCGACCAAGGTGGACAGGCCTGTCTTGTAGGGATCAATCATCGATTCAACCTCTTCACTCAGGATGGGGTGGGGAGCCCGCTCGCCCGCTCATTGGTGGGCTGTGACAGCCCTTCTACCGTCTGCGGCGGCTATGCCAGGGCCAGGGGGTGGCAACGAGATTCACTGTAGAAGCGGTTTCCACACTTTATCTGGCAGTGCCCAGGCCACTTCGGCGCGGAGGGGAGTGAAGCCGTCCCATTCGCCTGAGCGTCAGGCGTCGACTCCACCTTGCTGGAGGCGCCCTCCTGGTCGGCCCTGCCAAGAGACTCGAACGATGAACGCCAAGACACTCTGCCGCTCCCTGATCACCACCGGACTCGCCACGCTCCTGCTGGGAGCGCCCGCCCAGGCCCAACTCACGGCCATCAAGGCCGAGCCAGCAGGCCTCCATCCACCCCAGTCGTTCGGCGCCAGCCTGCTGGTCGACCCGGTCGATGTGGCCGTCATGTCCTGGTGCCACACGCCCATCACCTGGGCCTATGTGGCCGACGCGGGGGCCAACAAGATCGTGCGCTTCCTGGTGAAGTCCGATGGCACCACCGCCGTGCCCCTCGAGTGGTCCAACTGGCTCGAAGGTCCGTGGGGCGTGGCCGTGAACGACCTGCCCGGACATGCCCAGCAAGAGGTGGTCTACGCCACGGGCACCAGCCTCAGCGGACAACGGGTGGTGCAGACCTTTGACAAGTGGGGCAACGGCTACCCGGGCAACACCTTCCAGGGGGATCCCACCGACCCCTTCGTCGACCCCCGGGGCATCGCCGTCGGCCCCAACGGCAACGTCTACGTGGTGGACATGGGCCGCCGGGTGGTCGAGGAGTTCGAAGCTGGTGATGTCTACACCTACAACCAGGCCACTCCGCTGAACAAGTACGGCCTCTTCAGCATGGCCGTGCCCTTCGACGTGAGCGTCGATCTCATGCATCGGGTGCACGTGGCGGGCAACCAGTTCTTCCCCTTCCCTGATGGCTACACCGAGGTCTACCAGAATGGTGATCTGTCGCCGACAACGGCCCTGCCGTCTACCAACCGGATTCAAGGCATCGACGCCAAGGGCCTGTTCGACACCCGCTACACCTGGGCCGATAGCGCTGTCGCCGACCTGTACACACTGGCCTGGACGGACACGGTCTGGCCCAGCTACACCTTCTCGAGTCCGGCGATCAAGACGGTCCCCACCTCGGGTTCCGCCCCGGTCAACCTGGGCGGCCTGGAGCTGCAGCGCAGCTGGCGAGTGATTGGCCTGGACGGATCCGACCGCATCGTGCGCTGCGATGGGCGCACGTTCGTCGCTGACCGGGCTGACGGCGAGGTGCAGATCATGGCCACCAAGAAGGATTCGACGCCACGTCCCGCCGATGCGGTGGCCTGGTGGAAGCTTGACGAGGGCAAGGGCTCACTGGCCAAGGAGACCTTGAACAACCGTCACGGGACCTGGAGCGCTGGGGGCGCCCGGGCCACTGAGGGCGTGGTGCGCTGTGCCCTGTCATTCAACGGCGGCACGTTTGCTGTGGAGGTGCCAAGTCATCCCACGCTGGAGGTCGGCCTGTCAGACTTCACGCTCGAAGGCTGGGTGCGCTCCGAGTTTCAGACCGGCATCAAGACGTTCCTCTACAACCGCTCCGTGTCCGGCACGGGCTACCGGGCGTTCCTCGACGACGGACAGCTGGGCTTCGAGATCGACGACGGGAGCTCGACGCACACCACCACGACCACCCCCTCCGCCGCAGTGAACGATGGCCTGTGGCATCACGTGGCCATGGTGGTGGAGCGGGGTGTGGAGACCCGGCTCTACGTCGATGGCAGCCTGGCCGCCAGCGGTGCTAGCGGCGCCGTGAGTGGCTCGCTCTCGTCAGCCGCCAGCCTGTTCTTCGGGAACAGCGATCTCCCCGGCACGGACGGCCTGCTGGGCGGCCTGGATGAGATCTCTCTCTACCACCGGGCGCTGACCGCTGCCGAGATCTCCGCCATCGACAACGCAGAGTGCGCGGGCAAGCACCTGCCGCCCCTGTCGATCGGTAGCTCCTCTCTCAGCACCTCTGCGGCTTCGGCCTTCTGACACCCATCGCAGGGCGCGATCGAGCCTCTCTCGGCCTTCTGGGTCGGGAGGGGCTCGCTCAGTTTCCGTCTGCGAGCAGGGCCGCGCAGCGCATGGCGTCGGCCATGATCTGCATGCGCTCTCTGTCATGGTGGGTGATGCGCAGGTCATGCCCCACTTGGTAGAAACCGTCGCCGATGCCTAGGGACTCTCTGGCTGCCGCGAAGGTGCCTTTGACCAGCCCTTCGAGCTCAGGGAGGTTGAGGTCGTGGCAGCTGCGACAGTTGCCCATCATCGATCTCTGTGCAGCTCCCATGGCATCCCAGTCCTCGGCCCGTGCGGCCGCGGCCATGTTCGCCGCCGCGGTGGACGACTCCGTGGCCAGGCGCACGAACTCATCGGCCGCCTGTCCTAGCAGCGGTGCCAGGGGCTCAGCGAGGTCGGCGAGCTGGGTGAAGCTCTGGCTGGCCATCTCCGAAGACTCCGCCGGGCCCAGGGCGCGGCCCTCCGGGGGCAGGTTGAACACGGAGGCCTGGTCGTTCATGTGCTTGAGCACGTCGAGCAGGGCCAGGCCGAGTTGCGCCTCTGGGTCTTTGCCACGGCGCGACCACTGGCGACGGGCATCGCCGAGTTCTGACCGGGGTTGGGCGCCGTCCAGCCTGGGCAGCTCGTAGAAGGCGAAGTTCTTGAGCGTGTGTCGCCACTCGTCCAAGGGTTGGCCGGCGTCATTCACGACGGCGGCTCGCAGGAAGACTCCGTCGCCGTTGAGGGCGAAGAGCGCGTGGTGGGGCTGGCCATCCAGCTCGAAGGGCACAGAGGCCAGGCGCGTCTCCTGCTCGACTCCGTCTTGGTTCACGGTGCCGACGAAGACTGCGCTGCCCTTGAGGTCTCTGGTGCTGTAGCCGGTGGCGCGTTTGAGGGCAGCCAGGGACTGCTTTGGCAGCGGAGGCGCTTTGGCCAGCTCGAGCGGCTTCAGCTCGAGACCACGGGCCACGAACTCGCCGTCGACGACCGCTCCGGGCAGGGCCATGGCCAGGCCCACAAGCGACGAGAGAAGGCTCAGGGACAGGGTTCTTGCAGAAGTCTTGGTGCTCACGAGGATCTCCGAGAGGGGGATGCCGGTGGCCGGGTTCGGAGGCCTAACGCAGGGGGCTCTGCGACCGGACGGCTCATCAGTTTCGCCACACTTCGGCACCATCGCCGGTATGCTCCCCTGCGAAGCCAGCCCGGGCCCGGGCGCTGAGGGCTTCTTCGGGAGAGTTGCACCGATGTCATATCGCCAGTTCACGCGCCCATGTTGTCTGCTGTTGTTGATCCTGGTGGGCTTGGGCGAGGTGTCCCAACCGCTGCTGGCCCAGGACGGCAGCGTGCGAGCAGAGGCGAAGATCAGCAGCACCAGCGGGGGCTTTTCGGGTGACCTGGTCTTCGGCGATCAGTTCGGCCTGGGTGTCACCGCCATCGGCGATCTCGACGGAGACGGCGTCACCGATCTCGCGGTGGGCGCACCGGGTGACGACGACGGACCGTTCGCCTCCGACCCCGGGGGCGTGTGGATTCTCTTCATGAACCCCGACGGCACGGTGAAGAGCGAGGCCAAGATCAGCCACACCGCGGGAGACCTGGGCATTCCCCTCCAGAACGGCGCCTGGTTCGGCTATGGCGTGGAGGCTCTCGACGACTTCGACGGCGACGGGGTGTTCGACCTGGCAGTAGGCGCCGCCGGCAACAGCGACGGTGGTGCCAATGCTGGCGCCCTGCACCTGCTCATGCTGAACAACGACGGTTCGGTGAAGGACGTGCACACCATCAGCGAGCAGCAAGGGGGCTTCGAGACCTCCCTCGACGTGGGCGACAGCTTCGCCGCGAGCATGGCCAACCTGGGCGATCTGAATGGCGACGGCGTGATCGAGCTGGCCGTGACCCAGATCTACGATGACGATCAGGCCTTCAACGCCGGCGCCCTGTGGATCTTCAGCCTCGCCAGCGACGGCTACGTGAAGGGCAAACGCAAGATCGGCAGCGACGATCTGGCCGAAGCCCTCGATGCCAACGACGAGTTCGGCCGCGACGTCGCTGTGCTGGGCGACCTGGACGGCGACGGCGTGATCGATCTGGCGGTAGGGGCGTACGGCGACGGTGACGGCGCCCCCGGCGCAGGCTCTGTGTGGATCCTCTTCTTGAACGGCGATGGCACCGTGCGCGAGAGCACCAAGATCTCAGCGACCCAAGGTGGCTTCACCGGCGCGCTGAACGCGGGTGCCCGCTTCGGCTCGGGTGTGGAACCCCTGGGCGACCTCGATGGGGACGGCGTGCCCGATCTGGCCGTGGGGGCCTCGCGGGGGCCTTTGTTTGCCCTCGGTCCAAGCCGTGTCTTCGTGCTCTTTCTGAACAGCGATGGCACGGTGCGCGAGCACGTCGAAATCGGTGATCAGTTGGGTGGGCTGTCCACGACCATCGACACCGGCGACCTCTTCGGCGAGGCCCTCGCCAACCTGGGCGATCTCGATGGCGACGGGGTGGTCGACCTGGCCGTGGGGGCCAACGGTGACGACGATGGCGGGCTCGATCGTGGCGCCGTACACGTGCTCTTCCTCAACGGTGCGGCCACCGCGAACTGGCGAGCACTCCATCCCGGTCTGGCTGGCGCCTCCGGTGTGCCCACCCTGGTGATCGAGTCTTCCATGCAACCGGGGAGCAGCAGTTCGGTGCGGCTGAGCGGAGGTGCGGCGAATGCTGCTGCGTTCTTGGCCGTGGGCTCCGCAGGGCTGCTGGCTCCGTTCAAGGGAGGGGTGATGTACCCCGATCCCCTGTACCCGATCAGCGGCCTCTTGCTCGATGGCAACGGGGCCATGTCCCAGGGCTTCAACTGGCCCACAGGTCTGGCGCCTGGCACGGAGACCTGGGTTCAAGGGTGGATCATCGATGCTGCCGCGCCGTTCGGGGTGTCCTCAACGGGAGCTTTGGTGGGCTTGACGCCGTAGCAGGGCGGCCCCGCGCTCGGGGTTGTTCAAGATGTGTTGACCGGGGATGGGAGCCTCCGACTTTCCAGATGCCGTGGTAGGGTCAGGCTGTCCTCTGGCTCTGAATCTCTCCCGATCCGGCCGTTGAGCGGCCCCGAACCTGCTCTCACGGCTTCTCCCCGACACGGGCGCCCGTCCTCCCCCTGGGCGCCGTGGACTACAGGTCAACCATGCACAGATTCCCACCTGTCTCGCGGTTCGCACTCCTGCTCACCGTGGCCTTGGCGCCGACCCTCGCAGCTCATGACAGCGTCGAGTTCATGAGCCAGCGCCAGGCGCCCGCAGCCACGCCGCTCATGCTCAAGAACACCAACGCGGTGCAGACCGCCTTCACATCGAGCGCCGTGTCCCTGCTGAGCTGGGTGCCTCTGTCGGCGTTCGCCGGAGCGCAGACCAGCGGCGCAGACTGCTGGGGCTACGTGTCACCATCCGGGCGCGAGTACGCGATCCTTGGCATGTCGAACGGGGTGGCGTTCGTCGAGGTGAGCGATCCGGGGCAGCCGGTGGTGCTGCAGACCTTCGCGGCCGTGGGGAGCCAGTGGAGGGACATCAAGATCTACGAAGACTTTGCCTACTACGTGAGCGAGGGCGGCGACGGCATCCAGATCGTGGACATGTCCCAGATCGATGCGGGCATCGTGACCAACGTGGGTTCGGTGAACGCCGCGGGCACCACCGCCAGCCACAACCTGGCCATCAACGAAGATTCGGGCTTTCTCTACCAGCTCGGCGGAGGCTCGTCGCCCACCGAAGGCCTGCGCATCTACAGCCTGGCCAACAAGGCCAACCCCGTCTTCGTCGGCGAGTGGAACAACCGCTACATCCACGACGCGCAGATCGTGAACTACACGAGCGGCCCCTTCGCCGGTCGTGAGATCGCCTTCTGCTTCTCTGAGACGGGGTCTGGTGGCGGCTCCCCCGGTGTGAACATTCTCGACGTCACCAACAAGGGCAACATCCAGCAGCTCTCTCTGCTGACCTACACGAGCCCGGTGTTCAGCCACCAGGGCTGGCTCTCGCCGGACAAGCAGTTTCTCTACATCAACGATGAGCTCGACGAGGCGTCGTTCGGCACCAACACCACCACCCGGGTGATCAACGTGAGCAACCTGAACGCTCCGTTCCAGGTCTCTACTTTCACCACGGGCCTGCCCTCGATCGATCACAACCTCTACACGAAGGACAACCTGATCTACGAGGCCAACTACCGCAGCGGTCTGCGGGTGTTCGACGCCACCAACCCGTCCAGCCCCGTAGAGACGGCGTTCTTTGACACCTACACCCCCGACGATGCGCCGTCGTTCAACGGCCTGTGGAACGTGTTTCCGTATTTTGACAGCGACACGATCATCGGCAGCGACATCGAGAAGGGACTGTTCGTCTGGCGTCTTGGCGCCCCCGAGCTGGCCTTCGCCTTGCCGTCCCAGAACGATCTGATCAGTCCCAACGGCGAGCAGATGGACGTGACCATCACCGCTGCTCCCGGGGCGAGCCTGCAGGCGAACACGCCCACGATGCACCTGGACACGGGGTCGGGCTTCTCGGCCATCCCCATGGCGAACCTGGGCGGCGGAGTCTACCGCGCGTCCTTCCCTGCCCTGCCTTGCGGTGCCGCGGTGGCCTACTACTTCACCGCCAGCACCACCGAGGGCGTGACCTGGCACGAGCCTTCTGGCGCGCCAACTGCCCTGTATGGCGCCACGGCCGCGACCAGCATGACCACCGAGTTCAGCGAGACCCTGGAGACCAACCCGGGGTGGACTGTCGGTGCCCCCGGCGACAACGCCTCGACCGGCATCTGGACCCGGGTGAACCCCATCGGTACCGGCGCCCAGCCCGAAGATGACCACACCGACGACCCGGGTAGCACCTGCTACGTCACGGGCCAGGGCTCCCTGGGTGGGAGCCTGGGCGAGAACGACGTGGACAGCGGCTCGACGACCCTGCGCACGTCGACCTTCGACGCGTCAGGCGGCGACTGCACCATTCGCTACTGGCGCTGGTACTCGAACTCCTCTGGCGCGAGCCCGGGTGAGGACGTGTTCGTCATCGACATCTCGAACAACAACGGCAGCACCTGGACCAACGTCGAGGTGGTGGGCCCCACGGGCCCCGAGACCCTGGGCGGGTGGTTCCAGCACAGCTTCAAGGTCAGCGATCTGATCGCCCCGACGTCACAGATGCGCCTGCGCTTCGTGGCCTCCGACTTGATCAACGGCTCGATCGTCGAGGCGGCCGTCGACGACCTCGAGGTGGTGGTGTTCGACTGCACGGAGGTGTGCCAGCTCGATCTGGGCTTCGGGGGACCAGGCAACTCGATCTTCTCGATCTGTGGTGACGCCCTCGATTCGGGCAACACGGCGACCCTGAGCCTGACCCAGGCGCCGCCGAACGCCCTGTCCGTGCTGTTCCTCTCGCTCTCGACCACGCCCCTGCCTTTCAAGGGCGGGACCTTGGTGACCCTGCCAATCCTGCTCGACCTGTCGCTGCAGACCGACGGTAGTGGGGCGATCACCCTGCCCATCGCAGGGGGCAATGGCCCGGTGACGATCTACGGCCAGTTCGCCATCGTTGACGGGGCTCAACCCCTCGGCGTGGGTCTGTCCAACGCCCTTGAGATCGAGTTCGGTCCGTGACCTGACCCTCGCCCCTGAGCGAGGATGGGACTCATGAAGACATCGTTGCGATCGGCAGGGTGGCTCCTGGGTGGGTGTGCTGTGGTGCTCGTTTCGCTGGGCGCCTGTCGCTCAACTGCTGGCTCGGCCAATGATCCGACTCCCGGCCGTGAAGCGGACGCAGGCGCTGCTGCTGCGGCCGACGAGGTGGGGGAGCCGTCCTCAGAGTCGCACGTCTCGACTGCCGTCGACCTGAGCGGCTGGCAGGTGGCCACGGGTGACGACGGCGTGTTCGACCTGGCCTGGAGGCCGGTGGGAGGGACCGTCCCGCGCAACGAGGTCTTCGAGCTGGAGGTCATGCTGTTGCAGGATGGCCAGCTGCTTGCCGGGCCGCAGGTGCGGGTGCGGGGTTGGATGCCCGACCATGGTCATGGTCTGGTGCGCACGCCACTGGTCACCGACCTGGGTGGCGGACGGCACCGGGTTGAAGGCCTGCTGCTGCACATGCGTGGCCTGTGGCAGCTGTTCTTCGACGTCACCGACGGTCGCCGGACCGATTGCGTGGGCTTCGAGTGGTCGCTGTGATGATGCCTCCCTTCTGGTTCTTGGCCGGGTGGCTTGCCGCCGCCCTCAGCGGAGCCCTGGTGGCTGACGAACCCTGGCCTTCCCCCTTGTTGCCGCCCTCGCCTGCCCCGCTGCGGCCGATGCCGTCGACGGAGTTGTCGGCTGAGCTCCGAGCCCTGGCGCTGGAGTTCTCGCCCCTGCCCGACGTGCCGGTCGACCCCACCAACCGGGTGGCCGACGACCCGGCTGCCGCTCGCTTGGGGCAGGCGTTGTTCTACGACAAGCGCCTGTCCGGGCCGGGCACGGTGTCCTGCGCCACCTGCCACGACCCGGCCCTCGGCTGGGGGGACGGACGGCCGCTGGCCAAGGGTGTGGCGAACCACCCCCGCCACTCCATGACCCTGTGGAACGTGGCCTACAACCGCTGGTTCTTCTGGGACGGCCGCAAGGACTCGCTCTGGTCACAGGCCTTGGGACCCCTCGAGGATCCCCGCGAGCACGCCTCCAGTCGCTTGCAACTGGTGCACGTTCTCGCCGATGACCCGGGCTACGTGCGAGCCTACGAAGACGTCTTCGGCCCGCTGCCAGAGCTGCAGGACGCCGCGCGCTTTCCCCCGGAGGGGCGACCCGTCGACGGCGACGACGGCCACGAGCACGCTCGCGCCTGGGCCACCATGACGGCGGACGATCAGCACCTGGTGAACGAGATGTTCGCCAACATGGGGAAGGCCATCGCCGCCTTTCAGCGCAAGATCGTCTCTACCCACGCGCCCTTCGATGTGTTCGTCGAGGGTCTGCGCAGCGACGACCCGCTGAAGCAGAGTGCCCTGTCGCCGTCTGCGCAGCGAGGCTTCGCACTCTTCGCAGGCCGTGCCCAGTGCATCGCCTGCCACGACGGCCCGCAGTTCACCGACAAGGAATTTCACACCAACCTGGTGCCCACCGGCGAGGGGGACGACCCGGGCCGAGGCCTCGGTGTCATGCGCCTGAAGGACGACCCGTTCAACGGCGCGTCTGTCTTTGCGGATGACGGCGGGGTGCGGGCCCGGACGAAGCTCAGCTTCCCTCGCGGGGGCTGGGAGCTGCCCGGGAGCTTCAAGACGCCAACCCTCCGCAACGTGGCAGCCACCGCGCCGTTCATGCACGAGGGACAGATCGCCACCCTTGAAGAGGTGGTCGACTTCTACTCCACGCTCGAGAACGCGGCCAAGCCCGGACTGCATGACGAGAAGATCCTGCGTCCGCTGCTGTTGAGCGCTGACGAGAAGGAAGATCTGATGGCCTTCCTGATCTCGCTCACCGACGAGGTGTTGCCCGCGGAGTTGCTCACGGCCCCTGAGACGCCGTTCTTGCCGTAGAGGTTCGTCAGCGCGGCGACTCTCCGGGCTCGGAGGCGGGCTCGGAGGCGGGCTCGGCGCGCGGCACCTTGCGCAAAGGCTGCCAGGGGCGGAGTGATAGAGCAGGGCTTCGAGCTTGCTGGCTAGTACTTGGGCGGACCGAGGGGGCTGGGTGGGGCGTCGAACTCTGCGGTCCAGGCGAACGAGGCGATGCGCCAGCCGTCGTTCGTGCGCAAGAGCACGACCACGTCTGTGCCGCCGTGGGAGAGCTCGCCGTCGAGCCAGAAATCGTAGCGGGCCCAGACCATGGCCACGTCGCCGTCGACGAGCACGGTCGGGTCCCACAGGCGTTCGAGAGAGGGGCGTGGGTCTGGCCGGTCGGCCAGGTCCTGGAAGTGGGCCGCAAAGTCCTGGACGTTCACCGCCAGCGCACCGTCACGGAGGCGCACCGAACTCATGGACCCTTCGGGCAGCAAGACCTCGCGCCAGATCTTTGCGCTCTCTTCACCTTTGGCGGAGATGGCTTCGAAAGACCGTGCGACCACGGCGAGCACGGCGTCGCGCTCCGGGTTGCCCTCAAAGGCCACGGCATCGTGGCCAGGGCCCACGCAACCAGGGAGTGAGGTCAGGAGCAGGGCGAGGGTGACGACGAGTTGCGCAGGCGTTGTCTTCATGCCCCGACTGTGACAGGCCGGGGCATGGGCCTCAAGCCTCCGAATGGCGGCGAGGTGCTGGCCGTCTGCAGTCAGCTACGAGCTGGCGATCTCGATCGCGCCGGTGAAGTACACGCACTCGAAGGTCATGTCGAGAGTCCGGCTGTGGTAGCCGTTCATGGGCATCGACCCGTTGAACGTCACCGTGTCGCCGGCGCTCACGATGATGGCCGGGCCCGCAGCCCAGACCTGATCGCTGCCCGTGTCCACGAGGACGTAGGTGTAGCCCCCTGAGTCCATGGTCTTGACCACCACGCCCGTGATGGCGTCCGGGTCGACGTTGGCGTCGCTGGGCGTCTCGGCCGCGGGTGCAGCCATGACGGGGGCCGCGGCTGCAGACTGCTCTGAAGACTGACAGCCGGTGAACAAGACCAGTGCGGTCGTCAGCAGGGTGGCGGGGCAGCACGTTCTCACGACAGATCTCCGGTAACGGTGAGGGCTGTCGCCCTTTGCCTGGCGGGGCGAGGGCGGACTCATGACTGCCAGGGTATCAAGTTCACCTGCGCCGCGATCATGAGGCCCGCCCCCTCTTTGCTCAGGGTGTGACGCCTTCGATGCCATTGCTCGCGGCCCAGCCTGCGGGGCCTGCAGCGTCTGGCAACCAGGTCTGTACGAAGAGCGACACGCCGCTCGGCGCGCCCGTGGGCCAGGTGAAGGCCAGCGACCCGGTGCCAGCCCCATCGAGGGGGACAGGCCCCACCAGCAGGTCGAGGGCAGGCACGAGGATGCCCTGCTTGAACGGGGCATCGATGCGGCTGAAGCCAGCCACGAACCAGCTGTTGGCCGACGGGGCGCCGTTGGACAAGTCGAGGGACACCATGGTGCCGCCGGCCAGCGTCCCGGAGCCTTCGAGCACGGGCACGCCGTTCACTCCGGCCAGGCCGAGGCCGAGGTCGGTCCAGGCGCTGTCGTTGACGGTGAGCAGGAAGCCTCGCAGCTGACCGTCCACGACCGCGGAGCCAGCGATGTCGCCGTTCTCGTTGATCTCCTGTGCCTCGATGAGCAACGCGTTCACACCCAGCGGCAGCAAGTCGTTGAGGTCGATCAGGTCGACGCCGTTGTAGAGCACGGCGCGGCTGTTGTTGGGATCCAGGTCGTCGTAGGCTCGTCCCACAGCCCAGCCAGCGTCGTTGATGTCGTAGAGCTCGGAGACCTCAAGGCCCGGCAGGGTGCCCAGGTCAGCGGCGCCTGGTGCGCCGGGCATCCACAACGCGGCGTGCCAGTTGCCTGAGGGGAAGGCCTGGAAGCCCGCCACCACGCCAGCGCTGTTGATGTCCTTGGCCTCGGAGTTCTGGAAGGGGCCGTCAACGCCGCCGATCGTCTTCCAGCCGCCGTCATAGGCTATGGAGTCGTTTGGCTGAAAGAGGTTCCAGGCGAAGCCCACCACCGCGCCCGTATCGCTCAGTCCCTGGGCACGGTTGTAGCTGTGGTTCTCCGTGTCGCCGATGTTGCTGATCACGCCGCCTTGCCAGAGCACAGCGCGATCGCGGTTGACCACAGGGTCGTTCGAGTAGCCCACCATCTGCCCGGCCTCGTTGACGTCCTGCACCCAGCTCTGGCCCAGGCCCAGATCGGGCAGGGCCTGTGGAGTGGGGCCGCCGAAGACCGCGGCGTGGTAGACGCCAGAGCCGAAGATCACGTTCTGCTCGGAGGTGCCCACGATCACGCCGCCGTTGTTGATCGCCCGGGCGACGCTCTCTTCGTCACCGGGCAAGACCCCCAGGTCGGTGAGCACGCCAGCGTCCCAGAGGAAGGCGTGGCGACAGGCGTGGCCATTCACGGTGCAGGCAGGGATGTTGGCCCAGCCCACCACCTGGCCCAGATCGTTGAGCCCGAAGGCAGCGGACGAGGGGCCGCCGAGGGTGCCGATCTGCGAGTAGGTGTAGGAGGTGTCGCCGGCATGGGCGGTGCCCGCGGCGAGGAGCAGGGCGAGGGCCGCTGAGGACAGGGCTGCGAGGGTCCTGAAGATCATCTTTGGGCGTTCCAAGAGGGCTGACTGAGGGAGGAAAAGGAGCGGGCCCACTCGGGACGGGCGTTGCACTCCAGCCGGACGTTATAGATCCCGTGCCAGGATGTGATTGCTATAAATCGCATGTTTATGTGACCTTTCTTGTACGCAAGGGCAGGGCATGATGACCCTGGAAAGGCTAGGATCTGGCCATGGCACCCCAAAACAAGCAGCCGTTACCTTCTGGCTCCCCTCCCGAAGACGGACACCTCGCTCCAGGCGCGCCGAGCGCCAGCTCAGGACAGGATCGACCCATCTCGACGGTTCACGAGCGCATTCGTGCCACGGGCACGGCGCTCTCCGGCTCGCTGAGCGCGGTCATCGGCGCCTTGACGGAGACGCCCCGCCGCCCCAACGCCCTGGCCCGTGAGCTGGGCGTGAACCGGGCCGTGGCCAGCCGGGTCCTGGCTGCCATCGGCAAGCATGACCCCATGGAAGTCCTCCATGTGGTGCCGGGCCCCGAGCCGTTGCGCAAGCTGGTACGGGCTGCCGGTCGCAAGGGTGTGCCTGGCACGCTGACCGCGGCCGCCGAGAGTGCCATCACCGCCTTCGATCAACTCATCCGGGATGACGCTGGCACCCGTGCAGCTCTCGACGCACTGATCAGCTCGAGCTTGCCTGGCGCGAGAGAGCGCTTCGAGCTGTCCAGCCGTTACGCCGTCTACAAAGGGCTGAGTCAACTCAAGGGAGTGCAAGCCGAGCACTGGCTGGGCACCGCCGTGGTAGCGCCCTCTGCAGACGATGAGCTGAAGCACGACCTGACCTGGCTCAACGGCGCCGTGGCCTTGCAACGTCTGCGCCCCGGTGCGGCCGTGCGTTTCGCCTACCGCTACCGCAACAGTGAGGGTGACTGCGAGAGCGACGACGAGGAGTCACCGCTCAGCGTGGTGCCCCTCGATGAGTTCTGCCTGCACCCGCCCGCACGACTGCAGACCGAGCGGGCCGGCAATGCGCTGCACTACACGCTGCCCGAAGATCTGCTGGGCCCTCGGCAGGTCGTGGACATGTTCGTCGTGGACCACCACCCCGCGGCCATGCGTCGGGCTCCGGTCGACGGCCCACGTCAGCAGACGTCGCTCTTCATCGAGCCGGCGATCCCCGTGGCCAGCCTGACCTTCGACGTGCTGCTGCACGAAGATGTGTTCGCTGACTGGCGGCCCGAGCTGATCGTCTTCGATACGGGCTACGACGGTTTCGCCAACGTGAACGACCCCAGCCGAGACATCGACCGCATCGCTGTTCACGAGCCCATCGAGGTCATGGGCTCGGCGGGAGACCGCCTGCACCTCACCGAAGTGCCGTCGTATCTGCCCATGCTGCGCCATCTGGGCGAGCGCTTCGATTGGGATCTGTCGAGGTTCAGGTGCTACCGCACGCGCATTCGCTATCCGGTCCACGGCTGGCAGGTGTGCATGGCCTTCTCTCCCCGCAGCTCACGCTGATTCGCCTGCGGATGGCAGGGACGGGCGGCCTGCATCGCCCCGCTCGCCTGGGCGGGAGGCACGGCCTCGTTGACCAGGGTGAGCCCTGCGTTTGACCTGCCGCTGATCGCGATGCACGACCTGTTCTTCCTGCCCTCACTCGCAGCTGTCGTCCTTGTGCTGCCCATGGCCACGGCGCTGTGCTCAGGCGCGCCCTCCAGAGCCGTCTTGGGCAGAGAGCCAGCGTCGCCCCTTGGCTCCCGTCCCTTGCCGCGACGGTCTCGGACTCCTTGCAATAAACGGGGCCGAAGAGTCCCATACTCCTCTCACAACTCCGCCCCCCTGGCCTCGGATCCTGAACCATGAAGCACACTCTCGCCGCCCTTCTGCTTGCCGTCTCCGGCAGTCTCGCCCTACCCCTCGACGGCATCACCTCGCCCTGGTCGCGAGTGCCAGCTACTCCCGACAAGAGCCAGGGCGCCGTGGTGTCCCAGGTGATCGGTGCGTCCACGTGGGTGCAGATCAGCTACCACCGCCCGAACATCGCCGGGCGCGCAGTGTGGACGGCGAAGAACTCCCGGGACCAGCTGCTCGTACCCCGTGACGGCGACGCGTACCCCTGGCGCGCCGGGGCGAACGAGTGCACGACCTTCGAGGTGTCGTCAGACGTGCAGATCGAGGGCGAAGATCTGCCCGCCGGCAAGTACGGCCTGTTCATGATCGTCCGTGATGGGCTGTGGACGGTCATCTTCAACAGCGACCACGAGCAGTGGGGCAGCCGGGGCTACGACCAGAGCAAGGACGTGCTGCAGGTCGAAGTCCTGGCGAAGAGCGGTCCTTTCAACGAGTCTCTGCAGTTCGGCTTCGACAACGCTCAGGCCACCTCGGCGAAGGCCTACCTGAGCTGGGGCGAGGTCAAGGTGCCCTTCGAGGTCAGCGTGCCAGCCATGGAGAAGTGAGCTGGATGCGGATCGGTCGGGTCAGCTGACGGCCGCGCTGACCCCGCAAGAGGGGGGCGGGGCAGGAACGAGCACCGCTCTGCGGGGCAGCACGCCTATCCGGGGCAGCACGCCTCCTTGGGCGGCCACGCCTACTTGATGTAGCCCAGGGCGCGCAGCTCTTGCAGCCGTTCGTCCGACAGCTCGCCCACGTCGAGGATCGGCTCGCCGACCTTCTGCTGCAAGGCTGCCGCGTCCTTGCGCATGGTGGCCAGCAGGCGCACCAGGGCCTTCGTGTCGCCGCCCTGCTCGGCGAGGTTGTTGGCCTCGAGGGGGTCGCTGCCCAGGTCGTAGAGTTCGAACTGCTGCTTGGGCCGCTGGATCAACTTGCGGCTGCCATCGATGACCGCATCGGCCTTCTGGCTGCCGTCGGTGGCCAGGGCTCGGCGATCATCGCCAAGCTCATCGAAGGGCAGCATGCTCTGGCCCTGCATGGCGGCGTGGCCGTGCAGATCGAGCAGCTCGATCAAGGTGGGGAAGAGATCGAGCGCGCTCACCCGCGTGCTCAGGCGCCGCCCCTCCGTGCCCCCCGGAGGACGGATCAACAGGGGCACCCAGAGCTCCTCTTGATGGAGCTGTCGATGGCTGAAACCACCATGCTCGCCAAAGGCCTCCCCATGATCGGAGGTGACGATCAGCCAGGCATCGTCGAGCCAGCCCTTGGTCTGCAGCTGGTCGAGCAGGCGCCCGATGCCATCGTCGACGCCGTGAAGGCTGCCGTCGTAGAGCGCCTTCAGATACTCGACATCTGCATCGGAGAAGTCGCTGCGATCGATGCTCTTCCAGAACTGGGTCAGGGTCTTGGCCAGGTTCGTGAGTCGGCCGTTGTCGCGCTTCTTGACCAACGTCTCCACGACCTCCCGCAAGGGGCCGTCGAAGTTGTCGTCGGTGAACAGATCGTGGCCAGTGGCAGGCAGGTAGGGTGCGTGAACACCGTAGGTATGGACGAACAAGAAGGTGGGATCGTCCGGCGCCTCGGAGAGCCAGGCTTGCACGTCTTTCAGCTTGTCTTCGAAGGGCTCGTAGCGAGCCTCGAAGACGTCGTAGCCCCGGTCGAAACCATAGGCCTCGGTGACGATGCCACCGTCGGTGAAGGCCGCCGTACTCCAACCCTGCTCTTGCATCGTATGGGGCAGGTAGGGCAACTCGGGCGACAGCAGCGCCGGTCGTTCGTTGAAGATGCCGTGCACGCGTGGCAGCACGCCGGTGAACATGGTCATGTGTGCGGGGCCGGTGCTAGGCGCCGCGGCGATCACGTTCTCGAAGAGCCAGGACTCGTCTGCCAGAGCATCCAGCGCGGGCGAGGTGGTGCGCTCGTAGCCGTAGCAGGAGAGGTGGTCTGCCCGCAGGGTGTCGATCGAGATGAGGATCAGGTGCGGCCGCTCGGGCTCAAGGGGAGCCTCTGGAGCATCGGGCCCACAGGCGGGGAGCAGGAGCGCGCCGGCGAGCAGCGCAACCAGGGCGGAGGGTGCAAGGCTGGCGGTCATGGCCGCGAAGTCTAGCACACAGGTGGGGCTCTGCTGGCTGCGCTCGGGCGTTGCCCGGGACCGTCGGGGAGGAGTCACTCAGCGATGGACGGCGCCAGCCAGGCGCTCTGTCAATGAACGAAGAGGGCCGCTCCGTTGGAGGCCGCCGACGAACCACCCGGCCCGGCAGAGGGGATGAACGCTTGCAGGGTGAAGAGCTGCTCGGGCAAGCCGGGGGGCAAGAAGATGTCGAACTCCAACGCGCCTGCGCCGGGACCACTGCCGCCGAGAGGCAAGAAGATCTGTGGGTCGATGAGTGGCCAGACCAGCAGGTTGCAGAGCCCCACGGAGAGACCCTGGCCCTTGCCCGTGCCGATGAGCAAGGCGGCGATGGATCCGCCGGGTGCGTCGTTGATCTTGAGCTTGACCACGCCGCCCGGTGTGGGGAAGCCGGTCAGGGTCAGCTGAGGCGTGATGCCGTTCACGTCCGGGCAGCCGGTCCCGTAGTTGCCACCAGCGTCGGCCAGCCAGGCGAAGAGGTTGGCGGCATACTGAGCGTTGTCATTCAGGTACAGGCTGGTGCCCGCGCCGTTCTGGTTGAAGAACGTGTTGCGGTCGAAGTGCCCGGCGACCCTGCCCAGGCCGTACTCGAGGGTGACCAGAGAGCCGTCGTCCGGGCCCGTGGCGACGGTGGTGCCGCTGCCAGGGGCGTCGTTGAGCTTCATCTGGCCCTTGGCCCGGGCGACGACGACGGGGTCGACTCCTGGCAGTTGGTGGTCGACCGTGAGGGGAGAGACGCCCTCGCCGTCGAAGGCGCTGACATCGTCGCCGCTACCTGGCACTCCGTCCTGGCCAACGAGAATCGGGTGGCTGGGCACGAGAAAATCGCCTGTGCTCCCAGACAGGACGTAGGTGCCCTTGTCCTGATTCATGATCAGGTCGAAGTGATCGAGGAAGGTCTGGTCGGAGCTGGGCGCGTCGCCCCAATCCCGGCCCCAGTTGGCGTCGCTGATGAACAGGGCAGCGCCTCCGGAGCAGACCCAATCTGCCAGGAGCTGGGCGGCCGAGCTGTCGTAGTCAGCGTTGTTCGAACCGAAGACCACGATGTCGTAGTCAGAGAGCGGGAGGCTGGCCAGGTCGATGGGGGTGTTGTTGTCGAACGGGCCCTCCACGACCTGGCTGACGCTGTGGTTCAGGCTCCTCAGCAGCAGGTTCAGCTCGCCGTAGCCGTGGTTGCCCGGAGCGGTGCTGAAGTCGGTGATGTCTGACAACTGCTCGTTCGCGCCGCCTTCCAGAAAGCCCCCTGTGCCGAATCCGCCGCGAATGAAGAGGACTCGCGCATCCTGGGCTGCGGTCGGCGCGGGTGACCACAGGAAAAACGCCAGGCCCGACAGAAGGAGGATCGTTCGGCTCATGGGGCCGGGCCGCCAGGGGGGGCGCTTCGGGATGCGAACGGCAAACCGCTGGCTGTCTCTGTAGGGCGACCGAACGGGCCCGCGCTCCCGAACACGCAGGCGGCCCGACGTTAGCACGCCATGGCCGACCTGTGTTAGTCGATGGCCCCGCCGAGCAGGGGCTCGTCGAGGGCGCGAAGACTCGCGGTGGGCAGACCCCAGGGCCAGTCTCTCTTGGCCAGGCTCATGGCCCGGATCGCCACGGACAGGTGCTTGCGCTTGGTCTCTCGGTAGAACTCTGCGGCCTTGCCTCTGAGCTTGGGCCGGCCATGCAAGGGCTTGTCCGAGACGCAGAGCAGGGTCGCATTGGGAATGCGATAGCGAAATCCGTTGGCCGCGACGGTGGCCGACTCCATGTCGATGGCCAGGCTGCGGCTGACCTGCAGGTCGTTGCGGGTGCGCTTGAGAGCCAGCTCCCAATTGCGGTCGACGGTGGTGTAGACCGTGCCCAGGCGATACTCGAGCTGCTCGTCTTCGAGGGCCTTCGAGAGGTAGGTGTTGAGCAGAAAGCTCGGCGCAATGGGCACGCCCAGAGGTAGCAATTCGTCGAGCACCCGGTCGGCGCGCATGTAGCCCGAGGCGAGCACGTAGTCGCCGATGTTCTGGTGATTGCGGATGCCACCACAGTGGCCCACCATGATCATGGCGTCTGGCCGGAGGACGGCCAGGTGGTCGGTGAAGTTCTTCGCGTTCGAGGGCCCGACGCCGATGTTGACGATGCTGACTCCCAGGTTCTCGTCGAGCACATGGTGGCAGGCGGGCATCTGCACCGAGCCCTCGCCCCGCACGCAGTGGGGAAACTCCTCGACGAAGGCGTCCATGTGCATGGCGTAATTCGTCAGCAGCACGTAGCGCTGAAAGTCTGCGGCCTTCGTGCCGGTGTAGTGCTCCAGCCGTTCGATGGAGAGCTCGACCCGCTCGGGCGGAAAGAGGAACAGCTTCTTGCGGGTCAGGTCCCAGCCGTGCTCGTCGAGGCGCTCGAGCAGGGAGGCGTCGTCGAGTGTCACGATGGGGCGGGAGGCCTCGATGCGCAACGAGGCGCCCTTTGAGACGAGACGTTTCAGCTCGCGAAAGAGATACCAGCGTGAACAGGAAGGCCGGGCCACCTCGCCCGAGATCGCCGGGTTGTGTTCCGACCACGAGCGCACCACGGTGACCCGGGGGTAGTGCCCTCCGGCATAGATCTCGTTCATGCGTACGAGGGCGGTGTCGATGCGCTCGCCGAGGGCCGAGCCGCTCTCGCCGCTCTGGCTGGGGATCTCAAGGGCTTGGGTCATGGGCGGCAGTCTAGCAGGCCGTGCGCGAAGTGCGGCGCGCCGAGCATGCTCGCCAGGGCTCTGCGAGCCCCGGCACATCCGAGCGCTGAGTCCATGCCGGGCGCTGGACTATTGTCGGAGCTCGAAGGCGCCCTCGGCGACCTCGACCTCCAGCTCGATCTCGTCGAGAGTGGTGACGATGGTGCCTACCATCTTGTTCGCCAAGGTGACCTCGGTCCGATACGGCAGCAGCATCCCCGTGACATCGCGGAAATCACCGAAGCGCAGGCTCTGGCCCATGCTGCCCATGCCCTCGATGAAGGTCATGCTGTCCTCGCCGAGAACGCGCCCCGTGTCGCCATCGACGTAGAGCGATCGCGCGGGACCAGACGTGTCGCCCGTGCGGAGCAGATAGATGGTCTTGTTGTCCCAGTCGAGGCGCTGGACCACCTGCAGGTCAGGGTGCCAGGCGAGAAGGTCGCCGAAGCGGGCGAGGGGGCTGTCGAAGCGCAGCAGCTCGGCAGCCTGGTCGCCGACCTTGCTCAGGGGCTTCATGGAGGACTCGCTCCACACGTTGTCGCCGTCGTAGGCGACGCGCTCGAACTGTCCCGGGGAGAGGCTGTCCATGCGGAAACGGTCAGGCCATGCGAGCAGGGTGGTGAGCTGGGCGGTGATGTTGAAGGCCTCGATGAACACCTCGCCTGTCATGCGCAAGGGCCCCAGGGTCTGTGCCAGGTCCAGGCGGTGAGCCCGGGCCACGCGCCCGGCGATGTCCTCGACGGTGGGCAGCGAGGGGCTGGGCTCAAAGCGGTATTCGTGGTGCTCGCCGATGGAATAGCCCGTGACGTCTCCCGCCTCTGAGCGGTGAAACCTCAGCACCTTGCTGGGGTCGGGGCGCAGCTTCCACTGGTCCTCACCTACGTACTTGAGGGGCACCACGGCCAGGCCCATGATCTCCAAGGCCAGTCCGTCGCCGTCACGGATGATGGCCCGGTACTTGTCGCCCTCTCCCTCAAAGTAGAAACCCGTGTATGACTCCAGCGGGGGGATGTCCTGCTCCGGGTCGTAGGGCGCGCCAAGGAACAGTCCCGCCAACACCTCCTCGACCTCCAAGCCCGTGGTGTTGCCTCGCGACTGGGTGAAGTAGAGCACCATGGCCTTCTGTTCGGGAAAGACCCAGGCGTAGGTGCCGTCCGAGCCGGTGTGTCCGAAGGCCATCAGCTCTCGGACGCCCTGGCCCGAAGTGTCCTCGGTGGCAGGCCCGGTCCAGAGCTGCATGAGGTAGCCGTAGCTGGTGCTGAGCCCAGGGAAGCCTGTGGGGGCGCCGATGGGGAAGGGGCCAGGGGTGAGCGCTCGTTTGATCGCCGCCGAGTCGAGCAGACGTTCAGCGCTCTTGGCGCCCGTGCGGTTCCAGAGGTCTTGCAGGCGCGTCCCCAGGGAGCGGGGCTCGCTGGCCAGGCCGCCCCGACGCCAGAGGTCCATGAAACGGGCGTAGTCTTTCAGGGTCGAGTACAGGCCTTGCGAGCCGAGGAAGAACGGGAAGAGCGGGGGATCGTCGGCGCTCCAGAAGCGCGTCCAGCTGCCGCTGGCTCCGTAGTACTTGCTGCAGGCGCGCTCACGGAGGGGGTGTCCGTCGTCCATGAGACAGGCTGAGTCGTGCATTCCCAGAGGCGCCAGCACCCGTGTGCTCACGAAGTCTGCAGCGCTCATGCCGCTGACCACCTCGATCAGCGCGGTGAGCGTGTCGGTGCCCTGGTCGCTGTAGGAAAAGGCGTCCCCTGGTGCGAACGAGAGCTCAGCTGTGGCGCCCAGCTGGGCCACTGACTGGATGCCGTCCAGAGTGGTCAGGTCCGTGTTGAGGATCTGGGACATGGGCAACCCGCTCGTGTGCTGCAGCAGATGCTCGACCGTGATGTCGCTGGAGTCACCATGGTCGAAGGCGGGGAGGTGCTGGGCGACAGGATCGTCGAGGTTGAGCAGACCGTCCTCCACCAGCATCAGGATCGAAGCGGCGATGAGAGGCTTGGTCATGGAGCGCACGCAGAAGACGCTGTTCGTCTCCATGGTCAGCTCGGCTTCTCTGTCTCGCCAGCCGTAGGCCTGGTGCAGGATCGAGCGGCCGTTCTTGATCACCAGCAGCTCGGCCCCTACGACCTGATCGTCGTCCACGAACGACTGCACCAGATCGCTCAGCGCTGCGAGCGCCTTGGGCGAGACCTTCTCGGCCAGAGCGGTCGACGGCGGGTAGTTCTCGTCGGCTGTTGGGCTCGCCTGGACTGGAGCGCAGAGCACGAGGGCGCTGACCAGGAACATCATGGGGAGGGAGCGTGGCACGTCAGTGATCCTGATTCTTGGAGTCGGCTGGCAAGGATGTGGCATCTGCTGGCTGGCGCAGGTGGATCTCCACCAGGTCGTCGAACGGGCCGGCGGCTGTGTTGCCGAAGCCAAGCAGCGCGCGCCGGTGGGTGCGGTCGATGACGCCGAAGCCAGAGGCTCGGGTGGCGACCGTGTCGGGCTGAGTGATCTGTTTGACCGGTGCGCCCGGTTCGCGAGTGCGCACCACGTAGAGGTCGGGCAGTGCGCTGGCTCCGTCCCCCGTGCCGCCCCAGACAAAGAGATCACCGCTGTCATCATCGAAGGTGAAGGCCGGGTTCCTGCGCCCAGGGAACGCCTCGGGAGAGTACTCCGCCAAGAGGGTCCATTGAGGATCTTCGGCGCGGAAGTCCAGGGCCCAGAGGTCACGGGCCACGACCATCTCTCTCTGCTCTTCATGCTCAGGAGGCACCTGGCCTCCGCACACGAGCAGGAGCCCGTTCTTGGTGTCGTGAGCGAAAGAGAAGCCGAAGCGCGGGCCAGGGTGATGGGTCGCGGTCAGCTGCTCCCAGCGCACGCCGGCGTCGGTGCGCCGTCCGATCCAGGTGTCCTCAAGGGCTTGGTCGTCGCCACCGCCGCCGAACACCACGAATCGGTCACCGGCAGGGTCGCAGGCGAAGGCATGGAGCAATCGCGCTGGCGGCGGGTTCTCCTGGGGGATGAGTTCGACCACGACCTGCTGGCTCACGAACTGCAAGCGCCAGAGCTCGCCAACGGAGTCGAAACCTTCGCTGTAGCCGCCGTGCAAGTAGGCGCCGCCCTCGATGGGGGAGACCCTGCGCGAGCCTCCGGGGATGATCTCGTCTCCCACGAGCTTCAGGGCGGTCCAGTCCTGGGAGCCGAAGTCGAAGGCCCAGGCGTCGCCAAGCGGGGCGCCGTACGGCCGGTAGCCCGAGCCCGCCAGCATGATCGCTCGATCTCGCGGTGGGTCTGGCACGAAGGCGGCGTGCTCCCGGGCCTGTGGGCTGTCGTCCAGGCTCCACTGAATGCGTTGGCCCCACTGAGGAGTGGCGCCGTCCTGGGGCAGGCAGGCCAGGCACGCGATGAAGAGCGAGAGCATGGTGTCTCCTGAAGTTGGGGGCTGACTGGTGGCCGGTCTAGAGGTTGAGGGCGTACCAACCGTTGCAGGCGCTGTGCCCGGTGTCGCCCATGGGCTGATCGATGGGCGAGAAGCCGAGCTTTTCGTAGAGGGCTCGGGCCTGGTGCATGTGCTGCATCGTCTCCAGATAGCAGAGAGCGAAGCCTGCCTCGCGAGCGGCGGCCAGGCAGCGCTCCAACAACTGCCGGCCGATGCCCAGCCCTCTCGCCGACGGCAGGGCGTGCATCTTGCGCAGCTCGCAGACGTCGGGGTCGGCGCTGCCTTGCAGGGGCGCGATGCCGCCACCGCCGATGATCTGGCCGCTGCGCTCGGCGACGAAGTAGGCCTGGCGATCGCCGGTGTAAGCAGCAGACATGGCGTCCACTTCGCTGTCGTGGATCGACGTGCCGCAGCCCGCCGCGTCGAACTCGCTCATCACCGTGCGGATGATGCGGGCCATGGCCGGGTCATCCACGGGCTCGATGGGTCGGATCACCACGCCGGCCAGGGCCTTGGCCTTGTGCAGGGCGCGCTCGTACAGGGAGATGCCGGAGAGCACCAGCTCACGCTCGTCGTCGCTCAACAGGCACAGGGCCTGGCGCACCTGCTCGTCCGCCACGGTGTGGATCGCGCGCAGCTGGTCACGCCCCGCGTCCGTCAGCCGCAGGGGCTTGATGCGCTGGTCCGCTGGGTCGGCTTCTGTGCTGAGCAGACCCTGCTGCAGCAAGGGCTTGAGCGTGCGGCTGGCGGTGGATTTGTCCACTTCGAGCAGCTCGGCCAGCTCGCCCGTGCTCAGCTGCCCGTGGGCAGAGAGCTCGATCAGGGCGTGGCACTGGGCCGGGGTGCAGCACAGGCCGGCGACCTGGCTGTCCATGACCCCCAGCGCTCGAACTAGGCGCCGGGAGGAGTGCCGTAGATCACGGATCTGGGCATCCAAGGGGGCGATAGGTGGCTTCTCGTGCGACATGGTTGCACAGTACAACTATATCGAAGGATCGCGCAACCTTGTGGGGGCGATGTCATCTGGGCGACACGATCGCCGGCGCGATCCAGCCTGCCGGGGGCGATCCAGCCCGTCGGGGGCGATCAAGCTCGGGGAGGGCGAGCCAATCTGGGCGGGCGCGATCCAGCCTCG
>CAZIAK010000018.1:0-39724 GCA_964537035.1 uncultured Phycisphaerales bacterium | reverse complement strand
GGGCGATCAAGCTCGGGGAGGGCGAGCCAATCTGGGCGGGCGCGATCCAGCCTCGGGGTGTGCTGTCCAGCTCGGGCGGGAGCGGGCGGCCCTCGGGGGCTCAGAGGTGTTGAGGGACCTCGCGCTGAAGGGCGAGCGCGCCAGCGAGGGCCAGGAGCACCCCGCCGCCAAGGACGGCCATGGCAGGGCTTGGCTGGGCCAGGTCCACGACACTCTGCAGGCCGCCGGCGATGCGCAGGGAGATGAGATCCAAGGGCAGTTCTCCCGCAGCCAACCGGTAGACCTGGGCTCCGACGCCGAGGCTCAAGCCCAGCAGAACCGAAAACCAGGCCAGGCGACCTGGGCGGCTCGCCGCGCCCACGTCTTCACGCACAGCGCTGGCAGTGGTCTGGCGTTGCTCGTCGATGCGGGCGATGCGAGAGGCGATGGTGGCGCTCATTCCCGCAGGTGCAGTGGGGCCCTGCAAGCATTGTAGTTCGGATGCGAGTGGGTTCATGGGGTCTCCAGAGCGCTGCGGAGTTTTTTCCGAGCGCGAAACAAGAGCGTCTTCACCGTGCCGCCGGTCACGCCGAGCGCGCGGGCGACGTCGTTGACCTTCATGCCGTCGCGGTAGTAGAGCACCACGGCCGTGCGCTCTCCCGAGGGCAGCGCTGCCACTGACTGCCACAGCTGGCGTTCCCGCTCTATCGTGATGAGTGAGTCCACAGGTTCGTTGGGTGAGGACGGTTCACGGTCTGGCTCAAACAAGGGGGAGACCCGTTGGCTCTCACGGCCGTGACTTCTCAACCAGTTCTGGGCCAGGCGCACAGCGATGGTCGCGAGCCAGGGATAGAACGGGCGGGACTCGTCGTACAGATGCAGGCGGCTGAAGGCTCGGACGAAGGCGTCCTGGGTGACCTCTTCGGCACCCTCTCGATGACGGGTCATCATCATCGCCAGACCAAAGAGTCGCTGCTGATATCTCTCGACGATGGGCCCGAACGCTTCGCCGTTCCCACCTCGGACGGCGAGGACAGCGCGTCGCACTGCGCCGATCTCAACGGACGCCGCGCCGTCTGCAGGCACGGGCCCGGCCGCGCTCGATCCGTGGTGGCCTGCGGGGCTCACGCGCCGGGAAGGTCAGCGTCATCCACGAGTCCGAGGCCCATGGAAGCCCAGGCGACCTTGCGCGCTCCGTAGAACAGCGGGAAGAGCCCGATGAGCATGAAGGGCGGCAGGATGAGGCCCAGCAGGCAGAGGATCAGTCCCACCAGGCCCATGCTCACCGCCTCGCGCTTCTCCTCGTCGGTGCGCGGGGAAGCGCTCAAGTAGGCCGAGAGAGAGGGGTAGCCCAAGCGCTGAGCCTGGTGTCGCAGGTGGTTGCGGACCTTCACAGCAGCAACGATGAGGACGACGAGAGCGGCCGCTACGGTGATGGTGATCAAGATTGCCATGTTCATGAGGCTGGGTCCCTTTCTGAGGGATGGAGGGTCGCGTCGAACCTTGCCGGCGGCGGGTTCGTTGGGACATACAACGCCAGTAGCGATCCGGTTGACAAGAGGCTTCTGGGGCTCGCCTTCGCTGGCCATGCGCTGATTGCTACGGTGCCCTTGTGGCGTCGGGCCAGGCGGCTTCGAGCCGTTTTTGGGGTCTGCGCCAGTGTCTTGCCCTGGGAGGCCACGAATGCCGAGACCGTCACTGAGCTCATGTCTGTGTCTGGCCTTGGGGCTGTTGGTCGGGGGCTGCCTGAGCGTTGACCAGCGGGTCATCGACGGCCGGGGTCTTGGCTCGGCGGCTCCGTTCTACCCTGGCCTGCACTACCTGTACGGGGACGCCTGGTTCGCCGAGACTCACGAGCTGCCAACGGGACGGCAGGGGCTTGAGCAGTCACCGGGCGCAGGGGGGCGACTCTGGTATGGAGCCTCGCTGCTCGTGCTCACGTTTCCGGAGGCGGCCCTGGACACCATCTTGCTCCCCTGCGACGTGCTGCTCTGGCTGTGTTGCGCAGAAGAGTGAGCCTTCGATGCTGAGTGCTCGGAGTCGCCCACCCTCGGGTGTGACTCAGTACCGGCGCGAGTAGGTCAGTCCACCCCACCAATGGGTGCGGCGCTGGTCAGCGAACTCGTGGGTCCGGGCTGTCACCGAGTAGGTCAGCTGGTGGCTCCGGGAAAAGCTGGTCGAGAGCCCGAGCGCGGCTTGCACGACCACCCGGCTCACGTCTCGGGTCCTGAGATCGTAGGCGTTGTGCTTGAGCTGGCCTTGGAGCAGGGCGTCGTAGGCCACGCCGCGCACTCTCGCGGCGCAGAAGAAGTACTGGTCGCCGGGCGCGAGGGCAGGCACGAAGTTCGCCCGGCTCATGGGGTCGAACGGAGTGCTGTGCGTGCCGTTCTCCATGCGGCCCAGTCGGTAGGTGAAGCCGAGGGACCCGTTCACCTGGTAGCCCAGGTTCACGTCGGAGGTCAGGGCCAGGTCGTGCCACTCTCCGCGAGAGACGATGCGATCGGAGGAGACGCGATAGAGAAACGTGAGCTCGCCTCCGTCAGAGATCTGGTTGCCCCAACCGTTGGGGTCCACGGGCTGGTCGCTGTTGAACGCCACCCGGTTGGCCTGATGAATCTTCGTCTGAGCGTAGCTGGCCACGTTGGTGCCCAGCATGCCCAGACGCAGCTCGGTGCCCACGGACCCGTCCGGCGACTCCTGGATGCGTCGTTGCGTGTAGTAGAAGAGGTTCGAGTAGGGCCTCTCGTTGGTCACCGGCGCCGCCGCGGCGATGTTGTCCGGCGTGAAGGCGATGGAGCCCAGGCCCATGCTTGTCACGAGCTTTGCCTGGCCGTCCGCCTGACGGAGACTCAGCGTCGACGCAGCGCCGTCGAGAAGCTCGTGGGCATGAGAGAAACCCCAGAGGTCATTGGGGTAGGCGTTCGGGTCGCGCTCTTCAGTGAACCACTCGAAGGACAGGCCCTGGGTGTAGTCCCTGTCTTCGTTGTTCGGTGCGATCAGGTCCTGGTCAAGTTGCCAGGAGTGAGTGTGGCGAAAGGGCTCGCTGTGATCTCTCTGAGAACGGGGCGGTTGACGCAGTTCTTGAGCGTCGAGGGCGCCGGGGCAGGCAGCTGCCAGCAGAAACCAGCTCAGCATGCGCACCCGGGCCGGTCTCCCTGTGGTTCCCTTTCTTCGACCCACGATCCGTGTGATCTCCCGAGTCTTCCGGCGACCTTGGCCATCAGACCGGCCAAGGTGTTGCCGGATTGTGCAGCACCGGGCATGCGGATCCCAGCGATGGCACAAGAAGAGTAGACTCGCCCCCTGGATTGACTCAGCACGTTCGCTTTCTCTTGAGGGACTTGACCATGAAGAGGTTGCTTCTCGCCGGCGTGGCCGGTGCGGCCATGATGGCTCCTGCCCATGCCGGGGACACACCGTCCCTGGGTATCAGTGACACCGCCCCGGCGTTGAGTGTCGCCGATTGGGTGAAGGGCTCGCAGGTTTCGAACTTCGAAGCGGGGAACGTCTACCTCGTGGAGTTCTGGGCCACCTGGTGAGGCCCTTGCGTGGCGAGCATGCCACATCTCTCGCAGTTGCAGAGAGACTACAGGGACCAGGACGTGACGATCATCGGGCTCACCAGCGAAGACCCAGGCAATACGCTGGAGAAGGTCAAGGCCATGGTCGAAGACAAGGGCGACGGCATGGACTACACGGTGGCCTGGGACGTGGCCCGTGAGACGAATGAGGCCTACATGAAGGCCTCGGGCCAGCGCGGAATCCCCACCAGCTTCCTGGTGGACAAGACCGGCAAGATCGCCTGGATAGGTCATCCCGCGGAGGTCGACATCCCCTTGGCCTTTGTCGTTGATGACAAATGGGACTACGAAAAGGGTCCCGCCATGATGAAGGAGATCAGCGCCAAGAAGAGCGCGATCTACGCGGCCAGGTCAGCTGACCCTGCCGAGGCCTACCTGCGCCTCTTGGAGTTCAGGCGCGAACACCCTCTGGCCGCGAAGGGCCTGGAGAGCCTGCACTTCTCCATCGTCTCCAGGCTACCGGAGCACAAGGCCGAGGCGTTGGCACTGGGTCAGCAGATCGTCGACGAGGCCATCGCGGCGAAGAACCCTGGCAGCCTGAACGGCTTCGCCTGGAACCTGGTGGACCCGGAGGTCGACCTGGAGAACCGTTTCCTCGATCTGGCTCTGCTGGCGGCGAACAAGGCCCTTGAGCTGGGCGGGGAGGACGACGGTGCGATCCTTGATACCGCGGCCAGGGTGCATTTCTGGCGTGGGGATATCGAGCGAGCGATCGAGATCCAGAAGCGCGCTGTGGAGCACTCTGAAGGTGCCATGCGAGAGGCGCTTCAGGCGGTGGTCGCCGAGTACGAAGGGGCGCTCAGCGACGGCTGAAGCTCTGCGGGATCACGGTCTCTGTACACAAGCCGCCCAGCTCGAGTGAGCTGGGCGGCTTGCTCTGCATCTGGACCAGACAGGCCTGGTTGTCCAGTGGGGTCTTGCCACGACACCACGCAGCGGTTCAGTCGTCTGCGTGCTCTGGCTGGTACTCGGCCATGATCTCTTTCTGGATGTTGCCGGGCACGACCTCGTAGTCTGCATGCTCTGCGCTGAACGAGCCCTCGCCTTGGGTCAGCGAGTGCAGCACCGTGGGATAGGTCATCACCTCTCGCTGAGGCACCTTCGTGCGCACGATCTGCATGTCGCCAATAGAGGACATGCCCACGATCTGACCGCGGCGGGAGGTCACATCAGCGGTGATGGCGCCCATGAAGCGGCTGGGCACTGCGACCTCCATGTCGAGATGGGGCTCGAGCAGGACGGGCTTGCCATTGCTGAAGCCGTCCTTGAAGGCGCGGCCGCCGGCGAGCTTGAAGCTGGCCTCGTCCGAGTCGACGTCGTGAAACTTGCCGTCCTTGACGCGCACGGTCACGTCGACCACGGGGTAGCCAGCGATGATGCCCGTGTTCATCAGTTCGATGACGCCCTTCTCGATGGCGGGGATGAAGTTCTTGGGCACCGACCCTCCCACCGTGCCGTCTTCAAAGACGAGCCCCGCGCCTCGCTCGGCGGGCGACACCTCGAGGAAGACCTCGGCGAACTGACCGCGCCCGCCCGTCTGCTTCTTGTGCCTGTAGTGGCCCTTCGACGACAGGGTGACCGTCTCCTTGAGCGCGACTCTGGGGATGGCGACCTTCACCTCGACGCCAGACCGCTCCTTGATGCGATGGAGCTCACTCTGGATGTGCATGATCGATGTGCCGTGGACCACGAGCTCTGCGGTGAACTCGTTGCGCTCGTAGCTGAACGCCGGGCTCTCGGAGACCACACGGCGCAGCGCGGTGGCCAGCTTCAGCTCGTCGCCATGATCGAGGGGCTCGATGGCTCTGGACGCCATGGGCTTGGGCACCACCAGTGGCGCGAGGTGACGATCGTGGTCTGAATCGAGCAGCGTGTCTGACGTCTCGAGCTCGTCGATCTTCGTCACCGCGATCAGATCACCTGCCGTGGCCTGGTGAACCTCTTTGTGGTCCTTGCCTTGCACGGTCTCCAGGTGGCCAAGCTTCACGGCCTTGCCCGTGCGTGAGAGCTTGAGCGAGTGACCATGCTCGGCGACACCGCAGACGACCCTGAGAATGCACAGCTTGCCTATGAACGGGTCGATGACCGTCTTGAAGACGAACAGGGTCGTGCCGTCGGAGTCGGGGTGCAGATCTTCGCCTTCGATGGTCTTGAAGAACGGCCCCGTGGCGGGGGAAGGCAGGGCCCTCTCGAAGAAGTCCAGCAACTCGGTGACGCCGTGACCCTCGAGCGGGTCGGCGCAGAGCACGGGGATCACCTCACCAGCCAGGATCGAACGGGTCAACAACTCGTAGGCCTCGGCCTCTTCGGGGGGCGCGTCCTCTTCGAGGAACCGGGTCATGGCCTCATCGTCGACCTCGACCACCGCTTCGATGAGCGCCTCGCGATGATCGGCCACGTCGTCTTCAAACTTGGCTCCAAGGGGCACGCTCTTGATGCCCGTCATCTTCTCGCCCACCCCGATCGGCACGGACACGGGCAAGCAACGGACGCCCAGGCCTTCGCCGAGGTCTGTGCAGAAGGCGGAGATGTCGAAGTCTTCTGCTTGGTCGATGTGGGTCAGCACGATGCAACGAGCCCTGCCGGTCTTGCCTGCCAGGTCCCAGGTCTGGTGGCATGGGAACGTCAGCCCCTTGTGCACGTTGATCACGAGCGCGGCGACTTCGACGGCGCCGAGCGCGCTGGCCACCTCGCCGATGAAGTCCGGGTAGCCTGGCGTGTCGAGCAGGTTGATGTGGGTGCCCTTGTGATCCATGCGCATGAGGCTGCAGCGGATCGAGTGGGCCTTGCTCTGCTCTTCGTCATCGAAGTCGGACGTCGTCGTCCCGTCGCCCACTTTGCCCAGGCGCTTGATGGCACCGGTGGCGAAAAGCATGGCCTCCGCCAACGAAGTCTTTCCCGTATCCGGTCCACCGATGAACGCAATGTTTCGGATATCAGCCGTGCTGTAACTGCTCATGTCAAAAGGCTCGGGAGACTTGTGGATAGGGTCAGGTCATCGTCAGGCCCTCAAGGGGAACGGATAGCGTGACGCTGGTCCAGCCCACGCTGGCTCTCCCTCAACGGCATGAGGTCATCAACTGCTGCTCGCGCTCACACGGCGCGAGGCCAAACTATACCGTGTCGAACCATTCTCCGGCCGACGAGAACAGGCAATTCGGTGGGGGAAAACAGGCGCGTCGTGTGCAGGCCGTGCCGGTCGAGCGGTGCCCCCTCCTGATGGTGCGGGCAGCGGCGCTCGCGGTGTCAGCAGAAGTGAGCATTGCAATTCTCCGGGGCTCGGGGTCGCCCGGCCAACAGCGCGTGCACTCACCTCAGTGTGCTGCCTCTTCACCTTCGTTGGGACAGCTCGCCCACAGCAGACAGGCTGCGCATCCAGCGACGATCGCTTCGGTGGGCGCGACAGCCATGTCGGCGACGCGGCTGAACGCCATCAGACTCACAGCGACCAGGCTGGCCAGGCAACCCCTCCAGGAAGGCAGCGCATCGATTGCCCCGGCACCGATCCTGGACGCGGCGACCACGATCAGGGCGGCGCACAAGCCCACTTGGCAGGCGCCGCTGAAGGGGCCGGGGGCAAGACTGGAGTCCATGATCAACAGGTGCTGCGACAGCTGGGCGACCGAGTCCATGCTGGCGACCATGAGCGCGGCCACGACCAGGCGACTGCGCCACGAGGGAGACTCAACATTGGCCCACCAGACACGCCAAGCAGCGAGCGCGAAGGCCACAAACGGGAACCACCACGAAGGGTCTCCCCGTGGCCCCAGGTCGGTCAGAGTGGGGACGAACCACAGCGCAACGGCGACGTGAAGCATGAGCGCGGCCGTGAGCCACAGCGGCAACCGGGGGCAGCGATCGGGGCGGGGTACCACAGCACGCCACGGCTCATGCGGTGGCTGTCTGCGTTGACGGACCAAGGCGATCACGATCAGCAGCTGGGCGGCGAGTTCCAGACCCTCCTCGAGACCGGCGCGGGGGCCGCGGAGCCAGGTGGGCAATGGGCTGGCTCGCTCGAAATGCTCCATGACGGCGACCCCGCCGAAGAGGCCGAAGCCGAGTGTGATGCCCACGGCCGCGCGGCGGCTTTCCTGTTGTCGGAACAAGACCAGCAGTGGCCAGGAAAACGCGATGGCCCCCACGGCGGCCACGCCGCGAAAGCCGCCGGGCAGGTCAATGCGTTCGTGAAAGGATCCGAGTTCATCGGCGGAGAGAGCGATCAGCACGGCGGCCACAGCGACCCAGGATCGACGGCTGGAGCGTGGCGCTGTGCCCGGTTGGCGGCCCACCAACTCCCAGGCCAGCAGTCCGGCCACGAGCAGGGCCAACCCGGACCACCAGGTGGCGGGGTTGCCCTCACGTACGAGGTTGAGCGGTTCGAGCAGGCGCCAGCCGCCGCCTCCCGAGAAGAGCGGGTTGTGTCCCAGGTCAGGGAGGTAGCGGTTGACGCTGGTGGCGAGCACGAGCAACGCGTCCACGGCGATCACCCAGTGCCACCAGGGGTGCTTGCGGCCTGCGGGAGCTGGCGGGGCCTCGCGATCTGGGCGCCCGGTCATGGGCGGAGGATGGCTCTGCATGACCGACGCCTCTCAGGTAGCTACGAAGAATCCCGGTGGCGGTGCACTGCCCGTGACCGCGCCCCGGGTGACTCTACATCACCATCGAGACTACATCGGTTTCTCAGCTGAGCCAGTCGCCGTAGAGGCTCGGTCGTCGGTCGGGCAGAAACAGCGTGCGTCCGTGGGATCCGGGCACCTCTGAGAGGTCGATGTCACAGGTGAGCACTTCGTCCGTGCCCTTGCCAGCACGGGCGACCACCACGCCAGACGGGTCGCAAACGAACGACTCACCGGCGAATTCGATCTTGGGCTCAGGACCCACCCGGTTGCACAGGGCGGTGAAGTAGCCGTTCTGAAAGGCGGCCACTCGTAGCTCGGCTTCGTACAGGCCCTCTGGCCATTCGTCCACCGCACCTGCCTGGGGGACGACCACCAATTCGGCGCCAGCCAGGGCCAGGGCGCGCATGGCTTCGGGGAAGTGCCGGTCGTAGCAGATGGACACGCCAATGCGGCCCACGGCTGTGTCATAGACCGGCAGGCCCTTGTCACCTGGGGTGTAGTAGCTCTGCTCGTGAAACCAGGCGTAGTCTGGCACGTGGACCATGCGCGTCTTGCCCAACAGCGATCCGTCCGCGTCGATGACGGGTGAGGTGTCGTAGGTCTCGCCGCCGTCCACTTCGAACAGGTTGGGGATCACCACCACACCGTGTGCTCTCGCCAGGGCACAGAAGGCGTCCGTTGTGGGGCCGGGGATCGTCTCGGCCAAGGCAGCCGACGCACTGTCCGCCGGGACCACGGGATAGAAGCGCTCGAAGGCCAACTCGGCGAAGCACAGCAGCTGGGCGCCATCCCGGGCCGCACTCTCCGCAGCGGCCAGGGCTCGGGCCAGGTTCTCAGCTCTGTCGGCGGTGGCGTGGCTCTGGATCAGGGCAATCTTCACAAGTTCTGCTCCGGCGCATGGGCTGTCGCTGTCCGTGATCGGTCAGGGCAGCTGATCATGCCATGTGGCGGCGCCCAGGGACGTTATGGTGGCGCCATGAAGATGCCCATGAAGCTCGTACTGATCTCTGCCTTCCTGCTCGGTTGCGGGACCGTGGCCCTGGCCAACCCGTCGCGCCCGCAGCCTCAGGTCGGTCAGCCGTTTGGCCCGCTGGTGCTGCCCACCGTCGATGGCTCCCAGGTCGTTGATCTGGCCAGCTTCCACGGACGGAAGGTGCTGTTGATCGAGTTCGCCTCCTGGTGAGCGGGTTGTCGCCAACACGTGCCGGTCTGGCACGAACTCAGCAAGAGCTGGCGCGAGAGCCACGACCTGGTCGTGCTGGGCATCGCTCAGGAGCAGCACCCGGAGCGTTGCGACCTCTACGCTCGCTGGCAGGGCTTCGATTGGCCGATCCTCTGGGACCCCTTCAACCTCACCGAGGCCAGGGCCGTGCCGATCGTCTACGCCATCGACGAGGCGGGCATGGTGCGGGCCATTCGGCCCAACCCCGCGACGTTTGAGGCAGAGTTCTTGGAGCGAGACTTCGGCGCCGGGGCAGCGCGCCCGGGCGATGTCGCCGAGTCGTCAGGCACCGAGTTGGTGGAGTGTGCCGCGCACGATCCCAGCTCGGCTGAGGGCACCATGTGGCAGGCCCTGTCGCAGCTGTTGTTCGCCGATGGTGCCGTGCGGCCCATCGATGCCACGGTGGGGGCGCTGCGACTCTTCTCCGCACAACATCCCGAGGATGCTCGGGCCTTGTTTCGACTGGGTGTGGCGCTGCGCATGCGCTACGACTCGGCCCAGCGCCAGGGCAGCGACTTCCAAGACGCGCTCCTCGCCTGGAGCGGTGCACTGACGGCTCGACCGAACGAGTACATCTGGCGAAGGCGCATCCAGCAATACGGCCCGGCGCTCGACAAACCCTACCCGTTCTATCCCTGGGTCGATGAGGCGTTGGCCGCGTTGGTTGACCGTGGCGAGGCGGTGCCCGTCCTGAGCGCGGCGCTGACCCAGTCGGAGCGAGCCGCACCGCAGCGAAGGTTTGTCGGGGCTGAGGACGCGGTCGAACCCGATCCCGAGGGGGCCATCCTGCGAGACGATGGCGGTTGGCTGGAGGTCGACACGGCGGTGGCACACCACACCGATGCGGCGGACCCGGTGGCCAGGGTGCACGTGGCGTTTCGTCCCCGGACAGACAGCGGTGTGCACTGGAACAACGAGGCCGAGCCACTGGTGGTCTGGTTCGGCGACGAGACCTTGCCCGACGGATGGGCGCTCGGGAGCCAGTGGGTGCGCGTGGCAGGTGAGACGAGTGACGTGGTCTCGTCAGAGGTACGCAGCGCCGAGGTGGAGTTGCGCCTGCCTCCGGGTGCGAAGGGCACGCTCTCGGGCTACGCGCTCTTCTACGCTTGTGAGGACGTGGACGGCGTGTGCACGTACCTGCGTCGGGACTTCACCGTCGACGTGGTTGCACGGTGAGAGCCTGCCAGGCCCCGGGTTTTGAGGCTGAGTCCCGGTGCTCGGGACAGCTCAGCTGTCCGTGGTCTGGAAGGGGTTGACGCTGTTCGCGATCGTGCTGTTGGTCCCGTCGAAACCCAGGTAGCCCCAGACCACCGTGTACGCGCCGTATCCGCTCGATGATCCCGCGCGGGTGAAGGTGATCTCCCAGCCGGTCTCCAGGCTGGAGGCTGAGTCGGGCACGACGACAGCCCCCAGGGTGAAGTACTGCGGCGCGGCCAGCAGGGTGTCGAGCTTCGAGACATCGTCAGAGTAGGTGCCCTGGCGGGAGACGTAGCGCTCCTGGGCCGAGTGCAGGGTGGAGGCGTAGTTGAACGCCTCGGAGGCCTTGGACCGCTCGACCGAGACCAAGAAGCGGGGCACGGCGAAGGCTGCGAGGACGCCAATGATGACGACGACGACGGCCAGCTCCACCAGGGTGAAGCCGCGATCCTGCTCTGTGAGTGTGATCTGCGTGTCCATCTTGCTCGGCAACGAGAGGGTCCTGCGGGGGCCGGCTCTGAGGGATGAGGGGAGCCGGCTGATCGCCCTCTCGGCCAACCCGAGCTGTTCCCTGATGGAGATTCTGCCGGGGTTGCCGGGTTCTACGAGGTTGGCCAGCGCCCCATGGACGGCGGGGTGTTAGGATCCCGGGCATCATGTCTACAGCCAGCAAAAAGGCCACCAAGGCCAGGAAAGCGAAGAAGGACAAGCTCCGCCGGGAGAAGGCCAGGCTGAAGCGAGCCAAGGCGGCCGTTACCGCGAAGGCCGCCGATGCCAGCGAGGCCCCCGATGAGGGTCTGGTGACCCCCGGCAAGCCCGCTCTCAGCAATGACTGGGTGCCCCAGAAGGGCAAGTCGTCCGAGCGGGGCAACAAGGGGCAGGGGCGCTAGTCCTGGCTTCCTGACGCTCTCGCGCCGCACTCCGCGCTGGGGCCTGGCCTGCAGAAGCTGGCCTGCGCTCGCTGGCCCGCAGCTGGAGAAGAGCCCGACCGCGATGGGTCTGCGTGACGAGGCGCACCTGTCCCTTCTGGCCCTGGGCTTGCCAGCGGTGAGACCTGGGATGATGGCGATCGATCGCAAGATCGTGAAACGATCGTCGCCTCCGCGGGCACTGTTTCGCGGAACCCATGACCCATCCCCACCACATTGACGATCTGCTGAGCCACTCGCGCTGGGTGCGACGACTGGCCAAGAGCCTGCTGTTCGATCAGGCCCATGTGGACGACGTGGTGCAGCAGACCTGGATGGTGGCCTTGCAGCAGGGGCCCCGACAGCCGGAAAACATGCGCGCCTGGCTCGCTGGCGTGGTGCGCAATCTGGTGCGTCGGCAGGTGCGCAGCGAAGGGCGGCGCGCCCGTCGAGAGCAGGCGGTGTCCGGGAGTGGCGCGGCTCCGTCGACCGATGAGCTGGTCAGCATGGCCGACTCACAGGCTCGGGTCGTGGATGCGGTGCTGGCCCTGCCCGAGCCGTACCGCGCCACGGTGCTCATGCGCTACTTCGAGGACCTGAGCTCCGCGCAGATCGCCCGGCGGATCGATGTACCCAGCGCGACGGTGCGCACCCGCTTGCGCCGTGCCCTGGAGCAGTTGCGCGAACAGCTCGATGCAGACATGGGCACGTCACGCAGGGCCTGGTCACTAGGCCTGTTGCCCCTGGCCATGGCGGGGGAGGGGGCGGGCTTGCTCAGCGCGGGCAAGGTCATCGGCGCAGGTGTTACGGGAGCAGCGATCATGTCCATGAAGATGAAAGTCGTGACGGCGGTGGTGGTCACCGTGGCTACGCTTGGGGGATTGTGGTGGGCGCTGGGCCCGGGTGTGCCGGGCACGGTGGGCTTGCTCGAAGACGGTGGGGGTGCGGTGGTTGTGGCGCCGCTGTCGAACGAGGCGACCGAGCCCGCCGAGCCGCTAGAGTCTGCCCCCGCCGCAGCGGAGGCGTTGGTGGCGCTCGGTGTGGAGCCCACGACCGCAGCGGCGTCTGCCGAAGCTGCACCCGACCCCTTGCACGGCACGGTCCTCGATGGAGACGGTGAGCCGCTCGCGGGAGCCGAGGTGCGCTTCGCCCTCCATCCCAGTCAACTGGCCGGGCTGTTGGGCCTGAACAACGAGGACTCTCCGGTACCCATGACCCTGCGGGCCGCGACAGAGAGTGTGTTCACGGATGAGCTGGGCGGCTTCGTGTTCGAGCGCGACTTCTCCAGGAACTCGAACGATGACCTGGATGAGACCGTGCTGGTCGTGCTTCATCGCGACCACGTCACCCGCGTGCACGGCAACCCTCCCCTGCAGCGTGGCGGTTTCGACCTCGGAGTCCTCTCCATGGCCTGGGCGGGCAGCGTGCAGGGGCGCGTGACCGACAGGGCTGACCGGCCCCTGGCGGGGGTGACCGTGGAGCTGCTGGCCTGGTCGCCTGCGTCGAAGGGGGAGGCCCAGAGTGGTGTTCCCATTGAGCATGAGCTGCTCTCACGGGCTCAGCGCACGGTGGTCCGAGCGAGCACAGGCGACGACGGGCGCTTCGTGCTCACGGGGCTCCCCGCCGGACAGGTCGATCTGGCGATCACTCGTGCCGACAGAGACATCATCGCGCTCAAGGGAACGGCCATCGCCTCAGGTGCGACGACCGACGTGGGCACGATGATGTTGGGCAACGGCGCGCAGCTGGGCGGCCTCGTGCAGGACAGTGCAGGGAGGCCCGTGCCCGCAGCGGCGGTCTATGTCAGGCACCATCAGCCGCCGCCTTGGTACGCGGTCGATCCGAGCGTCCGCAATGATCGTTCAGACGCCCTGGTGCACACGGACAGCGAGGGGCGTTTTCTCATCGGTGGCCTGCTCCCTGGCCCCTATACGTTGGGAGCCAAGGCAAGGGGGACGGCGTATGCGCACGATGCACGCGTCGAAACTGGTGACACCTCGATCGAGCTGACCTTGCGGGCGCCGGGCGAGATCATGCTGACTCTGCGAGACCGGCTCAGCGGGGAGGTTGTCCCGGAAGCCCAGGTCTGGGCCAACTTGCCCGAGCGATTCTCTGAGCTGACCCGCCGGGTGCGGGATGAGCTGCGTGTTCAGCGGGGCGAACGCTACGACCTTGCACCGGGGGCTTTTCGTATCACCGGCGCGGGGGCAGAGGGCACAGATCTCATGGTGCACGCGGCAGGGTATGGGCAGGCGCTGGTGACGGCGGGACCTGTAGCGCCGGGCGCTATCGTCGCCGTAGAGATCCTCCTCGATCGCTCCCTCGTGTTCTCTGGCTTCGTGATCGACGATCATGGTGATCCGATCGCCGGCGCCCACGTGCAGATGGCGCCAAGGTCAGGTCCCGCCATGAAGACGGGCACGGTGGGGCATCGCACGGGGATCGATGGTCGCTATGCCATCGACGCAGCCCCCGGTGAGTGGATTGTCTGGGTCAACGCCGACCGTCACGTGGGTGCGCAGACGGAGCAGAGGGTCATCCTTGAACAACAGACCGATGCGCCCTACGTGGTCCAGCTCACGGGGGAACGGCTCGTCGAGGGCACGGTCACCAATGCAGAGGGGCGCCATGTTCCCGGAGCGACTGTCTTGGCCTTGTCAGTTCCAAGGCGGGAGGAGCCTGCGGCGGGGCGCTGGCGAGGCCTGCCCATCTCATTGACATCGAAGGCTCGCGACCTGAAGGGGGCGCGGCTGGCCACGGCGGACGAGATGGGGCACTATCGTTTCTTGAAGCTGACCTCAGGGCGTCAGGTGTTGCTGGCCGTCGCGGCCTCTGTCGATCCGTCGGGCTACGGCGGCCTGGACAGCCTGCCGGACGATCTGCCCCGAGGCGCCGTGGATCTGTGGCTCGATGAACAGGAGCTCGGCCAGGTGGACCTGCAGTTGATGGAGGGGGCGGTCATCTACGGCACGGTGACCAGCTCAGGTACTCCGTTCAGCGGCGCACAGGTGCGGGTCGTCAGCACGCCGGACAGCGCCCAGCGCTGGCAGGTCGTCGCCACGACCACCACGGATCAGGACGGTGGCTATCGCCTGGCAGGCATGCTCCCGGGCCCCGCGATGCTGGTGGTGAACGCTCCGGACGGCTTGGTCAACGTGCGCTCGATCACGCTGGTGGACGGCGCTGCAGACCAGCTCGCCGTAGACCTCGCCGGTGCGATGATTCGTGGCCGAGTTGTCGACGCCGACAACGGCGAACCCCTGGCCGGTGCGGCTGTCCAGATCAACGGTGGCCGGGCTCCAGGCGATCGGTATCCGTCCTTGGGAGCTCTGAGCCAGGACACTCTCGGCCGTCTGCGCAATGAGGCCCTGGGCCCCTACTGGGTGGACAGGGTCACGAACGCCGCGGGAGAGTTCGCCGCGCAGCACCTGCCGTTGGGGCGAGCGGACTGCTTTGCCAGCGCCAGCGGCTACCTCTCGACCGGGGGTGTGGGTGTGACGCTTGAAGAGAGCGATGAGCCCCACGAAGTGACGATCACGATGCGCCGCGCCGCGATCATCGACGGCACACTCACTGCCGGACCCGACGTCTCCGTGGACGACTTCGTGGTGCATCTCCACGATCGCCACACCGGGGTGAGGCTCGACAGCGTCCGGCCCGAGGCCGGGCACTGGAGCTTCGATCCGGTCGACGTGGGCTCCTACGTGCTACGGGTCTTCACCAGCGGTGCAGACGGTGTGGAGGTCGCGTCGAGAACCCTCCAGGTGGCACGAGGTGACGCGAAGCAGGTCGAGATCGAGCTCGACTGAACTCGCCGCGCTGCCAGGCGCCGCTCGTGCGTCTCGTCCCATCCCTACCGGGCTGCCACGGACGCTCCCACAGCGAGCAGCAAGAAGCCGCCCCAGACGAACATGCCGATAAGGGCCCAGCAGATCGTGGCTCGGCAGAAGTTCCTTCGATCAGCGTTTCCCGTGCTGCTGAAGGCCCAGGCGAAGTACATCACCAGATTCACCACCGGAATCCCCAACACGAAGACGGTGAGCATCCACTCACCAACAGTCAGTGTCTCTGCATCTGCCCGTCGTCTCGGCATGGTCACTCGCCCCCTTGCGTGATGTCAGTGTGTGGTCCTGCCCGGGTGGTGAGTATCCATGGCTTGCGAGCGGGAGCGCAAGCCTGGGATTGACCCTGCGTGCCGGACACGCCCAGCCCTTCGCCAGCGGGCTTCGCCGCCAGCAACGGAGTGCGTGGCAGCACACCCTGAGCAGGTCCTCACGAATCGCCGGGCAGCTTCAGCACGTTCGACCACTGCAGCGCCCCGTTCTCAGGGACGACCGCTTGCAGCCGGCAGGGAGCCAGGGTGTCACCGCCTGACGCGAGCGGCAGCGTGACCTCACCGTCGGCGTCAGCTCGCATGGTGACGATGCTCACACTGGGCAGCGGCGTCTTGTGCCGACCTTCTGGCGCCGCACTGGAGTCGTCTGGGAGAGCCATCAGAAGTTGCACCCATGATCCTGGAGGCGCTCCCCGTAGCACGAGCGAAAGGGTCGCCGTGGGAGTCGCGGAGTCGGCGGGGAGGGTCTCCAGCAAGAGTGAACCCGACGCGGCTTCATAGATGTAGACCGCACCCGCGTCGCCCCCGGCGTGGTCGTGTTTTCTCGCACCGATGGCTAAACGCCCTGCTGCCAGGGAGACGGCGACGCCCAGCTCATCGTTCGCTTTCCCGTCAGAGGACAAGAGCTGGGCCAGCTGACTCCAATCACCATTGGGCTGGCGCCGAAACAGGTAGGCCGAGCCCGAGTTCGTGCCGTAGACGAGGGAGTCTGTTCCCGTGGCGCCGATGAGCGCGTCGTCGCCACGGATCGAGACGTCCGTGCCCAGCATGTCGAAGGACGTGGGGTCGGCGATGACGAGCAACGCAGTCTGCTCCCAGGTCCCGTCGGGTTGGCGATCGAAGACGTAGGCGGCTCCCTTGAAGCTGCGGTGACCGGGGGAGCCGATCACCGCGCGGCTGCCAGAGAGGGACACGGCGGCGCCGAACTGTGCGCCCATGCCAACGTCGGTCGGGGCGAGCCTGGCCTGTTGAAGCCACTGGCCTTCAGCAGATCTCTTGAAGACGTAGGCTGCGCCCGCGCCGATCCCTCCGTGGCTCTCCTGCGGTGCGCCGACGAGCAGGTAACCAGAAGACATGGCGACGGCCATGCCGAACCGATCTCCCGCGGCCTCGTCACCTGCCTGCAGTTTGGCCACTTCGTCCCAGCCTCCCGAGGCGCCGCGCTCGAAGACCCAGGCAGTTCCCGCTTTGAGTCCTTGGGCTTCGCCACCTACGGCAACAGTGTCGTTCTCCAGCGCAACCGCCCTGCCGAAGTGTGTGTTGTTGTTCAGGTGGGGGGACCTCAGCTCGGCGACCTCTCGCCAGAGGAGGCCGGGCTTGTGCTCGAAGATGTAGGCGGATCCCTGATCAAACGCGCCATCGTGTTCGTGGAATGGCGCACCGATCACGGCGCGGCTGCCAGAGATGGCGACGGAGTTGCCGAACTGATCACCGGCCGTGCGATCGCTGGCCAGCAGGCGGGTGAGTTCGGCCCAGGAGCCGTCGGCCGCGAGCTCGTGTATGTAGGCTGCCCCCGAGTTGGTGCCTACAGTGTCCTGGAAGATGGCTCCGGTGAGCAGCCGGTCTGCACTGAGCGAAACGCTGTGGCCGAAGCGATCACCGATCCCGGCATCGCTGGCGAAGACCTCGGCAGTCACGGGGTAGAGAGGCGGGAGCACGGTCACCAATCCCTGCTGGACGAGTGTCCCGGTCTGTTGGCCCACCGAGACGGTGAGGGTCACGGTGTAGGATCCTGGTGCGACGAACTGGTGCTTGGGATTCTGGATGTTGGCGCCAAAACCATCACCGAAGTCCCACGCCCAGGCTGTCACCGGTGCGCCGCTGGATTGGTCGCTGAAATTCACCCAGAGCGGGGCGTGCCCCAGCTTGGGCGAGGCGGCGATGCCCACGACGAGCGGTGCGGGGTCGACGTGGATGAACTGGGCCTGCACGGCGGTCTCACCTTGCTGGCCCACAAAGGCGGTGAGTGAAACGGTGTGGTCTCCCACCGCCGTGTAGGTGTGGCGAGGGTTCTGCAGCCTGGATTGGCTGCCGTCGCCGAAGTCCCACAGCCAGGCCGTGACAGTGGCGCCAACGGACTGGTCGAGAAAGCTCACCTTGAGCGGGTTGCTGCCGCTGAGCGGGTCGGCCGTGAAGGCTGTCACGAGGGGGGCGGGAGCGACACTGATCAGGCCTGTCTTCACCGTCGTCTCAGCTTGTTGCAGTACGAAGGCCGTCAAGCTGACGTCGTAGTGGCCCGGGGCCGTGTAGGTGTGCGTCGGGTTCTGCACTGTTGAGCTGGCGCCGTCGCCGAAGTCCCACGACCAGGCTGTCGTGGTGGCGCCGTGCGAAGTGTCCGTGAAGGAGACCTGCAACGGGTTGACGCCCGAGAGAGGCGTGGCGTTGAAGTCGGCGACCAGCGGGGCCGGGACGACGGTGATCAGGTCGGTCGAAACGAGAGTGGCCGTTTGCTGATGGAAGAACGCCGTGAGGGTGACCGTGTAGCTGCCGATGGCCAGGTAGGTGTGGCTGGGATTCTGGTCAGCTGATGTGCCGCCGTCACCGAAGTCCCAAACCCAGGACGTGGGCGCCACGCCGCTGGATTGATCGCTGAAGCTCACGGTCAGGGGCAGCGCGCCCGTGGTGGGTGTGGCCACGAAGTTGGGCACGAGGGGCGCGGGCGCGACGCTGATGAAGTCGCGCTTGGTTGCTGTACCGAAAGCGCTCGTGCTTTCGATGGCGGTCAAGCTGACGGTGTAGGACCCCGGCGCGAGATAGGTATGCACCGGGTTCTGCGCGTTCGAAGCCCCGCCGTCACCGAAGTCCCAGAGCCAGAAGATGGGTGAGGCCCCAGTGGTCTGATCGGTGAAGCTGACCGTCAGGGGATTCTGCCCGGAGATCGGCACGGCGTCGAAGTCGGGCACGATTTGTCCCTGCGCGCCCGCGCAGAGCGCGAGAACCAGCAAGGAGACCATCGCTGGCTTGAAGATCATCTTTTCCCCCTGAAGCGACTCTCTGGTCGAGCGCAAGCTCGGGGGACCAATATAGGTGGCGAAAGAGCCTCTGTGGGATGGGATTCCGAAACGGACCCATCCTGCGCCCGTGTAGGGCGAGGAGCCAGATGCGCTCAGCGGTTCCGAGCGTCGGCCAATCGCTTGGCCAGCCTCTGCGAGCGGGCATCCTGGGGGTCCAGTCCGGTCTCGTCGATGACTGCATCGCCGATGGTGTGCATCCACGAGATTTCGCCGTCGTCCATCACTTGGTACTGCATCCACAGCGGCTGCCACTTGGTCTCGCCCCCCTCGACGCGTAATGCCCCCCCGCCCGGGAGTCGCCCTCTGCTGAGGGACTCATCCGCGAGGGCCTCAGAGTGCTTGGTGAGGGCCTGTGTTATCACGTACATGCTTGAGAGCTGACTGTCCCTGTCCAGGTAGTAGTCGAACCCCACGGTGGTGCTGGTGGTTCCATCGTCGACGCTGCCCGTGATGAACCCGGGCAAGGTCTTCAAGTCAGCCTCGATCCGGAACTCAGGTACGCCTCCCGGCACATCGGCCTCTCGAACGCTCAGGGTGATATGGTCGCCGGGGTTTGACTCCAGCAGCGTGTACTTGGCGACGTTTCCACCGTGTGTCATCTCTGGTTCTGCTGCGTCTTCGAGCAGGGCCATCATGTCCAAGGACAGATCGAGCACAGCATCGGCAGTGAGTTCACCCAGGGCGAGTTGGGAGGTCAGGTTGAACAGTTGATTGAGGACCAGCTCCCGATCGATGGCTTGAATCGGCTCGGCCAGGAGTTCTGCATGTTCGGGCGCCGTGGCTGGGGGAGCTACCAGAGGCATTTGGATTGAGCTCGGCCCGGGATCGCTCACGAGGTGACCATCAAGAGCGTCTGGTGGAGCAGAGCTCGTTGCGGGAAGAGTGAGTGGGGCTGCTGTGCTCGGGGCCGCTGGCTCGTCCAGGGCGTTCCAAGCCGTGAGCGCGACCACGGCCACCAACGCCAGGCCGAGAGCTGCCTTCAGGGCCAGGACGGATGGGGTTTGTGCCATGACGAATCCTCCGAGGTTCTTCCAAAAAGCAAGGTGAGCGCCGTCGCGCACGAAGGCCGTTGAGATGGCCATGGGGCCGAGGGCGGCCAGCCAGCGCTCGCGGTCGTCACCCTCGCCTGGCTGCAGCCGAGCACGCAGTTTGGTTCGTCCACGGGAGAGGCGCGTGCGCACCAGTTCTCGTGAGACTTGCTCTCGTGTGGCGATCTCGGCGATCGTGAGACCGTCGAAGTAGCGCAGGGTGAGCACGGTGAAGTACGGTTCGTCCAGGCCGGTGAGAGCGTCCACAAGAGTGCGCATCAGCTCGCGGCGTTCTGCGACTGTTGCCGTTGATGGAAGCTCTTCTGGCCGGGCAGCGCCCCGCTCTCGACGGGCCCGTCGACTCTGACTGCGCTGCGAGTGGTGCACCAGGCGGCGAGTCGCGGACGACAACCAACGGCGCAGCCCTTGTTCGCCGCTCAGGTCTCGGGGCGGATTCTCAAGTGCGAGCAAGCACACCCGTTGCAGCACGTCGTCCGCAACATTGGGATCGACCACGAGTCGGTGGGCCAGGGCCTTCACCCAGCCGAGCTGAGCGAGCAGTTGCTCCGAGTCGTGGTGGTGAGGAGTGTGTGCCATGGCGTCACTCTAGAATCCCGCCGATCAGCGGTGAGTGACAGTCATTCCGGCAGAAAGCCTGGAATCCCGGACCCGGGCCGCTCAGCCGCCGCTCTCTCGCTCCAGCCGGATGTGCACCTCGCCGCGCCTCACGAGTTCGCCGTTCTTCACGAGCGTGATCTGTTTGCCGGGCAAGTAGCCCTCTGCGATCGCGGCGACCCACATGATCTGGGTATTGTCGGCGTACCTCCCCAGGCGCAGCTGCTGTACGTCAAGCGGGAAGCCGCCCAGCACGGGGTCGAACAGGGTTCCTGAACCTTCGCCGTGCCAAGTGGTGCTCGAGGAGATGCTGTGGGGACCGCTCTGTTTGTAACCAAGTTTCAGGCCTGTGTCCGAGAGGATCTCTCCCGTCGTCAGGTCTGTGACCACGAGCAGGACCAGATCTTTGCCCTCCAGGAAGATCGTGAGCGGGTCGTGGGTAGCGGCCTGGAGTTGATCTCGGGAGACCCAGGTCCGTGGGAAGCCATCGACCTTGAGCAGGACTCCGTGGAGGCAGGACTCCAGCCCATCGATCAGAACTTCGCCAGCTTGCGTGCTGACACGCTTGGCGAAGGCCGCTGGCAGGAGCAGTGAGCTGTCGGTGTACTCGCGGGAGACCATGACGTCGCCGTGGATGGGCGTGCCCAGGGTCGGGTCGATGAGCAGCAGTCGGGCTACACTGCGGGCTCGTAGCTCCAGCACCAGGGGTTGCTCATCGAGCACGATGTTGGAGGCGCACAGGGTGTCATGCCCGTCGTGGCTCACCTTGAGGCGGTTCTCCGCGGGGTATGCACTCAGGGTGTGGACCTTGAACTCGCCCATGGCGTTCGTGTCCACCGTGGCGTACTCGCCACCCGCAGTGGGCATGAGCTCAACTCTGGCGCCTTCCACGGGCCCACCGGGGCCGAGCACCACGCCCTGCACCAGCACCGCGTCTGAAAGCTGCACGACCCCCAAGTCGTTGAGGCCCGAGGTGATACCCAGATCGGTCTGGTCATGCTCGCTGAACCTGTCCGCCCAGACCCGCAGCTGATACGTGCCAGGGCGCAAGCCTCTGAGCGAGGCGATGCCGTCGTCACCCGTCGTGCTCTCGCGGATGTCCGTGCCGCCCAGGCCTGTGTAGAAGTCGGATCGCGCGAGGTCTGTTGCGGTGCCGAGAATGGTGCCGTCAGCGGTCAGGTCATGCATGTCGCGCAGGCGAACGGTGGCCCCTCCGATGGGCGCCCCCTTGGTATCCGTCACAGCCACTCGCGCCGCGCTGCCCTCGCGAAGCACCACGACGGGCCGAAACGTCTCGCTTTGCATGGTGTCGATCGTCAGCTCGCCGGGGATCTGGATCTCGAGCCGCTCGATGAGGAAGCGTTCGTGCTTGAGCAGCAGGTCGAGCACGCTGCCCGCAGCGACCGGGATCTCTATCTGGCCCTTGGCGTCGGTCCACCACGGCTCAATCTGGCCGCTGGTGTCGGTCCACCACGGCTCCGACTGCCGGAACTTGCTGCGCACTTCCACGCCGGCGATGGGGCCTCCGCGCTCGTCCACTGTTTGGAGTGTGAGCAGCACGGTTGCGGGGGCGGGAGGGGAGAGCTGGCCCTTGTCATCCGGGCCTGCGACGACCGGAGCAGAGACTTGCAGAGGCTCCGGTGCTCCGCTCGCGAACGCGCCGAGAGCCGTGGGCGCGCTCACCACGGTCGGCTGAGGGCTCACTGCAGGCAGGGCTGCGACCGGCTGCGCTGTCGGGTTTTCGTCGCTGTCCAGGACCCAGGCTCCAGTCATGGTCAAACCGGCGACGATGAGCAGTGACAAGCCGACTTTGGTGATCACTGCGGCGGTCACGGCATTGGCCATGGCGACTCCTCCTGAGGGGTGACCCTTGAACGCGAACAGCCCCGCGACCCAGCAGGTGATGTTGTCCCCTGCAGAGCCGCTGCCCAACCGTCCGCGGAGGATGGACAGCCCTCGGGACAGGCGCTTGCGCACCACGGCGGCGGACACGTCCATCTGCCTGGCGATGGTGGCCGTGTCGAGTGCGTCGAAGTGCCGCAGCAAGACGGTGGTGCGATAGGGCTCGTCGAGTTGAAGGACGGCTTCGATCACCCGCCGACGGGCCGCGAGCCGCTCGACCACATCAAGGGTCGAAGCGCTGCGGTCGGGCCGTGCCACCGCGGCCTCACGCCGACCGCGACGCTTGGCCGAGCGGGCGGAGTCGATGGCCGCAGACGAGACAACTCTGCGCAGCCAGGCCCGTAGTCGCGCCACGTTGCTCGTGTCTTGCGGCGGCCGTCGCAGCACCCGCACCCAGGCGTCCTGGGCCACGTCCGCCGCCAGGTCCGGGTCAGAGACCAGTCTGCGGGCGAGCCGATCCACCCAGGCCACCTGATCTCTCAGGTCGGCTCGCAGGTTCTGCTCCAAGATCTCTGTCTGTGCGCTGTCCATGTCTCTGCCTGATGAGACGGCACCCGTCGTCCCAGTGTGACCGAAATGCGGGGGACGATGCTCGATCGCGGAAGCTACGGCTTGTCTGGCCTGCCCGCGCCTCAGGGCGGCGAGCCTTGCTCTGGATACCCGTCGTGGATCGAGCTACATGTTCTGGCCATCTGCTGCGCCGTTGGAGAATCTCGCCGCCACAGTCGCGCCAGGTGCTGGTAGGGTGACGCCGTCCCTGGCAACGGGCAGTTCGCCAGGGTGTTCCCCCGAACCCGGTCCGTAGTTTTCTTTGGGAGGACTCCGTCTTGATGTCTCCATTCCACGCTGCGTTGCGTCGTGTCTCCGCGCTTGTTCTTGCGCTTGGAGCCCTGGTATCAGCCCCTGAGTTGCAGGCCCAGCAGGTTGGGGCCGACCCTCTGGCCCCCGACAGCCCTGTGCAGGTCTTCGAGACCGACCGCGGCGCCGTGTTGGCCACCGATGGCCTGAACACGTTTGTGTTCGCCGACTGGTCCGACTACGTGAACTCTGACTTCTTCAAGGACAACGGCTTGCGCTGCGGCGCCATCTCTCCTGTAGATGGCTCGGCGCCTTCCTACTTCGCCACAGCTGACTGCAGTTCGACGGCCACCAACCCGTCCAGCCAGTACGCGCCGGCGGGTGGCACGAACTACGTGATTCCCGTGGTGGTGCACATCCTGCAGCACGGCAATGGCTCGGGCGCTGTGAGCGACGCCGCCGTATTCAGCCAGATCGACATCCTCAACGAGGACTTCGGCGCCATGGCTGGCACCAATGGCGCGGGCGGTACCAACACGAACATCCAGTTCGTCCTGGCCGACACCGACCCCGATGGCAACCCCACGACGGGCATCGAACGCCACGTCAGCAGCAAGTGGTACAACGACAAGGGCAACTACGCGGCGGCCATCGGCTGGGACACGAACCGCTACCTGAACATCTACACCAATCTTGCGGGCGGCAACCTGGGCTACGCCTACGTGCCCAGCGGCGGCGGTGTGGTGGGGCAGAGCTTCGACGGCGTGCGCATCCTGTGGACGTCCTTCGGTGCCAACGCGCCCATCGGCCCTCCCTACAACCTCGGTCGCACCACGACCCACGAGGTGGGCCACTACCTGGGCCTGTACCACACGTTCCAGGGTGGCTGCGCGAGCACGTCAGGGTGCAACAGCAACGGCGACCTGATCTGCGACACGAACCCGGAGTCAGGGCCCAACTACTCGCCTTGCACCCGTAGCACCTGCGGCAGCGTCGATCCCACCCACAACTATCTAGACTACTCTGACGACATCTGCATGTACGAGTTCTCCGAGGAACAGTCGCGTCGCATGCGCTGCACCATGGAGAACTTCCGCGTGGATCTGGCGTCGACTGGCGGTCCGGTCAACGCCGCGCCTGTGGTATCGATCAGCGCTCCGTCCAACGGCACGTCGGTTGTGGATGGCACGGCGATCACCTTCACGGCCAGCGCCAGCGATGCCGAAGATGGCAACCTGACCAGTGGCCTCTCGTGGTCGAGCAACCTTGATGGCGCCCTGGGCACAGGGTCGTCGGTCAACGCCACGCTCTCCGTGGGCCTGCACACGGTCACGGCGCAGGTCACGGATTCGGGCGGCAAGACGGGCTCGGCTTCGGTGAGCGTCACCGTGACGTCCGTGGGTGGAGGGGCCATCACGCTCTCCACCAACGGCTACAAGGTGAAGGGCAAGCTGTCTGTCGACCTGACCTACACGGGCGCCACCACGGCGAACGTCGATGTCTTCGTCGATGGAAGCCTCGTGGGCACGGTGGCCAACACGGGTTTTGCCACGCACAACACGGGCCTGAAGGGTGGCGGCACCCTGGTCTACCAGGTCTGTGAGACCGGTGGCGGGGCCTGCAGCAACACGTCGACCGTCAACTACTGACGCTTTGCGATCAACGGCCCCCGAGGTCGGCCGAAGGGTCGATCTCGGGGGCCGCTTGCGTTTGGGAGAGACGGGGCGTCGGCTGATCGGCTTCATGGGTGGCTCCTCTGGCCCTGGAGCCCCGCGTCGCTACCATGCCGCCATGGATATCCCCGAGATTGACGTGCCCACGGCCGCAGTGCGCCTCGCTGCGGGCGACACGCTGTTCCTCGATGTGCGTGACCCGGCCAGTTTCTCAGCGGCCCATGTTCCCGGTGCGGTGCTCGGCACCGACGAGAACATCGAGGACTTCGTCGAGGACACTCCGAAAGACAAGCCCATCGTCGTCTACTGCTACCACGGCAACTCGAGTCGTGGGGGCACGGCCTTCCTGCTGCAGAAGGGCTTCACCGACGTCTGCAGCATGTCCGGCGGCTTCGAGGCCTGGCGCGGCAACTTCCCCGAAGAGCGTGGCTGAGAGGATCTGACCATGGACACCGCAGGCTTGATCACCGCCATCGCCGACCACGTGGGCAGCCGCGATGAGAAGTTCTACAAGACCACGCTGTTTCGGGGCGAGCAGCTCATGCTGGGCCTCAACTGCCTGGAACCGGGCCAGGTGCAGACACCCCACGACCACGCCGATCAGGACAAGTTCTACTTCGTGGTAGACGGTCGCGGCCTGTTCACCCTGGGCGACGACACACAGACTGCGGGGCCGGGTGAGCTGGTCTGGGCTCCCGCGGGTCTGCGCCATGGCGTCGAGAACCGAGGCGAGCAACGTCTGACCCTCTTGATGGGCATCGCGCCCGCGCCGTCCTGAGCTGACCGAGCCTGGGTGGGCGTCGAACAGCTGAGCGACGAGGTGCACGCCGTGCTCATTGCGGTGCGAGGGCCTACCAGCTCGGCTGCCCTGTGGTGCTCAACACGGCGGCCCAGAGGTCTCCGGGGATCTCCATGTGCTTCTTCTCTGCGATGGCCGTGGAGATGGGCACGTGCAGGAATGTCCCATGAAGAAAGCCGATGAGCACGTCTGTGCGGCCGGTCATGGCGGCGTGCACGGCGTGGCGGGCCATGTGGTCGCTCAAGATGCGATCCCAAGCCGTGGCGGGCACGCTGCGGATCAAGTAGCCCGGGTCGAAGTACTTGAGGTTGAGATCGATCTTGGCGGCGGCGAAGTGCTTCTTGATGGCGTCGCTGAGAAACAGGCCGATGTCCTGGTGCAGGCGGTTGCCTGAGGCGTCGGTTGCGCTGTCGCTGTCTGCGTGGAGCAGATGCTGGCCCGCTCCTTCGGCGACGACCACCAGTGCGTGTCCGTGGTCGACGATGCGCTGCTGCAAGGTGTCGAGAAAGCGCTCCAGGGGGAAGGGCACCTCGGGCACCAGCACGAAGTTGGCCTCTTGGCTGGCCACCGCGGCTCCTGCAGCGATGAAGCCGGCGTTCCGTCCCATGAGTTTCACCAGGCCCAGGCCATTCGGGGCGGCTTGAGCCTCGGTGTGCGCCGCCCGCAGGACCTTCTCGGCCTGGGAGAGTGCTGTGACGTGGCCGAAGGACAGCCACACGAAGGGCACGTCGTTGTCGATGGTCTTGGGGATGCCCACGATGGCCATGGGCAGATCTCGCCGGGTGATCTCCTCGCGGATCACGTGGGCGCCCCGCTGCGTGCCGTCGCCGCCGACGCAGAACAAGACGTCGATGGACTGCGCCACCATGAAGTCGACCATGGCCGTCGGGTCTTGCGGCCCTCGCGACGTGCCCAGCAAGGTGCCGCCCCGTTCGTGGATGTGGTCCACGGCGAGCTCGCTGAGCACGACGGGGGGCAGCCCGGACCCGGCCACCAAGCCGCGGTAGCCCTCACGAATGCCGAGCACCCGACGGACGCCGTAGTTGTCGGTGAGCTCCTGGTACACCGAACGGATCACGTTGTTCAACCCGGGAGCCAGCCCGCCGCAGGTGACGATGGCGGCGGTGGTGTGCCGGGGATCAAAGAAGATCTTCTCGCGCGGCCCCGCCTTCTCGAAGCACAGCGCGGCCTCGGCTTCGCTGACATGGGGGCCGGTCTCGGCGACGAAGCGCACACGCGCGGCGTCCGACACGCACTCGATGCGCCGGCCTTGCATGGCCAGGGGCGAGGCGTGGGTGGCGTTTCCCAGGCGCTCAATCTGCAACTCGCTCTGACTCAGCATGTGTCTCTCGGCGGGAGGGCGCGCCGTTTCTCTTGCGGCGTTCAGGTGCAGCCATCGTGGCGCGATGGAGCGAATCGTCAAATCATCGTGATTCGCTCTGCCCCGGACAAGAGATGGGGGCAGCAAGGCTCTTTGCCGAATCAATCCTCTATGGGCCGTAGTTTCTGCGACCCTGTGGACGTGGAGATGAGCAGACAGCTTCAGTCAGCGAGCGCTCTGGCCCTGGGCTGGGGGGTGTTGCTGGCGTCGTTCGCCGAGGGACATCTGAGCGCAGTGCCAGCGACTGCCATGAAGCCCGCCCTGCTCTTGTTGGGCGGCGCGCTGGGCGCTCAGGCTCTGGCCCAGCGTCGACCTTCTGCAGGGCTCGCAGTGCTGGGGGCCCTGGCCTTGGGCGGGCTGTTGGGACCACTGGCTGTGGCCTGCGTGGCGGTGCATTTGTTGCTCTCCAGCAGGGAAGGCAGCGCGGAGGGCGTGAGCGCAGCTGTGGCCCGGGGGCTCTTGGCCACGGGCTTCGGCTTGGCGGTCCTTTTCGATGCCTGTGCCGGGCGCTCGCTCTTGGGGCAGGTCGCCTCATTCAGCGAGCGAGAGCTCATGCTCACCGACCTGCACCAGGTGCAGTGGCTGCTGCTGTGCGTCCCCGTCTTGCAGATGGGGTTGGCTGCTGCCATTGCGGGCCCTCAGCACGACGAGGACCGTGCGAGCGAGGACAGCGAACGGGGAGAGCGTTTCCCCCTTTGTATCACGGCTGTTTCTGCGTTGATCATCCTCGGTGCTGCGTACGCCGTGGCCTGGGACGCCCCCTGGCGCATGCACTGGGGTGGACACATCCACGTGGCCGAGCACGCGACCATCGGGCTGGCCGTGTTCGCGGCGCTGAGGTTGCTGGTGGTGGTGGCTGAGCATCCCCGGGCGCCACGGCTCAGCGGCGTGCAAGCCTCAACCGTCGCGGCCTCGGGCGTCCTGGCCATGCTGATTGCGGACTCGCTGACCCTGGCCTTGCCCATGCTTGTGGGCGCGCTGGTGGTCGGGCGCTCGCCGCGTCGCAGACTTCTCGGTGCACACCGGCGTGGTCGTCGTGACGCAAGCCCGGGCAGGCACACGGGCGCAACCCGAGGCGCTCATCGCCCCGGGTCGAGTCGTCGCTCCAGGTCGGCTTCGTAGCCGGGCAGATCTGCGAGCGCGTCCGGCCGCTCCAGGCCGTCCAGCGCGGCGGGCATCTTGCTCAGTGTCGCCTCGATGGCTGTGAGCAGGGCTCGTTGCCGTGGGCTGAGGATTTCGGCGAGGGCCTGGGCCGTATCGCCGTCTGCGTCCGGGGCCAGCAGGGCGTTGGCTCGCGTGGCTTGCAGTGGCGTCAGAGGCAAGTGGTTCATGGCAGAGCGCCGAAGATAGAACTTCTGGTCGCTGGTCTTTGCGTCGCTGGCCACGTCGTCGCCATCACGGACCGCCACGGCGACGTGGCCGCCGAGCAGGTCCCTGGCTTGGGCTTGTTGGGCTGGGTCAGCAACCCAGACCCGGTCGGCACAGCTGTCCGCTAACCCTGCCGCGAGGAGGTCTTGAAACGGCAGCAGCTCAGGGTCGTAGGTGACCTCGACCACCTCCCGGCCGTCGAGCCATCCGGCACGGGTCGAGTGCACCCCTGGCTGGCCGCCGTAGGCCGCTTCGCCCTTCCAGAAGCAGGCCATGGAGAACACCGCCTGGGCGAGCCCGTCCTCTCGCAGCTCTTCGTGGGCCAGGGTCAGGTAGCCGGGCACGGGGTGCTCAGCGGCGGCGAGGGCGGCGATCATGCGCGCGGCCAGGGGCTCGGCGTCCCAGACGTGATCTTTGCGTTGCAGCAGCTCGTCGCCGTCCGGGGCGAAGAAGCGCACCACCGGGTTGTTCCAGGCGGGCTCGTCGTAGCGCTCCAAGATGACCTTGTCGTCCCCGGGCTTGTTGTTGTGGATGGCCAGGGGGATGAAGCTGTCTTCGATGGCTTCCGTGAGCAGGGGGTGGGAGAGGGGGCCTCGACCGAAGCCCTGGCAGGTGCTTCAGCCAGGGATCTCCTGGAACAACAAGAACACGGGGAGGTTCTTCGCCTGGGCCTGAGCGAAGGCCTTGTCATGGTCGCGGTTCCATTGCACCTGGCCCAGCTCGACGGGCTGGCTCGCGGTTTCGTCTGAGACCGTCGCGCTGCAGGCGAACAGGGCCGCCGCGAGGAGAGCGTGAAACTCGATCATCAACTGGCTCCGTGGGATGGGAAGAGTCTACGGCATGGAGAGGGGCGCCCGAGACCGGGCCTCAACGGGGCCGGAGGTTCTCGACGTGCTGCAGGTGCCCGGCGCGCATGACCTGGGTGACGGAGCGCAGCGCGGCGATGCCCTGGGCAGGGTCTTCGATGAGCACGAGCAGGTCGGCGATACGCCCGGCCTCCAGCAAGCCCAGATCGTCGCCTCGCCCCATGGCCCGCGCCGCGCCCAAGGTGGCGGCACGGAGCACATCGACAGGGGCCATGCCCGCGGCCTCCATGGCTTCGAGTTCTGGAAAGATCGACGGGCCGTGCAAGGTGAGTGGGTTGCCCGCGTCCGTGCCCGCGGCGATGTTCACGCCAGCCGCGGCGAGCCGGGTCAGGTTGTCCGCCATGAGGGCCACGGTGCGCTGCCGTCTCTCGACAATGGCTGCGATCGCGGCGGCGGGCAACGCGTCGGCTACGGGCAGCTCGGGGGTGCTCAAGATCCGCTCCGCGATCTCGGGATGGACCGCATCGAGCTGGGTCATGATTTCGTCGGTGAGCTGGCGCTGATACAGATCGATATAGCCCTGGTGCACGGTGAGGGTGGGGCAGTAGCTCACGCCGACTTGCAGGGCCAGGTCGATGAACTCCTGATCGATGGGGGCGTCCTCCACGCTGTGGACCAGCAGCTGTGCGCCAGCCTGCAGCGCGACCCGGGCCGTGGCCAGCTCGGTGGCGTGGACGATGAGCGGCAGGCCGCTCTTGGCGGCCTCGTCTCCGGCCACGAGAACCAGCGCCGTGGCTCGCTCGACGGCCGCGGCGTCCCGGGCGATGAACCAGAGCTTGATGGCGTCGCTGCCTGAGGCTGCGTGTGAGCGCACCGCGGCGCGTACCTGCTCTTCGCTCTCCATCAAGACGAACTGCTGGCGATCGGGCAGGGTCAGAATGTCCGGCACCCACGTGGTGAGCAGGGGCCCGGCTGCAGCGACGTGGGGCGCCTCGAAGGACGTCTCTGTCTTCTCGCGCAGTCGCCGCGTCCAGGGGAATCCGCCGACGTCGAAGACAGCGGTGACGCCGCTGGCCAGGAACGCTCGGTGCAGTCGTTCGGGTGTTCGCTCCAGCTCGGTGCTCACCGCCGCGTAGGGGTATAGCTCCCTGAGGTCCCACGCGTCGGGTCGCCCATCGGCCCAGCCGGTCTGGCTGTAGTGCACGTGGGAATCTACAAGGCCCGGCGTGACGGTGTGCCCGCTGAGGTCGATCACATCAATGCCAGCGGGAATCACCGTGGTGGCTCGGGGCCCGATGGACTCGATCAGGCCGTCGCGTACGATGATGACTCCGTCAGTGATGGGGGGACCACCGGCGCCCGTGTGGATGCGCGCTCCCACGAGGGCCAGAGGCGCCGCAGGCAGGCCGGGCGTGGAGCTGAACGCGGTGGTGACCACGATGCGCCAGCCTTCCGTCGTGCGTCGGAACACCCGCTCGGAGAGGCCCTCGATCAACTCGCCGCCGTAGTCCACGTGGTAGCGGTAGGTGCCGTAGACCAGGCCATCGGCGAGCCAATGCAGCTGCAGGTCGCGAGCGGTCAGGCGCACGGGCCAGTCGTCAGAACCGCTCGGTGCCGTGCCTGCTTCCAACTCGGCGAAGCCCGTGTCGATGCCTGTGGGCCCGCCACGGGCGAGCAGATCTGACGCGAGGTAGCAGGCCAGGTAAGCCTCCCGATTTCGCTCCTGGATAGCAGTGATGTTCTGCTCGAAGAGCGCTCGGGCAGCGGCGAGGTCCGCGTCTCGTCCATCGTCAATGGTGAGCAGGCTGAGGGCGCAGAGAGAGAGGGCGAGAGGCAGCATGGGCAGGCCTGGTGGTGGTGTGCTTGGCGATGGGTTTGTTCCCCGTGCCGTTCTCGGGGGTCAGTCTACAAACATCGGCCTCGTGCCGGTTAGCCTCTGCGGGTCTGCCCTCTTCTCGCTCTGCGCCCTCGGTGGCTTGAGACTCGTGATGCATCGCCTCATTCTCGCCGTGTCCTTGGTGCTCTTGAGCGGGGACGTCCTTGCCGAAGTCGTAGGTCTTGAGATCACCGACCGGCAAGTGGTCTTGGAGGGCAAGGCGTTCGGGGATGTGGGCGCCTACGAACGGATCACCGGCACGATCCGCTTCGCGCTTGATCCCGCCGACCGGCACAACCAGGACATCGTGGATCTCGAGTTCGCGCCTCTCGATCACGACGGTCGGGTCATCGCTTCTGCAGACCTGATGATCCTGGCGCCCGTCGAGCAGGGCAAGGGCAGTGGCACAGCCTTGCTGGAGGTCTCGAACCGCGGGGGCAAGGCTGCGCTCGGGTACTTCAATCGCGGGGGCTTCTCGAGTCTTCCTGAGAGCGCTGACGACTTCGGCGATGGGCTGCTCATGGAGCGGGGCCTGACCGTGGTCTGGGTCGGCTGGCAGTTCGACGTGCCCCAAGAAGTGGGGCGGTTGCGGTTGACGGTCCCCGTGGCTCGCCAGGGAGAAGCGCCGCTCACGGGTCTGGTGCGCAGCGACTGGACTGTGGACGAGCCTGCGGATGTGCTCGCCGTGGCTCACCGCAATCACATCGGTTATCCCGTGCTCGACCGGGCTCACAGCGACAACGTGCTCACCTCTCGCACTGGTCGTCTGGCTGAGCGCGAGGTCATCCCCCGCGAACTCTGGCGTTTCACCGACGGGACTCACATCGCTCTCGACGGTGGCTTCGACGCGGGCTTGATCTACGAACTGGTCTACCGCGCCGCAGACCCTGCCATCGTTGGCCTGGGCCTGGCGGCGATCCGGGACACCATGTCCTGGCTCAAGAACGACCCGGCCTGCCCGGTCAGCGTGGAGCGGGGCCTGGGTGTGGGCATCTCCCAGACCGGTCGGTTCTTGCGCCACTTTCTGTACCAGGGCTTCAACACGGACGAGCAGGACAGCCAGGTGTTCGACGGGTTGCTCATCCACAGCGCGGGTGCGGGGCGGGGCAGCTTCAATCATCGCTTCGCCCAGCCATCGCGCGACGGCCATCGCTACTCGGCCTTCTTCTATCCCACCGATCTGTTCCCCTTCAGCGGCAGGAACCAGCGGGATCCAACCACCGGCCAACGGGACGGCCTGGCCTCTCGGCATCTCGCTGACGGCCACCTGCCCAAGGTGTTCTACACCAACACCGGCTACGAGTACTGGGGCCGCGCCGCCTCTCTGCTGCACACTTCGCTTGACGGCTCAGCTGACGTGGAGCCCCTTGCCAACGAGCGCCTCTATCACCTGCGCAGCGGTCAGCACTTCGTCTCCCGTTTCCCCCCGAGCGCGGACGCCCAACTGCCCGGTGCCCCCGGCTGGCGCGGCAACCCACTGGACTTCCTCTGGACGGAGCGAGCCCTGTTGGTGGCGCTTCAAGACTGGGTCGAGTGCGGGATCGCGCCACCGCCCAGCGCCTACCCACGCATCGATGACGGCACGCTCGTCTCACCGGGAGAGCTGGTGTTTCCCAAGATCCTGGGCCTGGCAGCGCCGACCGTCATCCATGAGGCCTATCGCGTTGACTACGGCGAGATGTGGGAGGAAGGCATGGTGACCAGGCAGCCACCGCTCCTTGGTCTGGCCTACCAGTCTCTCGTCTCACAGGTGGACGAGATAGGCAACGAACTCGCGGGCTTGCCCGCTGTGGAAACGCTCGTGCCCTTGGCCACCTACACCCCATGGAGCGTGCGCACCGGCTTTGTGGGCGCTGACCATGAGCTGGTCGACTTCTACGGCAACTACCTGCCCCTGCCCCGCACCGAGGCGGAACGGCTGGCTCTCGGCGACGGTCGACCGAGCGTTGAGTCGCTCTACGCTTCGAGAAGCGAGTATGTGGCACGGGTGCGTGAAGCGGCCCGATCCCTGGCGGCTCGTCGGCTGCTGCTCGCAGAGGACGTGTCCGCCATCGTGCAGCGGGCCGAGGCGCAGTGGCAGCTGATCGTGGGCGAGTCGTAGGGCGCTCGGCTCGGCAGACAGGGACCGGAGGCGTGGGAGCCAAGGTCAGCGGTCGCTCGGGGCTCTGGGACAGCCATCCCGATGCGGACGTGGGCCGGGTGCTTCAGCCAGACCTGGAGGGACAGCGTGACGTCCAGACGCTCGTGGACTCGAACCTCTTCGGCCTTCGCGAGCGCGACGACGAGAGACTCAGCCCGCAACCTGCTGCCTGACCTCGAGTTGAGCAGCTGGCCGGAGTCTGTCGATCTCTCGCTGGCCCTGCCCGAGGTCTCGCTTCAGCTGGCTTGGGTTACTTCGCGCGCTTGAACTGGGCCCGGCCCATCTTCTTGAAGCGCGGGTCCTTGGCCAGCACGTTGGCGACCTGGCCGCCGAAGGTCTTGCTGGTGGTCTGGTAGCCGTTCGAGATGACCAGCTCGGCCGCCTCCTTGGGTGAGATGACAGCGCCGATCTCCATGGCGGCGATGATGGCGTCGGGCAGCGGCAAGGTGTTCTTTGGCCGCTTGCGACCGGCGGGCAGGCCCGCGCTCTTGCCACGCTTGCGACCGGATGCACCGAGGGCCACGCCCAGGCCGCCGAGCTCTTTCTCGACCGCTTCGAGCTGAGCCACGAGCTGGGCACGCTGTTTCTGTAGTTTGCCGGCGGCTTTCTCTCGGCGGGCCAGCTCGGCAGTGAGATCAGCAGTGGTGAGTCTTGTGAGGTTGGTCATGGAATGACTTTCTGGGAAAACGGGCGACGCCTCTCGCGTCGACCCAGAACATGCAGAGGAACCAACGGAGATCTTGTATTTTTGTGGACTCATTTGCCATGGCCGACTTGACTGAATAAACAGACTCTCTGCCCATGGCGGTGGCGCGATGGGTGACAACACCCGGAGGGCATGGGCTCGGAGGAAGTGAGCCGCCCCTCAAGCCATGTCGAGCAGCTCGTGCTGCGGGTTGTCCGCTGCCGCTGCCTGCTTGTCCCACTTGCTGCGAAAGAGGACCACCGCTCGGCCCCGTTGGTCGAGTGCCATCAAGGCGGTGGTAGGGGGGCTGAAAGTCTCTCGCTCACCGATCAGCCACGAACTGCACACATATGGCAGGTTCTGGAGGCTTGTCGGGACTCCATACTCATCTTCAAGGCGGTACTGGAGAACCTCGAACTGTAGTCGGCCCACGGCGCCCACCAGGGCATCTTGAGGGCTGTTCTCCGGCCAGACGATCTGCACGGCGCCCTCGGCGATGAGATTCTTCATGCCCTTGTCGAAGCGCTTGCGCAGGCTGGTGCTCTTGGGTTCGATACGCGCAAACAGCTCGGGAGGGAACTGTGGCAGGGGTTTGTGTTCGAAGCCACCGTCGGTGGACAACGTGTCCCCGATGCGAAACGTGTCGCGACTGATGAGTCCGATGACATCGCCGGGGAAGGCCTCGTCGAGTGTGTTGCGCTCCTGGGCCACGATGCTGTGGGGACGGGCCAGGCGAATGCTCTTGCCGGGGCGGTGGTGCTTGACCAGGGTCTCGGGCTCGTAGCGGCCAGAGCAGATGCGCATGAAGGCGATGCAGTCCCGGTGGCGACGATCCATGTTGGCCTGGATCTTGAAGACGAAGGCGCTGAAGGGCTCCGTGGGCGGGCGCTGCCCCTCGGTGCCGTCGGGCAGATCGATGGGTCGGGCGCTCGGCGGCGGCGCCAGTTCGACGAAGGCGTCGAAGAAAGGCTCCAGTCCGAAGTTTGTGAGAGCGGAGCCGAAGAAGACGGGAGTGACCTTGCCAGCCAGGAAGTCCTCGTCGGTGTAGTCGTTGCCAGCGACCTCCAGCAGCTCGAGCTCGCCGCGCACGCGCTCTGCCACGTCGCCACCCAGGATCTCGTCGGCCTTCGGATCGTCGATGGGCAGGCGCGTGAGCAGGGCCTTGGCAGAACCGGCCGCCGCGGCCTTCTCGAACACCTGAAACTCCTTGGCCCGGCGATCGACCACGCCAGCGAAGTCCTTGCCTGAGCCGATGGGCCAGTTGAAGGCGCAGGCAGAGATGCCCAGGGCGTTCTCGACCTCGGTGAGCAGATCGAGGGGGTCTTGTCCCGCCATGTCGAGCTTGTTGATGAAGGTCAGCACGGGGATGTTGCGCAGGCGGCAAACCTGAAACAGCTTGAGCGTCTGGGCCTCAACGCCCTTGGCCGCGTCGAGCACCATGATCGCCGAGTCGGCGGCGGTGAGCGTGCGGTAGGTGTCCTCGCTGAAGTCGGCGTGTCCCGGGGTGTCGAGCACGTTGATGATCGTGCCCTTGTACGGGAACTGCATGGCGCTGGAGGTGACCGAGATGCCGCGCTCGCGCTCCATGCCCATCCAGTCGCTGGTGGCCGAGCGACCCTTGCGGTTCTTGACCATGCCCGCGGTACGGATCAGCCCCGAGTAGAGCAGCAGCTTCTCGGTCAGGGTGGTCTTGCCTGCGTCAGGGTGCGAGATGATCGCAAACGTGCGTCGGCGAGCGATCTGCTCGGCCAGGCTGGAGGTGGCGACGGCCATGGGAGCGGTGTGACAGAGGGGGAGGCGTCTGTTGTGGTGAGTTCTTGGGACGCGCGGACAAAGGCCGCAGAGGATAGCAACTCGGGCCACCGGTGGCTTGGGCTGGGGCCGTGAGCGAGGATGGTCGGGCATGCCTCGTTCTCGCGCCCACAAGCCGATCTCCCCCGTGGCCCTCCCCGCGGCCGCCTTGATGCTGCTCGTGGCGGTCATGGCCTGGCTGGCGTGGTTCGTGGGCAGCGACCCTGTGGCTGCCCCAGGGTCGGCGAAAGGCCCCGTGCAGCCTGCTCCCGATGTGCTCTCTGAGCAGCTCCCCGTCACGGCCTACCAGGGGGGCGGAGGCGCAGCGAGCCCCGCTCCCGGGGCCGGATCGCCGAAAGTCCCGGCTCAGGACCCGCTGCCCGAGGCATTGGAGCCCACCCTGACGCCCCGAACGATTCCCGGGCCCATCGCAGGCGTGGTCGTCAGCTCGTTCACCGGTCTGCCAGTGGCCAGCTTCGTATTGCGCTTGCACGCTGGCGGCGCCCCCGGGCGAGACGATTGGCCGGGGGCAGAGACCCGGCGCGTGCAGTCACCGAGCGGTGCGTTCGATCTGGGCCAGCGGGAGCCCGGAACTTACGCGTTGTCTGTCGCAGCCCCCGGCCATGTGCCCCTCGAGGTGACCGGCGTTGTGGTGCCAGGCGCAGAGCACTTGCAGCTGCGCTTGTCCGCCGGAGCGGTGATGTCGGGGCGATTGACGGACGCCTTCGGCAGTGGCGCAGCGGATGTGCCCGTCGAGCTGCGGCCTCTGCCGGGGCCAGCCGGGCAGCCCTCGGGTTTTGTCCGGCGAGCGCAGACTGACGCCGAGGGTCGTTACGCTTTCACGAACGTCGAGCCGGGCGATTGGCTTGTGGCTGTCCCCAACCCTCACGACGGGGCGGGTTCCTTGGCGCTCTCACCCGTCTGGACGGCGGGGCCCGACAGGCGAGGCACGTGGGACGGGTCGTTGCCCCCCGAGTCTGCATTGCATGTCGAGGTGCTCTGCCAGGGAGCGCCTGCGGCCCCCGGTACGCGGGTGCGCCTCATCGACGCCACGGGCCGGGGCATTCAGGTCAAGCTTGCTGGCGGTTTCGCCCTCTTCCCACGCCTGGCACCCGGGCCCTACGAGCTGGTGATTGAACACGGCAGCGGTGCAGTGGCCTGGGAGGAGCAGATCGTCGTGGGACATTCTCTCGAGCCGGTGCAGCGGCGCATCCACATCCCCGAACCACAGCAGCCCCCAGCCGGTGACGGCTGAGGGCTGCGGCAGAGCCTGCTGGTTTGTTGAGCCCTGCTTACTGCAGGGTGAAGTCGAAGCTCAGATCTGCTCCGCTGATCGCCGCCGGAGCACCGAGCACGGCGCCCATGCCGTCTACGTCGGTGGCCGCCAGGCTCATGGTGAAGTCGAAGGTAGGGGCCGCAGTGGCGGAGCCTCCGTCAGACGTGTTCAAGAACCGGCTGCAACCTGTGCTGAGGCTCAGGCAGAGCAGCATGGATAGGGCAAAGCCGAGGCGGCGCTGACGGACCGCAGCTGGCATGAGTCTGGCCGCAGCGACGAGGGCCGCTGCCAGGAGTGCCAGGCTCAGGGAGGTCAGGGCGGCGCCCATGTTCCAGGGGCCTGAGCCGCCGGGGGCAGAACCAACAGGTGCCATGGAGGCGGTGTCGACCTCGATCAGGCCATCACCGGCGGTGATGATGAAGAAGGGCGAGTCACCGGCGTCGAGCATGACCAGATCGCCGCTGGCCTGGGCGAAGACCACGGTGTTGCCCACGACCTGCGCCAATGCGAGGGGTACCGAGGGCACGTCGATCACGCCGTCGCCGTTCAGGTCGCGGTGCAGGGCCAGGCGGCCGAGCAGCTCGATGTCGTCCGTGTCGGCCACGTCGAAGACCAGCTGCCGCAGGATGAGCGCTTCGTCGGCTGCCACCTCAAGGGCGAACCCAGCCACGGCGGTGGGGGCGGAGGCGTCGACCTGCACGGTGCCGAGTTCTGGCAAGGCCAGGTGGGCGATCAGGCCGGCGCTGGCGTTGGCCACGGGGGCGAAGCCAGAGACGGTGACGGACTGGTTGGTCTTGGCCACGAAGGGTGCGATGGGTTCGGAGGTCAGGCCCTCTTCACCGAGGCCAAAGACGAAGCACTCGAGGCTGGCCGCACCGGCGCCGCTGGCATTGTCCACCGAGACGTCGATGGCGTAGGAGCCGTCGCCGTTGTAGTTGGCGAAGAGCGCCGAGTAGATGCCGTCGTCCGCGTCGCTGTCGCCGTGCACCGCGAGCCCGTCATCGTGCAAGACGATGTTGACGATCGAGGCGTCGGGCCGGGTGACGGTGGCGTTGACACTGGCACCACCCACGGGGACGCCAGCGATGACCGAGACCTCAAGGTGCGCGGGCTCGGGGAAGGTGACATTGCTCTGAGCGAGCGACGCGCCCACCTGCAGCTGTGACGAGTCCACGAAGACCAAGAAGTCATAGGTGCTGTTAGCGCCCTGCGGGTTGGTGATGGCGGCTGTCCAGGTGCCAGTCTTCGGGTTGGGGATGGAGACGGAGGTCTGCACGTTGCTGTTGAACACGATGTTGCCGCTGGGAGGGTTGGCGGTGTCGATGACCAGGCCGCTGGGCGAGGTGAGGATCAAGGACTGTGACGCGCCCAGGGGGTGGTTGAGCACCACGCGGGCCGAGGTGGAGAAGTCAGAGATGTCAAAGGTCTCGGTGGCGGTCTGGCTGGCGCCGATGAACTGCTCGTCGGCCTGCGCGATGGTGATGCCGCCAGAGGCTTCGGCGAAGATCTCGCTGAAGATTCCAGGCAGCTCACCCGCCGTGGTGGCGGTGAACAACTTGCCGTCGGAGACTGTGGTGAGGGGGATCAGCTCCTGGGTGGAGGCCTGGTTGCCCAAGGCGATGGAGAAGACCTTGGCGCCGCTGGCCTGCAGCTGAGCCAACACCGAGGGGTCGTTTCCGGCGAGGTTTCCGTTGAGGCTCTCACCATCGGTGAGCAGGACGATCAGCTGCTCGCAGCCGCCCGTGCCGTTGAGCTGTCCCAGGCCGGTGAGCACGCCTGCGCCGATGGCAGTCCCGCCGCCGGGCTGCAAGGATCCGATGACATTGATGACGGCGTTCTTGCTCTGGGCATCGATCGTGGTGGTGGGGACGAGCACCTGGGCCACGTCGTTGAACTTCACCAAGGCGATGCTGTCTCCGTCATTCATCAGGCCCACGCCAGCCTGGGCACCCGCCTTGGCCAGCTGCATCTTGTTCTGGGGCCCCATGCTGCCGGAGACATCGATGACCAGCGCGATGGCCAACGAACCAAGAAAACCGGTGTAGTCGTAGACCACCAGCTGATGGGCGGGCTGGGTCTGCGATGGTGCGGTGGCGGGTGCGATGAGGCCGCCGTTGCCGCTGGCCTGGATGCGTTCCCAGCAAGACTGGGCCAGCACGTATTCCTGGGTGGTGCGGATGGCCACGCCCACGCCGTTGGCCGAGGCCTGGTTGTGCTGGCTGTCCGCGAAGCCCAGGCTCGACTGGGTGCAGAACTCGGTGCGCTCGTTGTTGAGCGCGATGGCTGCGCCGCCGTCCATGGGGCAGGAGATGGTGTCGCCAGAGGACGAGCAGAACTGCTCTTCGAGCATGGCCGGTGTGTTGCCCACGAAGCCCTTGTACTCGTCGAAACAACCCCACAGGTAGTGGCCCGCTTCGTGGAGCAGACCGAACTGTCCCAGGGTGTCGCCGCTGCTCGATTTGTGCGTCTGGGAGATGAAGATGTGTCGCCCGGGGGCGCCGAGTCCGTTGCGATGGGCGCTGGCGCCGCCGGTGGTGGAGCGCACCCAGATGTCGGCCTGGTCCTTCTGGTCGCTGCACTTGGTGAACGACACCGTGCCGAGCTGCAGGCCGCCTTCGGTGGCGTTCAGCAGCAGCTTCGAGAACTCGTCAAAGACCGGTTCCCAGGTGGTGGGGTCGGGCTCCTGGTAGTCGAAGTAGACCAGCAGGTCGAGCTTGCCCCCATTGATCACGCCGTCCCCGGCATGGGCATTGGAGGAGGCAGCCATGGCGAGGGCCGTGCTGGCCAGGAAGAGCTTGAGAGGGTTCATCATGGTCGTTCTCCGTGTGCCCGTCGGGGGGCAGAGTGATCTGACGCCCTGCCAAGCGGGCCGGAGCCCCCTCACGAAGAGTGCGTTTTCGCTTTTTTCCGCGGCCGCGTTTCGGGCCTCAAGCGGCGCTCAAGCGGTCTCTC
>CAZIAK010000017.1:72596-88816 GCA_964537035.1 uncultured Phycisphaerales bacterium | reverse complement strand
GCCCGGACTTCTCACCACATATCTGAGCGAAACGCGGCAGACCTGTGGCACAGCCCCCCGCTTGTCCTACGGCTCAAAGAGCGGCAAGTACTGAGCCAGACCCTCCGCCATGAGCTCGTCTTTCGGGACGAAGCGCAGGGCTGCAGAGTTCATGCAGTAGCGCAGGCCCGTAGGCTCCGGGCCATCATCGAAGACGTGCCCGAGGTGGCTGTCCGCCACGGCACTGCGCACTTCTGAACGACGGGTGCCCAGCAGGAAATCGTCCTGGGTTCGCACGAAGTCATCAGACAGTGGGCGGCTGAAGCTCGGCCACCCCGTGCCCGACTTGTACTTGTGCGTCGAGCTGAACAGGGGCTCTCCGGACACCACGTCGACGTAGAGGCCCTCTCGTTTCTCATCCCAGTAGGTGTTCTGGAAGGGACGCTCTGTGCCCTCTGCTTGAGTGACCCGGTACTGCAGGTCGGTGAGCATCTCGCGCAACGACTCGTCTGACGGCTTGACCCACGGCTTCGCTGCCAGGGCCGTGGGGGTGAACTTGCGGTCCTTGCCCCACACGCCGTCGAGGTAGCGGTCGCGCCCCGAACCGCGGCGATAACCCTCGTAGTGCTGAGGCTTCTTCTTGTAGTAGTCCTGGTGGTAGTCCTCGGCGGGATAGAACACCACCGCGGGTTCGACGGGCGTCACCAGGGGCGCGCTGAAGCGGCCGGACGCGTCCAGCTTCTTCTTGCTCTCGATGGCCACCAGCCGTTGGGCTTCGTCGTGATAGAAGATACCCGTGCGGTACTGGCTGCCGCGGTCGACGAACTGCCCGCCCGGATCGGTGGGCACGACCTGGCGCCAGTAGACCTCGAGCAGATCTGCGTAGCTCACCTTGGTGGGGTCGTAGTGCACCTGCACCGCCTCTGCGTGTCCCGTGGTGCCGGTGCAGACCTGCTCGTAGGTCGGGTTCTCGACCTGCCCGCCGGTGTAGCCCGAGATGGTGGCGATCACGCCGGGGACCTTGTCGAACGGTGACTCGAGGCACCAGAAGCAGCCGCCGCCGAACGTGGCCAGGGCCTCGCCCATGACCGGGGCGGCCATCGCGGAGGCGCTGTCGTCAGCTCCCCCTTGAACCCGGGTGCCGAGGGTCGAGGGGTCGCCGGGCGCGCAGGCGATCAAGGAGCCGAGGGTCAGCGTGAGGCAGAGCGCCGAGGCAAGCTGGAGGGGGCTGGTCACAGAGGACCTCCTGGTAAGAAGCGAAGCACGATTCGAGGCGGACTCGGCGCCAGGGCGATACGATCGCCAGGCACAAAGCCAGCCAGCCCCTGGGATGCTCCTGGCATCGCCGGGGTGTCGCCCATCCTGCCGACTGGGCGAGGGCTTCCATAGCAGCCCGTGGCCAAAGTGCACCCATCGGCGCGCAGCACTTTGGGCACGGGCTCTTGAGCCCGGTTTGCGATCCTACCGCTCTCCCCAAGTCGCCGAGCCCAGCCCATGCCGTCTGTCGCCCTGATCACCTGCCGCGAGCTGCCCGAGCCCGACCACGACGAGCAGCTGCTCCTCGACGCTCTGCGAGAGGCGGGCCTGTCCCCAGAGATGCTGGCCTGGGACGACCCGCAGAGCGACCCCGGCGCCTTCGATCTGTGCGTGCTGCGCTCCTGCTGGAACTACTTCGAGGACGCGCCCCGTTTTCTGGCCTGGCTCGACGCCGCAGCAGCCGTCACCGACATGGCCAATGGCCCGGAGATTGTGCGCTGGAATCACCACAAGGCCTATCTTCAAGAGCTGCAGGAGCGGGGCCTGGCGGTGGTCCCCACGGTCTGGTGCTCTGAGGGTCAGCCATCCGACCTGGCCCAGACCATGACCAGCCAGGGCTGGGACGACGTGGTGATCAAGCCCTCGGTCTCTGCAGGCTCCTACCGCACCCATCGTTTCACCGCCCAGCAGACCGCCGCAGGCCAGGTGTTCTTGGATGACCTGCTCGGCGAGCGGGACGCCATGATTCAACGCACCATCGTGCCCACGACCAGCGCGGGCGAGCGGGCCCTGGTCTGCATCGGGGGCGAGCTGACTCACGGCGTGACCAAGGCCACGCGCTTCTCTGGCGGCGACGAGTCGGTGAGTGAAGCTGAGCCGCTCACCGTCGCCGAGCGCGACTTCGCCGAACGAACCCTGGCCATGATCGACAGCGACCTGCTCTATGCCCGGGTCGACGTGATGACCGACCAGGACGGCACCCTGCTGCTGGCCGAGCTCGAACTCATGGAACCGTCGTTGTTCCTGGCCCAACACCCTCCCGCGCTGAGCCGCCTGGTCACGACAGTTGTCGAGCGAGCCGGCGCCCCGCGGGTCTGATCATGCCCACCCATCCCCACTTGACCGCCCTGCGGCAGTTCGCGGCGAGCCTGCCCGAGACCTCCGAAGTCGAGGCCTGGGAGCACCCCACTTTTCGCGCGGGCAAGAAGATCTTCGCGACCTACGCCCACCACAAGGGCAAGCACTGCATCGGCTGCAAGCAGACCAAGCCTGACCAGGAACTGCTGGTGACCGACCCTCGGATCGAAGTGGCCTCGTACGTAGGCAAGCACGGTTGGATCACCATCGACATCGATCTTGTGGACTGGGACACCATCGCCGAGCTGGTCGAGCGCAGCTATCGACTCGTGGCCCTGAAGCGCATGGTCAAGGCCCTTGATGCGAGCCAGGGCTGAGCCGCAAGCAGCGCCGCAGCTCGAGCGATCACGAGAACCAGCCCCCGCGGTCCATGAACCATGGGAACCATGGGGGACAACGGGGGCTGGTCAAGCAGCGTCAGTAGACGCTGGAGGTCTTTTTCTTCTGCCTCACGTCGGGCTGGCCTTGACCGCCCTCCCAATCCTTCTGCTTCAGCTTCGCCTTCTTCTTGTCCTGCGCGTAGCTGTCGTAGTCAGCGGTCTTCTGGGCCCAGGCCACCAGCTTCTCCCGTGTCTCCCGATTGCCAAGCGCGGCGCTCTCCAGGAGTTTCGCCACGTCGTCCGCGCCGGAGAAGCCCAGGGTCAATGCGCTCTTCACGTGCTTGAGCGCGGCGGCCTCTTCGCCAACCTTGGCGAAGACCTGAGCCATGTGAAACACAGCCTCATCAGAGGGATAGCCCGCATCGATCGCCTGCTCGAAATGGGCGAGAGCCTGCTTGGCCTGGCCCTGTGACAGAGCCGCCTTGCCCAGCTCACACTGCCCCCACCCGGCCAACTTGAGCGCTGCCGCCGGGCTGCCCTCGGCCTGGCAGAGTTCGTCGAGCAGCATGGCCGCCTGGTCGCCGTCCCCAGCTTTCAACGCAGAGGCGAAGGTCTTCATGCTCAGCTTCGGAGCGCCGATCAGCTGCTGCAGCTTCTCGAACCGAGGGTTGCCTCGCAGGCTGGCGAGATCGGCATCGTTGGTGATGCCGTCGTAGCGCATGCCCAGCTTGGCAGCGAGAGTCAGTGAGCTCATGGCGCTCTCGACGTCACCCATGAGCGCCTGGGAGCAAGCGATGTTGTAGTGAGCGTTCGCTTGCAGATAGCCCGCGCGTGCCTGTCGCTCGAAGGCCTCGGCAGCAGCCTCGAGTTTGCCCACCTTGAGCAGCTCAAGGCCCAGCTCGTGCTGCATCTTGCCGTCGGCGGAGACGATCTTGCCCAGGCTGGCCTTCATGCTCAGCTTGTCCTCGTCACCAAGCATCGACTTCAGGTTGGCGATCGACTCGCGCAGGGCCGCGGCCTTGTCAGCCATGGCGACAACGGCGTCGAATGCCGCATCGCCACGGAGGGCGTCCAGATCGCTGTCGCTGGCCAGCAGTTTGGTGTCGCCAAAGCCAAGGCTCAGCGCCGTACGCAGGTGGTTCACCGCCGCTGCGGTGTGGCCAGCCAGGGCTGCTGCGCAAGCCAGGTTGTAGGTCCCCACGTCAGCCCTGTATCCAGCGGCGACTTGCTCGGCCAGGTGCCCGGACGCTGCTTCGTACTCGCCACGTCCGATGAGCAGGTAGCCCACGCGCCCGTGGGCCTTGCCGTTGTCCGGGTCGAGGGCGAGCTGCTTCTTGAAGACAGCCAAGGCCGACTCGTACTCACCTTCGCTGAACAGCTGCTCGGCCTTCTCACCCAACAGGTGGGCGTCGACCAGTCCTTCGACGCGGCTCTGAGCTGTCTGCCCCTCGTTGGCCGTGTGGCTCGCCGTCTCATCCGAGAAACCCGGCAATACCAGCGTGGTGGCGACAATGGCTGCGGTGGCGGCGAGCCGGGAGACCCGGCGCGACGTGCGATGCTTCATGATCATGTTCAATCTCCTCTCGAAGTCCTTGGTATCCCTGCCAGTGGCACACAGCCCCTGCAGGGCGATCGACGCCGCGACGGTCCTCTCCTGGGCCTCGATGAGCGCTTCGGCGTAGGCGCGTCGATCGGCCGGATAGGCCCACGTGGCCCAGGCATCGCAGGAGAGTTCTGAGGTGTTGTGGATCTGGCGACGGAGGACCCAGAACAGCGGGTGCCACCAGAGCACCACCGCAGCCACGGCCTCGCAGCGGGAGACCCAGTGATCACGGCGGGCGATGTGAGCCAGCTCGTGAGCGATCAGGGTGGAGTCGCAGCCCTCGGTCCCCGCAGGCCAGAGCAGGCGGGGCGGACCGAAGCACCACACCGACGGTGAGCCCACTCCCGCGACGACACGGACCTCGGGCGCCCGCACACCCATCTTCGCCGCCACGCTGCCCACCATGGCCGTGAGCCGGCGAGGCGCGAGGGACGCTCGCCGCACATCGTGGTGAAACGAGCGGATCCGCCGTTGCTGCCAGGTCAGGACCACCGCCGCGCCACTGAACCAGACCCACATCAGCCAGGTGCTCGCCGACACATCTCCCAGGCGTTCGACGAACGTCGGCGAGGCGGCCCCCATGGGCAGCGCTGTGGGCTGTGGTGTGGGCGACTCCAGCGCCGACACGTCGTCTGCGGCCAGGCTTGCGAGGGACATCAGCCCAGACGGCTCATCGGCAAGCCCGGGTTCAGCAGCAGCAGGCATCCCAAGAGTCGCCGTGTCTTCCTGAGCGGGCAACCAGGCCATCATGTTCTGGCGCAACGCCGCACCCAGTCCCAATCCCACGGGCAAAGGCGGAGCGATCAAGGTGACGCACACCAGCAGCCACAACATGTGACAGAGCGCCGGCCGGGTGGGGTTGAGCCGACTGACCAACGCGACCACCAGCGCCAAGGCCCCGGCCATGAGCGAGTTCTGAATCATCCACTCGGTCATCGGTCGCCTTCCTTGGGGGAGCCGTCGTCGCCTTCGAGCTCATCGAGGAGCTTGCGAAAGCGCACGATGTCCTTGGGTGTGAACTGGGCGGAGTGGACCAGGTTGAGCAGCAAGGGCAGGGACGCCCCGTCGCAGACGCTGTCCGCCAGCTGGGTCAGGCTCTGTCCCAGCAGCTCGTCGCGACTGACCGTGGGACGAAACAGGAACGCTCGGCCTTGCTTGCGGCTCGTGACGAAGCCCTTGTCCACCAGCCGGTTCAACAGGGTCTGGGCCGTGGTGTAGGCCCAATCCCGTTCGTGATCTGAGCGGGCATCGAGCACCTCGCGCACCGTGCCCTCGCCCAGATCCCAGAGGACCTTCAGAATCGCGAGTTCGGTCTCGCTGACCAGTCGATGTTGGGGTGCCATGGCGTCCTCGGCGGCTGTGCGGGGGAGCGAAGCGGGCCTGCCCGACTCCTACGACATGTAGTACTACGAGTTGTCGGAGTTAGCAACGAAGATTCTTCAACCGATCTCAGAGAACGGCTGTGCGAGGCCAGGAACAGGACAGGAATGCCGGTTTTGAGGCATTCTCCACGGCGGCCAGCGGGAGCCTTGGGATCAGCGGGCCGGCTCGCCCTCACCCCGTCGCAGGGTGTGGTAGTCGTCCAGCGCTCGCTGGCCAAAGCTCTCCCGCTCGCCATCCGGCCAGCGCACGGAGACGTCGCCGCCCGCCGGGCTGCCAGCAGGCTGGTTCAGAATCCCCAGGCCAAAGTGCACCCGGGGGTCACTGCTGGCCAGGTAGCTGTAGGCGGCACGGACGTCTCGAGTGATGGTCCGCAGGCCAACCTGCAAGGTGACTGTGGCACCCAGGGCGTGCCTGCCATGCTCGTCGAGCACTGCCAGGCCGAGCCAGTGATGCTGGTCTCCACGATCAGCGGCCCTGTCGCCGACGTCGCTGACCTCGACGACGCCGACCTTGCTGGCTTCGCTGGCCTCGACGGAGCCCGGCCCATGCCAACGGGCCGGGCCGATGATGTTGCGCAGCAGCCGGGCCGGACCATCTTTGTTGATCACCACGATGTCCACGGCGCCGTCGTTGTCCAGGTCGCCGAAGGCTGCTCCCCGCCCCACCAGCGCCGGGGGACTCGCGGTGCCGTCGGCCGTGTCCGCAGACGTGAACCAGGCCTCTGCCCCTGGGGCGTCGGCCGCGTTCGGCGCTCGGCCGGGCTGGAGCAGGTCGGGTTCGCCAAGCGGGTCCTCGCCGTGCAGGTCGGCCTTGAAGGCCACCCGGCCGTTGGCCTGGAAGAGGTCGAGGTGACCGTCGAGATCGAAGTCGAGCAAGCCCATGCCAAAACGGGTGAAGGGCTGGCTCCGTCGGCCCAGGCCCACCCGGGGCGTCTTGTCCTCGAACCAGCCGCCTTGGTTGACGAAGAACGAGTCGCTCTGGCGGTCGAGGTTGCAGACGATCAGGTCGAGGTCGGCGTCATCATCGATGTCGGCCAGGGCCACCCCCATGCCCGCCTTGGCCTTGCCGGAGTAGTCCACCGCGCAACCGGCGAGCAGGGCGTTGTCGGCGAAGGAGCCGTCGCCGTCGCCCATCCAGAGGGCGTCGGGCATGCCGTCGTTGGCCACGAAGAGGTCGATGTTCCCGTCGCTGTCGAAATCGCCGCAACCGACGCCGAGCCCCGTTCCGGGAACACTGGCCACACCGCTTGCCTCACTCACATCCACGAAGGTGCCATCACCCTGGTTGGACAACAGCACGTCACGCGCTGCGCTCTCGTAGTTCTGCGGACTGCACCAATCGAGCAGGCCCAGATCGTTGTGGCAGGTCAGCTCGCCCTCGGGGCTCCAGTCGAGGTAGTTGACCACGAAGAGATCGAGGTCGCCGTCGGTGTCCACGTCGACAAAGGCAGAGCTCGTGCCCCAGCCTTCGTGAGCCGCCCCTGAGGCAGCGCTCACATCACGAAAGCTGGCTGCGCCGTCATTGAGCAGCAGGGCGTTCGCGCCCCAGTTGGTGACGTAGAGGTCCACGTCTCCATCGTTGTCTGCGTCTCCCGCCGTGGCGCCCATGCCGTAGCCCCGGTGATCGGCGCCGCTCTGCTCGCTCACGTCGACGAAGTGCAGGCTGCCAGCCCGGGCAGGGTCGTCGTCCCGTTGCAGGAACAACTGATTGCCTGGCCGTGCCCCGGGGACACCGAGCACACCGCCACTCTGCACGCAGTACACGTCGAGTCGACCGTCACCGTCCGCGTCGAGCAGGGCCACGCCGCCGCCCATGATCTCAGGCATGAAGTAGTCCCCGTCGTGCCCGGAGACGTGGACGAAGTGCAGGCCCGAAGTGGCAGCGATGTCCTCGAACCAGAGTTCGGGGGAGGACTCGACGAGTGACGCGGCCGCCAAGGCTTCGCCCGCGATTCTCTGATCTCGCGCCTCTGCTCCCGCCCTGATGGCCGCCTCAGGTTGTTCTGGCTTCGCCGACCCGGCCCTTGGCACGACGACCGACCGCTCCCCGTCTTCGGCGGGCCCACAGGCACTGCTGAACATGGCCACCAACGCGAGCACCCCGAACAGTGACACGGGCGCGAACTTGGGCCTGTCCAGGTTCATTGCGGTACCCCTGCAGGATCAAGCTGCGCCACACGCTGCCACACCCGGCGGACCTCGCCGTCGTTGCTGTCGAGTCGTGAGCCCGCCATCAGCAGCTCCCAGGCTCGGGCCAGTCCGCCCGACTCTGCCCAGGCTTCTGCGGCCAGGGCGTGCACCTCTGCGCTCTCTGGAGTCAGGGCCAGCGCGCCATCCAACGTCTCGCGAGCGTCATGCCAGCGCAGCAGAATGCCTTGCGCGCGAGCCAGCTTGCGCAAGGTGGAGGACTGAGGCCCGCCGTAACGCAGCGCGTCCTGAAGAGCCAGCACCGCGCCGGGCAGATCACCAGCGCGCCAGCGGATCCTGGCCAACAGCTCATGCCCGGGCACCCAGGTGGGGTGCAAGGTCAGACAACGCTCCGCAGCGGCGCGGGCCGAACCCAGATCACCAGCGGCCTCTTCGACCATGGCCAAACCACGCCAGCTGCGATAGTGGGACGGATCTCGCTGCAGGGCTTTCGCCAACACCTGTCGAGCGTCGCCGAGGCGCCCAGTGTCGATGTAGACCGCGACCAGCTTTTCGAGCACGGCAGAGTCGGCCGGGTCCGCGGCGTGCATGCGCTCCAACGGCTCTACCGCGCGACCGGCTTCGCCACGCCGCCCCCAGTCGACCGCTTGCCCCAGCAGGGCCTGGTAGCCAGTGGTGCGGCGAGCGACCTCGCTCTCCCAGGGGTCGAAGAACGGCGCGGGCTGTCCATCCCAGGAGGCCAGCTCGACCCGCGCCTCCTCGATGCGCCCTTGCAAGCGGTAGGCGGAGCCCAGCAGGAAGCGCAGCTCGCCCACCTCGGGGTGACGGTCACGCAACGGCTCCAGCAACGCGACGGCAGTGGCGCCATCGCTCATGGCCACCGCGATTCGGGCCAGGCCCAAGGTGCCCGTGAGCCCTCCGGGGTCAAGGGCGAGACAGCGGGCATAGGCGGCCCGCGCTGCCTGCAGGTCACCGGCCTCCATCAACCACGAGCCCAGACGTGCCTGTCCCGGGGCGTGGTCAGGCGCCCAGGACAACACGTCGCTCATGATCTCGATGGCTCGCTCGGTTTGCCCCGTCCGTTCGAGCACCCGAGCCAGGTGATAGGCGGGCCGATAATCGTTCGGCGCCAGGACAACCGCGCGCTCGTAGGCCGTCACCGCCAGCTGCCCCATGGCGTTGGCATCGTAGAGCAGGCCCAGTGCGAGCCAGGCGTCTCCATAGTCGGGGGAGCGACGCACGTCGTTCACAGCGCCGTCGATCAGCGCCAACAACTCGGGCGCGATCAGCATGCGATCGTCGAGGGTGGGCAGCGAGGCAAGCGAGCCGTTGGCCCGAGTGTTCGACAAGGGATTGCCTATGGCTGCCGTTGTCTCATCGGCGCCCGCACCCGCCGCGCCCCCGCCACTGTGCTGTTCTTCACCGGCGCTGTGACTTGATGCACCGTCACCGCAGCCCGAGAGCAGTAGCGCGCCCATCGCCACAGCCCCAATCACAAGGCCACGATGCAAGAGGACAGGGGGCGCCGAGGCACCGATCACGAGGGCGTCGGGCAGGCCGAGCGTGAGCGTCAGTCTCGGCAGCAGCGGCGGCATGGGGCGATCGTATCGTCCCTACCGCGCAGCTGCGAGGGGGATGTCCCTCAGCGCGCGGCGTCGCTCAACGAGCGGCCTTCAGCTGCGCCAGCTCTTGCTTGAGCGCGGCCAGATCCTGCCTGACCGCACCCAGATCTGCTTCAAGCGCGGTCAGGCGACCGGCGTTGTCGAGCCTTCCGTCGGGCCCCGGCACGTCCATGGTCGCCAGCAGGTCACGGATCTGACGCAGCTGATCGAGGGAGGTCACGGTCACGACCAAGGAGTTGCTGCTCTCAACATTGCGCATCGATTCGAAACGAGTGTCGAGCAGAGGCATGAAGGTGGCCATCAACGACCGGCCCTGGAGGTGCTCCAGCATGAAGGCGGTGGTGTAGAGCGCCGTCCGTCTCGCTGGCTGCTCATCGAGCCGCGCTGCATCGATAATCTGCGACGAGAGGGAGGAGCGGCCAGAAGAGCCCAGCCCCATGCCCAGATTGCTGACCACGATGGTGTCGCTGCCAGGAAGCCCGGCGTCGTAGGCCAGGAAACCGTGGCTCCTCAAGAGCTTGTCGAAGAAGTCGCGAAAGTCCTCCGTTGAGCAGGAGGGCGAACCCATGAGGTGCAGCCTCACGTCTCCCAGCTCCATCGGGTCGTAGCTGATCGGTCGACCCAGGGTTTCTTGAGCGGCCTCCAGAAAGTCGACAACTCCCACGCCCTGCTCGTCAGCGGGATGCAATCGAACCAGCCCGTCGCTCACTGTGATCAATGGTTCGTCTGAGCCCACCGCCATGGTGATCGGGCCCTCATCTGCCTTCGCCGGCTCGACGACCTCGGTCCCCAGGCCAAAGGTCGGCAACAGCATCAGCAAGGCTACAGCGCTGGTTTGTAGGCAGGTCATGATCGTGCTCCTCGAAGGCTCCCGTCGGGCGAGTGGCCCCGCCCGCTGGCACCTTCGACGGCAACGATCGCGCCATCTTCCCCGGCCCGAGCCGGATCACCCGAGCCTGACCAGCCAGGCGACGGAGCCTCAGCCCTTCACCAGCTCTGGCAGCAGGTCGGGCGAGCGATCTGTGGGAATGCGATAGCGCTCGAGAACGCGCGGCGACGCCTCACGCACCGCGGCCACGTCCAGGACCAGGTGCTCGCCCGTGGTGGTGCGGATCTCGACCTGATCGGCAGCGCTGTCCATAAGCCTGACGAAGTGAGCCAGGTCGACCGGGGCCTGCCCGTTGACCGTGGCCACGGCGGGGAACTCGACGCGCGTGTAGCCCACGTTCAGTTCGTCCGCGAGCACCTGGCTCAGCACCACGATCTCCTGCCGCTCTTCGGTGCGCTGGCCGTAGAAGTAGAGGTACAGGAGCCCCGTCGGTGCCTTGTCCCACCAGTCGTTCCAGGTGGCCAGGTAGTCGCGGGTGAGCACCTGAAACACCAATCCGCCGAACACGTACCAGCTGGGGCGGGAGTCATAGCTGTCGAGAGGCACGAGCGGCTGGTCGGCCCTGAGCTCGAGCGCCAGCTGGTGACGCTTGCCCTCGCGCAAGATCTCGAGCGTCAGCTCGTCGCCCAGGAACAGCTCGCCCAGCACCGCCTCGAAGCTGGTGCGGTAGAGCTCCCGGTAGCGGATCGTGCTGTTGTTGGCGATGGAGTGCCCGGCGATGGAGAGCAAGGTGTCGCCAGCTTGCAGACAACCCCACGCCGACGAGCCGTAGTCCATGCTCAGCACGAGCACGCCGCTCTCGCCCTCGGCCAGGCCCAGCTTGCGGCGCAGCGCGGGGTTCTCGAGGTTCTGGGTCACGATGCCCAGGGACGGGATGGCCAACGGGCGCTCGTTCTTGACGCCCTCGAGAAAGCGCGCGATGAGTGGCGCGGGCACCATCTCGCCGATGCTCTCAGCATCTTCAAGAGACTGGAAGGCGATGCCGATCACCTCACCCTGTGCACCGAACACGGGGCCGCCGCTGTTGCCGTCGTTGATGGCCGCATCGATGGTCACCGCCAGAAGCTCGCGCTGGCTGTGGGTGTAGCGCTGCACTTCGATACGCGAGACCACGCCTTCAGTGATGGAGATCTCGTCGCCGCCCACGGGGTAGCCCACCACCGAGACCCGATCCTGAAAGTGCGGCAGCTGGCCCAGGGTGGCGGGCTCCATGCCGTCCATGAACGAGCTGTCGAGCACCTCGAGCAGGGCCAGGTCCGTGTCGTGGCAGACCCCGGCAACCCGGGCCACGAACTTGTCCGGGTAAGAGCCCTTCTGCACCTGCAAGAACGTACCGTCGGCCACCACGTGAGCACCGGTGAGCACCCGGCCCGGGCCGATGACCACACCCGACCCCGTGCTGTCCCTGGGTGAGAGGGCCTGCCAGGGGTTGACGTGGTCTGAACATTGTGAGGTGGCGAACACGCGCACGACGGTCGATTGGCTCATGGCGACATCATCGACATGCCCCGCGCCGTGGCAACCCCTCCAGCCCCGCGGGCGCCCTCCCTTGAGCCCGCCCCCTTCCACGGCAGAGCACAGACCGCCTGGCCCATGGGATCGGCGGCCGTGCGGGCCGGACACCCCGGGTCAATAGGGGTTGGTGGCGAAGACGCTCAACTCGGGGATGAAGCCCACGTCATCGATCTTGAGCGCACCCACGAGGGCCTGGGCGATCTGGGGCGCATGGAGCTTGTTCGGCAGGTCCTTCTGCTCGTAACCCGCGGTGCTGGCGAACTCGGTGATCACCTCGCTGGGATTCACCAGCAGCACCCGCACGTTGTGGCGCCGCAGCTCGTCCCGCCAGCACTCGGTCATGCCCCGCAGAGCGAACTTGCTGGCCGAGTAGGCCGTGCCCCCGGGCCCTCCCTTGAGCCCGGACGTCGAAGAGATGTTCACCAGCTGCCCGGAGCTCTGGCGGACGAAGTGCCGCGCCGCCTCTCGCCCCATCATCATGGCCCCGGTGACGTTGGTGGCGAAGACCTCGGCGAAGCGCGCGGTGTCCATCTCGACAAGGGGCGCGAAGTGTCCGAAGCCCGCGTTGTTGATCAGGATGTCGATGCGGCCCATGCGCTCGACGAAGGTGTCCATGGTGGACACCACGTCGGCCTCCACGGAGACGTCTCCCGGCAGCGCCCAGGCTCCCAGTTCGTCTGCCGCGGCATTCAAGACGTCTGCACGGCGGCCGGTGATGGCCACGTCAGCGCCCTCGGCGATCAGCGCTGCGGCGATGGCCTTCCCGATTCCCACACTGCCCCCTGTCACCAGGGCCTTCGATCCCGTGATATTCATCTCAATGCCGCTCCGAGTGGGTTGGAGCCGCCATGATGGAGCCTGGCCGCTGACGGTTCCATCGCGCTCGCCCACTCGATCGGCAATGATGTGCGCACCCCGCGGAGTCCCCTTGTGAACGTGCTCTTCCTCTCGCCTGCCTTCCCCAGCGAGATGCCCCATTTCATCGCCGCCCTCGCTGGGGTGGGCGCCCGGGTCTACGCCGTGGGAGAGCAGCCCCAAGCGGCCTTGCCTGCGGAGGCGAAAGAGCATCTCACCGCCTACGTGCAGGTCCCGTCGATCATGGACGAGGGCCGGGTCATCGCCACGGTGCACGCCCAGGCGGCGTCCCATGGCGTGCGCTTTGATCGGGTCGAGAGCCTGTGGGAACCGCTCATGCTCCTGGCCGCCCGGCTGCGAGAGGTGCTCTCCGTGCCCGGCATGACCGTGGCCCAGACCGTTCCCTTTCGCGACAAGGAGACCATGAAGCAGGTGCTCGACGCCGCGGGCATTCGCACGCCGCACCACTACCGCTGCACGTCCGCCCATGACGTGCGCGAAGCAGCGTCCATGGTGGGCTACCCGCTCATCGTCAAGCCCATCGACGGCGCGGGCTCGGCAGACACCCACAGGGTCGACGACCCTGGCCAGCTCGAGGGCGTGCTCGACAGCATCGGCCATGTCCCCCAGGTGAGCGTTGAAGAGTTCATCGACGGCGAGGAGTTCACCTTCGATACCATCTGCGCCCGGGACAACGTGCTGCTGCACAACATCTGCTGGTACCGACCGCGCCCGCTCATCGCCCGCACGGTCGAGTGGATGGACAGCCAGACCATCGCCCTGCGGGACCCCAACGCCGACTACGTGGCGGCGGGTTGCGAGATGGGCTTTCGGGTGCTGGACGCCCTGGGCTTCAGCGACGGCTACACCCACATGGAATGGTTCAGGAAGCCCGACGGCGAAGCGGTCTTCGGCGAGATCGGGGCGCGGCCGCCCGGCGCGCTCACCGTCGAGACCATGAGCTTCGCCGCCGACTTCGATTGCTACAAGGGCTGGGCCGAGGCCACCTGCCTGGGTCACTTCACCAAACCCGTGCAACGCAGCTACAACGCCTCGTGCATCTTCAAGCGGGCCCGGGGCGAAGGCCGCATCCAGGCCATCCACGGCATGGACGGCTACCTCGCGAAGTACGGCGACCACGTCATGCGCGTCGACCTGCTGCCCGTGGGTGCGCAGCGCAGAAACTGGCTGGCCACCTTGCTCTCCGACGGACACGTCATGGTGCGCCACCCCGACCTGCAGGCCACGCTCGAGATGTCGGACGCCTTCGGCAGCGAGGTCTGGATCGAAGCCGGGGGCTAGCCTCAACACGCGCTTCAGCCCACCCTGGCGAGACCACCTGGCTGGCCTTGTTCACCGAGAGGGCTTGTTGCCGTCGTCCTGCCCGTTCCAGCGATAGTCCGTCTCGGGGACGTCCTTGATCGTGGGCCCGGCCCCGTAGGGCCCCTGCGAGCCCGGGGCCCCGCCTCTCCCACGCCCGCCGCCCTGCCGCCGAGGGCCCGGGCCCTGAGTTGGCGGGCTGAACAGCGCCCGCACGGCGCGCATCCCCAGACCGATGACCAGGGCGAAGAACAGGATTCTGAGCATGGCAGAGCGGACTCCGGCGGCAATCAGCGCGGGGCACATTCTCCCATGCTGCTAGGGCCGGGGCCACGCTCCAGCTATGACGGGGGGCGCGCCAGAGCCCTGAGGCGCCAAGATCCCGACTACTGGAGCCCCGTGATGGACACCGTCGTCTCCCACATCACCAAGCGCCTGGTGGCTGGCGTCATCGCCTGCCTGCCCATCGGCGGCACCCTGTTCACCGTCTGGTGGCTGGAGGACACGGTCTCGGACATGTGGCTGGCCGAGCAGGCCTTTTACTTTCCGGGCCTGGGGCTGCTGGCGGTCGCGCTCATCCTTTATCTGATCGGCCTGTGGATCTCGTCGTTCATCGGTCGTTGGCTCTGGCGACGGGTCGACAGCCTGCTCGACAAGTTTCCGGCCCTGGGCGTCTTCTACCGCACGCTCAAGCAGGTGCTCGGCTACGGCGAAGGGCAAGACGCCCTGTTCGAGAAGACCGTCTGGCTGCCCAGCGAGGTGCCCGGCGCCTGGCAGCTGGGGCTGGTCACTCAGCGGGTGGCCACGGACAGCGGCGAGCAGGTGCTGGTCTTCGTGCCCGGCTCGCCCAACCCCACCACGGGCCGACTGGTCAGCATCGCTCCCGAACAACTCGTGGCCGCGCCCCTCTCGGTGAACGACGCCCTCACCGGCCTGTTCAGCCTGGGAAAGACCGAGCTTCCCGTTCCGGGCAACGCCCCTCCAGCCCCTCGCTGATGATTGCCTTGAGGTCGTCGGGAGAGTCGGCGGCCTCGTCGCTGAAGCTCGGTGCCGTACTCATCATGGGTTCCAGCGGGTTTGAAACGACGACGCGGGCAGGCCAGCGCCATTGAACAGGTTGGGTTCGGCCACGTCAGACCAGGCGAAACGGGCATCCGTCGGAGCCGCCACCGACGGGCTGCTCAGCACCACGGTCTCTCCCACGATCTCGGCACGGGCAGGATAGAAGACCCCGTCGGCCCCACCGATCTCGAAATGGGTGAGAGCTTCTCCCCGGGCGTGCAGGCCCTGGCCATGATCGAAGGTGATCACCAGCTCGTGGCCTCGCACCCGACTCCCTCTGTACAGAGGGCCCGAGTACCCCAGCTCATCATCGCCATAAGTGCGGGCCAGGGCCCACAGGGCCAGCCGATGCCCCACGTCGCGCTTGTTCAGGGGATGGATGTCGTCCGGGTTGCCGATATCGAGGGTCACCGCCATGCCCGTGTTCGCTGCTGCCAGGGTCAGCCGCTGAGCCTCTCGCAACCACGCGGACGCCTGCCCATCACCGCCATAGCGAAAGGGCGCGATCTGTACGTAGTAGAAAGGAAACCCGGGCTGCCCCCAGACCTCACGCCAGCACTCGATCATGGCCGGAAACAACCGGGCGTACTGCTCCCCCCGGCCCACGTTCGACTCGCCCTGATAGAAGATCGCCCCCCGGATGCCGAAGGGCACCAGCGGCGCGATCATCCCGTTGAACAGGGCCGAGGGCCGGTTCTGGTGAAACCAGCCCGCGTTCGGGGGCAGGGGGCCGAGGTCGCTCATGGAGGCGCTGCGACGGATCTGCCAGGGGCCTGCGAGCGAGAGACTCTCGCTGACAACGCCATCCAGCGGGCTCAGGCGCATGGACTGGGCGGGGCCGAGAAAGCCGCCGGGGCCGCCTGTGTCCACCGCCCGCACGACGATCACCGTGCGCCCCGCGCGCACCAGCTGGCCCGGCACCTCGTACACCCGGGGCGTGGACCAGGCGCCCATGGCCTCGTAGCCCCCCACCTTCTCGCCAGCGAACCAGGTGGTGTCCACATCGTCTACAGGGCCCAGTTCAAGCTGCAGAGCTCGCCCCGCCCAGGCTGCAGGGATCTCGACCTCGCGGCGCATCCAGACGATGCCGTCGAAGTCCTCGAGGCCCCGTTCGTGCCAGGTGCCAGGCTG
>CAZIAK010000017.1:9409-72496 GCA_964537035.1 uncultured Phycisphaerales bacterium | reverse complement strand
TCCAGACGATGCCGTCGAAGTCCTCGAGGCCCCGTTCGTGCCAGGTGCCAGGCTGGTCGGAAGGCCACCAGCCATCGGGGTCGGCGGAGCCCGCGGGTTCGGCGCGGCCCGTGGCGTCTTGGGGATCGCCCGTTCCGTCCAGGGCGAGGCCCAGATCAAGACCGGGCCCGGCCCAGCCCCCCGCGACCCCGTCGTCCAGGGTGGCCAGCTGCTCCCACCAGGCCGCCAGGTCCGCCTCGGCCTGAACCACCGCTGCCCGGGGGTGCAGGTGTTCGTCGGCGATACGGGCCAGCTCGTCGCCGTATTCGCCGAGCGCCCTCAGCGAGGGCTCGTTCATCCAGGATTCGACCACAGTGCCGCCCCAGTTGCTGCCGATGAGCCCCACCGGGACCTCAAGCCGCGTGTGGAGTTCACGCCCGAAGTGATAAGCCACCGCGCTGAACGCACCGATCGTCTCGGGGGAGACCACCTGCCACTGTCCGGTGCAGTCCGCAAGGGGTACGCGAGCCATGGCCCGAGCCACGTCGAAGACCCTGATCTGTTGATGGTCTGCCGCGGCCACAGCTTCGGCACCACCGTCGGACCCACCCAGGGGCCACTCCATGTTGCTCTGGCCGGAGGCGATCCAGACCTCGCCCAGGAGCACGTCGCTGATCTGCACTCGCGACGAACCCTCGATGGTCAGGGTCTGGGGCCCGGGGGCTGCCGTGGTGGTCAGCTCGACTTGCCAGCGGCCACTCGCTCCCGCGCTGGCCAAGACCGCCTCGCCGCTCCAACTGGCCCGGACCGTCACCCTCTGCCCCGGGTCGTCCCAGCCCCAGACAGGCACGACCGTCTCTCGCTGCAAGACCATGTGATCGCCGAAGACTGCTGGCAGTCGCAGCTGACCAGACGCGGAGGCCGTCAGAGCGAGCCAGGCCGCAGAGAGCAGACAAAGTCGTGGGATCACGTCCAAAGCTCCGGCAGGAAAGGGGCCCAGAGCTGCCAAGCGCGCCCGGGCGACCCAGACCGTAGCAGCCTGCGTGGCCGTAGCAGCCTGTGGGTTCAGGCCCTCATGACTGCCGTCCCAGGGCCATTCCCGAGCCGTTTCGGGGGTTCCCAGACCTCGCGGGCCGGAGCGCTGCATGCCCCCCGGCCCGGTCGATCTGCAAGTCAGACCACCACGAATCGAAAACCAACCCGTATCCTGAGGCGCCAACGCGACATGCGCGGGCGCTCCCGAATCACATCGCCCTCGCAACTCCCCGGCCGGCTCTCTCCACCTCTGCAGGGTGGACGGTCGCTGAGGCGTCGCATCTCTCCCATTCGTTGAGGCTCTCCAGATGAAGCTGCTCCCCACGTGCTTGGCGACCGTGTTCGCTGGCATCACCCTGCTGTCCACGTCGGCCACGGTCGACGCCCAGGTTCGCCACCCCGGCCAGGCGGCCGGTCGCAACCTCTCTGTCACCGTCCCCGAGCTGCTCGTGCCGCCGCCGCTGAACGTCAACGACCTGATGGCCGAGGACGAGGCGAACCGCATCAGCCAGATCCCCGGCCCCCTGCGCTTTGGCGTCATGGTCGAGATGCCCATGACCTTCGAGCACCTGGCCTCCTGGGAGATGAGCGACGACGGTGAGTCGATGGTCGCGCGGATGAAGATCACCTCTCCCGGCGCCTACAGCCTCGGCGTCGAGTGGTCCGAGTTCGATCTGCACCCCGAAGGCAAGCTGTTCCTCTACAACGAGGACATGAGCACGGTGTTCGGTGCGTACACCCAGAGCGAGCGCATCGCCACCGGCGAGTTCGTGGTGGAGCCCTTCCCCGGCGACTCGGTGATTCTTGAATACCAGCAGCCGGCCCAGGCCGACCCCGCAGCCATGCACATGGAGATCCGCGGCGTCATCTACGACTACGGCAACGTGTTCGAGATGGAGCGCGAGCTGAACAAGACCCAGAGCGGTGATGGAAGCTACTCCGGCGGCTGCAACATCGACGTGAACTGCCCCGATGGCGACCCCTTCCCGCTGCACAAGCGCGCCGTGGTACGCACGGTCTTCGGCGGCGGGCTGTGCTCCGCCTCGCTGATCAACAACCAGCGCAACGACGGCACCCGCTACGTCTACTCGGCCAACCACTGCGGCCAGGGCAGCACCACCGTCTTCCGCTTCAACTACCAGACCGCGGGTTGCGGCACGGGTGGTACGGGCGGCAACCAGAGCGTCTCCGGCGCTGCGGTGCTCGACAACGACGTGGACACCGATGGCCGCTTGCTGCGCATCAACAACAACATCCCTGACGCCTACAACCCGTACTTCCCGGGCTGGAGTCGTTCGAGCGCGAACCTGACCTTCGGCATGGGCATGCACCACCCGGGCGGCGCGCCCAAGTGCATCGTCATCGACAACAACGGTGGCGCGAAGACCACGGCCAACTTCCAGGGCATCGGATCGGTCAAGGTCTGGAGCATGAACTTCCAGGTGGGTGGCACGAGCCCCGGTTCGTCCGGCAGCCCGCTCTACGACGAGGCCGGTCGCATCCGCGGCACGCTCACGGGCGGACCGAGCCAGTGCAACATCAGCCTGTACGGCCGCTTCCACAACTTCTGGAACGACGACGCCATCGGCGAGTGGCTCGACCCGGACAACACGGGTGTCACCTTCATCGACGGCTTCGACCCCTTCGCCGATCTCGTCCCCGCGGTGTTGGTCAGCGCCAGCCCGAACAATGGTCCTGCTGGAGGCTTCACCAATGTCACCTTGAGCGGCTCTGGTTTTGACGGCGTGGACTCGGTGCAGTTCGGTGGCGTCGAAGCGCTCAGCTTCACCGTGCCCAACAACTCGACGATCAACGCCACCGCACCTGCGGGCAGCGTGGGCTCGGTCAGCGTCTCGGTCACCGATGACTTCGGCACCTCGACCCTGGCTGGGGGCTACACCTACACGGCCAACCCGGCGCCAAACGTCAGCACCGTGGCTCCAGGGACTGGTGACATCGCCGGCGGCACCACCGTGACCGTCAGCGGCGTCAACGTGCTGGGCGTCACCGACGTGCAGTTCGACGGCGTGTCTGGCACCAACCTGTCCATCAACAGCGCCACATCGTTGACCGTGGACACTCCGGCGAACGCCCAGGCTGGCCCGGTCGATGTGCTCGTCATCGGCAACGGCTCGGACACCCTGGTCGGCGGCTTCGTGTACTTCTTCCAGGGCACCTTCACCCCCATTCAACCCGGGCTGCCCGGCACCTTCGGAGCCACTCCCTCACTCAGCGGCTCTGGCGACCTTGTCCCCGGTGGCTCTGGGTTCAACCTGCTCGGCGCGTCCATCGCCCCCAGTGCACCGGGTGTGATGTTCGTCTCCCTGGCAGAAGCGGCCCTGCCCTTCAAGGGTGGTCTGCTCTACACCTTCCCGATCGTGCTGACCCTCGATGTCCAGTCCACCCTGTTCGGGACCTTCATCCTCTCGGGCCTGACCATTGACCCGTCAGTGCCTGGGGGCACGCTGATCGTGCTGCAGTTGGGCTTCGCCGATGCTAACGCGGTCGCTGGTGTGTCGCTCAGCAACGGGCTCAAGATCGTCACCGGCGGCACCTGACCGCTCGAGAGTCCTGAACACGTCCTTTCGCGGCCCGTCGCCGACTCTGACCGAGTCGGCGGCGGGCTGTGGTCATTCGGGCCACAACCCGAATCCGCTCTCAGCAGCCCATGCCGTCGACTGGAGACCTCACTGGCCTCACTTTCGCCCTAGTGCGTACAATCCTGCCCGTTGCGCCATCCCGGGAGGGGCGCAACCAGAATGCCGGCGTCAACCGAGCCTCCCTGCACGGTGGGATGCGTCTGATGTGCCCTCAAGACAACAACGGTAAGAAGAAGGGTCGCAAGGAGCAGACCCCTGGCGACGAAGACGGCCCCGCGGACGAGGGGCTCAACAAAGACGACATCGAGAGCACCCTGCCGATTCAGCCCCCGCCCCAGGGAAACGAACCACCCACGCCGCCTCAGCACCCCGGCGCGCCTCAGCAGGGGCCCGAGTACACCCTGCCAGCGACCGGCCCGGGTCAGGACGAGATGTACACCTTGCCCATGACCCCGCCCCCGGGGGGCCAGTTCCCCCCAGGGCAGACGCCGCCGCCTCAGTGGCCCGCCAGCACCCTGCCGCCCACGCACTCCCCCCCGGGCTCTGTGCCCCCCGGGCCCCACGCTGGCCCCCAGGGCACCTTCCCCCCCGCTCCGCCGCCGGGTAGCCATCCTCCGCAGTACCAGACGCCCACGCCCCACTACCAGACTCCCACGCCCCACTACCAGACGCCAGCGCCCCACACGCCTACATCCCACATGGGCGGCACCACGCCTCCCAGCACCCACCCGTACCACCAGCCTTCGTTCCCGCCCGCTGCACCACTGCCCCCGGCCTCGGTCTTCGCCAACCGCTTCGAGATCCTGGGCATGCTGGGCGAAGGGGGCATGGGACAGGTCTTTCGGGTGCGAGATCGCCAGATCGAGAACAGCGAGGCGGCGCTCAAGGTGCTGCACCCGCAGTTCTCCGCGAACCCCCAGTTCAGGGACCTGTTCTTCAAGGAGATCAACAACAGCAAGCAGTTCGTCTCCGAGTATGTGACCCAGGTGCGAGACACCGGCCACGAAGAGGGCCGACTCTTTCTCACCATGGACCTGGTCGACGGCGAGCCCCTGCGCAGCCTGATCGACCGGGAGCAGAACCTCGACGCCCGGCACGCCCTGGAGATCACCCGGCAGACCTTGCTGGGCCTGTCCAGCGGCCACGAGAAGGGCCTGATTCACCGGGACATCAAGCCCTCCAACATCATGCTGGTGAAGGGCATCGCCAAGACCGAAGACAACCCCTTCGGCGTGGGCGTGCGCCTGCTCGACTTCGGCATCGCCGCGGTCGCTGATGAGCTGAACGACGGCCAGATCGCCGGCACGCCCATGTACATGTCCCCCGAGCAGGCGTCGGGGCAGAAGCTCGATGCCCGCTCTGACCTGTTCTCACTGGGGAATGTGTTGTTCGAGATGATCTCGGGCTCGCGCCTGTTCCACGGCAAGACGGTCCAGGACATCACCACTTCGGTGCTCAACGTGCAGGTCGGGCCCCGTATCGAAGAGCTCGAGCACCTGTCGCCGGCGATCCAGAAGATCCTCAAGAAGGCCCTCGAGAAGGACCGCAAGAAGCGCTACCAGAGCGCTGAAGAGTTCATCGCGGCCATCGAGAAGTCGAGCGCCTACCGCATGCCCAAGGGCGCCCCGGCCTGGATGGGCGGCCTGCTCGTGGTCTCCATGGCGGCCGCGGCGGGCTTCGGGTACCTCTACTTCGAGAAGACCCGGCAGCTCGAGCTGGTCGAGGTCGATTCGATCAGCCGCTCCAATCATGATTCGCTGATTCAGGCCAAAGACAAGGAGATCAGCGACCTTGAGGCCGAGAACCGCAAGCTCGCCAACCGGTCCGTGGCCACGGGCGATGACACGGTGCGCATCGAAGCCCTCGAAGCCGACGTGGCCGACAAGGCTGGGCAGATCAAGGGTCTGCAAGGCACCATCGCTGCGGCCGACGCCACCGAGAACCGCCTTGAGGGTGAAAAGACCGCTCTCAACCGCGACCTCACCGCCGAGCGGGAGCGTCGCGAGGTGGCCGAGGCGGCCGTCGAGCAATACAAGTACCGCGACACTCCGTCGGTGAAGAAGGCCAGTCGCTTTGACCTGATCGTCAGCTTGGTCAGCAAGGGCGAGGGCTCCGGGGCCCGGCTGCAGCTCGATTCGATTCAGGCCGAAGATCTCCTGAGCCCTCAAGATCACGACGGTGGCACGTTTCTCGAGCACCTCGTCCTGGCTTCAGAGTCCCTCCATCACTACGAGCAAGACCCCAACCTGGGCTTTCTGGCTCAGGCCGGCAGTTCGCTGAAGGACGCTCAGGCAGGGCAGGACGAGTTCCTGGTCATCGCCAAGCCCTGGCTCGACACTCCTCTTGAACTCGGCCAGGAGCCACCGGCTCGCGGCGCTCAGCTACAGCGGGCGATAGACGCTGTCTCTGAGTCCATTGACAGCCAAATAACTGCCAATCAAGAGAAACTCGCCTCTCTGAAGACAACAGCTGAGTCGTTCACCGCCAGCACGGACTTCGCCACGGTGAAGGCCTTTGGCGAGCAGAACGGCCTGGCCGTGCTCCGCACGTTCTTCGACCGCTATGCCCAGTCGATCAGCGACCAGGTCATTGATCAGGGACGCCTGCGCAAGAACGTGCTCTTCAAGCTGCCCCACCTCCAGTACTGGAGCGAGGCCCTGGCCCAGCAATCCGATCAGCTCGATACCCCCGCTACCCGCACGGTGAGCAAGCTCTGGGGCGCCCGGACCTGGTACAGCGGCCAGGGAGAGCCCAGCCAACAGGCGATCAGCATTCCCGCCGGGCTGACTGACGACCCCCAGCACGACTGGGAGCTCCAACTGGCGCTGCAGATGGCCATGGCCAGTCTCGACTCCGCCGTCATCACCGACATCGGCAGCGGCAACGTCTACCGCGACCAGCGCCTCGATCTCGACGACCAGACGCAATGGGTCGTGGACACCCTGGAGAGTGATGGCTCGAAGTCCACGGTGACGCGCAGGCTCTACGGCGCCACTGGCAAGCCCTTGACCGACCCCCTCTCACTTCCGGCGACCTTCAGCGATCTGCGTTTCAAGGCCGGCAGCGTGTCCCTCGACCTGACCCAGCTCGACCCCAACATCTCCGTGGCTCTCTGGCAGCCCAACGAGGGCGAGGGCGCTCCGGACGGCAACGTCTGGAGCCTGGGCCTCGACACAGAGGCTTTCGCTTCGAAACTCTCCTCCTCGCCCGTACCCTGCCTCGTGGTCAAAGACGGAGCCAACGAGTTCTGGTACTCGCCCAAGTACGGGCTGGTGCGGGAGCGTCGACCCGGCTTCATCTTCAGAGACCTTGTCGAAACGAAATGACCCCGGCCGTCACGGCGGTCAACGCATCACAGGGAGCTTCTCTGCCATGAGAGCAGTGCACCTCATCTTGGCCCTCTCGCTCTGGGGCTGCGCCAGCGGGCCCAAGTTACCGGGGCCCGTTCGTCTCACCGGCTTCGACGGCTTCCCCACAAACTTCGCCGAGGGCGATCTCCTCGCGGTGGCGCGCTTCAAGGTCAACCACGCCTCCAGCAGCGAGTGCCGTGTCGACCTGATCGAAGCCAAGCGGGTCATCCCCATCTGGGTCACGACCGGTCTGACCAAGGACGCCGTCCCCAGCCAGACGACGCTGATCACCCGGGAACACATGGACATGCGCCTCTACTTGCCTGATGGCACGGCGCTCATGCCCATCGCCGACCTGGACGGCATGGTCGACTCCCTGAGTTCCACTCCCAAGCAATACGTCAGCGGCCGGCTGTTCGGGGGCGAGGCCCTGCAACAATTCAGCACGGAGCGCGACGCGCCCAACAATGGCTACGTCTTCTTCCAGATCCCCGCCAACCAGGACATCGCCGTGCGGGGCCGCACCGTGAGCCACACCGTAGGCGACGCGATCCGGTCGTTCGATCTGAACGAAGCCCTGGTCAGCTTCAACATCACAGTGGACGGCAAGCCGCACGCCGTCATGGTCGGCGTGCAATGAGAGAGAACAGCCCCATGCCCCAGCTCGAACTGCCGCGCTGCACCCGGAGCACGCTTCCCGGCGTCCTCGCCCTGGTCATCGGCATCGTCTGCAGCGCCTGCTCCGTCGCCCCCCAGCACGCTGCCAACGCGACGGATCTCGAAGCTTCCTACAGTTTCTGGCAAGAAGGTCAGCTGAAACCCGCAGCGACCTTCGCCGAACGGGTCCTGGCCAGGACCGGCGCGCCCAAGACCGCGGCTCAGTACGCAAGGCAGCGCTACTACGCCACGATCTTGATGATGCTGGCCCACGAGAGCGCTTCGTTCGGCGAGGAACAGTTCGAGACGGAGGGCAAGCGCTACCTGTCCCACGTCTTTGGTGGCAGCCAGGGTTCCCCCAACGCCCACCTCGTGGCCACTGCCTACCACGCCCATCAGGGGCGCCTCGGCTTCGAGAACGCAGTGGCTGACAGCGACGTCGCACAGAGCGAGGCGGGCCCAGTGCAGATGATCCCCTCGGCCCTGTCAGCGTTCGACCTACAGGCCACGCAAGATCACGTCAATCTGACCATGGTCATGGTCGACACCCGACTCGGCTTCACCAGCCGCAGCAATGACCACCTGCGCACCCTGACCAGGGCCCATCAGATCTCGGATCTCGACACCTGCAACGCGTTCCTAGACCAGGCCCGGTTCCCGGACAGCGGGCGGCCCTGGATCTACTACGCGATGTTCCAGTTCCTCAAGGACACTGGCGGTGACCAGAAGGAGGCCTACCGCTTCGGCATCAGCGCCCGCCAGGCCGCAGAGGATGCCCACAGCGGCTTCCGCCAGGAAGCAGCCGACGGGATCGCCGACTGGATCGACCACGAATCGAACTACGTGTTCAAGTGCGCCTGCCCCAAGCCCTTCGATCGCACCACGGATCGCTGCCTGGTCTGCGGAGCCAAGAACATCATCTTCGAGGGCACGCCGAGGCCCTAGCGGCCTGTGCCTGAGGTGTCTCGCGCCGAGCACGCCGGCTAGCAGCTGTCGCACCTTGCGTGGGTCGTTTCCTATACTCCGATGACCTTCGGAGGGTAGGTTCATGCTTGAGTTGAGACGGCTCGTTGCGAGCGTCCTGAATGTGTCGGTTGTGCTCGGCCTCCTGGTCTCGGCAGGGTGCCAGTCCACTCCGGCCGGTCCGGGCGCCAGCTCCCCCGCAACGGCGCCCCAGCCCGCTGAAGAAGAGCCGGCCTACAACCCCGACGGCTTCAATCTGGCCATCGTGTCAGACATCTCGGGCAGCATGCGCAAGGCCGATCCCCGAGGCTTCAATCGCGAGGGTGCCCAGCTCGCCGTGGCCCTGGCCAGCGTCGAGGACAATCTGGCCCTGGTGGCCTTCAACGACGAGGTCGAGAAGATCGTCCCGCTGAACTCCATGGCCTCGCTCCCGGCCCAGAAGACGTTCAGCCAGGCCATCGAGACCCTGAGCAACTCGGGCGGCACCAACTTCATCGCTGCCCTGCAAGAGTCCACCCGCCAGCTGGCCTACCTGAAGACCACGGGCCAGACCGCGGTGATCTTTCTCTCCGACGGCAAGCACGAGCCCACGAGCGAGCACCCCCGTGTCCGAGAGATCTCTCAGCAAGGCGGTGACGACGAGCGCCGCATCTTCACCATCGCCCTGGGCAGCGACACCGATGAGAGCCTGCTCCAGGAGATGGCCAACCTCTCCGGTGGCAACAGCTACAAGGCCCGGCAGGCCAGCGGTCTGGTCGACGCCTACCTCAAGATCTTGGGCGACTTCTACAACCTCTTCACCTACGACGCCGACTATCGCGAGATCACGGTGGGCCAGTCGGCCAAGCGGCTGATCTACCTGCTGATCAAGAACGAAGGGCACCCCAACGCGAGCCTCGACGGATCCATCGCCAAGGACGGCGCCCCGGCCTCACCATCCTCCAACGTCTACCGCCGGCCGCCGAGCGCTTCGGCCACGTTCGACGTGATGCAGTTCGACTCAGACCTGTCCGGCACCTGGACCTGCAACCTCGACCCCTCCCAAGGCGAAGTGGTCCTGCTGAGCGAGGTCCCCATCACCTTCCGTATCTTGCCCGACAACCCTGGAGCCGAGTACTTCGAAGGGGACAACGTGCCCTACGCCCTCGAAGCCAGCTGCGGCACGGTCGATCAGGCCAAGTACGCGGCCGACACCACCACCGTGACCGTGCAGCGCTGGGCTGGCGAGACCGCTGGCCCCAGCGTCACCCTGCGGGGCGAACAGCAGGGCGATCTGGTCATCTTCCGCGGCTCGGAGTTTGTGGCCCAGCTGAACAAGGGTGACGACGACTCGGACGAGCTGCAGACCGCGCGCTTCGAGATCAGCCTCTCCGACGACGGCTGGACCCACACCAAAGAGACCAGCCTGCGCATCCAGCCCAAGGACGTCCCGCCACCCCTGCCGGTGAAGTTCAGCGGCGACGACCTGAGCGGTGACACTGGCGACCAGACCCTCTCGCTCGGCGTCTTCTGGGCCCACACGCCCGTGGCCTTCGAGCGCAGCCTGACCCTGGAGAACACCTCCCGCTACGACGTGCGCTACGAGTTCGCCGTGTCCGGCGGGCTGGTGAACGCCCCCGGGCCCGTGACGCTGAAGGCAGGTGCCTCGACCACCGTGAACATCGCCCAGGCGAACGCCAACCCCGGAGCCGGTCGGCACGGTGGCGCATTGCTGGTAAGCGGTCGCTTCACGGACGGCGAGTACAGAGATTTCCCGGTCACCGACACGTCGATCGCCCTCGACTTGGCCGTGCACTCCGTCTCGGTCGGAGCCGCCCAGCCTGCTTCGGTGGCTCCCGGGTTTGCCGGCACGGTGACCTTGCCCGTGGACATGGCCGTGCCTGGCAGCAAGATGTCTGTGGTCGCCGCCAAGCCGGTCGACGGCAGCCTCACTGAGCTCGAGGTGTCCTGGCCCCAGTCGATCACCGACGAGTTGGTCCTGGCCGTGGCTGTCCCGGCGCTGACTCCGGCCGGCCGCTACGAAGCGACCTTCCGGCCGAAGCTCGAGGCCTCTGGCTTGAACCCCGCCCCCGCCATCACTGTTGGCTTCGACGTAGGCGGCTCCAAGCCCACGGTCGAGGCCGTGGCGCCCGAGACCCTCACCATCGACTCCGCCACGTCCGCCGACGGCGAGGGCTGGGTTGAGTTCCCCGGGGGCATCGACGTGGTCATGACCCACCACGGGCCCCTCGATCTCAGCGCGGCCATGGCCCATCTGGTCAACGGCGAGAACCCTGACCTGCGCCTGTCCAAGGTCGATCTGCGCATGGAGCCCAAGAAGTCGACCCTGCAGCCCGGCGCTCACCAGCTGCTGGGCCTGAAGGTCAACGTGGGCAACCTGCCGCCAGCCGGCACATACCAAGGCACGGTCACGCTGCGCTTCCGCGAGCCCGGTGAGAAGGACGTGCTGGAAACCGCCGAACTGAACATCACCGTCGTGGTGGAGGAGAGCTGATGACTGACCCCAGAGCGAACAGGCGAACCACGCGGTCTGTGTATCGCATGCTGATCGCCAGCTGCTTCTTCTTCGCCTGTGCGTCCGTGACCAGCGCTCAGCAGGGCGTCGACGTCGTCTTCATGGTCGACACGTCAGGCATCGTGGCCGACTGGGACACTGCCGACGCCGCCAGGCTCAAGGTGGCCCATGGTGTGGTCGAGGGCATGCGCGACCTGGGCCCGTCCCGGGTGGGCGTGCTGAGCCTGGCCGGCGACGCCGCCGACGCTCCCGGGGGCTGGGTCAGCCTGCCCCTCACCGCCCTGCCCGCCGACCAGAGCGATGTCTCCGCCTTTCTCGACTCGACGGTGCACAGCTCGCTCTCCTCACTGGGCAGCACCGAAGCCTGCCTGCCGCTCAACACCGCCGTCGAGAAGCACCTGTCCCAGATGCTCGAAGGCCGTGGCGACCCGAGCCGCCCCCTGTGGCTGGTGCTGCTGACCCATGGCGAGATCGACCCGGTGAGCCCGGTGGGCGACGACGAGTGGGTCACCGAGGCCATCCGCACCCGTACCGAAGAGATGACCGGGCTGCCCTACGATGAGGCCGACCGCCCAGAGATCAGAGCAGCGGCCGCCGCCCTGCTGGTCGAAGGGTTTCCAGCCCAGGCTGCAGGGTTTGGCCAGCACGTGGTGGTCAGCGTCGTGGACGTCAACGCCCACGCCGACCCGGCCAAGAGGGGTCAGCGGGTCCAGGCCATGGCCAATGGCCAGAGCGTCGACCTGCTGGCCAGCCTGACCGACCAGCAGCTGCTGACTCTCGACGGCACCAACGCCCGTTCGGTGGTGGAGAGCCTGCTGGCCCAGGCGCCCTTCCCGCCCCTCGCCGACGGGGACGGCGTGATCACACACGAACTCACCGGAGCGCCCACACAGCGCTTCCGCGTCTATCAGGGCACCGACTGGGCCCGGCTCTCGCTGCTGGCCGACCACGGCGACTTCACCGTTGAGCTGGCCTATGTTGACGGTGACTCAGCCCCAGGCTTCTACGCTGCCCACGGCACCGACCAGTTCAGCCGCAGCGTCGATCTGGCCCAGCCCAGCGCCGGATTGATCGAGCTCTCGGTCACTCCCAACCCGGGAACTCCCCCCCTCAACCTCTCGGCCTCTCTGCGCTTCAAGCTCGACATCGATGTGCTGGCCCAGGGTCCGGCGAACAACACGGTGCTGCCCGTGGGCACCCAGTTCGACCTCGAGGTGCGCCTGCGGGACAACGTGGGCGGCGGCCTGATCAACGACACCCACCTGCTCGAAGACGGCAAGGTCACCGCCACCTGGACCGCGCCGGGTGGTGCTGGCGCCGAAGATCAGTGGACGCCAGCAGCTGATGAGACGCACACCGCCAGCTACACCCACAACACCACCACCAAGGGCAGCCAGCCGTTCGGTTGGGCCGTCGAGGCCGCCCTGCTCAAGACAGCCCAGGGCGGTTTCGATTGGACGGACAGCACATCAGGTCAGGCCAGCCTCGAGTTCGCCACCCCCGCGCTGACCATGACCTTCGCCACAGCCGACGACGATGTGGCCTTCGCCGACAGGGCGGGTGGGTCGTCGCTGACCTTTGGCCCGGAGTGGGTCTCGGGCAGCGTGACCTCCCAGGCCACTCTGCAGGTCAAAGTCGATCTCCATGGCAGCGGCGGCGAGGTACCGGTGGTGCTGCGCTTCGAGCCCAGCGCCGCCTATGGCAGCGCCAGCGCCGACGGCTCGGTCTCAGCCAGCTTGTCCCTCGACGGCAGCCCCCTCTCAGACAGCCGTCCCATCGCCTTTGCTGACGGCGCCAGCCGGGTGCTCACGGTCACCGTGTCCAAGGCGGGCATTCCGCCGTTCGGCGGCGAGCTCGGCACGGTGGTGGCTGAGATGGCCAGCGGAGACTCCCGCACTCGGGCCCAGGTCGATCTGGCCATGTCTCCGGCCCTCGGCATCGTCACCATCGGCAGCCTCCTGGGCCTGCTGCTGTTGCTGGCCCTGCTGCTCCTTTTCATTCGCCAGCGCATGAGGGCCGCCGCATACGGCAAGATGATCGCCGGCCTCTCCGACGCCGACCTGATCTACTTCAACGATGACGAGCCAGGCGCGCCGGCCCACGGTGCCGTCAGCTGACTGTGACGCCAGCCAACCTTGACGATTGACGAACAATCCATCCTCGACAACTCCGTCGAGATCACTGCTGGCGCCTTTCCTCTCGGCGCCAGCATGGCTCTGGTCGACCCCGACCTGCGCCTGCGTGATCACTCACGAAGACTCGATCTCGCCGGCTTGCTCGACGCCACGCCGTACCACTGGGTCTGGCTCGACGACTTTCGCATCAGTCGCAAGATGGTCACCAACGGCGAGTACCTGGAGTTCTTGAGCGCCACGGACGGCGCCTACGAAGACCAGAGTTGTTGGCGCTACATCTGGGAAGACCAGGGGCGCAAGATCGAATCTCATGCCCGGTACGACCAGGGCTCAGACGGCCAGGTCCACCACAAGGTCGAGCTGCACTCCGACGCTCGAAACTTCGTCGAGGCCTACATCGACTCGCTCACCTACGAGGTCACCCAGTGGTCTGAGTTCGAAGACTCTCCTGGGGCCCAAGTCGCCGACGACAGCGCCACCGGCGACGGCACGGTGCACCTCGACGGCATCGCCCGCTCGCGCACCATCCGGCGGGTCTTCGACTTCGCCAAGGCCTGCCTGACCAAGGCCATCGTCCCGGCCAATAGCGAGGACGAGGTCTTGCTGCCCCAGCGGCAGGGCGAGATCAACGAGGCCTATTTCGGCCCCGACGGCGCGAACAACCTGCGCGAAGATGTGGCCACGATCAAGAAACTCACCGTGCGCCGGCTGAGCGTTCAGGTCCCCCCGCTCCAGCTGCGCAAGCTGCAACGGTCGCCACACGAGATCGTCGAGGCCATCGCCTTCGTGCGCCGCCTGCACAAGGCCTGGACCCGACTGAGCATGCCCCGGGTGGTGCCCCTGCGCGAAGTGCTCTACCCCCGCACCTGGGACACCTACGAAGGAGAGGTCGCTGCTGGCGGCTTCGGCACCCCCAAGGTGCCCTGGGCCGACAGGCCCGTGTTCGGCATCACCCTCTACGAAGCGGCGGCCTACTGCGCCTGGCTCTCCCAGAAGACGGCCTGGAAGCTCGTGGTCGACCTGCCCAGCGAAGCCCAGTACGAGAGGGCCGCATCCTGGTCGAACGACCATCCCGCTGGCAGCGGCGGACGGGTGCGCCTCGACCCGAAGAAGAAGGCCTTGTTCCCCTGGCAGGAGCAGAGCGAGAAAGACTTCAACGACCTCTTCGGCCAGGAGCAGAGCACCCTCGACAAGCTCTACGCCAACCCGACCAGGTACGCTCAGTTGCTGGCCGACAGCAGCCGCAAGTGCGACGGCAGCGAGACCATGGAGCAGCTGCTGGGCTTCGGCTGGCTGTGGTGCATCGACCGATTCGACACCGCCGAGCGACGCTACGCCCGCTTTCATCCGGACACCTACAGCAAGCACGACGGCCTGGTGGTCGAGGACATCGTCGCCGGTTCGCCCCAGCCGGTGTGGTCCTTCGCGCCCAACTCCGCCCAGCAGAACTCGCACTTCGTGGTGCGCGGGGCTCCCGAAATCCTGGGCGGGCCCGGGCTGACCACTCGGCGCTTCGCCATGTTCCCCTTGCGCGCCTATCCCAACGTGGGCTTCCGCTGGGCAGCCAGCCAGGGCGGGGCCTAGCCATGAGCGCTCAAGAGACCTGCGTCGCCTGTAGCGCGCCACTTCAGAAGCAAGGCGATCGCAACTGGACCTGCACCAACCCGAACTGCCCCACCGGCGGCGACCTGCAGCTGTGCGGCTATTGCAGACGACCGTCCCTGGCCACGGCCAACGGCGTCACGGAGTGCTTCAACGCTGGCTGCAAGATGCATCAGATTCGCCTCTCCGGATGCCCGGAGTGTCGCTTCTACTCGTTCATGTCCGTCGATTGGCGTGAAGACTTCTGCATCAATCGCAACTGCCCCGGCAACGCCGCGATCATCCAGGGCTGCGAGTTCTGCGGACACCGTTCCTTTCTCAGGGACGACGGCATCGACTTCTGTTCGAAGGGCAGCTGTCGGGCCCTGCTGCAGCGCATGCGCGAGTGCAGCTTTTGCAGCAAATGGATGGTCGACTGCTCCACCAACAAGTGCCTGAACAGCAACTGCGGCCACTTTGACGAGGCCATGGTCGAGTGCGGGACGTGTCACAAGCGAGAGTTCTCCCTCGAGAAAGATCGCTGCTTCAACGAGAGCTGCCCCTCCAATGCGGCCGCTCCCGACGAGCCCACGCCTCCGCCCCCCACGCCACCACCGGCCAAGCCCGTGCACGTCCCGGACGTGACCATGATGGCCGTGCCCGAGGACGCCCCGCCCCCAGCAGAGGTCGAGTCGCCAGCAGAGGTCGAGTCGCCAGCGCCAGAAGGGGGCGGCTTCCAGCCTCCACCGACCAAGGAGGCCACTCCGCCGCCTCCCGCGCCAGCGCCGCCCCGCCAGGCAGGCAGCAGCCCGTCCCTCGCCATCGACGCCGGGGTCATGGACATCCGCGACGCCTTCCAGGTCGTGCGCAATGGTCTGCTCGCCGACGAGACAGGCGAATCCTACAGCCCGCTGCTCCTGGTCATGGGCACCGCAGGCGCCGGCAAGACCGCGTACCTGGCCTCCCTCGGCAAGGTCCTCCGTGAACGGACAGCGTCCTTTCACTTCCCCCACAAGGGGGTCAAGGCCCAGCCCATCGACTACGACCGTCTGGCTGATCTGCTGCTGAAGGACAACCCCTCCTGCGATCACCAATCGCTGAAGAATCAGACCAAGCAGATCATCGAAGACCTGGTCTTCACCTACGCCGAAGAGGTCTTCGACGGCTACATCGCCAAGGGCATCTGGTGCGAGTTCACGCGCCGGGACGCCGGGCAGTTCTTGGTGGCCAACATCACCAAGCGCGGTCAGCCCGTGGCCAGCATCGTCACTCTCGAGACGTCGGGGGAGAACTTCGTCACCTTGCTGAAGGGCATCAACGACCTGGCCGAGCTGGAGCAGTCCGGCGGCACCATCGTGGCGGTGATGGCCGAGATGCTGCTCCACGCCCAGGGCCTGATCATGCTCATGGACCCCTCCGAGCGGGAGAACGACCAGACCTATCGGCAGTTCTTCGATCACCTCACCCGCCACCTGGCCAACAGGGTGCACCGAGACCTGCACGCAGAGATCCAGCAGCGCATGGCTGACGAGGCCTCCGACCCCTCAAGGAGACAAGAGGCGGCGGGAGCCATGGCCGTCAGCGATCGGCACGCCAGCAAGGCCCTCGTGGAAGCCGCCGCCAGCGAGCTCTCCAAGCTCACCGACGAACTCAACACCTATGGCTACGAAGCTGTAGAGCGAGCCCACTACCGCTACCGCAGAGTGATGACCGCGGTGAGCAGACAAGACGGCGAGAAGGCAGGCACCTTCCAGCTCGAGCTGGACAACCTGGCCGGCAAGCCCCGAGAGCAGGCCAAGGCCTGGATGAAGGTCATGGATCTCGCCCGCAGCGACCCGGTCAACTTCGCCAAGGTCATGTTCGCCGAACTGGGGCCAGCCACCGATGGCAAGCCGCTCACCGTCCAGCAGCGCATCGCCCGGGAGATCTGCTTCGCCCGAGGCATCCACGAGACCACGGTCGATGACTTCGACCTGGAAGCCGGGCCCGCGGGGTTCCGCGACCACTTCCCCCACCTGCGGGACATTGCCCTGGTCTTCTCGAAGGCAGACATGCACCCGGTGGTGCACCCGCCCACCGCCTACCCCCGGCAGAAACTGCCCAGCAGCGTAGAGATGATCGAGAGCATCGAGAACTACCTGCGCTTTCTCGGTGGTGAGGTGCGCTACTACAACTCCTCCGTGCTCGGCTACTCGACCTCTGCCAATGGGCAGTTCTTTCCGGGCGCCGAGGCCTCGCTCTCACCGGTCAACATCATCGAGCCCCTGTTCGACATGCTCGGTGACACGCTCAAGCCGTCGTGAGCGAGTTCGCCGTCCAGCATCACGTCTTCTCTTCAGACGGCGGCTACCGGACGACCTTCGCCTCCCACGAGCTGGAGCCAGGCGCCATTCGCCGCCTGGAGATCCTCGCGGGAGCGGCCCAGGGAGCGCACAGCAGCGGCGCGTCGTTCAGCTCGGTGTCCTTCGACGACGCTCGGGTGGTGGCCTCGTGCACCTTCGTCCACGGCGCAGACCATGTGGGGCGTCGGCGTCTGTGCACCCATTCGATCGTCATCCCCGATTCGCTGGCCTCCCATCAGGCGTTCAACGGCGCGGCTCCTGCGACCAACCTGTTCATGACCCCCGAGGTGCCCGCCGAACGGCCCGGGCCCTATCTGGCGCAGCAATGGCCCTTGCTGGATGAGGGCGCCCTCAACGAGGCCCGTCGCCAGGCGCTGGTCGGTCTCGACGGCTACAACCAGGCCATCCTCGCTGGCCTCTACGCGCCGTCACGTACCCTGGTCATCGCCGGCGAGCCCGGCGAGTGCCACCGCCGGTTGGGTAGCGCCGCGTGGCTGCTGCCCGGGGAGATCCGTCGCAAGCTGTTCTTTCGCACGGGCACATGGGCTCGGGCCGAGGCCCAGTCGTTCGGGCACGTGGCAGCGGTCCTGGTCAGCCGTCCCGAGCGTCTGGCCGACTACCCCGTGGGCGAGTTCATCCCCATCAACCTCTTCGACGGCTCGGTGCCCGCGCCTTCGCACCCGGTGATCAGACTGCTGCTCGACATGCAGCTCAGCCTGGACGGGCATCGCCGGATGATGACCCTCTTCGAAGTGCTGGCCGCCTTCCCCGGAACGGGCTGTCCGACCCTCGATCAGCTCACCTGCCTGGCCCGGGGATACCAGCTGGCGGAGCCCGTGCTCCAGGTGCTGTCTCGGGGGCAGGAGGCCGTGCAGTTGGCCCAGCAGGGCGCCTCGACCCTGGTCAAGGCTGCCTTCCCCCTGGCCAAGTCCGGACGCCCGGCCCTGGCGGCCCGTCTCATCGAGGTGCTCAACGACGCGCTGGACGCCACAGAGCGGTCGGTGCAGAAGGCGGCCCTGGCCACCCTCGAGGAGAAGCTGAACGAGAGCTTCCAGTCCCACGGCGCAGAGTTCGGTGGACAGCTCGACCGCTATCGCAAGCGGCTCACGTCGGCGGCCACCGCGAATCGCTCATCCCGCTGAGGCGGCAGCCCCCCGTCCTGCCAGCTGATCAGTCGCACCTGCGGCCAGGGATCCTTACCATGTGGGCGTCGAAGCGGTATCCACGGGAGGACCGCTGACGCTCGCCTGACCAGCCCATGCCGGTCGCGGGGAATACAGGACCAAGGCACTGTCCAGGAGACGACCCACATGGCCGCCGACAAGAACTCGACTCACGACATGACCGACGACCAGATCCGCGAGAAGATTCGCGGGCAAGTCCGCTCCAACGACAAGACGACCCTGTCTTCGCTGAAGGAGCGCTACAAGGACAACGGCGTCCCCAGCATCACCATGGGTCAGGTGCGGCAGATGATCAGGGACAGCCTGAGCAAGCTGCAGACCGAGAACGCCGAGCTGAGCAGTCTGCTGGCCGCCGAGCGCGAGAAGGCCTCTGCCGCCGCCATGCAACAGGACGCCCTGCGCGAACTCGAGAAGTACAAGACCAAGGTCGAACGGCTCGAGACCGAGCTCGCCCGGATCATCGCCGAGGCTGCCAACGACAAGGAGGCCCTCGAGTCGCAGATCAAGTTCTTGGAGCAGAAGGTCGCCAGCCTCGACATCGGCGATGCCGAAGCCCAGCGCAAGAAGATCGCCGAGCTCGAAGACCAGCTCAAGGCCGCCCGGGATGCCCTGGCCGAAGCCGAGAAGGAGATCCGCCGGCTGCTCTCCGAGTTGCGCTACGCCGAGCCGTTCATCACGCCCGATCACGCCAACGTGTCCGCCGCGACCTCCAAGGCGAAAGAGTCGTCAAGCTCGGGCAAGCTGGCGGACAAGAGCCAACAGTCCGTGACCAACGTGCTCGCCTACGTCAGGGCCAACGAAGAGATGTGTCGGGCCGAGCTGCCCAAGCTGGTCGAGCGCATGAACAACCTCGACGCGTCGTTCCCGGCGGTGGCTCGCATGATCAAGCTCTCGACCCTGCACGAAGAGAACCGACGCTGGCTCGGCGTCTTGAACGACGTCCTGGACAACTAAGGGGGGGGCTGCGCTACAGGGTCGCAGCTGTGGGGGTGCTCCGGGCAGGGCTGTGTCTCCCCAGGGGGGCCGTTTCGCTCGGACAGGGTCGGCTTGCGCCTCCACACTCGCTGCAGACCCCCCTGGGGAGACACAGCCCTGCCCTCACCGGTGGAGGGGCTGGCTCCTGTGGCCATTCGGGGATTCGTTTTTTGGTGCCGAGATCGCAGCGGGCTCTCGGCGCTTCATTGCGCGGCCGGGGGGGCGGCAGGGGTTCCACTCCCTACGGCTGGGCCTTCAGGGCAAGGCGAATCGCCGCCGTCGGCGCGGAGGCGGGGTGACACCCCGCTGAGCACCGGCGGTGGTGTTCCACGCAGCCCTGATGGTCCAGACGTGCCCGCAGCAGATGGTGGTGAGACGTCCGGGCCAGCCGAAAACGAACCCAAGGAAGCCCAGAGTCCCCTGCCCCTCCACCGGCGAGGGCTGGCCTGTTTTTGACCAGGGGGGTCTGAAGCGAGTGTGGAGGCTTTGCCGACCCTGTCTGAGCGCCACGCCCCCCCTGGTCAAAAACAGGCCAGCCCGGACCACCCCAGGGCAGGAGATCTATGGCGCAGACGCCCGCCTTAGTCAGTGCCGCGGGAGACGCCGAGCACGGCCTTCTGCAGGGGGATGCCCCCGGAGTCGAGCAGGCCCAGGCGCACGATGCGCACGATCGTGCCTGCGGGTGCGTCGGCGTAGACCTGCTGCCGCTCGTACTTGGACGGTGAGAAGGAGTCGTCGAAGCGCCGCCCGACCTTGGCCGTCAGCGAGGTGATGCCCTGCTTGGCCAACAGCGCGAGCAGCCACTTGATGTCTGCGCCATGCACGCCGCGGGTGTTCCGTTCGAAGATCAGGTTCAGCACGTGCCGGGCGGTGGACGTGGCTCCGACCTCGTCGTCGTCCTTGAGCTCGTGAATGTAGCGCGAGAGCTTGGCCAGGTCGGCAGCTGGATCACCGGCCCCGTCGTTCTCGACCTTCTGCCAGATCTCGAGCAGGCGAGCTCGCAGGCCCACCGGCGCTTCGCTGGCCGCGATCAGATGGGCCTTGCCTCCCTCGGCGCCGTCACGACGAAAGGCACGAGAGACCACCGCCAGCACCGTACCCGGGGGCTGTTGAGCGGGGACCCAGTCGATCACGGCTGATGGGGGCGCGTCGTCCTTGTCGACCTGCGTCAATCCCACTGGCGGGATGAAGGACAGGTTGTGCTGGCGCTCCAGGAAGGCCGCCATGGGCCCACGGAGGCCATCCAGGGCTGACAACACCTTGGCCCGGTGACCGCTCCAGAGAAACTCGCCTTGCACCCCGTCGAGCACAGCCATGGCCTTGAACAACAGCGACGCCAGGAGCTCACCCTTCTTCTCATCGTCGGGGAGATTGAGGGTGGCCCTCCCGGCCTTCTTGCAGAAGTCGGCAGCCTGGGCGGGCACATGCACTCCCATGGCCTCCAGGGCGCCAGGCAACGCAGCGACCGCAGCCATGAGCCCTTCGGCCTCGGCGTGAGGCGACGGCGGGGCCTCTTCTTCGGCGGGCTCAGCGGGCTGCTCCTCGCCAGCAGGGGCCGTGGGCTCAGCCGCAGGCGCGGCCGGCTCACCAGCGGGGTCTTGCCCTGCCCCCGCCTCGTCAGTCTGAGCGGCCTCCACGCCGGCCGGTGGTGACGGGTCTATCGCACCCGACACCACCGCACCGCCGGGCTGCCCCCCACCTGCGAGGGCAGCGAGGGCATCGCGTACCAGTGCCTGCTCCCAGAGGCCAGCGTCCATCAGCTCTTCGAGAGCGCTAGGGTCCAGCTGACCGTCTGTGGCCTGGTCTCGCAGCCAGGTCAGGGCAGCGATTCCATCGTTGAGAGCTGCCAAGACGTCCATGGAGTGCTCCCCTTGCGAGGTCTAGTGCACGCCCGAGAACGGGTTGACCTGTGCGTCGACCGTCTCGTCGATGACCTCGAAGTTGAACACGGTGTCCGTAGAAGGCAGTCGCAGCTCGACGCCGCGGTTCGTCGTCAGCTCCATGGTCACCTGGAACGGTCCGTCTTCCTCTCCATGATCAGGAGCGATCGGACCCTCGAAGTTGAACATGCCCAGGTAGGCCGGCGACTTGCCATCGCAGTAGTCAGCGTAGAGCGCCAACCGCTCCATCTTCGAATGCACCAGGAAGTGCTCGTCGTGACTGGCCACGAACGTGCCCTCATCCTCGCCAGGGGACGTGCCCCGCTTGAAGATGGGGATGAAGCCGTCTTCGTACTGGGACAGCCCCTTCAGGTCGGGACTGTAGAGCCCCACGCTGAAAGGCAGACGATCGACCGCGCCCACCGTCTCCCACTGGATCAGGCCCTGGTCACCCAGGTCGCGACGCAAGGACTCGTCCTCGCAGGCACCCTGAGCCACGGCCGTCTTCAACCTGTCGGCCTGGAAGACCAGCTTGTCCTCGCCGATCTCGAAGATCTCGCAGAAGGCAGACTTCACCAGGGGCAGCTTCGACGAGTTGCCCGCCAGCAGCACCTTCAGCGGCGCTTCACGCAACCCGTCGTCCCGCTCGCCCACACCACGGGTGTAGAGCGCATGGGTCTGGCGGATGGTCTGCTCGACCCCGGGCCGAACTTTGCGCTCGAGCTGGTTGTAGTGCACGGTGAGGTTGTCGTTGAAGATCTTGGGATCCACGTCGGCGTACTCAGCGACACGCTTGAGCAGACCTTCGAAGCGCTGCTCGCCACCACGGCTTGAGAGGCGGATCTTCATCTGATCGGCCTCGTGCCAGAGCTCGTAGAACACCTTCTTGGCCGCGTCTTCCTTGTGCGGCGCCACGTTCTCGTAGTTGGCCCAGCGGGTGGGAACGATCATCTCCATGGCCGACTGCAGGTTCTCGAGCTCGACGTTGTCCAGCTTGCGGGTGTCGTTCTGCCCTGCCACCCGGTCGACGGCCTCGCGCAGACTGATGCCTTCTTCGACGGAGATCTTGAGCGCTGTGCGATGCTCGTAGACCGCCTCGATGGCCTCTTGATACTCGTCTGCACTCTCGAGGTTCTTCACCTCTGAAGGCTTGGCCTCCTTTTCGGCGGCCAGCCTCTCGGCCTCTGCCTTCGCGGCGGCCTCGCGAGCTGCCTCGTCAGCATCCATGTCGTCGTCTGTGGGCTTGAAGAGGTCGTCCCAGTCTGTCTCGGCGAAGGGCTTCGCAGCCCCCTCGGCGTCTGCAGCGGCGGCCTCGTCGGCGGGATCGACGTGACGCTCCTCGGCGATCAGGCGCACCACTTCGCTCTTGAGCATCTCGAAGCTGGCCAGGGTGATGTTGTCACCACCGAAGAACAGATCGCCGGTGATGCCCCGCAGGTCTGTGGAGACCTTGATCCGACCCCGGTCGTCCCGAGTCATGACCACATCCAGGAAGGCCACATCGACCGTGCCGCCGCCAAAGTCGTAGCTCAGCAGGCAGGTCCGCTGCTCCTTCGCAGCGAAGCCCTTGAACACCTCGAGCAGCTCGCCGTAGATGTAGTTGAACGCGGCGGCGTTGGCCTCGTCCATGACCAGGGTGACCCGGTCGTCGTTCCAATCCCGGCCCATGAGCTCGAAGGCCTCTTTGTAGGCGCCGAGCAACGACTCACACTTGTGCTTGCTGTAGAGCGTGGGATAGGTGGCCACCACCCGCTGGATCTGTGCACCCAGCTGATCCTCGGCCCGGCTCAAGACCTCCTTGATGATGAAGCCGGCGATGCGACTCACGGGCCATTGCTGGCGGTGAGCCGAGGTACGACCTGCGTCACCATCGAGGACGAAGACCTCCTTGCCACTGCCCAGCATGCGCTTGATGCTCAGGAAGTAGGCGTAGGTCTGCCAGGAGAACTCCTTGATGTCGTGGGCAGCGTCGGTGCCGATGGAGTACTTGGCCTGATCGCCCAGTGACACGTCCTTGAAGAAGACCAGGGACGGGATCTCTTTCGATGAGCTCGCAGGCTGGCTGGCCTTCGCCGGATCGACCGTGGGGTCGAACTTGTTCTTGTAGGCGAAGCAGGTGTTGGTCGTACCGAAGTCCATGGCGAAGACGCCTGGGTAGTCGACCTTCTCAGCGATCACCTCTTGGATCGTGATCGGGATCGCCAGGTCTGTCTCGTCCTCGAAGACGATCTGCAGCTCTTCTTCGAGGGACTGTGCCATCGGGAAGAACTGATGGTTCGAGTCGACGTTGACGATCACCGAGATGCGCTGGCGACCAGGGATCAACATCGAATGACCTACGACCACGTCTTCGACTTCGAGCCAATCAGGCTTGGAGATGCTGGTGACCTTGGTCTCCCAGTCGTCAGCGCCCCCGTTCGAGATGTTGATGAGCTTTCGCTTCGGGCCGCTGCCGCGAATGATGCGCTCGAAGAAAATGGGATCCGGTGTGATGATCATGCTTGATCCTTCTCAGTGTGCTGTCGCGAGTTCAGGACGCGATGGACTTGAGCTCGACGCCAGCAGACTTCAGGGCTTCTGCGGCGAGTTCGTAGCTGTGGAGGTAGCCCTTGAGCGAACGGCGACGCAGCTCTTCAGGATCGAGATCCACACCCGCGAACACGGGCATCTCGAGGTCATCCCGCTTCCGTCCCAGACGGGCCAGGTCACTGAGCAGGCCCTTGAGCGTGTCGACCAGCTCGTGGGAGACGAACTTGAAGTGCACCGGCAGCACCTTGTCGAAGCGACCGATCCGTGCAGACAGCTTGTCCGTGAAGAGCTTGGTCAGCTCACCGCGGAAGGCCTCCTCGAGTTCTTGGCTCCAGTCGCCCCCGCCCGGGTTCGGCTCGGGGATGTCACCACGGAGGTTGTGGATCTCTTCGTTGACCCGCAGCTCACACGAGCGGTGGAGCCCCTTCTCGAAGCCCTCGACCGCAGCGGCGTAACGATCGGCCAGGTTGCTGTCGAGCTGCTCATCGAGCTTCTCGAAGGCGTCCCGGGGAGCGAGCTCACCGAGCTTGGTGACCACCGCGCTGCTCATCTTCTTGGCCAGCTGGCCGGCGATGAGGCTGGTGACCTCCTTGCCGATGGCGTCCCGGGCCTTGGTGATCACGGCCGTCTTCACCTGGAAGGCCCCTGGAGAGGGCAGCTCCGAGCGGATCTTGCGGAAGTTGATCGCCTTGTTGTCACGGGCGAGCAGGTTCTCCACCTTCGACTTGACCATCTCGTCGAGCTGCACCACGACCTTGGGGAAGGCCTTCTCGAGGTTCTCCTCGAAGGTGTAGACGATGTTCTCGAACTGGTTGGTCGCGTCGTCGATGAACGTGTCCAGAGCAGACTCGTCCGAATCGAGATCCCAGGCATCGGCCCGCTCGGGCTCAAGCAGCCCGTCGAGGTTGGTCAGCACGTCGCCAAGATCGGTCTGCACTTCTTTGAAGTGCGTGGTCTTGATGTCGTGCTTCAGGTAGTTGATCAGGTCCTGGCGGAGCTTGGAGATACCGCCGTCCTTGTAGGTCTCGACCAACTGGTCCTTGAGGTCAGGCCGGATGTCCGCGGCCAGCTTGCTGCCCAGGTCGTCACACTTCTGGCGCAACGAATCGAGAGTGCTGCGCTGCTCGTCATTCATGGGCATGCGGCGCTGCTCCATGCACAGCAGCTCGGCGTACAGCGCACTGACGAAGTACACCCGGGTCGCGTCAAAGCCACGCTTGGTCAGATGCTTGATCAGCCCGTCAGACAGCAGGCCTTCGAGGGACGCGTTGCTCACGTCGCCCACCTGGATGTCGTCCATCCGATTGCCGGTGAAGAAGGTCTTCTCGGTCACCGCGTGGTGATGAGCCAGCATCTCGTCGATGATGGCCAGATCTTCTTCGTTCAGGCCCTTGCTGCCATAGACCGCTGAAATCAGCACGTCGATGGTCTTCAGGGCGTCGTAGGTGATCTGCTTCTGGGTGGGGTCTGGGTCGTCCGTGCCCGGCAGATCCATCAGTTCGATGTGCTCTTCGGTGAACAGCGGGTTGTTCACGTAGAGGATGGCGTGGGCGATGCAGCGAATGTGCCCGATGCCCACCAGCCGCGTCACGCCGTTCTCTTCGACGGCCGTGGTGCGCAAGAACTGGTCCTTCTCGGACAGGGGCACGGTGTGCACCCGGCCCAGGCGCGAGGCGTGGATATCGAGGGCGTCGACGAACTCACGCAGCTCCTGAGCCAGGGCCTGCTGCTCGCGATCGCCCTCCTGGCAGCGACGAATGGCCGTGTGGATGTCATCCACGTTGACCGACCCGGACTCGGCGCGCTGACGGTCGTCTGAGTCGAAGGCGTCGTCGAACTTGCTGTTGCGGACCACCTTGCGGATCGCCTCGTCCTGGCTCCAGTAGTGCACCTCGACCCGCTCACCAGAGCCCTCTTCGGGGGCCCGCATGATGGTTCGCGTCAAGGTGCAGACGTGGGAGGCGGTGGGGAGCAGATCGGGCTCCCGCAGCAAGGCATTGATGATGGTCGACTTGCCCGAGCTGAAGATTCCAGCGATGCCCACCCGGTAGAACTCCTGCTCCAGGCGCCGTTTGGCCCTGTCGAGGCGGTTGTCCGGAGGCGTGGCGGCCCAGTCGGTGAAGTTTCGGCAGACGTTGACTCCGGCCCTGGAGTCTTGCTTCACCCGGCGGGCGAGGTCGCGAAGCGCGCTCTCGGCCTTGGTCAGCTCGCCATGAATCTCCTGCAGTGTCTCGTCCTTCATCATGCCTTTCCATTCTTCACGAGAGTGTCTTGCAGCGCCTTCTCGAGCTGCTGTGCGTCTGCGAATCGGTTCTTCGGTTCGGGGTCGAGGCACTTGGCCAGGACCTCGTTGAGTTTCTTGATGTCGACCTCGGACTTGAAGTCATTGCGCTCGGCCAGCACGTACCGCCGCCGGCGCTTCTCCTCGACATATCGCTGGGGTGAGGGCTCTTCACCGGGGAGATCGAAGAGTTGAAATCCGGAATAGATCTCGATGAAGGCCACGCCGAACGAGTAGACATCGGCGGAGGGCGCGGGCTGCCAGTCGTCGTCCAGGCCTGATTCCACGAACATATCGATCACTTCGGGGGCCATATAGGGGTAGATGGCCGCAGCCGTCGCTCCCACGAAGTACTCCTTGTCGTAGGCGTAGCGCAGGCCGATGTCGCTGAGAATGGGCAGGGCCCCGGCGACCGTCCCCGGGATGGAACGGTCTTTCGAGCGTCGCACCAGGATGTTCGACGACTTCAGGTTGCCGTGCACCACCTTGTTCTTGTGCAGGGCCGCCAGGGCACCGCAAGCGCTGATCAGCCAGGCGACGCTCTCTCCCTTGGTGAGACCGTCAAGGGCCGACAGCGAGGCCGAGCGGACCTCGAAGTAGTCCATCACCAGATAGCGATCACGCTTGTTGTCGTGATCGATCTCGAGATAGGGGCGCAGGCGAGGATCAAAGCTCGCGTTGAGCATCTTGATGGCGTCCTTGGACACCTTCACGTACGGGGCCGTGGGCTTCTTGATCACGTGACGCCCCTCATCGCCCGCCTTGGCCATCAGCAGGTCGCCCATGGGCCCGGAGGCCAGCCGGCTGAGGATCTCGTGGTTCCCGATGGTCTTGGGAAGGTCCGCGGCAGCTTCAGCCGATGCCGGTTCCGTCATGGTCACGCCCCTTTGTTCAGCAACGTTCAGCAGACTCACGCGAGCAGGGGTCTGTGCCACCAGACCGATCGATCGGCCATGTGCCCGCAAACCCCGCAGAGCGAGTCGGTTATAGCGATCCTCGGAAGCAAGGGTCAACACAAGCCGCAGGAAGATGCCCTGCCAATGGCAGGAACACTCGACCTTGAAGCGCTTTCGCCACGCCTCGCTCCATGGACAGGCGGCGCGGTGAGAGAAGAAGGGGCTTGAGAGAGGGTCGAAGGTGAGTGGCGCCGAGCCGGGCGAGGCACTCTCCCTGCCCGCTGCCGAGAGAGGCTTGTTGAGCCACCCCCTCTCCATGCTCAGATATGGTGCCGCGATCAACGGGCTACTCCCTGGCCTTCCCTGCCTCGCCCATGGATTCTGGACGATGTTTCGACCCCACACCGCACGGTGGCTCCTGCTCTGCATGGTGACCCTTCTCGGCTGCACTGCGCCCGAGGCAACCGAACCTGCCCAGCCCGACAAGGCTGCACCGGAGAGAAGCCACGACCTGGCGCCAAGCCCGCAGTCGGCGCCGCCCCTGCCGGTGGTCCACGGCGACAGGGCAGACCCGCCTGGCCTGACCCACCCCGCCCAAGCCCAAGCCGCCACCATCGACCCGCCTGCGGACCACGCGGCCACTCAGCCCCCGCCCCAGGCCCCGGACGGCGCAGGCACCGAGACCGGCGGAACGCCCACCGCCGTAGCAGCTGATCTGCCTGGCCCCCAACCTGACGATCCGGCCCCCACTCAGGCCCCCGGCCAGGCCCCCGATCAGTCCCCCAGCCAGTCCCCCAGCCAGTCCCCCAGCGCCCAGCCTGCCAAGGAAGAGGCTGCCGGCGGCCCCCGAGTTCGGGTGGTGGCTCGTGACGGCTCGGGCGATCACGCCACCATCGCCGCAGCCCTGCGCGCCGCGGGCTACCTGGACGAGATCAGGATCCAGCCGGGCACCTACAACGAAGCCCTGGTCATCGACCGGCGCGTGAGCTTGCGCAGAGGGGCAGGGCAGGGACCTGTGATCATCAACGGCCGCGATCGACCGGCCCTGACCCTCGACCGGGTCACCATGATCGAGGCCTCCGACCTGGTGCTGAAGGGTGGCAGCGAGGCCGCGGCGGCCGTCGTCGTCAACCAGGGCCAGCTGCGTCTCTCGGCCTGCCGCCTGGACGCCTCCCCGGGGAGCGCTGCCGCCGGCACCTCTGATCCGGGCGCCCAGCTCATTCTCGTCGACTGCATCGTTCGCTCGGGAGAGGGCACCGCACTGGCCATGACGGGCGACTCCAAGGGCGCCCTCGAGTCCTGCCGCTTCACCTGGGAGCGGGACAACCCGGCGCCCTTCATGGACCCTGAGACCATGGCCGTGGTGACCCTGCGCGACTGTGTGTTCGGCCAGAAACCCATCGACGGGCCCTTCCTGGTCAGCAAGAACCTGCTCTCTCTGCTGCCCGACGAGGGCGCCCCGACCCTGTTCGTCCAACCCGACCGCTCACTCTGGCCCCATTGGGCCGGCCTCAACGAGACCCACTTCGAGTCGCTCTCCCTCGCCGCAGATCGTGCCCCGACAGGTTCCCACCTGCAGATCGCGCCGGGGACCTACGCCGAGCGGGTGGGCATCGTGCGCTCCCTGACCCTCTCATCGACCGGCGGCTCTGAAGAGGTCGTGCTGAAGGGCAAGGACCACTCAGCCCTCTGGGTCAACACGGATGGCAACGTCACTCTGCGCGGCCTCTCGCTCTCGTCCTCGGCTGGCAAGGGCACGCCCGCAGTGCAGATCAACGGCGGCCACGTGGACCTGATCAACTGTCACATCGACAACGACCAGGGCCACGGGGTGATCGTCACGGACAACTACGCCGAGAGCCAGGTGAGCCTTGCGGGCTGCCGGCTCTTCTCGGCGAAGAAGGCCGTATACGCCACAGGTGGGAGCACCCGGCTCACCCTCAGCGACTGCCTCCTGGCGGGAGACTCCATCGCGCTGTTCTTGATGGACGGCGCCAGCTCCGAGGTGACCAACTCCACCTTCGACACCGAGCGCTATGCCGTAGAGCTGTGGGGTCCCGGCACCTCTGCCCGTCTGGAAGGCTGCACCATCTTGCGCGCCAGCCAGGTGCTGGCCTTCAATGAGGGTGCGGTGCGCTCCCAGGTGCAAACCGCGGGCTTGATCGTCAAGTAGGCCCCGCCCAACCCGCCGCAACCCACGAGAGACAGGAACCGTGATCACCACACCCCTGCGCTGCGCCTTGCTGGCCATCACCCTGCTCAGCCCTGCCCTCTTGGCTGCTGACGACGACCTCGCAGAGACCCTGCGCCCGTTCTATCCGCTCGCCACCTGCATCGTGGACGGCGAGGGCTACGGCGCCAGCGTCGACGAAGGCGATGGCGCCGGCGGGCCGACCGAAGAGCCCCCCATCGAAGTCATCATGGGAGAGCGACTCTTCCAGGTTTGCAGCAGCGACTGCGCCAAGACACTGAGGGCTCGAGCCGATCGCTTCGCCGCCCGCCTCGACGAGGCCATCGTTCAGGCGCAGCTGCCCGACTACCCCTTGAGCACCTGTCCCCTGTCTGACGAACCCCTGCCCGCGAACGCGCAGCTCGTGATTCTGGACAGCCGGCTGGTGAAGCTCTGCTGCAAGAGCTGCTTGCACAGCTTGCGCATCGACCCCGAACCGGCCTTTACAGCCCTCGATGCCGCCGCCATCGCAGCCCAGAAGGCCGACTACCCGCTCAAGAATTGCCCCATCTCGGGCAAGCCCCTGGGTGACACCCCCCGGGACGTGCTTCATGGGGCCCAGCTCGTGCGACTCTGCTGCGACAGCTGCGTGCGCAAATTCGAAGCTGCGCCTGCGGCGGCCGTGGCCACGGTCCGAGCCGCGTTGCCAGAGCCCCCGAGCCATGAGGAGCCGCTCAAGCATGGCCCCATCCAGAGCCTGAAGCGCGCCAGCCCATCCGACGCCCCCACAGGTCGCAGGGGGCGGTGAGAGATCCGTGATACCTTGAACGGGTCTCGCCACCCGGAAGAGTGCGTCACCATTGGGATCTGCCACAGCTGACAAGACCCTTGGGCTGGGCAAACCCGGCCACCCCGTGAGTGCCCAGCCGTCATGAATCGCTGGCTCATCCCGGGGGCCCTGCTCGTCTTCCTGACGGCCGCCACATTCAACGGTCTGCTGCTCGGGCTCGCCCATGACGAGGGCGTCTCCGTGGATGTGGCCGTGGGCAGCATCGATCGAGAGCTGGTGGCGCCGCTGCAGCCCGTCCCCATCTCTGCACTCTACGACTGCATCGACGGCACCGCGCCCCGCTCCCTCGGGGACGTGCTGGAGAGGCTGTCTTCGCGGGTAAACCCCTACCCTCCAGGGTACTTTCTGCTGCTGCGCTTGTGGACGGGCGTCGCCGGCGTCCACCGGATCGCCCTGCGCATGCCCAGCCTGATCAGCGCCGTGCTGACCCTGATCGGCCTGGCCCTCTTGGCCCGCCGTCTCACACCCCGCCCCAGCGCCGCGGTCTGGGTGATCTTGTTGGCAGGGCTGTCTCCGTGGTTCGCCAGCATGGCCACGTTCGCCCGCCCCTACGCGCTGACCCTCTGCCTCGGCGTCTGGTCCACACTCTGTGCCGTGGACCTCGCAGACGGGCGCGCCCATGCCTGGCGCCGGGTCCAGTTCGTCGCCCTCTCACTTGTCGGTCTCTACTCTCTCTATCACTACGGCTTCGTGATCGCCTGGCAGTTCGCCTTCTTGACCCTGGCCACCCTGCTCGGCGACCCGCAAAGACGAGGCGGCTCCCTGGCGGCCATCGTCATCATGGGCGCGCTCATTGTGGCCGCCTTCGTCCCCTGGCTGCCCGCCCTCGAACGGCACCTCGATCTCACGGGCAACACGCCGTCGTACTACAAGGGCGCGATCCTGGCAGCCTCACCGGACACCGGCGCCCAGCTCTGCACGACGTTCTTGTTCGGCGACGCTCTCCCCCGCGATCTGGTGCGGCTCTTTCGCAACCTGTTTTACGGCCTCGGTGGTCTGACCGTGCTGTGTTTCGCTCTGGCCCTGGTTCGCTCCTTCAAGGTCAAAGAGGGTGACACCACGGCCCGTGCTCTGCTCTGGAGCGCTCCGATCTACCCCGGGGCGATCCTCGTGGGCGACCTCGTCCACGGCACCCACACGCTGACCATCACCAAGACCTGCTTTCTGCTGTTCCCCATGATGGTGCTGACCATCGTCCATGCCTGGAGCGGCCTCGAGCAACGACGGCTGCGGCAGGCGGGGCTGCTCTGCTGGGCGCTGCTGCTCACCGCCGCATCGATCACCACTGCCCATACCAGGACCCTCTGGGTCGACCACCACGCTGCGGTGGCGAAGGCCCTCGCGGCGGCAGACAGCTCGGGCCACCACGTCCTGCTCAACTCGATGATCCGCGGCCATGCCATCCCTCTGCTGCTGACACTCGAAGAGAGCGGCGTGGAGAACCTGCAGGTGACCCTGGCGACCCCGCAGATGCTGCCCACGGTCCTGCAGCGCACACTGAGCAGCGAAGGCACGGAGCGCATGACGCTGGTAAACCTCCACGCACTCTACGTCTGGGACGAGACCCAGCTGTGGTCCCAGGAGCAAATCGAGGCTTCAGCCAGAACGGCCCGGCGAGCAGGGTGGAACGTCCATCGCACACCACCGGCAGCAGTGGCTCGACGGATCGAACCGGTGTTCACACCCCGGCGCTTCGAGATCATCAACCCGGTCTGGTGAACGAGACCCAGCCATGACCTGCCCATGATTCTGATCAACGCATCCCTCGCCGCCTTGCTGCTCTGGCTGCTGCTCCTGGTGCTGACACCGTTTCACCTGGCCAACAGGCTGTTCTACTTTCCCAACTCCACGGTCTACAGCACGCCGCAGCAGCAGCCCACACCCTGTCGCGATGTCCTGTTCAAGAGCGAGGACGGCACGGAGCTACACGGTTGGTTCCTCGAAGCTGAGGGCGGCGCCGACTCCGCCCTGGGGACCTTGCTGCACTGCCACGGCAACGCCCAGAACATCACCAGCCACGTGGGCCAGGTGCGCTGGCTGACCGCCCATGGCTTCAACGTGTTCACCTTCGACTACCGGGGCTACGGTCGCTCCCAAGGCGCTCCCTCTCGCCAGGGCATCCACGAAGATGCCAACGCCGCCTTGGCCAGACTGCGAACCCTCGAAGGGGTCGACCCCCAACGCATCGTGGTCCTGGGCCAGAGCCTGGGGGGAGCCATCGCCCTGGCCCTCGTGGGCGAAGGCAACCGGGCAGGAGTGCGGGGCCTGGTCATCGACTCCAGCTTCGCCAGCTATGTCTCCGTGGCCAACACGGTCTTCGGCGACTCACCGTTCTCCGTGCCCCTGGTCTCCTGCCTGGTCAGCGACGACCACGCGCCCGGCCCGAACCTGAAGAACCGTGGGGAGATCCCCCTGGTGGTCATTCATGGCGAGCGGGATGCCACCGTGCCCTTCTCCAGAGGCGTGAAGATCCATGCGCTGGCAGCACCACCCAAGGAATTCTGGCCGGTTGCCAACGGCCGGCACATGGACGCCTTGATACGCCGTGAGGACATCCGCCAGCGCCTGGTGGCCCAGCTGATCAGCTGGTGCGAGTAGGCGTCCCGTCGAGATCCAGCCCGAACAGGCCCCTGAGACCCCGCTCAGGTCCATGGACTCCACGTACCCTCGCTGACGGGCCCTGCCAACCTCGGCGAGATCTTTTGAGAGAGATGCCAACTTCTGGCCCGTTCGTGCCGATGAGCTGGGGAGCGTCATAGAACGACATGTCGCCGCAACGTGGTGGAGGCCTCAATCTCCGGCGCTGTCGCGGGCCTGCATGGAGGTTGCTGTGGGCTGAACAACGCAGTATCAGCGGCGCCCGGCCGCTCTGGAGGGAACGGCCTGATGACGCGTGCAATCCTCTTCATCGATCGCGACGGTACGCTGATCGAGGCGCCCGAGCAGGGCAAGGTCGACAACTTGGCCAAGCTGGGTCTGGTCCGCGACGTGATCCCCTCGCTGTTGCGACTCAAGCGTCACGGCTACATTTTTGTGGTCGTGTCCAACCAGGGCGGACTGGGGACGCCCGCCTATCCTCAGGCGATCTTTCGCCCGGTGCAGCAGAAGTTCCTGGAGATGTTCGCGTCCCAGGGCATCGTCTTCGATGACGTGCTCGTGTGCCCCCACACCCTCGAAGACCGCTGCACCTGCCGCAAGCCCCACCTGGGCATGCTCACGCCGTACCTCAAGCGCGTCGACATCGACACCGCTCGCTCAGCGGTCGTCGGCGACCGCCCCACCGACATCGAGCTGGCCCGCAACATGGGCGTCCGCGGCCTGCGCCTGGCGCGCAACGGCGAGTTCAGCTGCGACGACCCCGGAGCCCTGACCTGGCGCGCTGTGGCCGACATGCTCATCGCCCTTCCCCGGGTTGGCAAGGTTCAGCTCAAGACCGAGCACACCTCGGTGAGCGCCAGCGTCGATCTGGATGGCTCAGGGCAATCGCACATCACCACGGGCCTCGGTTTCTTCGACCACATGCTCGAGCAGCTCTCCCAGCATGGGGGCTTCGATCTCGACATGACCGTGAAGGGCGACCTCCACGTGGACGAACTCCACACGGTGCAAGACGCGGCCATGGCCCTGGGCAGCGCCCTCGACGAGGCCCTCGGCGACCGCTACGGCATCGGGAGATACGGCTTCGTGCTGCCCATGGAGGAAGCCCTTGCCCAGGTGGCCATCGACCTCTCCGGACGGGGCCAGCTGGTCTTCGCCGGCAACTTCCCCCGGGAACGGGTGGGCGACCTGCCTACCGAGTTGGTCAGCCACTTCTTCCGCTGCTTCGCCGACGCCCTCGGCGCGACCGTGCACATCACGGTCACCGGCAACAACGGGCACCACATGATCGCGGCGGTCTTCAAGGCCGTGGCCAGGGCCCTGCGTGGCGCGCTGGTCCGTGACGCGGCCAACCAGCAGGCCTCCACAGAGAAGGTCCTCCTCTGAACGGAGGCGCTTCACGTGGGCCTGGCGATCACCGTCAGTGCTGGTCTTCGCCAATGTATCCCAGCTCCCGCAGCTGCTGCAGGTAGTCGGCGTCGACGATCTCCTCGATGGGCGGCTGGGCTCTGATCGTGTCCATCAGTCGCCCGGCCTGGCTGCGCAGCTCGCCCACCACGGGCTGCTGCTCGGGGTCATCGAGAGCGATCCACTGGGGCTGGTATTGCCAGGGACCAACAAATGACGCCATGCACTCGGCCTGCTGAAACCACGGGGCCTTCAGGCGCCAGCCCACCCACTCTCGGGTCGGCGCCTTCTTGACCGTGCGACGCCAGTAGCGGTGGTCGTCCGTACGCAAGGTCATGGCCAACCCGCTCTCGAAGGAACGAGCTGCTGCCACGCCAGGGTCTTCGGCCAGCAGGGTCTCGCCGTCGAGTTCGTAGGGAGACTCAAGACCCAGCAGCCCCAGGATGGTCGGCGTGATCGACAAGGTCTCCACCAAGGCGTCGGTGCGCCCGGCCTCGACCCCTGGCGCCCGAATGGCCAGGGGCACATGGAGCACACCTTCGGTCATGGAGAAGCCGTGGCCGATGCGGGACCAGGTCTCGTAGAGCTCTTCGCCGTGATCAGCTGAGAAGATCAGCGCGATCTCGTCACCGCCGGGCAGCTCATCAAGAAAATCGAGCAGGCGACCCAGCTGGCGATCAGAACCGGTGACCTCGGCGTCGTACAGCGCGTTGAGTCGGTCGAGCACCGGCGCGGGAGGCGGGGCGAAGGTCTCTTCGAAGCTGGAGAGGTACTGCACCTGGGCGATCTTGGCTCGCACCGGGCTGCTCTCGTGGTCCCAATCTTGGGGTTCCGGGTCGTACTCGCTGTGGGGATCCATGAGGTGGATCCAGGCCATGTAGGGCACGCCGTCCGCCTCTGCTTGACGGATGAACTCCATGCCCGCGTCGACGACCGCCTGGTCCCACTCGTGCTGAGGCTTCTTGTCGTCCATGCCGCAGAAGCGCACATCCCAGCCTTCGTTGAACACGCTGGGCTGGACGTCCTGCAGCTTGCACAGGTTGGCCACGAACGACCCGGTGCGCAGGCCCTCGGCCTTGAGCATCATGGGCAAGGTGACCACGCTGTCACTCATCTTGGCCACCTGGTGCAACACGCCGTGACGGGGCGGCAGCAGCCCGGTGAGAAAGCTGGCCACCGCCGGGCTGGTGTTGCAGGCCTGGCTGTACGCTCGCTCAAAGACGAGCGAGTCTTCAGCCAGGCGTGCAGTAGACGGGCTCCTCGGCGCCTCATCGCGGTACATGGCGATACGGTCAGCGCGCAAGGTGTCGATGGTGAACAACACCACGGAGCGAGCCCGGGGGTGCCCGTCAGAGGCAGGGGGCGCTGGCGCCGAGGGCTGGGTGTCGCCACAAGCACACAAGGTCGCGCAGCACAGGAGCAATACGAGGCGGTGGATCATCGCGGGATTGTAGCCAGTCACCCTTGGCAGACTGTGCGTAAAGTGCCGTGATGACGAGTGCGCCTCGGCGCGCGGCACTTTACGCACAGGCCGTCAGCCGTCGCCAAGATAGCCCAGCTCGCGTAGCTGCTGCAGGTAGGCCGCGTCCCTGATCTCCTCGATGGGTGGCTGAGCCTGCAGCACCTCGACGGTGCGCTGGAGTTCGCCGCGCAGGTTGCGCAGCACGGTCTGGTTCTGGGGATCGCCGGCATCGATCCAGCGGGGCTCGTTCTGCCAGGGCCCTGCATACGCGGCCAGGCACTCGGGCTGCTCGAACCATGGTGCCTCCAGACGCCAGCCAACAAATGGTCGGCTGGGCGCTTCGGCCAGGGTGCGCCGCCAGTAGCGGTGGTCCGCGGTGCGCAGACTCAAGGCCCAGTCGTTCTCGAAGGAACGGCTGGCGGTGCGACCAGGGCGCTGCCCCAGCAGGCTGTCCCCGTCGAGGGCGTAGGGCGAGTTGAGACCGAGCAGCTCGAGAATGGTCGGTGTGATCGACAGGGTCTCCACCAAGGCGTCGGTGCGCCCGGCTTCGACTCCCGGCGCGCGAATGGCCAGGGGCACATGGAGCACGCCCTCGGTCATGGAGAAGCCGTGGCCGATGCGGTGCCAGGTCTCGTACAGCTCTTCGCCGTGATCGGCGGAGAAGATCAGCGCGATGTCGTCACCGCCAGGGAGCTCGTCGAGGCAGTCGAGCAATCGGCCCAGCTGGCGATCAGAGCCCGTGACCTCGGCGTCGTACAGAGCGTTGAGCCGCTCAAGCACCTCTGCGGGAGGCGCAGCCCGGGTCTCTTCGAAGCTCGACAGGTACTGCACCTGGGCGATCTTGGACATCACCGGGTCGGTCTCGTGGTCCCAGTCAGTCGGCTCCGGGTCGTACTCGCTGTGCGGATCCATGAGGTGGATCCAGGCCACGTAGGGCACCCCCTCGGCCTCTGCCTGGCGGATGAACTCCATGCCCGCGTCGACCACGGCCTGGTCCCACATGTGCTGGGGCAGCTCGTCGTCCATGCCGCAGAAGCGCACGTCCCAGCCTTCATTGAACACGCTCGGTTGCACGTCTTGCAGCTTGCACAGGTTGGCCACGAACGAGCCCGTGCGCAGGCCAGCGGTCTTGAGCATGACCGGCAGGCTGACCACATGGTCGTTCATCTTCGCCGTCTGGCGGACCACGCCATGACGGGGCGGCACGAGGCCGGTGAGCATGCTGGCCATGGAAGGGCTGGTGTTGCAGGCCTGGGCATAGGCCCGATCAAAGACCAGGGCAGACTCGGCCAGCCGCGACGAAGCCGGGCTGCTCGGCGCCCCGTCTCGGTACATGGCGATGCGATCGGCGCGCAAGGTATCGATGGTGAACAGCACCACGGAACGGGCCCGAGGATGGCCGCGTCCATCGAGCGGCGCGCTTTCGCTCACGCCCTCCCCGCAGCCCCAGACCAGCGAGGAGACCAGACAACAGAGCAAGGCATGGCAGAGGCGCTTCATCATGCCGGGGATTGTAGCCCGGCCCCTGGCACGAGAGAGCAGCGTGACCGCCGGAGAACGCGCCCCGGTAAGGCTAGCCGTCCGTGCCTCCAAGGACAGCCGCCTCTGCTGGCAACCGCTCTCCGCTGAAGCCCGCGACGAACGCGACCCTGCCAGCTTCGGGAACGATGTCCGCAGCCCGTAGCCCCACGGGGACATGGTCTGGGGGTTCTGCATAACGCTGGCGGCACCCCCAACCGAAGCCTCGGCACACCGCACGGATGGAGTTCTGGTCGAGGGCCTCGAGTTCGATCACCCGGCGCACGAGCTGCTCGTTGTAGGGCTCGAAGACGAAGCCCATCTCGAATCCGAAGCCTTCTAGCGCTGCCACCCGATTCTGGCCGTCGGTGCTCACCAGCAGCTGGCGCAGCACCGGGGGGACCACACCGAGCGTCTTGTCTGTCACCGGCCGGGGGTGGGGCGTGCCCAGCCCGACGCCATGAAACAGCGCCGCCCGTTGCTCCGGCGGCAAGACCTGAAACTCAGTGGACTCGGCCAACGCTGGCAGGGCCTTGGGCGTCATCCCGAGCTGACGTCCCAGCAGGGTCAGGCGCAGCAGGGTCAGCTCGGGGCGCCCGTCGTCTTGCAAGGCCCAGCGCAGGCGGGCAGCCAGCTTCGCCGTGAGCGGCAAGGTCGAGGGCAGCCGATAGCGCAGGGTCGCGAAGTGCCAGTCGCCGTGGTCGATCTCAGCCAGCAAGTCAAAGCCCGCGGGCAGATCGTTGCCCGTCTCATGGGTGATCTGGGCCAGGAACCACTCGTAGCACTCGCCCCGCTGCTCCAGGCGGCTGGCCTCCGTGCTCTGCCCACTGGCCCAGCTGCCCCAGGCTCCGAGCAGGCACAACGTCGCCAGGGCGCCCTTGCCGAACCAGCTCATGGGCGCCGCCTCGTCTTTCGGCACCAGGCCGAGAGCGCCCATGATCATGATCGAGAAGATCATGGGCACCAGCCGCCGCCCGTTCATGCCCGTGCCCACGAACCAGGACTCCAGAGGCATGATCGAGAGGATGAACAGGACCCCCACGGCGAGCGCATGAAGCACGAAGAAGCTCACCGGGCTGAGCGAAGCCTGAGCCCCGGGGAGCAGACGGCCGGGCAGGGCCAGCAGCCCATGGCGCTCACGCCAGAGCAGCATCAGACAACCGACGGCCAGCAGCGCCGAGTAGAGGTGAGCCGCGGACCCACCCGCAGAGGGCCCCAGCTCGCCGAACTCCAGCAGCGGCGCCATGCCTTCACTGAGCGCCGCCTTCAGCTTGTTGTCGATGCCCGTGTAGAGCATGGCACCGCCGTCCCCCACGGCCCGCACGCTGGAGGGGCGCGAGCCGAACAGTGCGGTGCCGATGTGCGCGTCCCCCCCTGCAAACAGCTGGGTGGGAGCGGCCCCGATGGCGGCGCAGAGCAGGGCAGGCAAGGCTCCGGCCAGACAGCGACGGGGCTGGGCCAACACCATCAGCCCGGCCATGATCAGGCCGGCCATCAAGCTCTGCATGTGAAAGCTCGCCGACAATCCGAGCACCAGGCCAAACATGGCGAAGCGCCCCCTGCTCCACTGGCCCTGGATCGTCATGGAGAAGAACAGGTGCAGGGCCACAAGCGTCAGCAAGGCCGACTCCATGTGGGACGCGAAGACCATGGTGGACAGCTTGGCGAAGAGCGGCGAGGGCAGCAGAAACACCAGTCCCACGGCGATGGCCCCACGGCGCGAGAAGTGCTTGCGCACCACGGCCACCACCAGGCCCACGGCCAAGGCGTTCCAGAGCAGGGGCACGAGCTTCAGCACCAAGGTGCTCGATCCCAGGGCCCAGTAGAGCGGCGCAGCCAGCACCCCGAACAGGGCGCCCCCACGAATGTGCGCGATGATGTACAGGTGTGGCACGTCGAGGGACACCCCGTCGAGCAGGGCCGCCGCCACGTTGCCCGAGAAGATCTCGAAGGGATACCAGCTGTCGAGGTGCGCCAACATCACCGGCACTCGCACCGCGATCACTCCCAGCACGAACAGCCCCGGCAGGATCAGCGCACGCAGGGCATGGGAGAAGCTGGGCACAGAGCAGCTCGCTGGGCAGGGGCGACGTGAACGGGTGGCAGCGTGGGCTCGAAATGGCCCGGGAGATCAGGGACGGCGGCGACCGCGGAGCAGCGCCAGGTTGTCCTTCGCTGCCCCGTTGGCCGGGTCCAGCGCGAGAGCAGCCTCGTAGCCCCGGACCGCAGCATTGAATCCGCCGAGGGTGAAGAAATCCACGTTGGCGCGCCAGATGAGCGCCGCCACATCGCCCGGGTCGTCGGCCAGGGCCTGGTCCAGTTCAGCGGTGGCGATCTGATGCTTCCAGAGATCACGGTCATCGAGCCGGCCCAGGTCGAACCCCAGACCCATCCAGCGATCGATGGCCAGGGGATCGCTGGTGAGCTGGGCGATGTCGTTCCACTCGCGATCGACCCAGAGCCCTGCGTCGGTACCGCCAGGGCAGAGACCCAGAGCGGCCAAGCTGTCGTAGAGGGCGCCGGCAACCACCAGCGCTCCTCGGGGTGAGAAATGCACGTAGTCGTAGAAGAACTCGAAGCCCACCATGCCCCGGGGGGACAGCCCTGAGAGCAGCTCGATGGTGTCGAACAGGGGCACGTCGTGCCGAGCGGCCACGGCGCGGACGCGCTCGGCAAGATCGTCCGTGGCTCGGCGCAGGTGAGGGTCACTGTTCATGGACTGCCGGTAGGCGACCACGGCCTCGCCGTCTCTGCCCAGGGCCGCCAACAGCTCCGCCCGCTTGAACTGCCACCCGGACCGCTGCCTGGGCCCCGCGGCGGCCAGCTCCAGGTCGACTCGGGCCAGGGCGGCCTCAAGGGTTGCGCTCGACGAGGCCTCTGCAGCCCCACCCGAACTCAGCCCAGCCTCGTCGCCGAGCAGCTCAGCGATCCATCCGTCGGGGAGATCGTCCTGTCCCCGCCACTCCCAGTTGGATGCCACCGTCATCAGCAACAGGGGCGTGCCCGTTCCCTGGGCAGAGTTGACCATGGCCTCGATGTTCTGCTCGTAGACATCGACGAGCTCGTCGTACTCGGCCGTGCTCAGCTCGACCTTGTCGACGATCTCTGACTCAGAGACACGCTCGTTGGCCTGGGCCATGTCGTGGATCGTCGTGTTGCGCCCCTTGGGCCGTCCGCGCACGAGCTGGTTCACCAGGCGAAACACGTTGGTGTCCGAGAGGCGGCTCAACACGCTGGTGTCCCGTCCGCCCGACAGCTCGACGAACTTCTCGGCATGGATCTCCAGGAACTCGTTGTTGCCCGAGTAGACGATGACCAGATCGGGGTCGAAGTTCTGGCACACATCCTCGACGATCCAGCGCACCTGACTCGACGACAGGGCCACGATGCCCAGATTGACCAGCTCGATCTCACGGTCTGGCTCGGCCTCTCGCAGCAGCCGTTCGAGCTGGCGGGAGAAGGTCATGTTGGCGCTGTAGCCCAGGCCCGCGGTGGCGCTGCCGCCCACGGTGAAGATGCGCAGCCCTCCCTCGGGCTTCTGGGCCAGCACCGACTGCCAGGCCATGCGCCGGTCGTTGGTGATCAGGGCCGCGCTGCCATCAGGCCTCGATCCCGGCTGGAGCATGGGCGGATAGACCTGCTGATAACGCAGCCGCGAGGCCTCGGCCGGGGGGATGTCTCCCACGCCCGACCAGCGCAGCAGGCCTTCAACCCCCGCCAGCAAGAGCAGGGTGGAGCCCAGGCTGACGACCAGCAGAACCCAGCGAGAACCACGGCGGCGGCGACGGCGAGCGACAGCCTCTGCCATCGAACTGCTCAGAACCCCTCGTAGTCGAAGGGGAGCATGCCGTCACTGGTGCCGAAGTAGGCCATGCCGAGCATCAGGACCACGATGACGACGAGCAGCACCAGCACCACCTTCAAGAAGGAGGCGAGCCCGGGTCCTCGGGCTTCGTTGTCAAACTGCTCAGCGCTGTGGTCGATTCTTGCACCCCTGTCCATTAAATCACCCTTGGATCTTTATATACATATATCGCCCATATGTACGCATACTATGCGCTAGCTTACTCCACATTTCGGAGTTGGGGCATGCGCCGGTCGAGTAGAAATATGAGCTACCCCTCCAAGGCCGGGTCGGTAGGGTCTGCACCGCGCGTTTCGGCTCCGGGAATCGACCGTGAACACTGACGCTCCTGCACCCAAGCGCCGACCCGGGCGACTCATGCGTTGGGCCAGGAGTTGCCTCTTCGGCCTGGCTGCCCTGGTGGTCGCCCTGATCCTTGTCGAGGTGGCCCTGCGGCTGCTGGGCCCGCGACTCCCTCCTCGCATGCCGCCCGAGAGAACCGGACTGCTATCGAAACCAAGCGAGGATCAGTCCCCGGGTGAAGGCCTGGCTCTCAAGCCCAACGCCTCCGCCACCACCCTCTACCCGGGAGACGAGCCCGGTACGGTGCGAGAGATCACCTACGCCATCAACTCCCTGGGCTTTCGTGGACCCGAAATCGCTCAGCAGCGTCCCGAGGGGGTCTACCGCATCGCCTTGCTGGGCGACTCGGTGACCTACGGCACGGGCATCAACTACGACGAGACCATCGCCTACAAGCTTCAGGAAGCCCTCGCAGAGCGGCTGCCCAAGAGGACGATCCAGGTGATCAACTGCGGCGTGCCGTCGACCAACACCGGTCAGCAGGTCGCCCACTGCGTCAAGCGCGTGCTCAAGACCCAGCCCAACCTGGTGTTGATCATCACCACCATCGTCGATGCTTCGGGGCAAGGCACTGAGGGCGGCAAACCGCGGCAGCTGCCCTGGCAGGTCGGAGTGGTCAAGGCTCTGGGGCTCACTTCCGGCGTGGTCGAGGGTGACATCGAGCACCTGGCCACAGCCGAGCAGTGGCAAGTGACCGTGCGTCGAGCGTCCCGGCTGGCTGACCTGGTGGGCTATCACCTCTATCGATCGCTCTACAGGACCATTCTGCTGCAGAACTACAAGGCCACCTGGGAGCCCGACTCCCCCGGCGTGGCAATGATCCGAGAAGCCCTCACCGAGCTCATGGGTCTGGCCGAGCAGCGCCGATTCAAGGTGCGGGCCGCCATGTATCCCTTCCTGGCCGGGCTCTCGGGAGACTATCCCTTTCGAGAGGAGGCCCAGCTCCTGGCTGACATGTGCGCCGACCTCGATCTGCCCTTCGACGACCTGCTGACCCCCCTGAAGGGGCAGGCGCCAGCGAGCCTCCAGGCCCACGCCCACGACAGGCACCCCAACGGCCGCGCCAACGGCCTGGTCGCCCAGTACTTGGCTGACATCCTGGTGGCAGGGGTCCCGGCGCAAGACTAGCAGGCTACGCGCGGCACGCGGCAGGCGGCAGGCGGCAGGCGGCAGGCGGCACGCCATGGAAGCTGCTAGCAACGGGCGGTTCAGCAGACATCCCGGTGACTTCATCTGAGTCAATCGGGCCGTCGCGGAGCCCGACGGCGGACAGAATCCACGGCCGCCCCGGCCCCGCTGCACAAACCTGCAAGACGAAGGGCCAAAGGCTGTTCCCATCCGCCGCTCCAGCACCATAATGCCTCGCTGATCGGTGCGCCGAATCTCTTCCATGGCCGCCGACAGCACCTCATCACTTTCATCACCGCGGATACCCGACATGACCGAGTGCATCCAGGTGGGCCAACAGGTCCCCGACTTTTCGCTCACGACGTTTGACCCGAAGACGAACGACTTCGGCAGCTTCAACCTTGCCGAGAACGGCAAAGCCGGCCGGTGGAGCCTGTTGTTCTTCTACCCCGCCGACTTCACCTTCGTATGAGCTACTGAATTCGCTGCTCTGGCAGAGCAGCACGACAGGTTTGACCGGCTGGGTTGCGACATCGTGACGGTGAGCACCGACACGCAGTTCACGCACCTCGCCTGGCATCGCGAAGAGAAGGAACTCGCGAACGTGAAGTACCAGATGGGCGCCGACACCACGGGCGCAGTGGCCAAGATGTTCGGCTGCTACCTCGACGACGCCGGACTGTCGCTGCGCGGCACCTACCTGGTCTCGCCCGACGGCAAGCTGATGAACAGCCTCGTCAACTTCCTGAACATGGGCCGCAACATCGATGAGTTGCTGCGCATGCTCAAGGCCAACCTCTATCTGGCCAAGAAGACCGACGAAGGCTGCCCCAGCAAATGGAAGGACGACGGCGACCAGACGCTGAAGCCCTCCGCTGCCATGGTGGGCAAGGTTCACGAAGCTCTGAAGAACTGAGCTGACACCGGCCCCTCGCTCCGCTGATCCGGGGCGAGGGGCCGCTGGCCCGACCCCAAGAGGGCCGCCACGATGACGGACAAACCCCGCACAGGCCTGCTCGGCTTCCTGGCCGACAACTGGCTCTGGATCGTCGTGCCACTGGTGCTGGCCATCGGCGCCATGGTGGCCCTGCAGACCCTCTCAGAGGACGAGAACCAGAACACGTTTCAGTACGACGAGTTCTAGTCCGAAGTCTTCACCAGCTTCGTCGCCAGGGTGCGGCTGGGACTGCAGGGCCAGGAGAAGCGGGCTGAGAGCCCGTGGGGAAAGCGCGCCGCACGCCGAGCAGCCTTCGATGGCGTCAGCTCAGCGTGTCGAGGCCACTCAGTCCAGGCCTTCCGCCGTGGGCAGCGCGTTGCGCAGGACGGCGACCGCCGGGATGGGCGGGTAGCGCATCACCAGCCGGTAGCCCGCGAAATCTGAGAGCGGGTGGCCGATTCGCTCCGCCGCCATGGCGACCAACTCAGGGTGACGGGGAAGCAACGGCGTCGAGACCATCGAGCCGATGGGATTCAGCTTCTCGTGCAAGGGCAGCCGGTGGCGATTGCAGTCAGCCGTGGCGAAGTGTGCGTCCGACTCCATGCGGCTGACCAGCAAGGCCTCGGGTTCCGAAGCGAAGGGCAAGGTTCGATGGACGAGGAGATCGACCAGCAGCGTCTCAGCAGGTGTGTTGAGCATGGTCAGGTGCTCGCCGAACTGTCCCGGAGCCTCGCTGACCACGGGGGCCACGCTGCGGTTGAGGAAGCCGAACGTCGCCGTCATGTTCGCGGTCTTGCCCACAGGGCCCGGGGAGAGTTCCCACGCCGTGCCGTTGGGCACGTGGACGGACCGCAGGTCAGGCAAGGGGCTGGAGCAGAACTCCCGCAGCAGCGGCATGCCTTCGTCGCCGATCCGCTCCATGGCGTCGTCCTGAGCAGACCCATCCGCAGCAGGCAGGTCGAACCTCTTGTGGATCACGAGCGGCCAGCGAGTGTCGGCACGCAGCCGACGCAACTCGTGGAGAGCGCCAATGCTGATCAGGTCGATGCGACTGGCATCAGAGACCGCAGGCGCCACCAGATGCAGGCCCACCCGCACCCGTGCCTGGATGCCCCAGGTGGCGCTGTTGCCCAGAAACGACTGCCGCCGCGCTGACTCGGCCCGCTTGGGCTGGTGATGGGTCGAGCGCAGCCCAGACACCATGGCCTCGAGGGTGGCGCGATCGCCGCTGTGCACCTCGATCAATCGATCAAACGCCTCCCGGGCCCGAGTCACCGTGGCTGCAGCGGCGTCGGTCGCGCCAGCCGCGGTCACCGCAGCCAGCAAGATGCGCATGCCGCTGGCCCCGGGCAGGTGCTCGAGGGAAGCCGCCGGGTCGGCCACGGTCACCAGCCGCCCGATCTTCCAGGCCAGGGTCTTGTCGAGCCCCAGCTGCCTGGACATGGCCTGCGGCTTGCCGGGATCAACCCCCACGCTCGCCAAGACATCCGTCAAGGCGCCCCGCATCTGCAGGACGGTCTGGGCCAGGTCTTCTTGGAAGCCCGGCATCGGAGCGGAGGACGCGCTGGACATGTGCGGGAGAACGGAGAGAGGCTTGAACGGTCGGGGACCCGCCCTCAGCCACAGAGTTGCCCCAAGGCAACATGTTCAACTGACGCGTCGAGCGACCACCCTGGTATGGGAAGCGCCGGATCGGCCGTTCGTGAACACAGATAATCCTGTGTGATCAAACGCGATCAAAGACTCGCCACTCATTCGACCAGCGGGAGGGCCTCGCTCCGAGGCCAGATCCCTCAGCGCTCGCGGTCAAACACCAGCATGTAGGTGAGCCTGAACTGGGCCAACCAGACCTCGTGAGCCAGCCGGAAGCCCGCACCGCTGATCTCGTCGATGAAGGCCTCCTTGCCCGCGCGCATGTGGTCGAGCACCCAGTCGCTGCTCACACCCGGCTTGCGCTCGAAGTCCACGATCACCAGGCGCCCGCCCTCTCTCAGGGCGGCGTGCAAGCTGGCCAGGGTGTCCGCCGGATAGTCGAAGTGGTGGTAGGTGTCGCAGACGAAGATGCAGTCCACGGAGTTGGGCTCCAGGTTCGACGAGCGCTCATCGCACATGACCACCCGCGCCTGGGCCAAACCCTCGTCGGCGATGCGCTGCTCAAGGTGCTCGCCGAAGCGGGGAGAGATCTCTACGGCGATCACTTCGCCGTCCTGGCCCACGGCATCGCAGAGCGCGTCGAGAAACAGGCCGGTACCCGAGCCCACGTCCGCCACGGTCTCTCCCGGCCGCAGCCCCATGGCCGCCACGATCTCCTCCTTGACCAAGGCGACCTCGCGGGTCTCAGACTCGAACACACCGATGAAGCGGTCGACGTCGAGGTCGTCAGACAAGAAGCGATCGTTGCGGCCGATGGGTGCGTCAACCCCGGCGGTCTCGTCGAGCATGGCGCCCGCGGAGTCGTTGGCCGCCATGGGCGCGGCGGGCTCGGGAGCGCTGGTCTCGGGCTGGGCGCAGCCCGCCACGGCCAGAGCCAGAACCCACAACATGAAAGAACCCGTGCGCGTCGTCACCATCATCGATCTCCGAGAGCCGCCCCGAGAACCAGGGCCGTTGCGGGATTGTGCCGAAGTGGGCGACCTTCATGCCATGGACCGCATGCCGCCAAACTCCCGCGTCACCGTGGGAGCCACAGGAGGCTGATCTCAGGGGAACGCCCGCTCAAGCTCAGCCCAGGTCCAGGGTTCGTCTCTATCAGCTGTGGCCTCGCGCGTCTCGCTCACCAGGTGAGGGCTCACGGGCTCGGCAACGTGACCCCACTCCCGGCGGATGTAGGTCAGCACGGCCGCCAGATCGCGGTCATCACCCGCCAGCGCCGGCATGTCCCCGGACCACTGCTGGTTGCGCACGACGAGGGGGCCGTCGAGTCCGTGCAGCAGGATGGCCGCCAACCGTCGTGGGTCTTGCGCCAAGACGTGCTCGCTCCGCCGCAAGGGTGGCGCCAGCCCCGGTGCGCCCCGACCAGAGGCCTGGTGGCAGGCCAGGCACACCGCGGCGTAGAGCGCGTCACCGCGGGCGAACAGCTGCTCCTGCTCGTCGGTGAGCGGTGCCACCTCCGCGACGGTCGCACGCCGGGGATGCCCGGGCCAGATCAGCAGGTCGCTCACCTGCCGGGCCAGGTCCGCGAGCCCATCGTCGTCGCCGCCTTGCACGCGAGTGAGCACGGCTGGCTCGGATCTCACAGCCAAGCGCTCGGTCGGGTCTTCACGAACAGCCAAGAGGCCCTCAAAGACCGCCTGTTGCTGCCAGGGTTCGCAATCGTCGCCCACGGCAACGAGCATGTCGTCCAGGCGCAGGCTGCGCCCTTCGCGCGCCACCGCCCGAGCCAAGAAGAACAGCAGCCGATCTCGCCCCGGTGCCTGCTCTGCGAAGGAGTTGGACGCCAACAGCCCCTCGAACAACTCAAGCTCTCGACCGGGGACGCTGCAGAGAATGGCCGACCGTCGTTCCGCGGTGGACACATCCGCCAACGCCGCGCTGAACAGTGCCGAGACGGCCAGGGGGTGATCGACGCCCAGGGACAACAGCGCCTGGCGAGACACCCGCACGTCTTCGTCCCGGGTGAGCTTCGAGAGCGCGGGGACGAACCGGTTCGGGCGGCGCAGCAACCACGGCTCGGCCACCTGGGCGGCCGCGCGACGAGCCTCTGGCTGGGGCGATGTGAGGGCCGCGGCCAAGGTCTCCGGGTCGAGAGTCCCCCGGCCGGTCAGCGTCCACAGGGCGTGGGCCCGGGCGTGACCGAAGGAGCTGGTGGTGGCCATGTGGGACAAGGCCTCGTCGATCGCACCATCGTCAGCGCCCCGCTCCACCAACCACTGCTGAGCCTGGTCCCGCAGGAAGCCGTTGCTGTGCTCAAGGCGCGCCACGGCCTGCAGCGGCGTGAGCTGCGAGAGAGGGTCGGCAGCGGTGGGACGCTCGCCCTTGCGCACCAGCCGCCAGATGCGTCCCAGGCCCAAGGGCTCGGCCAGGCCCCGCCGGTCGACCTGCCGACGAAGAAACGTGGTCATGAAGATCTTGTGCTGCAGGATGCCCCGATACATGTCCACCACGTACACCGCGCCGTCCGGTCCGTCGAGCAGATCCACCGGGCGAAAACGTTCATCGGTGGAGGCCAGCACAGCCTGCCCCGGACTGGCGGGCGCACCTCTCGGAGAGCCTTGCTCGTCATCCCACAGCGCGTAGTGCTGCACCAGATTGGCGGCGGGCTCGCAGACGAAGGCAGCGCCTCCATAGCCGTCTGGCAAGCCGTCGCCCCGATGGACCAGGGGCGCGCAGGCCGCGGTCACCCGGGACAGCTTCCAGTCTTTCAGCACCCCCGGGCGGTAGCCTCGATTCACACCAGGCGTGATGCGCACGGGCCACACCCCCTGGTCCTCGACCACCCGTTTGTTCAGCCCGGCGATGGTGCCGTGGTTCCGATTGCGCACGCCGTACCGTGGCGCCACGGCGTGGGCCCGCAGCACATCAGAGTTGGTGTTGAAGTAGAGCCGTCCCCAGTCGTCCATGGTCTGGCCCCACTGCCCGGCGGGTGTGTTGGCCTCTGTCACCCAGGCGCCCTCGCTCCAGCGATAGCTGCGCGGGTGATTGGCCACGGCGATGCGATTGTCGAGGGTGGCCAGCAGACCGTTGAGCGCATGCTCAGGACTGACCAGCCCGGACACACCAGACTCCACGACGGTACGCTCGTCCGCCCGGCCGTCACCGTCGGTGTCGCGGCAGAAGAGCACCTCGGGAGGGGCGATCACCAACGCTCCGCCGCGAACGGGCAGCACGCCGCGGGGCAGGACCAACTCGTCCAGGAAGACCACCCGCCGATCCATGGTGCCGTCGCCATCGTCGTCGTGAAGCACGACCACCGAACCCACGGGTGCGTCTTCGCCCAGACCGTCTGCGTCCGGCATGAAGCCCCGCATCTCGCAGACCCACAGTCGACCCTCCCCATCGAAACAGGCCGCCACCGGGTCATGGATGAGCGGCTCTGCGGCCACCAACTCGACCGCGAGATCGTCGGCCAACGAGAAGGCTGCCATGGCCTCTTCGGGCGAGAGCACGGGCGCTGTCGGTACGACGAGATCGCTGGGCAGATCATGCTGCACCGACCCGGGATCGTCGCCCCCATCACCAGCCTGGGCCCACACACCGGCGGAACAGATCAGCAGCATCAGGCCATGGCGAACGATCGCCCGCAGGCCCGACGAGCCCCCGTTCACGAGCGGGTCACCCGGGGGCAACGACAGCTGCGAGAACGGGTGAAGACCATGGGCACGCTCACGGGGAAAACGACGGGTAGGGTAGCAGCTCAACTGCGCTGGCCCTGCAGCCAGTGCGTGAAGTGCCGGCACGGCCGCAGCCAGCTCGCACTGCCAGTCCGTAGGCGCTTGCAGTACGGTGCTCGGGCAACCCAGCACGTCCTTGCGCTCCCAACCTGCCCCTTGGGGATCTCGATGCTTCGCACCTTGCTGCAACGCTCGCCCGCCCTGCGAACGCCAGGTTCGCACGCCCGGTGGTGTGCTCTCGCCGTGGCGACCCTGTGCTGCGCCGCGCCTCTCGCTGCTGTTCAGCAAGACACCGCCGCCACACCCAGCCCACGCGGCGTCACCGCGTTCGAGACCCTGGCGGGCTGGGAGAACCGCTCGCCCCCAGCCGTCGGCGAGGGGGCCGCAGTGACCGAACTCTCGAGCCTGGCTGATGGGCAGCTGGGACTGGCTGTCCACACCCGACGTATCGAAGTCGACTTCGACGTCTTGCTGAGCGCTGACGGCGCTGTCCAGCTGGAGCACGGCGGCCTGCCCGTGGGACCTCCCTTGGCCCCTGGCTTGCGCGCCATCGAGGTGCTGTCGTGCCTGGGCGATGTGGCCCTCACCTCCAACCGCTGGCAGAGGGTTCACGTTCGCGCAGACGACAGCGGCCTGTTGATCACCGTCGACGGGCTGCCCGTGTGCAGGGTGGCGGCGCTCCCCCAGGCTGCCCCCTTGGTCCTGCATCAAATCACCGGGAGCGGCGCCGTGGCCAACCTGCGCCTCCGCGACCTGGCCGACCTCCCCGGTCGCCTGTTGAAGCCCTTGGCCAGCGAAGGTCTGCGGGGTTGGGGCCAGCTGGGCGACGCCCTCTGGACGCCGGGTCCGGACGAGGTCCTCGGCGAGGTGGGCGGCGGAGGCCAGAGTTTTCTGGTGAGCGAGCAGAGCTTCGGCGACTTTCTGCTGGAGGTGGAGCTGCGCAACGAAGACCAGGGCAACTCGGGTATCCAGGTGCGCAGCCAGGTCGCTGATGGGGGCCGCCTCTTCGGCTACCAGATCGAGATCGACCCCTCAGATCGTTCCTGGTCCGGGGGGCTCTACGACGAGGCTCGCCGGGGCTGGATCGACAATCTGGCCGACGACGACGTGGCCCGCTCCGCCTTTCACAACGGCGAGTGGAACCACTACCGCATCGAGTGCGTGGGCCCGTCGATCAAGGCCTGGGTGAACGGCCTGCCCACAGCCGACGTGCTGGACACCCTCGACCTCACCGGCAAGCTCGCCCTGCAGATTCACAACGGCCACAACAGCACCATGCGCTGGCGACACCTGCGCCTGCACGACCTGGGAAGCCACCGCTGGCTGACCTGGCTCGACGCACGATCCCTGGACGAGTGGCTCTCCGGGCGCCCGGGCTGGAGCCTCACGGCAGACGGCCTTCAAGCTCATGAGAGCGCCTCGCCCCGGGCTCCAGCGGTGCTGCTGAGCCCGACCACCGTGGCCAACACGGCGCTGCGTCTCAGGTTTCGATCGGCGGGCCAGCTGGCTCTGATCTTGGCCGCCCCCGACGAGCTCACCGGCGGCAAGGCTCCGGCCGTTCCAGGCCCACGGCCCTCAGGCCCGGGCCTGCACGACCTCCCCCATGGGGGCCTGCTGGTGCGACCGCCGGCCACGGACGGCTGGGCCACACTCTCAGTCAGCCTGGCGGGCGGCCGGGTCGCCGTGCACATCGACGGAGCCCTGCTCGGTGAGCGAAGAGACGGGGGCAGTTCTCCTGGACAGCTCCTCATGCTGGCCGAAGGGCCCGACTGCACCATCGCTCAGCTGGAGCGACTCTCGCCCACCGACGGCTGAGCCGCCGCCAACAGCCGCTCCCGGTAGCCGCTCTCGTCGAGGCGCTGCCACAGCTCGGTCAGCTCATCTCGCAACACATCGCGGCGGGCCGCCAGTTCAGCCAGGTAGAGGGCCAGGCCCTCAGCGGGGAGGTCATGGCAAGCTCGCGCCGCCTGGTGTGCGATCTCGGCCAAGGCGTCGGTGGTGGCGTCGGTCTTCTTGGCCTCGCGCATGATGCGCCGCAAGCGATTGCCGTGCCCGCTGAGCAACTGGACCAGACCCAGGGACTGACTCTCGCCGTCGTGGAGCTCCCCCAGGAGCCGCTGGCATCGCCGCAAGGGCTTGACCAGCTTGCGCGGCTTCACGTTCAGGCACGTGCCAAGACCATCGAGGAGGTAGCGCAGACGCTTGCAGGCCAATCGAAAGTCGTGCTGGGCGTCCGAGGCCTCTGTGTCGGCCAGGCTGGACGAGAGCTGCCAGACCCTCTCGACCTCTGCATCGACCAGTCGGGGCATGGCCTCGGCGACCGTCTGACAATCGACTGCCAGCGTTTCTCCCGGCCCGGCCCAGTTGTCGAGTGCGACGGGGGTGCTAGAGAAGAACTCCACCAGACGATCGAGCCAGCCATGGGCCACGAAGCCGCCAAGCGCCGCGACCACAGCTCGCTGCTCCTGGTTGCGGGCGCTCACCGAGCGGTTCCAGAGCCAGCGCAAGGCGCGCTCCTCTTCGTCGTGGACTTCAGCGATGCGGCCACAGAGACCGGTGATGATCACGTCAAGGTCGCGGGCTCCGGCCACAGATCTGGCCAGCTTCGCCACGGCCTTGCGCAGGGGCTTGAGCTGTTCTTCGGGCCACAGCTCGGCCATGGCGACCAGCACCACTCCCAGTCGCCGGCAGGCTACCCGAAGCTTGTGCACCCCCGCATCACTCTCCCCCAACAGGGCCACTTCGCGAAACTCGCTGAGGGCCCGGAGCTGCCGCAACACCAACACCTGCGCGGCCACGTTGAGGGGCCAGGAAGGGTCGATCGGCTGATCGACGATAGGCGGCAGGTCAGAGAGGGAGATTCGCACAGCTCTAGCAGTGTAGCCCCTCTGCTGGCACAAGCGGCCATCCGCGATGAGCGCGCACGCCTGAGAATCAGCCCACAAGCAGAGGGCCCCCTTCTGCCGAAGAAAACTCTACGCAGGACGTTTCCAAGACCGCCGATGGCTGCCATGCGCCTCCTTACACTCTTCATCGTTCTTTGCCTTCCCGGCTGTCTGCTCTCGCACAAGACCTTCAATGAGCCTCTGGCCACTGAAGACATCGAAGCGCTGCAGCCCGGGCTCACCACTCAGAGCCAAGTAGCCAGTCGCTTCGGCGCCCCCACCGAGATCGTCCAGCTCGGCTACCGCTCGGCCTACATGTACGAGTACAAGGTGAGCAAGTCGGCGGGCATCTTCTTGCTGATCTTCACCGCGTCCAACGAGGACAACCGCACGGATCGCATGTGGGTCTTCTTCGACGAAGCCGGCGTGCTGACCCACGTGGGCGCCACCCTTGCCGCTGACCGCGCCGAGTACCAGATGCCATGGATGGCAGGCACCCCGTCAGACTCTTGACCCCGGCGACCCGCCTGGCCGCCACCTTGCTCGCGCTCACCTGCTGCGGCTGCGTGAGCGGCAACTGGGTCCGTGAGTCTGCAAACGAGCCCCTCTCCCTGGCGGCACTCAGCCAGGTCGAGATCCACGCCAGCAGTCTGCAGGACGTACTCGATCTCTTCGGCGCCCCCCTGTCCGTGTGGGAGAACGACAACACGGCGGTGGCCGTGGCCTACGGCTGGTACGAGTCCAATGCCTACGCCGTCAAGGTCAGCTATCAGGTCACCAAGGGCAACAGCGCCGACTTTGACTACGACCGCTCTAACGCCGGGATGAACGGGGTGGTCTTCATCTTCGACGACACCCTGATCCTGAACACATGGCGAGCAGGCCGCCTGGCGGACATCCTCGGCGAGAGCGCCCGAGTGCGCCCCACCTTGCCCCCGCGGGGCTGACGGGGCAGGCCCAGGCCACGCCCTCCGCAGATCAATCGATGCGTGGTCCGTGTCGTGGCAAGGCCGCGCCCTCGACCTAGTCGAGGGGCGCGATGCGGAAGTCGCGAAAGTCGCCCACGCCGCCGGCGACGAAGATGCCCAAGGTGCTGGGCTCTGCTTCGAGAACCGTCACCAGGCGACCGCTCTCTTGCCCTGTCGCCGTGATCGAGAGTTCGGTGCCCTGCTTGCGCAGAGTGAACTCCACTTCTCGTGAGCTGCTCTTGCCGTCGTCTCGCTGCCAGGGCCGGTGAAACAGGCCATGGCTCTTGGTCCCCGTGTGGGGCTCTTCGCCCAGCAAGAGGGTCTCGTCGGGCTTGAACTCCACGGTGCTCAGCTCGTAGGCCACGGGCTGACCGGGGTCCGGACTGAGCGCCTTGATGACCAACATGCGCGTCTTGCCCGGTGCGCAGTCGAGCCACAGGCCCACCTCGGTAAACCAGGTCTTGCCCGAGCAGAAGGCCCGGAACGCCCCGGTCACCTGCCAGTCGCCCTGAGGCAGGGCGAACGTCGCAGCCGTGGCTTCGTCGCCAATGCCAGCGGAGTTGCCCTGCACGCCCGGGTAGTCCTCGGCTTCTCTGAAGCTGGCTGACGATCCCGCCCGGGGTTCCCAACCCAGCAGCTCTTGGCCGTTCATGAGCACGCTGGGCTGGGTGATCGAACGCACGTCACGGGTGGAGTCGACGTTGAGGGTAAACGTCTCGAAGCCCTGGGGGCCGTCGCCCTGCCGAGGCTGCACGTTGATCACGAGGGGGTAGCTCTCAAGGCCAGCCACTCTGGGCAGGAGCAGGTCACCCATCGAAGCGCTGCCCAAGTCTGCGAGTTGTCCTTCCAGAGCGGGCCGAGCAGAGTCGGGGGCTTGAAACAGGGTCCAGGCGACGTGAGTCGGCGGGCCATCCAACGACTCAGGTGAGAACACGGCCAGGGAGACCGCGGAACCTGCCGGGTAGCCCAGGGTCGTGGCTGGCTGCTGGCCACGTTGTTCCAAGGGCCAGCGCAGAGCCAGTGCAGAGAGGTCCGAGCCCTCGTCGTCGAGAGGAGCGTTGGTGGGCGACGCGGCATGGTCGCCAGAGCGGCCTGCGGTCTGGCCCGAGCCGCTCGGGCCGTCCGAGACGTCGCCCTCGCCTTGCAGCTGCCACGCGCCGAAGAGCGCGGCGGCGACCACGGCCACGCCGACCAGCACTCGCGTCCAAGGGAACACGGCAGCAGGGGCTGCGGGCGCTCGCAACAACCCTTCGATCTCGCTCATGAGTTCGCCGTAGTCCCGGTGCCGCTCGTCGCGATGGGTGGCCAGCATCTTCGACACCAGATGTGCCACAGGGTGGGGCAGCTCGGGCAACACCGCCCGAGGGTTCGGCGCGATGGGGTTCATCTTGGTGGTCAGCACCTGGGACAGACCCTGCTTGGGAAACGCAGCTCGTCCGGTGAGACAATGAAACAGCACGCAGCCCAGGCCATAGATGTCCGCGCGAAAGTCGATCTTGTCAGGGGCGTCGAACTGCTCAGGAGCCATGCATGACGGCGTGCCCATGGACACACCCGCCGCCGTGACCGCCATGGACGACTGCCCGTCCAGGTCTTGCGGGCGCGCCAGCCCCAGGTCGGCCAGCTTGGCGTCGAAGGGAAACAGGTCGTGCTCGGCGGCCCCAGGCCGCGGCGCCAGCAGCACGTTGGCGGTCTTGATGTCCCGATGAATGATGCCCTGCTCGTAGGCGTAGGCGAGCGCCCTGGCCAGGGAGAGCGTGAGCTGCAACGCCTCTCGGGTCTCGAGTTGGCCGTGATCTTGCAGCCAGTGATAGAGGTCGGGCCCGTCGATCAGCTCCATGACGATGTAGCTGAGGCCGTCGTCCGTGTGGCCCGCCGAGAGGCAAGCCACGATGGCCGGGTGGCTCATGCGCGCCAGCAGCCGAGCCTCCCGGTGAAAACGCCGGGTGTAGTCGCTGCCCAGCTCGCTCTTGAGCACCTTGACTGCCACGTCGCGCTGCACGAACTGCTGCTGCCCGCGGTAGACCGTGCCCATGCCCCCGCGGCCGATCTCAGCCACGATCTTCACCTCGGGGATGGCGGGAAAGCTCTCGTCGAGCGCCCTCAGCGTCGTGTCATCCCCCGGGACCTTTGCGTTCACGTGGTGGGCATCTGCTCAAGTTCCTTGATCATCCGCTCCACGTCCGGGCGGTCGACCTTGTCCTTGCCTACGTAGGCCCAGCGCACCACGCCCTGTTCGTCGAGCAGCAGGGTCGTGGGCATGGCTTGAGTGCCCCGGATGTCGAGGGCTCGCACCAGTTCGAAGGACGGATCAAAGGCCATGGTGAAGCTGGGTTCGTCGCCGTCGTCGGCCAGGCTCGCCACCGCGCCGAGGAAGGTCTCCAGGTCGTCGCCGTCGCCAGGGTAGACCACCAGCACTTCGGCGCCCGCCGCCTCGAACCTCGCCTGAGCATTCGTCAAGGCCCGGGTCTGGGCCGCGCAGTACACACACACCTCGCCATCGAAGCCGCGCATGATGACCACGGCCACCTTGCGTCCGGCGTAGCTCGACAGATCAACCTGCCCGTCGATGGTGTTGATCTTGGCGAAGGGCAGGCGCTTGCCCACCAACGGCGAGGAGACCGACGTGCGCCCCCTCGACTCGGCCGCCACCACGTCGCCGTAGGGGTCGAACTCACCCGCCGCCAACACGCCCCGCTGCCCACCCGTGTACATGCTGACCATGGCCGACACCGCGCGGGTCTCCCGCACGCGCCAGGGCTGGGGCGGCACGGTCACCTGGGGACGCCCCACCGCAGCGGCCAGGGCCTCCGGGGGTGGACGATCATAGTTCGCAGGCCAGACGAAGGGCTTGCCCGGACTCAGCATCTCGCCCAGCCAGACCGACACCGCCTGGTGTGGACCTTGGGACGCCAGGCGGTCTTCAGACCACTGCCCCCGAGGCGAGCGAGGCGGGTCGAAGACGTTGGCGGCCCAGGTTTCTGGAGCGCCGCGCACCATGACCGTCCAATCGCCGGACATGGTCGAGTGGTCCATCTGCCCGGCGGCCACCAGCGCGCCGTCAGGATCCCAGGCGACCCAGAGCCCGCTGGCCTGGCCACCGTCGAACGTGCCTGCGAACCGCCGGCTACCGCTGCGATGCCAGCTGACCCAGAGCCCCTGGGGAGCGCCGTGCAACAGGTAGCCTTCGCGCCGAACAGCACCGCCGGGCCACAGCTCGCGCACCAACTGCCAAGCTGGCGGCAGGGGGAACAGCTCTCTGTACTCCTGGCCGTTCTCATCCCAGAACTGCCAGGGGCCGACCTTGTCGTCCCGCAGTCGGTAGCCTTCGGCGAGGGGTTTGCCGCTGCCGTAGCGGTAGGTCCAGCGCAGGTGCATCTCGCCGTTGACGAAGTCGCCCATCTGCACGGGCCGACGTCCGGGGGCGAAGAAGGTCCAGGGGCCGACCTCGGCGTCGTCCTCGAAGAAGCCCGACGCCTGGGGACCACCGCCCCGATACCAGCGCTGATAGTTGCCTTGCAGATGGCCGCCCTCGAAGCCGATCTCGAACTGTTTCTGGCCGGTGCCCTGGCTCGAGCCAGGGGTGGTGCTGGGATACCAGTAGGTCCAGTCGCCGCTCTGCTCGTCCTCGACGTAACTGCCCTGGGTGCGGGGTGAACCGTCGCCGTAGAAGTAGGTCCACTCGCCGCTCTGTTCGCCGCCCACTCGCGCGCCCCGGTACTGGCCGGGCTCGTCGAGAAACTCGTAGCTGGCAGCGCAGCCGTTGAGCAGCCCGCCGGTCAGGAAGGCACATGCGATCAGCGCCAGCGCAGAGCGTCCCGTACCAAGGAGAGGTCGCATGATCATCTGGTTCGTCGCTCACAACCAAGGCGTGCCACCCGCACGGACGCAGGGCTCCGTACACGGCGGCCAGCCTACCACGGGCCCCGCTCGGCCTGCCACGAGGGCAGGCTGTGCATCGCGGGGGGACATGGTGTAGAACGGCGGTCCCACACAACGGAGCAGAACCCATGGGTCGTCCCATCGACTGGCACTACCACCGCAAGGGCTGAACGTCCTGCACCCGAGCGTCCAAGTTCATGGACGACCACGACATCGAGGCCAAAGAGACCATCCCGGCCAGCCGCAAGCTGGGCAAGAGCGACGCCGCCGCCATTGCCAAGGCAGCGTCACTGGTCATCGTCGCCAAGGGCAAGAAGGTCAGCGAGTTCAAGCCAGCGGGCAAGGCCAGCAAAGAGATCGTTGAAGCCATGCTGGGCCCCACGGGCAACCTGCGCGCGCCGACCATCGTGAAGGGCAAGACGGTGATCGTGGGCTTCAACGAAGAGGTGTTCGCGAAGCGTTTGGGGTGAGGCGTGGCGTCGAGAGCGCTCGGTGTCGATTTGCCATGATCCCCGCCATGACTCTCCCCCGCTTTGCCACCGCGCTCTGCTGCACCCTTTGGCTTGCGTTGGTGGTTCCGGCCTGCGTCACCAGCGAGACTCAGTCCAGCCCAGATCACGAGGGCTACTACAGCCTCACCTCACAGGAGATCGTCTGGGTCACCCGGGCGGTACAGGAGCGCAGGATACACAGCCTGTGGCTCGACCCGCTGACGTTGGTGCCCACGAGCCCTGTGGTCCGGCAGACGTTCACCCGGGAGGCCATGGGCCGGGCTGCCACTGGCTTCGCTCTGGCCATGGAAGTCCTGGTGGCGCCGTCGTACCCGCTCAGCCGTCAGCGAGACCCGGGCACGGTGCGCATGACCGCTCGGCTCACGGACAGGATCAACGTCGTGCAGTTGGCCAAGAGGGGCGCGCACGTTGGTGCGACAGCCAGTGGTCTCCTGCCATCCCTGGCCCTGGAGATCGAGTTCTCTGACACGGTCACCGGTGAGCTGCTGGCCGCCGTGACCACGCAACGCCTGGGGCGACAGCTGATGGCTCTGGCCAGCCGTGGCGGCAGCAGCGACGACTACGCTCAGCTCTTCTCAGGGATGGCCGTGCGCATCCGCGATGGCTTCGACCGGGCGGGGCCCTGGGGCCTGGCGCAGTAGCACCAGAGGGACATCGACAGCCGGTCACCCACCGCGGCCATCCGGGTCCACTCACACAAGACTGGCCTTGAGCCGATGGGCGCCACCTACAGCCCGCTCACTGCCTCCACAGCCGGACGTTCTGCGCCCGAGCCCCGCAGTTGCTGCGCAGTGGGTTGATGTCGAGACCGCCCCGGCGTGTGTAGCGCGCCTCGACGGTCAGCGCAGTGGGCTCGCAGTGCCGCAGAACATCCAAGAACACTCGCTCGACGCACTGCTCGTGAAACTCGTCATGATCGCGGTACGAGACGACGTAGCGCAGCAGGGCGCCGTGATCGATGCGGCCACCTTCGTAGCTCACGATCAACGTGGCCCAGTCAGGCTGCGCCGTCACCGGGCAGTTGCTCTTGAGCAGCTCGGAGTAGAGCGTCTGCTCCACCGGGTCGGACGCGTCGGCGCTGCCAGCCAACAGCTCGGGCGTCACCTTGTAGTGGTCGATGGTCACCGCAGTGCTGTCAATGCATGTGCCACGGGGCGCACCACGGCCTGGCGGACAGTCGTCGGCGGTCAACTGCAAGGTCAGCTCGACCTCGCAACCCACCACATCCTGCACATCGCGGCGAATCCTCTGCTCGACCTCAGCGGCAGACGCGCACCTCGCTGCGTTCAACGAGTTCAGGTAGAGCTTGAGCGACTTGGACTCCACCAGGTTCGGCGACCGGGCCGGCACGCGCAGCTCGGCGGTGGCCACCACCGGCTTGCCCGACGGCTCCAGCCAGGAGAGCTCGTAGGCGTTCCAGATGTCCACGCCGTCGAAGGGCAGCTCGCCCGCAAGCCCCAGCGCGTCGCGCCCCTGCGCACGGGGAATGGCCACCAGCAGCGACGGGTCGTAATCGGTCGGGTACTGGGTGGGCTTTCCGAGAGGTAGGTCTGCGGACATGCGCTCGATCTCCTCAGCCTTCGACGGCCGCGGTTGCTGTTCCGGCTGCATCTCCGGCTGCGGCAGCCGTAGCGGCTGAACGCCTGGAGCACCCCATTCTAGCGCCCTGCCCCTGCGATCGCCCCCGCACTCCCCCGATCGTAGACCAGCGCGCCGTTCACGTAGGTCGCCCGGGTGGCCCGGTCGTCGCCCATGGTCATGAGCACGAACAGGCGCTCCTCCAGGCTCTCGCAGAAGCCCATGCGGTACTCGAGAAGCGGCGTGGAGTGGAAGTCGAGCACCACCAGGTCCGCCTCCATGCCCACGGCCACGGTGCCGATGCGGTCCTCAAGATAGAGCGCCTTGGCCGTGCCACGCGTCGCCAGATAGAAAGCGTGGGACGCGCTCAACGCGCTGCCGTTCAGCTGGGCGACCTTGTAGCCCTCGTTCATGGTCTGCAGCATGGAGAAGCTCGTGCCCGCGCCCAGGTCCGTGCCCAGGCCCACGCGCACGGGTCGCTCGCTCTTGTTGGCTCGGGCAAGATCGAAGAGCCCGCTGCCCAGGAAGAGATTCGACGTGGGGCAGTGCGCCAGCGCTGTACCGGTCTCGTGGCAGCGCTGCAGCTCCTGCTCGGTGAGATGGATGCCGTGGCCGAACACCGCCCGGGGACCCAGCTGCCCATGATGCTCATAGACGTCGAGGTAGCCCGCCCGCTCCGGGTGCAGCTCTTGAGCCCAGGCCACCTCGGACGGGTTCTCCGAGACGTGGGACTGCAGAAACGTCCCCGGGTGTTCCTTCCAGAGCGCGCCAGCCAGCTCCATCTGCTCCGGGCTGCTGGTGGGCGCGAAGCGCGGCGTGACGGCGTACAGCTGCCGACCCTTGCCGTGCCACCTCGCGATCAGCGCCTTGCTCTCGTCGTAGCCCCGCTGTGGCGTGTCGGTCAGGGCCTCGGGGGCATTGCGATCCATGAGCACCTTGCCCGCGATGTTGCGCATGCCGAGGGCGTTGGAGGCCTCGAAGAACGCGTCCACTGACTGGGGATGCACCGTGCAGAAGACCGATGACGTGGTGGTGCCCGCCCGCAGACTCTCGCGCAGAAAGACCTGTGCCACCTCGCGGCAATGCTGCGGGTCAGCGAAGCCCTGCTCGGCCACGAAGGTGTACTTGTGCAGCCAGTCCATGAGCTGCTCCCCGAAGGCCCCGATGATCTGGGTCTGGGGATAGTGCACGTGGCAGTCGATGAAGCCGGCCATGATCACGGCGTCGGTGTAGCGCGTCACCTCAACGCCCTCGGGCACTTGATCGATGACGTCGGCCGCCGGCCCCACGTGTGTGATCACCCCATCGCGCATGACGATGATGGCATCGGGAGTGAAGCGCACACACGCAGACATCTCTGCCTGAAAGGGATCGTCCACAAAGGTGAGGACATCGCCGCGCACCGCGCCATCGCGCTTGTTCATCAAGACTCTCGTTGACCGTCGATCCACAGGGCCGATCACAAAACCAGACGCCGGATCGCGGTGGGATCTTCTCATGGACGCGGTGCGCGGCCCTCGCAAAACTTGGCCCGGGCTGGCCGTTGTCGCCCCAGGTCCGGTCTTGAGGACCACCTGGGCCCCGTTCTCAAGTGCGGACCCAGCCCCCTTCTCGACTACACTCCGCACCATGAGACATCGCACACTCGGCAGGACCGACCTCTCGCTCCCCGTGATCACCTTCGGCGCCTGGGCCCTGGGCGGCGGCTACTGGGGCGAGCAAGACGACCAGGCCTCCATCGCGGCCATTCGCGCAGCCCTCGATGCAGGCATCGACGCCATCGACACCGCCCCCATCTACGGGCTCGGGCGCAGCGAGACCATCGTGGGCCAGGCCATCGCCGACCGCCGCGACGAGGTCACGGTGCTGACCAAGGTGGGCCTGCGCTGGGACTGCAGCGACGGCGAACGCTTCGTCACCGGCAAGCTCCCGGACGGCAAGCCCCTGCACGTGCACCGCAACAGCCGCCCTGACTCGGTGCGCATCGAAGTCGAGCGCAGCCTGCAGCGCCTGGGCGTGGAGCGTCTCGACCTCGTGCAGGTGCACTGGCCCGACCCCACCACGCCCATCGCCGAGACCATGGGCGCCCTGGCCGAGCTGCGCAGCGAGGGCAAGCTGCGCGAGATCGGCGTGAGCAACTACGACGCCGACCAGCTGACCCAGGCCCAAGCCGCGCTGGGCGATGTGCCCCTGGCCAGCGACCAACCGATCTACAGTCTCGTGCAGCGAGGCATCGAAGACGACGTGCTGCCCTGGGCCCGCACGAACGACGTGGGCCTGATCGTTTACTCACCTCTGGAGCAAGGTCTGCTCACGGGAAAGGTCCGGGACGAGCGCACGTTCGGCGACGACGAAGGACGCAGTCGACGGGCCAGCTTCAGCAGCGAGAACCGCGCCCGGGTCAACGCCATCCTCGACGACGTGGTGGCCTCGATAGCCGCCGCTCACGACGCGACCCTGGCCCAGACCGTGCTGGCCTGGACCGTGCAGCAACCCGGCGTCACCGTGGCCCTGGCCGGCGCCCGGCGCCCCGAGCAGGCGCAGGAGAACGCCGCGGCGGGTGAACTTGAGCTGGCCGCCGACGAATGGTCAGCCATTGACAGTGCCTTCGCCGGGCTGGTCCTGGAGCAGCCCGACGAAGCCTGAGTTGCAGGCCAAGCTCGGCTGCTCCACGCCACCAAATCGGGCCAAGGCGACCACACGTCGATCATGGCTCGATGACGCCGGCGCTCGGCCTGCTTGGAGCTACGGGATCTCCAGCCGCAGCCCGTTGGTACCTGTAGCCACGCCGGTGGGGCCAGTGGCGTCGGCGAAGAGCGCCTGGGTGGCGATGTCCAACCCGGCCAGGCTCATGTCGATGGTGCCGCCGACGGACAGTGTGCCGCTGCCGTCCACGACCAGGGGCAGCTCGAGCACCCAGGGCACGCCCAGATGAAAGGCCACGCCCACCACGTTCAGGGCGGGCACGGACTCGGTCAGGCCGACGAACAAGAGGCCCGCCGCGTTCGGCGCCACGGAGCTCATCGACAGGGTGAAGCCCGCCCCACCAGGGTTGAGGTCACCGTCGCCCGCGAGCAGAGGCGTACCGGACGCGCCAGCAGTCCCCGGGCCCAGGGTGACGAAGCCGCCGCCCAACACGGAGAGACTGTCGAGCTCGAGGCCAGCCAGGGGAGCGTTGGCCGGTTGCTCTGAAGCGGCAACGACCTTGACGTAGCGAGCCGAGCCCACGCCAGCGTCGGCCAGATCGAAGGCCGTGGTGCCGAAGCCCGCGCCGACGAGCGTGTTCTGGGTGTAGGCATCGCCCACGAACACGGTGTAGTTCTCCAGCACCTCGTCGCCGGGCACCAGAGCTTCGGTGATCACGAAGTCGTCCCCCGGGCCGTCGACGAGAGCTGACGCCGAGCCCATGTCGAGCACGAGGAACCCGGCCCTGCCCAGTGAGGCTGCCTTGCCGTCGGGCGCTCCCAACGCGTCGCCAGGCGCGGTCACGTTGTTGTGGGCGTTGTTGGGATCTCGCTGATCGACCGAGGTGATGGCGAAGCCGTGTGAGCCCCCACCCGGCTGCAGGGCCACGGCGAAGTCGGTGGTGTTCCCCGCAGTGACCGCCAGGCCGCTGACCGTCTGCGACTGGTAACCGTTGGCGCTGATGGTGACGGTGTAGGTCCCCGGACGCACGAGCCGGTGCAGGTCACCCACCGCGCCATCGCTGAACGAACGCACCGGGTTGTTGGCGATGGTCATGGCCGCCCGCAGGGGTTGCCCCGTGACCGCGTCGGTGATCATGCCGTGCAGGCCGTCGCCAGCCACGGCGCAGAAGGCGTCCATGCCCGCCTTGTTGCGGGAGTAGCTGTTGGCATAGAGCGAGAGGCTGTTGCTGATCTCGGCGGTGAAGCAGAGCGCGCCGAGCAGGCCGTAGACGCTGTCGAGCAGCTCGCCGTGGGTCTCGTAGTCGGCCCAGGAGTTCTTCAGCTGGTAGCTGGCGCCGTTCGCGTAGAGCGCCCCCACCTGCTGGATCACAGCCTTGTCCGGCGCACCGCTGGGCAAGAAGCCCCAGGGATACAGGAACACGTTGCCCGAGCAGTGCATGGTCACCGCCAAAGAGAGATTGCTCTGCTCCAAGAACCCTTGCAGTGCCTTGCTCTCAATCTGGCTCCAGGGCGAGCTGCTGCCACCCTGGCCATCCCAGTTGAAGCCGCCGTCACGGTTGAGGTCGACGCCCGCTGCGTTCGCCCGGGTGCCCAGCTCACGCCCGTCCGGGTTGAGCAGGGGGATGACCCAGATCTCGTTGTCGTCCACGAAGCCCGTGGCCATGGGGTCGGTGCCGTAGTCGTCCAGCAACTCAAGCGCCCAGTCGTAGGCGATCTCTCCGCTGGCGAACTCGTCCCCGTGATGACTGGCGAAGAAGGCGATCTCGGGTTCGTCTTCTTCGACTTGTACGTTGCCGCTGATGCGCAGGGCGAAGACCTCGCGCCCTTGGATCGACGAGCCCAGCACCTCAAAGGATGCGATGGACGAGTAGTTGGCGGCATACGCAACGAACGCCGCGCGCATGGTGCCGTAGCTGCTCCAACCTCCGGCCTCGGCGCTCTGGCCCGTCTCTTGCTCGTCGGCGGGGAGCAGGCGCGGTGCGTAGCCCAGGGTCTGCAACGCGGCCACATCATCGGCGCTGAGAATGGCGGTGAAGTCGCCGTCGCCGCCGCCGTGGAGCACGGTGGCGTCCATGTCGACCAGCACGGTCCGGGCGCTCTGAGAC
>CAZIAK010000017.1:0-9309 GCA_964537035.1 uncultured Phycisphaerales bacterium | reverse complement strand
TCGCGAAAGCAGGTATCAGCGAAGACTCATCGCAGCCACCGCTCTCATGGGCAGGAGGAGCAGCATAACCCCAGCTGAAGAACGCAGGGGAAGAGCGAGGCTCGTTCCCCCGGCCACAGCATCAGCACAGCAGCTCGGCGAGGTAGAGCGGCAGCGAGCGCAACTCGTACTCGAGGATGCGCCGTCCCCCCAGGTCTACCTGCAGGTCTTCGAGCCCGCCAGCAGACGACGACAAGCGCACGCCGCGAGGGTTCTCGGATCCGTCCAGAAACCTGTGCAGCGACTTGAGCGAGCCGGCCGCGCCAGACTTGACCTCCACGGGCAGGATGCCAGCGGCGGTGGGCACCAGGAAGTCGACCTCCGCATTCGACTTCGCGCTCCCTTCACGCGTCCAGAACGAGAGCGACCGAGGTCGTTCGGGATGTGCGGCGAGCAGCTGAATGCCCACGAAGGCCTCGGCCAAGCGACCGTTCATCAGCGACTCGATCGGGCTCTTCGCGAGGTGTTCTGGCCGCACCTCCAACTGACACAGGGCCAGGCCGATGTCCAAGGGCAGGAGCTTGTGCGCTGCCCGGGTGCGGGGGAGCAGGGGCGGAGTTCTGCTCGACGTGGGCCTGGCTCGAAACAGGACCATGGCCTGCTCCAAGAGGTTCAGGGCTTCTCTGAGAGGTCTGTCTTTCTCCCCGGGCACGAAGCCCCTGACCTTGAAGCGGGCACCAAAGTGGGCGGGCGCGTGAGCGAGCGCCAGCTCAAGCGGGCGTGTGTTGCCGCGCACGCCGTACTTGAGCAGGTCTTCGGCGTAGGCCTGGCGCAAGGCGTCGTGAACCCGCCGGACCTCTACGAGGTTTCGGCTCTCGCGCCAGACGTCTACGGCCTCCGGCAAGCCTCCCACCAACAAGAAATCGCGAAAGCGCCGGGTAGCCAGCAGGTGCAGACCCTCCGGGATGGGCACACGGTCTGCGAAGACGCTGCAGAGATCGTCAGCGAGACGGTCGTCACCGGTCGCCCGCAACGACTCCAGATAGGTCAGGGGCTCCAGCCTCAAGAACTCGACTCGGCCCACAGGGAAAGGCTGGGTCTCCTTGCGCAGGCGAACCTCCAACAGGGAGCCACTCGCGATCACGGCGAGGTCCTTGTGGTCCTCGTGAAAGAAGCGCAGCCAAGCCAGGGCTTCGGGGTGCTCTTGCACCTCATCGAGAAACAAGAGAGCTCCCGCTGGCACCGTTGCCAGGCCGTGCTTCTGCTGCAGCCGCTCGATGAGTTCTGCCGGCGAGTGACAGGTGCGGATCAGCTCAAGGTCATCAATCCGCTCCAGATTCAGCTCCAGGAACAACGGCACCGAGTGGCCCAACCGACGGACCGCGGTGGTCTTCCCTGTCTGCCGTGCGCCACGCAAGATGAGCGGCTTTCGCCGTGGACGGCTGAGCCACTCCATGAGCCATCGGTCGGCTGTACGTGAAAAGGACATGGGCAGAACCTCGCAGTCAGGGGCCGGGCCCCACGACGCTCAAAGTACTGATTATCACCACTATCGGTCTAAAAATAGCTCTTCTTTTATACATTATATGAACAAATATATCTCAACGTCGCAGCCAGCTACTCTACCAGCGCAGGCCCTCCTCAGCCGCTCAGAGCACCTCCAGCCCCCCTCTCGCATCCTCAGGGCCCAGGGGCGACCATGGGCCGTCCATGACTGACCCCCTGCCATTCGCCCGCCGTAGCGCCGACAAGTCGACGCCCGCCGTCACCATCGACGGCACCCTCACCGTGGTCACGTTTCGCAACGAGGACAACGGCTACACCGTGGGCAAGGTCGAGACCGAGGGCGGCGGCGACGACATCCCCGACCTGGCCACGGTGGTGGGCACCATGGCCGGCATCGAGATGGGCGACAGCCTGCGCATCACCGGCCGCTGGACCACCCACCCCACCTACGGACGCCAGCTCGCGGTAGAGAGCTGCGAGGTGCGCCTGCCCTCCGGTCGCCGAGGGCTGATCCACTTTCTCGGTGGCGGACGCATCAAGGGGGTCGGGCCCAAGACCGCCGAGAAGATCGTCGACGTGCTGGGCAACGACGTGCTGCAGCGGCTCGAACGCAACCCGGCCCTGCTGGCCACCGTCCCCGGGATCAGCGACAGCCGCGCCCGGGCGATCATGAACCAGCTGCTCGATCAGAGAGAGGCCGCCGCTGCCCTGATCTTCTTGCAGGAGCACGGCCTGGGGGGCGCCGCCGCACACAAGGTCTGGAAGCAGTACGGCGTGGAGACCGTCGAGCGGGTGCGCAACAACCCCTACCGCCTGGCCGATGAGGTCTTTGGCATCGGCTTCAAGACCGCGGACACCGTGGCCCGGTCCATGGGCTACGAACTCGACGCACCGTTTCGCATCGCCGCCGGCCTGCACTACCTGCTCGGCCGCGCCGCCATGGAAGGTCACGTGGGCCTGCCCGCCGAAGTGCTCATCGAGCGGGCGTCGCCGTTTCTCGAGCTCGACGAGCGCACGGTCGAAGCCGTGCTCGTGGGCTGCATCGAAGAGAACCGGCTGATCGACGATGGACTGATCTACCGCCCCGACCTGCACGACGCCGAGGTCGAAGTGGCCCGCCATGCTCGGCGGCTGATCGAAAACCAGACAGCGCCTATCGACGTGGACACGGACGCCGCCTTGTCCTGGGCCGAGCGAGAGGCTGACCTCGAACTCGCTGACGATCAGCGCGTCGCCCTGCGCACCAGCCTGACCACCAAGCTCTCGGTCATCACCGGCGGACCCGGTGTGGGCAAGACCACCATCGTGCGTCTGCTGGTCGACGTCCTGCGCAAGCAGAACCGCAAGGTCTCCCTGGCAGCGCCCACGGGACGGGCTGCCCGCAGGCTTGAGCAGGCCACGGGTCGCGAGGCCGCCACCATCCACCGCTTGCTGGGCATTCGGCCCGCAGGGGGCGGCGCGTTTCAACGGAGAGACGCTCCCCTCGATGCCGACGTGCTCATCGTCGACGAGATGTCCATGGTCGACATCACGCTCATGGCCAGCGTGCTCTCGGCTCTGCCCGACGCGGCCTGCCTCATCCTTGTGGGCGACCGGGATCAGCTGCCCTCCGTGGGCCCGGGCGAGGTGCTGTCGGCGTTCACTGCCAGCGGCCTGGTGCCCGTCTCCCGCTTGACCACGGTGTTTCGGCAGGCGGCGAACTCGGGCATCGTTCGCGTAGCCCACGAACTCAACGCCGGCGAGATGCCCCGCTTCGACGAGGCCAGCGACGGCCAGGCCTTCTGGGTCGAACGCCCCGACCCCGAAGACTGCCTGAAGGCCCTGCGCTCGCTCATTCTCGAGCGAATCCCCCAGCGCTTCGGCCTCGACCCGCTCAATGATGTGCAGGTGCTCACGCCCATGCACCGCGGGCCCGTGGGCACCATCGCCCTCAACGAGAACCTGCGCGAAGTGCTCAACCCCCCCGCCCCCGGCAAGCCCGAACTGCGCCGCTTCGGCCGCCTGTACCGCCAGGGCGACAAGGTCATGCAGGTACGCAACAACTACGACCTCGAAGTCTTCAACGGCGACATCGGACGCATCCTCGAGATCGACGAAGACGAGTCGCTGGTGCGCATCCACTTCGAAGGTCGCGAGGTGGAGTACAGCCTCGATCAGATCGATCAGCTCGAAGCGGCCTTCGCCATCACCTGCCACAAGAGCCAGGGCAGCGAGTTTCCCGCGGTGCTGCTGCCCCTGTATCAGAGCCAGTACATGATGCTGCGCCGCAACCTGGTCTACACCGCCTTCACCCGAGCCAGCAAGGTGCTCGTGGCCATGGGCGAGTGGGCCGCCCTGCAGCGAGCCTCCGCCACCGCCGACGCGGGCCGCCGCTTCGGACGCCTGGCCGAGCGCATGACCGGCGAAGAGGGGCTGACCGTGGTCCCCGAACCCGACACGTCCTGGTGATCCCTTGAGCCACACCCCTGGCATCGTCGTCGAGATCTGCACCGACACGCCGGCGGGTGCTGCGGCCGCTGAAGCTGGTGGCGCAGACCGCATCGAGCTCTGCAGCGCCCTCTCCCTGGGGGGACTGACGCCCAGCGCCGGTTGCATCGAACGGGCTGTGGCCAGCACATCGCTGCCGGTCATGGTCATGATCCGACCGCGAGCCGGGGACTTCTGCTACGACACGGACGAGCTGGCGGTCATGGCAGCGGACATCGACCGGGCCGCTGACCTGGGAGCCCACGGCGTGGTCTTCGGCGTGCTCAGCCCGGACGGCACCCTCGATGCAGAGGCCCTCGCCCGGCTGGCGCAGCGCGCTCGCCCCCTCGCGGTCGTGGTTCATCGCGCGGTGGATGTGACGGTTGACCCGGTGGCAGCGGTCAAGACGCTCACACAACTCGACGTCGACCGGGTGCTCAGCTCGGGGGGTGCGGACACGGCACCCCTGGGCAGCCAGACCCTGGCGGCAATGCTGGCGGCCGCGGGCCAAAGGCTCACCGTCATGCCCGGCGGTGGCATCAGAGAACAGCACGTCCCTCAGCTACTGGCGGACACGGGCGCCACGGAGCTGCACGTGACCGCAGGCGCGGTGCACGATGGCCCCATGAGCTATCGGGGCGCGTCAATCTCCATGGCTTCGGCCCACCCGCCCGGAGAGTTTCAGCGCAAGCCCACGGTGGCGGCTCGGGTGGCTGCCTTGGTTGCCGCAGTCAACGCCAGGCCGGGCTGAGTCTCCGGGGCAGGGCCAGGCACAGCAGCCCCCCGCGCTGGTACGCTCTGCCACCATGCTCCCGCTACTAGCGCTCATCCCCTGCCTGATCTGGCTGGTGTCCGCCTTCATGGCGGTGCGGGCCATTCGGAGCATTCCACAGCTCGGCCAAGTGCGTAGCCCTGAGCCTGCGAGCTGGCCCAAGGTGTCGGTGATCGTGCCTGCATGCAACGAGGCGCGCACACTCCCTGACGCCGCCGAGAAGCTGCTGGCCCTCGATTACCCAGCGCTCGAACTGGTCTTCGTCAACGACCGCTCGACCGACGGCACGGGCGCGGTGATCGATCAGCTCGCCGCCCGGGACGAGCGCATCCGCGCGGTGCACGTGGCAGAACTCCCGGAGGGCTGGCTGGGCAAGCCCCACGCCATGGAGCGGGCGCGCGAGGTAGCAGGCGGCGACTGGCTGCTCTTCACCGACGCGGACGTGCACTTCGCTCCCCAGACCCTGGCCCGGGCCATCGCCTGGTGTGAGTCAAACGCGGTCGACCATCTCACCGTGATCCCTGATCTCGACGCCGAGGGCTTCGCCCTGCAAGCCGCCCTGGTCAGCTTCGGTCGCTACTTCACCGTGGGCAGGCGCCTGTGGGCCGTGAACGACGACAAGAGCAGCACGTTCATTGGCATCGGCGCCTTCAATCTGGTGCGTCGCTCTGCCCTGCAACAAACCGAAGGCCTGACCTGGCTGGCCGCAGACACCGCCGACGATCTGGCCCTGGGCATGCTCATGAGGCGATCGGGCGCTCGCTGTCGTGTCCTGTGGGGCAGGGACGCCCTGTCGGTGCACTGGTACGAGACCCTGGGCCAGATGATCGTGGGGCTGGAGAAGAACACCTACCCCTTGGCGGGCTGCACCCTGTGGCGCCTGGTGCTCGTTTCCTTGACCGTGATCATCCTCGACTGGACTCCCCTGGCCATTCTGTTCTGGCCCGGCGTTCCCAGGTGGCTGAGCACTGCGGCCCTCGGCACCTTGGCGCTCTGCCTGCCCGTGGGTGCGGCCATTGCACGCTGGGCTCGCCGCCCCTTGCTGCCCGCGCTGATGGTGCCCTTCGGCTCCGGGCTCATGGCCTACATCATGTTGCGCGCGGGCATCGTGGGCACCCTGCGTGGCGGCGTCCGCTGGCGGGGCACCTTCTATCCCCGCGAGTTGCTCCGCCGGGGCGCTCGGGTGAAGCTGTTTTGAGCTCGTCGACCAGACCAGACGCTCCGCACATCTGCACGCTGGTCGCGATGGCCTCGACAGCAGCCAAGACGTTCGTCCTCGTGTGGACGATCGCATTTAGCAGCGCCTGCGCAGAGGATCCGTCCCCCGCGCCAGCTGGTGACGGCGCCCCGTTCTCGGTGCACACGGTGAACTACCCGCTGGCGTTTTTCGCCGAGCGTGTCGGTGGTGAACATGTCGAGGTGTCATTTCTTGCGCCCTCTGATGTCGACCCGGCCTACTGGCAGCCGTCCCCGGAGATCGTTGCCCGGTATCAGCGCGCTGACCTGGTGTTGCTGAACGGCGCCGGCTACGCGCGCTGGATCGACACCGCCCCCCTCCCTCGTTCGCGACTGCTGAACACGGGAGCCCTGGCCGCAGGCCGTGTCATCCCCATCGAGGAGAGCGTGCAGCACCGCCACGGCTCGAAGGGTGAGCACAGTCACGGTGAGCAGGCCTTCACCACCTGGCTCGATCTCGACCTCGCGGCGGGACAGGTGCGCACCATCGCCGAGGCCCTGGGCAAGGCCATGCCAAACCACGCCCCCGCCTTCTCTGAGCGGGCGTCCGCGCTGCTCGACGATCTGGCCGCTCTCGACGAGCAGCTGCTGGGCCTGACCAACCCACCGCCCATGCTCGCCTCGCACCCGGTCTACCAGTATCTCGCCCAGGCCTACGATCTCGACCTGCGCGCCCTGCACTGGGAGCCAGACCTCGCCCCCGACGCTCAGCAGTGGGCACTCCTCGACGCCTTGCTGGCCGAACAAGGCGCCCGCTGGATGCTCTGGGAAGCCCAGCCCTTGCCCCACGTCGAGGCAGAGCTGCAGCGACGAGGCGTCACCGTGGTGGTCGTCGACCCTTGCGGCAACAGGCCCGCCAGCGGCGACTTTCTCACGGTCATGCAGGACAACGTGCTGAACCTGGCCCGGGCCTGCGACGGCTGAAGCCCGGAGCGCCACAGCCCCGCCGCGGTCTCGGGGTTCCCGTGCCCAGCCCTTCCACGTAGGCTGCCCCGACCCCACGGAGCCCCGCCTTGAACGCCGTCAGCCTCAACGCAGTCAGCCGCTCGTTTGGCGACACAAAGGCAGTGAATGGCCTGTCGCTCGACGTCCCCGAAGGAGCCATCTACGGCTTCATCGGGCCCAACGGTTCGGGCAAGACCACCAGCATCCGCATGATCCTGCACATCATTCATCCGGACAGCGGCACCATCGAGGTGTTGGGTCAGCAGGGCAACCGCTCGGCCAACGATCGCGTGGGTTACCTGCCCGAGGAGCGCGGCCTGTACAAGAAGCTCAAGGTCAAGCAGGTGCTGGCCTACTACGCCTCGCTCAAGGGCATGCCGGTAAAAGAAGCCAGGCAGGAGGGTGCGCAGTGGCTCGATCGCTTCGACCTGAGCCACACCACGAACCAGAAGATCGAGACGCTCAGCAAGGGCATGGCCCAGAAGGTGCAGTTCATCGCCACCGTGATCACGCGGCCCGACCTGCTCATCCTCGATGAGCCTTTCAGCGGGCTCGACCCGGTCAACCACGAGGCTCTGCGTGACGCGATCCTCGATCTCAACCGCAACGGCACCACGGTGATCTTCTCGACTCACGACATGTCCATGGCCGAGCGCATGTGCGACTACGTGTGCATGATCTACAAGGGCAACAAGGTGCTCGACGGCACCCTGCAGAGCATTCAGCAAGGCCAGGGCGAAGACACGGTGCGGCTGCGCTTCGACGGCGACGCCTCGCTGCTGCAAGGGCACCCGTCCGTGGCCAAGGTCACCGACATGGGCCAATACCAAGAGGTCCGACTGGCAGGGGACGCCCAGGCCCTGTTGCACCATCTGGTCGAGCGCACCACCGTGCAGCTCTTCGAGATCGCCCGGCCTTCGCTGCACGACATCTTCGTGCGCATCGCAGGGCCCGAGGCCGCCGAAGCTGTGGCCGCCACGTCCCACGCCGTCTCCTCCCAGAACTGATCGGAGCGCACTCACGTGTCCAAGATCCTCAGTGTCCTGATCAACGAATACCTGCGCGCCGTGCGCACCAAGGCCTTCATCATCGGCGTGCTGGTCACACCGCTCTTGATGGGCGGCGGCGCCATCGCGGTCGCCGTGGCCGAGAACTCCAAGGACCTCACCGACCGACACTTCGTGGTGGTCGATCGCAGCGAGATGCTGACCGAGGTCATCGCCGAGGCCATGGAGGGCCGCAACGCCCATGCCATCTTCGATGACGAGGGAGAACAGGAAGAACCGAAGTGGATCCTCGAAACCTGGGATCCCGACGAGCACCTTGGTGAGCGCTCAGACCAGGTGCTCAGCAAGCGGGTCGACGATGGTGAGCTGATCGGCTTTCTGATCATCGGCGCAGACATCCCCGAGGTGGCGCCCCACATTCCCGAGCTGGCGGGCGACGGTATCGATCCGGCGACCGACGAGGATGAGCTGGCGAGGGGCGATCGGGAGCTGGCCTGGTTCACCGACACACCGACCTACAACGACCTCCCCAGCACGCTCTCGCATCTGGTCAACACAGCCGTGCGGCGTCACCGCATCAGCGGGGCGAGCATGGACGCTGACCTCGTCGACAAGCTGTCCGAGCGGCAGTCGATCACCACCATGGGCCTGGTCGAAGTCGACGAGGACGGCAACGTGACCGACGCCAAGGAGACGGACAAGATCGCCGAGGTGGCGGTGCCCGTGGGCCTGGCAGTCATGCTCTTCATGTTGGTGATGATGAGCACGCCTGCGCTGATGAACAACGTGCTCGAGGAGAAGATGCAGCGCATCGCCGAGGTGCTGGTGTCGGCGGTCACCCCCTTTCAGCTGCTCATGGGCAAGCTCCTGGCGGCGGCCCTGGTGTCGCTCACCTTGGGTGTGATCTACGTGGGGGGCCTGCTGGTCTTCGTGCACAACGCGGACGTGGTGCCGCCCGCTGTCGTCGAGGCCCTGAGCCCAGGCACCCTGCTGTTGTTCGGCGTCTTCCTGATCATGACCCTGCTCATCCACGGCTCGATCTTCGCGGGACTGGGCGCAGCGTGTTCAGAGATCCAGGACACCCAGACCCTGATCATGCCTGCCATGCTGATCATGATCTTGCCCATGATGTTCCTCGGGCCGGTGATCCAGTCACCCGACGGCACCTTGGCCACGGTGCTCAGCTTCTTCCCCCCCGCCACGCCCATGATCATGTTCATGCGCGTGGGCATCCCCCCCGGCGTCGCGTGGTGGGAGCTGCCCGTGGCCCTGGTGCTCTGCCTGGCCTTCGCCATCCTCAGCGTCTGGGCCGCCAGCCGCATCTTCAGGGTCGGCATCCTCATGCAAGGCAAGGCCCCTAGCTGGCGCCAGATGTGGTCCTGGATTCGGGCTGGCTAG
>CAZIAK010000016.1:83141-90546 GCA_964537035.1 uncultured Phycisphaerales bacterium | reverse complement strand
CAGCGCCTGCGCCGGTACATCGGCCTGGTCCAGTCCTCCAGCGACGTCAGCTGACGGCAGCGCTACAGATTGCAGGCCTTTGCGACGGGCCGGGAGTGCCTGTTTTTCACCAGGGGGGCCGTTTCGCTCAGACAGGGTCGGCTGCGCCTCCACACTCGCTGCAGACCCCCCGGGTGAAAAACAGGCACTCCCTCCTCGGTGGAATGCCTGGCAACTGTGGCCTTTCGGGGGTTCTCTCCGAGCGTCCAGTCATCGCCGCGGGCTCTCTCCGCGCAACGAAGCCCCTGCCCAGCAAGGTGCCACCAATCCCCCGCAGTCAGGTGTTCCCAACCGTCGCGAGAGCGGTGTCGTGGCAAGGCGCAGGGGCTCGGCGCAGCGGAGGCGTGGCCCCGCTGTTGGTAGATCAATCGTTGCGAGAGCTGTGTCGTGGCAAGGCGCAGCGGTCTGGCTGAGCGGAGGCGTGCCCAGGCAGTTGGTGCATCCATCGTTGCGTGAGCTTCGTCGTGGCAAGGCGTCGTGGTCTGCCCGAGCGGAGGCGTGGCGCTAGCCACGTTGAGCATCGGGCATGGCCGCGACAACGCAGCCACGGCGAAGCTCATGCAACAGAGCCCAGCCACGCACTAAACCGTTCAGAAGGTGCCGAAGAGGAAGGAGCCCAGACTCTGCACTGGCGCCGTCTCCCTCGCGTCTTCGATGGCACCCAGCACCTGATCGAGGATCGACTCGAGCGTGTCAGCGAGTTCGCTGTCGTCGATCAGGCGGGAGAGCAGGCCATCGCCATCGCGCAGGGCGGTGGCTGTGTCGGTGATCTCGGTGATCATGGTGTTGGCGTTGTCATGCAGCTCGTCTGTGGCGAAGAGCTTGCCCATGGTGCCCTTGCCTTCGCGGAGGTCGCCGCTCAGGGCTGCCATGTCATCCATGAAGGTGGTGGCCTGGACGTGCAGGGTGTCCTCGGTCATGAGCTTGCCCAGGGTGCCCTTGCCTGCCCGAAGATCTGAGATCGCCGCCATGGCGTCATCGATGCCGCTGCGGATGTCGCCGAGCAGCGCCGTGACGCTGTCGTGGGTTTCGTCTTCCATGATGAAACGGCCCACGGTGCCCTCGCCAGCGGCGATCTTCGCCGAGGCCACGTTGATGTCGTCCAGGAAGGTCTGCAGCTGATCGTAGATCTGGTCGCCGTCCAGCAGGCGGCCCAGGCTGTTCTCGTCGCTGTCGAGCTTGGACGAGAAGCTGGTCAGGTTGTCGACCAGGTCGCGGACTTCCTGGCCCAGGTCCTCGTCGGTGAGCAGCAACCCCAGGGCGCCTTCTCCTGCGCTGGCCCTCTCGGCCACCGAGGCGATGTCGTCGATGGTCTGCCGAATGGTCTCACGGTTTTCATCGATCAGTGTGCCCACGGCCTGGATCACCGAGGGGCTGGCCACGGCTATGAGCGGCTGTTCGGGGTCGATCGTCTCGCCCGAGTTCCCCGTCTCGATGCGGATGAGCTTTCCCCCCAGGACACCTCGATCCTCGATGATGACCCGGTGATCGCTGAACAGGAACTGCCGGGGGTCGACATCCATGATGAGCGTCAGCTTCACCGTGCATCGGCTCAAGGCCCCCTCGCTCTCCTCGTGGGTGATGGGCTCGAGCAAGCGGCTGATGTTCTCGACCTTGCCCGAGGCCATGCCGTGGATCAGCACCGGGTCACCACGACGAAGAAAGCCCACGTTCTCGCTGAACATATGGACCTCGTGGCGCTCCACGCCAAAGGCGAAGTCGGAGAGCACGATGGTGACCATTCCGAGCCCGATCAGGGAACCGAAGAAGAGCAAACCCAGGATCACGTCGCTGCCGCGTGTCTTCATCAGTTCTGGTCCTCTGCTTGATCGCTGCCACCGTCGAGGAACGAGCGGATGACGGGGTGATCGCTGTTGCGAAACTCTTCGGGGTCGGCCAGTTCAACCAGCTGACCGTCATGGTGCAGGCCGATGCGGGTGCCCACGGCGAAGGCCAGCTCGAGATCGTGGGTGACCACAATGGCCGAGCGATCGCCCATGCTCTGGACCCCGTTGATCAGTCCGCCCACTGTGCGCGCCATGATCGGATCGAGCCCAGCGGTGGGTTCGTCGTAGAGAATGGTGCGGGGTTCTTGGACCAGCACTCGAGCCAGGGCCGCGCGCTTGCGCATGCCACCGGAGATCTGGCCGGGCATGCGCTCGGAGGCGGTGAGCATGTCGAGAGCGGCCAGGGCTCGGTCGACTCGCTCGTTGATCTGGGTGGCCTTCAGCTGGCGCCGCTCGACCAAGGGCAGGGCCACGTTGTCCCGCACGGACATCCAGTTGACCAGGGCGCCCGTCTGGAACAGGTAGGCCACCCGGGCTCGGATCGCGGCCAACTCCTTGCGACCAGCAGCTGTCACGTCGACTCCGTCCACCAGAATCTGCCCCTTGTCGGGGGCGAGCAGGCCCACGATGTGTTTCAGGGTGACGCTCTTGCCTGTGCCAGAGCGGCCCAGGATGACCACGGTCTCACCGTCTTGCAGCTTGAGGTTGACCCCCTTGAGCACGTGCAGATCGCCGAAGGACTTGTACACATCCACGAGCTCGATCACCGGAAGAACATCCAGGAGATGAAGTAGCCGATGATGATGAGCATCAAGAAGCTGCGGATGACGGCGGTGCGCACCGCGCGACCCACGCCGATGGCCCCGCCCTCGGCTTTCAGGCCCGCGGCGCAGCTGATGGTGGAGATGATCACTCCGAAGACGAGCGATTTGGCCAGCCCCGTGTAGATCTCCTCGGGCAAGGGCCCGAGCTGCTGGCTGGTGGCTTGCAGGGAGGAATAGACGTTACGGGCGTAGACGCTGACGGAGACGTCGAGCTGGGTGGCCGCCACGATGCCACCGCCGATGCAGCCGATGAGGTTGCCGATGAAGGTCAGCAGCGGCGTCATCAAGGCCATGGCCAGGATGCGCGGCATGACCAGGATCGACACCGGGTCGATGGACAGGCACTCGAGGGCGTCGAGTTCTTCAGACACTGCCATGGTGCCGATCTCAGCAGCCATGGCCGAGCCCACGCTGGCGGTGAGGATCATGCCGGTCATGAACGGGCCCATCTCGCGAAACAGGATGACCGCGATGATGTCGGAGATCCGTTCGGCCTGCCCGAAGCGCTCGAGTTCGACGCCCACCTGCAGGGTCAGGATCATACCGGTGAAGAGGCCCACCACCGAGACCACCGGCAGGGGCGCCAGGCCACAGCTCTTGAACTGTTCGACGATGGCCCGGAAGCGGTGCCGACCGTCGGGCACCAGCCGGCCGGCGGCCTGGATGAACATGTTCACCGCGAAGCCCGTGTCGACCACGGACTGGCGCAGGCTGGCGCCGCGCCGTTGCAGCACGTCTATCAGCGTGTCCACAGATCAAACCCGAGCACAGAGAAGGCAGCCCAGCCGGCTCGGTCGGTGCGACCGCCGAGCAGGCCCCAGAGGATGGCATGGCGTGCCACGCCCTCTGGTTCAGGGCGCCGAGAATATAGGAAAGGCACCGAGACTCGCAGGCCCTCGTCTTCATTGCGAATCAGGGTGGTGTCGAAGAGCAGTCTGGTCTCGTGTCGCGATGCGTCGCTGCGCCTGCGCCAGAGGGTCCAGAAGGGGGAGAAGAGCTCGTCGACCGGGCGCAAGAACTCGAAGTGCCTCAGGGGCACCAGCGAGAGGGCGGCCTGGTCGAGACGCCCCTCGGCCTCTCGGTCGGAGTGGAACAGGGGCCAGAGCTGGTGTTGGGTGTCCACGCCATCGCGCCCCTCAAGGGTGCGGCTGGAGTTGTGCCAGAAGGGGATGAAATGGAAGTCGCTACGTTCGTAGGACTTCGCCGGCCAGCCGCCCTGTTCCAGGCTGCGCCCGCGGCTGGTGCGCCACCAGAGCAAGGGCAGGGGAAAGGGAAACGTCGCCGAGTCGAGTTCCGGGCTGGTGAAGTTGGAGAAGAAGGGCACCACCCACAGCTGGGAGTCGTCCCCTTCGCGGCTCCAATGGAACAGGGGCCAGGGCAGCTCGTACATGAAGTCGCCGCCTGCGGATGGTGGGGGGGAGGTCTCTTTCTCGACGCGAAAAAATGGCCAGAGCCAGCTGGTGCGGCTCCACTTGCGGGACGTCTCTCTGGAGGCCAGGGGCCAGAGGGACCAGCGGGTCGACGGCGTCGACGTGTCCTGGTTGTCGTCGCCCCAGGTGAAAAACGGCCATGGTGCGCTGGTCAGGTTCGTACGAGGGCGGCCCCTGGTGTCCCGCACGATGCGTTGGCGGTAGAAGGGCAGGGCCCTCCACGAGCCGTCCCGGGGGCCGCCGTCGGTCCAGCCGCCGAGAAGCAGCACGGTCCACGAGTCGGAGGCTTCGGTGATCTCCATGTGGGTGCGCATGAACAGCGGCCACAGGAAGAAGTCGAAGGTGTCGATGCCGAACATGCCGTGGGTGCGGCCGGCCAGGGGAAAGAACGCGAAGTAGCTGTCGTTGTGGCGGGGGCCTGAGCCAGCAAAGACCAGGGGGAAGACCACGGCGTTCCACGAGGGTCCCTCGGGGCCGTTGTGTGTCTCGCCGGTCCAGACCAGGGGCCAGAAGCGCCAGCGAGTGCCATTCTCGACAACGAACCGGCGGCCGAAAGGAGCGACGAAGTCGGTCACGGACAGGCCGAAATTGGCCTTGTGCTGGTAGAGCGGTCGCAGAGCGTGGGAGACGCCCTCTGGTCCGTTGCGCACGGCGATGAGCGGGCCAAGGGCCTCGACCTCGGTGGACCCGTCGAGCCGTTGCTCGATACGAACCAGCGGGTTGAAATCGATGTCTGGCAGGGCGCGACATGCGGAGAGCAAGCCGACAAGAGCTGCCAGCCAATAGGGAGTCACGCCTCGCGCGGGCAGGAGCGGTCGGTGGCGTGGTCTCTCGTGAGTGCTTCCCATGGGGCAACGGTCGCAAGCCGACGGCCCGGTCTCAAGCCTCCTTATGATGTCGCGCTTGAGCCGGGCCTTGGCGCGGAGGTACCTTTCTTCACCGCGTCGCTGATCCCGCGACCCGTGCCCCAGCAGAGAGCAGAGCCGCCGTGAGCGAGACCCCGCAGATCCGGATCCTTTCTGGCATCCAGCCCAGCGGTATCCAGCACCTGGGCAACTACTACGGCGCCATGGCCCAGCACATCGCCCTGCAAGATCAGGGGCAGGCCTTCTACTTCATCGCTGACTACCACGCCCTGACCACGGTGCAAGACAGGGGATCCTTGAGTCAGCTGGTGCGGGATGTGGCCCTCGACTACCTGGCCCTGGGCCTCGATCCGAGCAAGTGCCTGTTGTACCGCCAGTCGGACGTGCCCGAGGTGACCGAGCTGACCTGGTTGCTGTCGACGGTCACGGGCATGGGGCTGCTGGAGCGGGCCCACTCGTACAAGGACAAGACCGCCAAGGGCATCAAGTCCAGGGCGGGGCTGTTCTTCTATCCCGTGCTCATGGCCGCGGACATCCTGGCCTATCGCTCCGACGTGGTCCCCGTGGGCAAAGACCAGGTCCAGCACATCGAGATGACCCAGGACATGGTCCAGGCCTTTCACGCGGCCTACGATTGCGAGGTGTTCAGCCGGCCCGAGGCTCGACTGGCCGGAGCCGGCGCGTTGGTGCCAGGAGTCGACGGCCAGAAGATGTCCAAGTCGTACGGCAACACCATCGAGATCTTCGCCCAGGGCAAGGCGCTCAAGAAGAAGGTCATGTCCATCGTCACCGACTCGCTGGGCGTGGACGACGCGAAAGACCCGGAGGCCTGCACCATCTACCAGCTGTACCAGCTGGTGGCGGACGCCCAGGCAGCGGCCGAGATGGCAGCGCAGCTCAAGGCCGGGGGATATGGCTACGGCGACGCCAAGAAGGCTCTGCTGGCAGCCATCACGGAGGCCTTCGCAGAAGCTCGCGAGCGCCGAGCGGTTCTGGCCGCAGACCAGGACATGCTGGAGGACATCCTGGTCGCGGGCGCTGCCAAGGCTCGGCGAGAGGCTCAAGAGGTGGTGGGGGCGGCTCGTGAGGCGGTGGGCATGGCCAGCGGTCCAGGCCTGCGACCTGCTCCTTGATCGTCGTCGTCCAGAGGGTCTCACGAGCTCAGGTGGAGGTCGACGACGAGGCCGTGGGCGCGATCGGCACGGGCCTGGTGCTGCTGACCTGCGCCCTGGCCGGAGACACCGACCCTGAGATCGAGTGGCTGGCGGACAAGATTTTTGATCTGCGGGTGTTCGCCGATGAGCAAGGGCGCACGAACCTGGCCGTGGCTGATGTGGGGGGCGCGGCCCTGGTCATCCCCCAGTTCACCTTGGCTGCGGACTGGCGCAAGGGGCGGCGGCCCTCGTTCACCAAGGCGGCCTCACCTGAAGAGGGGCGGCTGGCGGTGCAGCGCTTCGCGGATCGGCTGGAGGCGCGAGGCTTGCCGGTTGCCCATGGCCAGTTCGGTGCCATGATGAAGGTCGAGTTGGTCAATGAGGGCCCCTTCACCCTGGTGGTGGAGAGTGCGGCCATGCCCGGGCGCTGAGCGGCCACACCCTCCCCGGGTGCGCTTTCCCTGTCTTGTGATGCGACCTAACCGCTTTCTTGACAAGGGTTTGACCTCTGCTAGACTCGATCCGGAAGCGGCTGGCGACAGCAGCTTCGTTGGGCGAATCGAGCGAGACGGGCAGTCTGGTTCGAGAGGCCCCGGCCGGGCCCAGAACAACCTTCAGACTCATCGTCGAGCGCATTCGTGACTCAAGCACCCCGACCATCTTCGAGCGATCAGACCGCGGCGGTGCCGGACGGCAAGACCATCACCAAGAAAGACCTGGTGAACCGGATCGCAGAGCGCACGGGCGAGACCAAGGTGGTGACCAAGACCATCATCCAGATGTTTCTGGATGAGATCGTTGGCGAGCTGTCCAAGGGCAACCGGCTGGAGTTTCGCGACTTCGGCGTCTTCGAGGTCAAGGCTCGCCGGGCCCGCCGGGCGCAGAACCCGCGCACCCTCGAGAAGGTCGACGTGCCGCCCAAACGAGTGGTGAAGTTCAAGGTGGGCCGGGTCATGCGCGATTGCGTCATGCCCCTGGCTGGGGAGCCTGGCAGCAAGGTTGATTCACCGCCGACGCAGGGTTCACCGTCTGCGCTGACTCAGGGCCAGGCCTCCCAGCCGGGTCCGCAGACCGACGGCTGAGAGGAGTCTGCGACACAGGTCGTGGTCTCCACGATGCCCTCCTCTTGCGCACGGCAAGCGTCGAGCCAGCCTTTGGGTGGGTGAGACACACGCTGACGAGATGAGCATGAAGCTCATAGGACAGAGTGAGGTCTCAGGATCGCCAGAACGCACCGTCGGCAGGCCACAGCCGCCCGGAGCCATCGAAAGGATGGCGATCTGTGGCGCTGACTCCTACCCGGCC
>CAZIAK010000016.1:55165-83041 GCA_964537035.1 uncultured Phycisphaerales bacterium | reverse complement strand
GCCGCCCGGAGCCATCGAAAGGATGGCGATCTGTGGCGCTGACTCCTACCCGGCCCCGAACGCCTGCTCGAGATCGGCGATCAGGTCGGCTTCGTCCTCGACACCTACAGACAGGCGGATCAAGCCGTCGTCGAGCCCGCTCTCTCGGCGCTGCTCGGCCGGGATGGAGGCGTGGGTCATGCTGGGTGGGTGCTCGATGAGCGACTCGACCCCGCCCAGGCTCTCGGCCAGGGCGAAGATCTTGGTGTTCGCCGTGAAGCGCATGCCGTCCTCGACCGAGCCGTCGAGCACGAAGGAGATCATGCCGCCGAAATCGCTCATCTGGCGGCTGGCCAGCTCATGCTGCGGGTGCTCTGCGAGGCCCGGGTAGATGACCTTGGCCACGCGGGAGTGGCTGCTCAGGTATTCGGCGATGGCCCGGGCGTTGCGGCAGTGGCGCTCCATGCGCAGGTGCAGGGTCTTCGTGCCGCGCAGCACCAAGAAGCAATCGAGCGGGCCAGAGACCGAGCCCACGGCCATCTGCTGAAAGCGCACCTTCTCGGCGAGCTCGTCGTCGTTGACCATGATCGCGCCGCTGATCACGTCGCTGTGCCCGCCCAGGTACTTGGTGGCGCTGTGCATGACGATGTCGCAGCCCAGCTCAAGGGGACGCTGCAGAAAGGGCGTGGCGAAGGTGTTGTCCGCCGCGACCATCACGCCAGCTTCGTGAGCGAGGCGGGAGATTTCGGCCAGGTCGGTGATGCGCAGCAGGGGGTTGGTGGGGGTCTCGACCCAGACCAGTCGGGCCGGGCCCTCGGCCAGGGCTGCTGCTACATTGGCCGTGTCGGTGGTGTCGACGATGGAGAAGGTGATGCCCATGGGCTCGAACACGGCGCGGAAGAGCCGGTAGGTACCACCGTAGAGGTCGTTGCCGCAGATGACCCGATCGCCGGGCTTGAGCACGGCCATGAGCACGGCGTGGGTGGCGGCGAGCCCGCTGGAGAATGACATCCCGTGGCGGGCCGACTCGAGGCCAGCCAGATTGCACTCGAGAGCGTGGCGGGTGGGGTTCTTGCCCCGGGAGTAGTCGTAGCCGTCTTTGACCACCGCCGGGTATTCCTGCACGTAGGTAGAGGTGCAGAAGATCGGCGTCATGATGGCGCCGGTGGTGGGGTCGGGCTCCTGGCCCGCGTGGACAGCTGTGGTTCCGAAACGCACGGGATCACTCCATGAGGTGAGGGGCCAGCCATCCTAGGTCGGCTGCTGTCGTCGCACAACGGCAGCCGCGGGGGCTGGACGAGCCCCGGATCACCGTGGTCTGATGCAAGCATGAAGCGGCAGCGTGGCAACCCGACGAAGAGCGTCTGAGCATGCTGCGTCGACTCAAGGTGCAGACCGCCGGTGAGTCCCACGGCCGGGGGATGGTGGCGACCCTGACCGGCGTGCCCGCAGGGGTGCCCTTCGACGCCCCCTTTATTGACGGCTATCTGGCCCGGAGGCAGCGGGGCCCTGGGCGATCCTCACGGCAGCGGCTTGAGCACGACCGGGTCGAGGTGCTGGCGGGAGTCTACAAGGGCAAGACGTCGGGAGCGCCCCTGGTGCTCATGGTGGCGAACGTGGACGACAGCCTGGAGTCGAGACCGCCGCTGCGCCAGCCCCGACCGGGTCATGCGGATCTGGCCGGAGCGCAGAAGTTTGGCGACACCGACATGCGCCCGGTGCTGGAACGAGCCTCCGCTCGAGAGACCGCTGCCCGGGTGGCGGCCGGGGCGCTGGCTGCGCGCATGCTGCTCGATCTGCAGGTCGAGATCCTGGGGCATGTGCATGCCTTGGGACCCGTGGAGGCCAAGGCTTCCCGATCGGCAAGGACCTTCGGCAAGCTGCGGGCCCGGCGCGACGCGTCGCCCTTCGCCTGCCTCGACAAGACGGCAGAGCCGGCCATGGCCGAGGCGGTGGCCCAGGCTTCTGCGTCGGGCGACACCCTGGGCGGTGTCCTCGAAGTCCGGGCCCTGGGCGTCCCCCCTGGCCTGGGCTCTCTCGAGGGCTTCGGCAGCCGGCTTGATGCCCGGTTGGCCGGCGCGCTCATGTCGATCCAGGCCGTGAAGGCGGTCGAGGTGGGGGAGGGCCTGGCCGCTGCCGCCCTCCCCGGCAGTCAGGTTCACGATGAGCTGCGGGCTCCAGGCCCAGAGGGCCCCAGGCGCCACTCGAACCGGGCCGGAGGGGTCGAGGGCGGCATGAGCAACGGCGACCAGCTGCTCGTGCGTGCCTGGATGAAGCCATTGTCCATGCTCCGCAGCCCCCTGCGATCTTGGGATTATGGGCAGGGAGCCCCCAGCAAGGCCTTCTTCGAGCGATCTGACGTGACCGCGGTGCCGGCGGCTTCGGTGGTGGCGGAGGCCATGGTGGCCTTGGTGGTGGCCGACGCCCTGCTGGAGAAGACAGGGGGAGACAGCCTGGCTGAGGTTCGCCGTAGTTTGTCCGCTCACAGGCGCGCTGTGGCCAGGCGGTTCGGTGCTCGAAAGGGCCGTTGAGGAGGAACCATCGGCGGCCGAATCTGCCCTGGGAGTGAGTTGGGAGCCGGGATTCAGGCCATGGGTCGTGGCGGGCTGTTGGCCGGGGCACGGAATCCCCCGAAAGGGCGTGAATCGGGGAGTTGACTCCCCAAGGGCCCGTTACTAGGATCTCCCGTTTTCCCGGTGCGCTCGAAGTCTTGCGTATCGGGGGCGCCGTGCGCGCTAGCGTAGCTCAACTGGTAGAGCCCCGGTTTTGTAAACCGGAGGTTGTGGGTTCGAGTCCCATCGCTAGCTCCAAAGGGTGTCCCCGAGCTGTTTTGGCCCGCTGTAGGTGCTTGATCGACGAGATCAGCACATGCGGCAAGCCGGTCCAGCAGCAACATCCAGAGCTTCCGAGCTGACCAGACAAGAGGCGGGAGACCGCCTGCGACAGACTGCAGGAGCGCAACCGACACAACCCACGCAGAACAGCCCAAAACGCCGAAACATTGGGGGAATGCCCGAGTGGTTAATGGGGACGGGCTGTAAACCCGTTGGCTTAGCCTACGCAGGTTCGAATCCTGCTTCCCCCACCAAGTTTCAAGGGCCTCTCAAAGCGTCGTGAGCCGACTCCGACGAACGAGCTGCCAACCGACCGAGAAGCAAGACAACTCACCGAACTCAAAGACAAGACGCAGGAGAGCAAGACACGGCATGAGTGGCAGGGCCCTGCGAGCCCGGCAATCAGCAGCAACGAAGCGGGTGTAGCTCAGTGGTAGAGCCCCAGCCTTCCAAGCTGGTTGCGTGGGTTCGATTCCCATCACCCGCTCCAACATGCAGCACTCAACCCATGCCGAGCGTCGCGCCGACCTCACCAAACGAGAAAGCACACACCGAGACGACTCAACGACACCAACGAACATCAACAAGCGCTGCTGTGGCTCAGGGGTAGAGCACGTCCTTGGTAAGGACGAGGTCATGGGTTCGAATCCCATCAGCAGCTCCATGTTCCGCCCGGTCACGGCCGTTTCGATCTGAACCCAGCACTACCGACTGCAGCCCACGGCGGTTGCGACAACCCTCTACATGAAGACCCGACCGGCATGGGCCGGCCCTTGAAGGAGATTGAAGAGTCATGGCGAAGGAGACCTTCGACCGCACCAAGCCGCACGTGAACGTCGGTACCATCGGTCACGTCGATCACGGCAAGACCACTCTCACCGCTGCCATCACTGGCGCGCTGGCCATTAAGGGCTTCGCTGAACTGAGGGCCTTTGACACCATCGACAAGGCCCCGGAGGAGCGGGAGCGCGGTATCACCATCGCCACCGCCCACGTGGAGTACGAGACCGACAAGCGTCACTACGCTCACGTCGACTGCCCGGGCCACGCCGACTACGTCAAGAACATGATCACCGGTGCCGCCCAGATGGACGGTGCGATCCTGGTCTGCAGCGCAGCCGACGGCCCGATGCCCCAGACTCGCGAGCACATCCTGCTGGCCCGTCAGGTGGGCGTGCCCTCCGTGCTGGTCTTCATGAACAAGGTCGATCAGGTCGACGATGACGAACTCCTCGAGCTGGTCGACATGGAGATTCGCGAGCTGCTCGATAGCTACGATTTCCCCGGCGATGACACGCCGATCGTCCCGGGCTCGGCGCTCAAGGCCCTCGAGGCCGTCCAGGAGGGAGCCTCTGCTGACGATGAGCGCTTCAACTGCATCTGGAAGCTCATGGACTCGGTCGATGCCTGGGTCCCAGATCCCGAGCGTGATGTCGACCGCCCGTTCCTGATGCCCGTCGAGGATGTCTTCTCGATCAAGGGTCGCGGCACCGTGGCCACCGGCCGTATCGAGCGCGGCATGATCAAGTCTGGCGATGCCCTCGAGCTCGTCGGCTTGAAGGACGAGATCGAGACCACCACCTGCACCGGCGTCGAGATGTTCCAGAAGACCCTCGATTCGGGTCTCGCTGGCGACAACGTCGGCCTGCTGTTGCGCGGTATCGACAAGGAGGCCATTGAGCGCGGCCAGGTGCTGGCGGCGCCCAAGAGCATCACCCCTCACAAGAAGTTCAAGGGCGTCGTCTACGTCCTGAGCAAGGAGGAAGGTGGCCGCCACACTCCGTTCTTCAACGGCTACCGTCCCCAGTTCTACTTCCGCACGACCGACGTGACCGGCAACGTGACCCTCCCTGAGGGCACCGAGATGGTCATGCCTGGCGACAACGTCGAGGTGGAGGTCGAGCTGATCACGCCCATCGCGATGGACACCGACCTGAAGTTCGCCATCCGCGAAGGTGGCCGGACCGTGGGCTCGGGCAAGGTCGTCGAGATCCTGGACTGAGCGACGCTCCGTCGTCGTTGCTGTCCATGAGCGAGCGGTGGACCTCACCGCTCGCTCTTCCCGGAGCCGCCATTCATGGCCAAAAGCAAATCGAGCACAGTCGTCTTCCTCGAGTGCAGTGACTGCGGACGCAGGAACTACACGCTGCGCAAGCGCACGAAAGCGCAATGGAAGCTCGAACTCAGAAAGTACTGCCGCTTCGACCGTAAGCACACTGTCCACAAGGAGCGCAAGAAGTAGCCGCTGACGGGTGGACCACAGGCCAGTAGCTCAGTTGGTAGAGCATCGGTTTCCAAAACCGAGGGCCGGGGGTTCAAGTCCCTCCTGGCCTGCCATTTCCGCTCCCTCGTGTGCGGTTACTTCCGCTGGAATCAAGTCATGACCAAGTACAAGCCGGATCAGGGTGTCTATGCCAGAACCACAGCCATGTGGTTGCTGGGTGCTCTCTGGGCTTCCGGCGCCTACTCCATGTACTACTGGTTGCTCAGCTTTCGGGGTGACGGTGGCGATGGGCTGATGGTGCAGAGCCTGACAGAGGGCAACCTGCCCGTGTTGGGTGCGCCGCTCACGCCCGCGCTGATCATCGCTGTGGCGGTGGGCCTTGCTGGTCTGTTCGCTCTTTCCCGAGCGCTGTCAGCGCCCAAGGCTGCGGACATGCTGATCGACTCCGAGGTCGAGATGCGCAAGTGCACCTGGCCTAGCTGGGATGAGACCTTCTCTTCGTCGATCGTCATCGTGGTCGTGATGTTGTTCTTCACGCTCATGCTCGCGGGCATGGACTACTTTCTGAACGCGGTCATGACCAAGGTGGTGTTCTGATGAGCGAGATGTCCGCGCCGACGCCTCCGCTGCCGTCGAAGCCCACCAGCTGGTTCGTGCTTCGGGTGGCGAGCAATGTCGAGCGCAAGATGCGCGACAAGCTCGACCGGCGGCTTGAGGCCGCAGGGCTCGACCACATGGTCCCCAGCGTGCTGGTGCCCACCGAGACGGTCACCCAGATGAAGGGTGGGCGCAAGAAGGTCACCCAGCGCAAGCTGTACCCCGGCTACATCATGGTTGAGATGGTGCTGGACGATGATGGCCAGATCGCTGAAGACGTCTGGTTCCTCATCCGCGAGACCCAGGGAGTCGGTGACTTCGTGGGCTCTACGCGCCAGCCCGTGCCCATGGAACCCCACGAGGTCGAACGGGTGCTGAACGGCATGCGCGCGACTGAAGAGACGCCGCAACTCAAGATTGCCTTCAAGGTCGGTGACCGAGTCAAGATCAACGAAGGTCCCTTCGAGTCGTACAACGGCGTTGTTGATGACATCAATGAAATCAAGGGCATGGTGCGTGTGATCGTGACCATCTTTGGTCGCGAGACGCCCGTCGAACTTGAGTACTGGAAGGTCGAGGAGGTCTGAGCATCGGTCGGTGCGTCCATCGTCACACCGCCTGAGAGCGACTAGAAAATCATGGCCAAAGAAGTCATAGCCTACATCAAGTTGCAGATGCCCGCGGGGCAGGCAACACCTGCGCCACCTGTCGGTCCGGCGCTGGGTCAGCACGGCATCAACATCGGTCAGTTCGTCAAGGAGTACAACGACGCCACGAGAGATCAGATGGGGTTGATCATCCCTGTCGAGATCCAGGTCTACGCCGACCGCTCGTACAGCTTTGTGCTCAAGACGCCACCGGCGGCTGTGCTGCTGAAGAAGCATGCCGGCATCGTCAAGGGTTGCTCCGCTTCGGAGAACGTCGGCGCCGTGACTCGCGATCAAGTCAAGGAGATCGCCGAGTTGAAGATGAAAGACCTGAACGCACGCAACATCGACGCAGCTTGCCGCATCATCGAAGGCACGGCGCGGTCGATGGGCATCGAAGTCACGGGCTGACGGCCCGCTGACGGCCCAACATCACAGAAACGAGCCAGACACATGGGCAGCATGAGCAAGAGACATCGCGGCAACCAGAGCGCGGTCATCAAAGATCAGGTCTACGGCCTGCTTGATGGCATCGCGGCGGTCAAGACTGCGACCGCGGCACGCTTCGACGAGACCGTCGACATCGCCGTCAACCTGGGCACTGATCCGCGCAAGTCTGATCAGGCTGTGCGCGGCGCGGTCTCCCTGCCTCACGGCACGGGACGTACTCGCCGGGTGATCGCCTTCGTCAAAGACCCGGACAAGCAAGAAGAGGCCAAGGCGGCCGGTGCTGTCGAGGTCGGAGCTGATGAGCTGGTGGCCAAGGTCGCCGACGGCTGGTCTGACTTCGACGTGGCCGTCTCTGCGCCCGACATGATGGGCAAGGTCGGCCGGCTCGGCAAAGTGCTTGGCCCGCAGGGCAAGATGCCCACGCCAAAGTCAGGCACGGTCACTCCGAACGTCGCCGCCGCTGTGAAGGACTTCACCGCCGGCAAGGTCGAGTTTCGGGCAGATTCTGGTGCCACGGTGCACGCCGCTGTCGGCAAGCGTTCCTTTGACGATCAGCTGATCGCCGAGAACGTGCAGGCCTTCCTGACTGCCGTCATCGCGCTCAAGCCTGCGGCTTCCAAGGGGACCTACATCAAGCAGGTTCACCTTTCCACGACCATGGGTCCGGGCGTCTCCGTCGACGTCAGCGCCTGACCCAGATCCTGAGACTCAGCACCGATGCCAAATCTCATCAATGAGGCCATTCGTAGCGAGTACGAGAAGTCCTTTAGCGAGGACCTCGACACGCTGTTCCTTCAGCCCGTGGGCATGACCGTCGAAGACGTCAACGCCTTCCGGGGCAAGCTTGGCGAAGCCAACCTCAGGATGCACTTGCTCAGAGGCTCGCTGGCCAAGGCCACGCTCAAGGGCTACGGCCTGGACGGGCTGGACAGCGTGTTTGCTGGTCCCGCTGCGTTGATCGTCGCCGAGAGCGACGACGTCGATGGCATCGCCATCACGGCCTCCCGGGTTGTCGAAACCTGGCAGAAGGAAACGGGCAACGATCTTCCGGCCGTCAAGGGCGGCGTGATGGATGGCATGGTCCTCGACCAGGCCCAAGCCTCCGCCTTGGCCAAGCTTCCCACCAAGGCCGACCTGCAGTCTCGCATCTCGGGCCAGATCACTGGTCCTGCGGCGCGCTTGTCAGCCCAGTTCACGGCACCGGCTTCCCGTATCGCCGGCGCCATCAAGAGCCACATCGAAAAACTTGAGGCCTAAGGCTCCCTGGCCTCTGGCGTACCGAATCCACCGACTCACCAGCAGACGACGGGCATGATGCCCGAGTAGGAGAAAACAGAACCATGAGTGATACAGCCACCACCGAGTTCAAAGACGAGATCAAGCAGCTCGGCGACCAGATCGTTGGTCTGAATCTTCTCGATGCACAGCAGCTCTCCGACTACTTGAAGGAGACTTACGGCATCGAGCCCGCCTCTGGCGGAGCCGTGATGATGGCCGCTTCGGGCGGCGACAGCGGCGGTGCCGCCGAAGAGAAGACGGCTTTCGACGTCGTCCTGAAGGGCGCGGGCGCCAAGAAGATCCAGGTCATCAAGGCCGTTCGCGCGATCACCGGCCTGGGCCTCAAGGAGGCCAAGGAGCTCGTTGAGAGCGCGCCGAAGGCCGTCAAGGAAGGCGTCTCCAAGGACGAGGCCGAGAAGGTCAAGGCCGAGCTTGAAGAGGCAGGGGCAGACGTCGAGGTCAGCTGATCACGACGGCCTGTCGCACCTCGACAGCGCATGTGCCCGCGAGCGATTCGCGGGTGCATGTGCTGGTGCGTCCATTGATCCGTACCCAGCACTGACCCCGTTGCGCGCTACCAGCCGATGAACGTTCGCCATTTCGGTAAATTCCGATCTCCTCTCGCCGTCCCGCCCCTGACGGATATCCAGACGAAGTCATTCGTCGATTTCCTCTGCGTGGACGTGCCCTTCAACCGGCGTGACCCTGTAGGTCTGGAGGCCATCCTTCGGGAGACCTTCCCGATCTACTCCTACGACAAGACCGTGTCGTTGGAGTACGTGGGTTATGAGCTCGGGCGGCCACGGTACACCGCCGACGAGTGTCGGGTGCTCGGTGTCACCTATGGGATGCCGTTCAAGATCCTGGTGCGCCTGGAAAAGCCAGAGCCCGTTGAAGAATGGGTCTATCTGGGCGAAATCCCCGTCATGGTGGGTGGGGGCGAGTTCATCATCAATGGCAGTGAGCGCGTCATTGTCAGTCAGCTGCACCGCTCGCCCGGTGTGGACTTCTCGGTCGAGTTGCACACCAACGAGAAGAAGCTGCACAGCTGCTGGATCATTCCGCAGCGAGGCTCCTGGGTCGAGCTGTCCGTCACCAAGAAGGACGTGATGGACATCAAGATCGACCAGACCAGCAAGTTCCCGGCGACGACGTTCCTGCGGGCCATGTCCGAGGACTACGGCACCAACGAGCAGCTGATCCCGCTCTTCTACGAGACCAAGAAGATCTCGCTGAAGGGCAGCAAGGACAAGCAGCTCCTGGGCAAGCACGTGGTGGGGGACGTGGTCGATGAGCAGACCGGCGAGATCCTGCTGAAGAGCGGCTCTGTGATCACCGCAGAGAGCCTGGAGATGATCCTGGCCAGCGCGCTGAAGAGTGTCGACGTGATCATCAACGCCGACGAAGACCAGCTGCTGCTGTACACGCTGGCCGAGGACGAGGCCCGCAGCCACGAAGAGGCTCTGCTCAAGATCTACACCCGCTTGCGCCCGGGTAACCCGCCCAACATCGAGAAGGCTCGCACGCTGTTCCGTGAGCGCTTCCAGGATCCGACCCGCTATCGGCTTGGCCCGGTCGGGCGGTTCCGTATCAATCGCAAGTTTGGCCGCAGCGGCAAGGACGATGACATGACCCTGGGCGTCCAGGACATCATCGACCCCATGCGCTACATCATGGACTTGCGTTCTGGGCGTGGTCATGTCGATGACATCGATCACCTCGGCAACCGGCGCGTGCGCACCATCGCCGAACTGGCGGGTGATGAGTTCCGCAAGGGTTTCCTGAAGTTGCGTCGCACCGCTTCCGAGCGGATGAACAACCAGGAGACGATCCAGACGGCCACGCCACGGCAGCTGATCAACAGCAAGACGATCAGCTCGTCCATCGAGTACTTCTTTGGGCGCGGCGAACTGAGTCAGGTGGTGGACCAGAGCAACCCGCTCAGCCAGCTGACTCACGAGCGCCGCTTGTCGGCCCTGGGCCCCGGTGGGTTGAACCGCAAGCGCGCTGGCTTTGATGTGCGCGACGTGCATATCAGTCACTACGGGCGCATCTGCCCGATTGAGACTCCTGAAGGCAGCAATATTGGTCTGATCGCATCCCTGTCGATCTACGCCATGCTCGATGACTACGGTTTCCTGGTCACGCCCTACCGCAAGGTGGTCAAGGGCGTGGTGGGCAACAAGGTCGTGCATCTTCGCGCAGACGAAGAGCACGAGGCCATCGTCGCGCCAGCCGATAGTGAGGTCGACGAGAAGGGCAAGTTCAAGACCAACAACGTGCTCTGCCGTGAGGGCGGTGAGTTCGCAGACCGGCCGGCGAAGGAGGTCCAGTACATGGACATCTCGCCCATGCAGCTGGTTGGTGTGAGCGCAGCGCTGATCCCGTTCCTTGAGCACGATGACGCCAACCGTGCGCTCATGGGCAGCAACATGCAGCGCCAGGCTGTGCCGCTGATCCGTACCGATCCGCCTTGCGTGGCCACCGGCATGGAGAAGGACGTGGCGGCCAACTCCGGAATGGTCGTCCGCTCGCGCAAGGCTGGGGTCGTGAAGTACGTGGACGCCGACACCGTGGTGGTGGGCGATGATACCTACGAGCTGCGCAAGTTCGTGGGCCTGAACGAGAAGACGTGCCTGAACCAGCGCCCAGCAGTGATGCCGGGCCAGAAGGTGAAGGCTGGCGATCTGCTCGCTGACGGAGCGGCCACGAGAGGTGGCGAGCTTGCCCTCGGCCGCAACATCCTCGTCGGCTTCATGATCTGGGATGGCTACAACTTCGAGGACGCGATCATCGTGTCCCAGAAGCTGATTCGTAACGACTCATTCACCTCGATCCACATCACCCATTTCGATGTGGAGATCCGCGAGACCAAGCTGGGTCGCGAGGAGTTCACTCGCGATATCCCGAACGTCTCCGAAGGGGCCCTGGCGCGGCTCGATGAGACCGGCGTGGTGCTGATAGGTAGCAAGGTCAAGCCTGGTGACATCCTGGTGGGCAAGGTCAGCCCGAAGAGCAAGTCTGAGCTCACTCCAGAAGAGAAGCTGCTTCACGCCATCTTCGGCCGTGCCGGTGAAGACGTGAAGAACGACTCTCTCGAGGTGCCGCCCGGTGTCTATGGGACGGTCATCGGCACGCGTCGGTTCACCCGCAATGTCGACACGTCTGAGGAGCAGAGCGCAAAGAACCTGCGCCTGATCCGTGCTGCGGAGCGTCAGTTCCGCGAGTACCTGGGCGAGCAGGTCGAGAAGCTCGTGGACGAGATCGCCGCGATCGCCGACTCCAAGATCGTGGACGATCAGACCAACAAGAAGATCGAGGTCGACGTCGACGCGGATGCCCAGGAGTTGCGGCGGCAGTTCGAGTTGGTGCGCAAGCGCTGCATGGAGAACTACCGCAAGGGTTCTGGCGAGAAGATGTACCTGACCTTCCGCGAGTTCGCTGACCGCATCGAAGAGCAGGAGAACGAGAAGAACAAGGTCGTCAACCGTCTCTCCCGAGGCGACGAGCTACCCACTGGTGTGCTCGAGATGGTCAAGGTCTTCCTGGCCACGAAGCGCACCCTGTCGGTGGGCGACAAGATGGCCGGCCGCCACGGCAACAAGGGCGTCATCTCGATCGTCATGCCCGAAGAGGACATGCCCTATCTGGCGGATGGCACCTCGCTCGAGATCTTGCTGAACCCCCTCGGCGTGCCGTCTCGTATGAACGTCGGGCAGATCCTTGAGACCCACCTGGGTTGGGCCGCGAAGGCGCTCGATTTCCAGGCGGTGACCCCGGTTTTCGACGGTGCATCCGAGGCGCAGATTTTCGAGGCCCTGGAAGAGGCGGGGCTCCCTGGTGACGGCATGGCCACACTTTTCGACGGCCGCACCGGGCGTGCCTTCGATCAGAAAGTCACCGTGGGCTACCTGTACATGCTCAAGCTTCACCACCTGGTCGCAGACAAGGTGCACGCTCGAGCCACAGGGCCCTACTCGCTGATCACTCAGCAGCCTCTGGGTGGCAAGGCCCGCTTCGGCGGGCAGCGCTTCGGTGAGATGGAGGTGTGGGCGCTCGAGGCCTACGGCGCCGCGAGCATTCTGCAAGAGCTGCTCACGGTGAAGAGCGACGACGTTGAAGGTCGCACGCGTATCTACGAGTCGATGGTCAAGGGAACCAACGTGCTGGAGCCCGGCACGCCCATCTCCTTCGATGTGCTTACGAACGAGATTCGTGGGCTTTGTCTGAACATGGAACTCCACCGGGGACGGTAACGAAGATGCAGCTCGAAGCCACCAGCCGCAGCACTCCGACAGTACACGGGTCCGCGCGGATCAGCCCCACGGACAACCCCTTCGTCACCATCCGGCTGGCCTCTCACGAGGACATCCGGGGTTGGTCGTTCGGCGAAGTGCGCAAGCCCGAGACGATCAACTACCGCACCTACCGCCCTGAGAAGGACGGGCTCTTTTGCGAGAAGATCTTCGGTCCCACCAAGGACTGGGAGTGCTTCTGCGGCAAGTACAAGGGCATCAAGCACAAGAACATCATCTGCGACCGCTGCGGTGTGCAGGTGACCCACAGCAAGGTGCGCCGGACCCGCATGGGTCACATCAACCTTGCAGCGTCAGTGGCCCATATCTGGTTCTTCAAGGCCACGCCGTCGCGGATCGGTAGTCTGCTTGGGGTGAAGCTGTCCCACCTCGACAAGGTGGTGTACTTCCAGGAGTACATCGTCGTCGATGCTGGCGACACGACCCTCGAGGTCGGTGAGCTCATGACCGAGGAGGCCTATCGCGAGGCCCGCCAGAAGTACGGTCAGTCCTTCGAAGCGGAGATGGGCGCCGAAGCAGTGAAGAAGCTGCTGGTCAATCTCGACCTCCCGGCGACGTCTGAGATGCTCCGCGAGGAGCTCAAGACCACCCGGAGCAAGCAACGCAAGGCGGAGATCGTCAAGCGCTTGCGGACGATCGAGATGCTGCGCGATTCTCCGAACAAGCCGTCGTGGATGGTCCTCGACGTGGTGCCGGTGATTCCGCCGGATCTGCGTCCGCTGGTGCTGCTCGACAGCGGCAACTTCGCCACCTCCGACCTCAACGACCTCTACCGCCGGCTGATCAACCGCAACAACCGGCTCAAGAAGCTGCTAGACCTCAACGCACCAGAGGTCATCATCCGCAACGAGAAGCGCATGCTGCAGCAGTCTGTCGATGCGCTCTTCGACAACAGCCGCTGCCGCCGTCCCGTGCTGGGTACGAGCAACCGCCCGCTCAAGTCGTTGACCGACATGATCAAGGGCAAGCAGGGCCGCTTCCGTGAGAACCTGCTGGGCAAGCGCGTCGATTACTCTGCCCGCTCCGTGATCGTGGTGGGGCCCGACCTCCAGCTGCACCAGTGCGGCATGCCAAAGGTCATCGCTCTTGAGCTGTACCAACCGTTCATCATCCGCCGCCTGAAAGAGCTCGGCTACGCCGACACGATCAAGTCGGCCAAGAAGATGCTCGAGCGCAAGGACGAAGAGGTCTGGGACATTCTCGAAGAGGTGATCCAGGAGCACCCGGTGCTGCTCAACCGCGCACCGACTCTTCACCGTATGGGCATTCAGGCCTTCCAGCCTGTGCTCGTCGAAGGCAACGCGATCAAGCTGCACCCCCTGGTGTGTGCTGGCTTCAACGCTGACTTCGATGGTGATCAGATGGCTGTTCACCTGCCGCTGAGCTACGAGGCGCAGATCGAAGCCACCGCGCTGATGATCTCGACCAACAACATCTTCACCCCCGCCAACGGCAGCCCGATCATCAGTCCGTCTCAGGACATCGTGCTGGGTTGCTTCTACCTGACGACGCGCCGTGAGAAGGAGCTCGGCGAGGACAAGTCTTTCGCCAGCTGCCAGGAGGTTTTCCGGGCCTACGCTGACGAGAAGGTCGGCATCCACGCTTCCATCAGAGTGCGGTTGCCTGAGGGTACCGAGGTCATTGGTTCGGACACGCGGTTCGTCACCGAGTCGGGCAAGCAGGTCGAGACTTCTGTGGGTCGGGTGCTGTTCAACGACATCCTCCCGGACGGCTGCCCCTTCTGGAACATCGAGCTGGACAAGGGCGCCATCAAGCGAGTCATCGCTGAGTCCTACGATGTCGTGGGCAAGGAGCGCACGGTCAAGTTGCTCGATGATCTGAAGGCCATCGGCTTCAAGTCCGCCACCAGGGCCGGACTCTCGTTCGCCACCGTGAATCTGATCATTCCCAGCTTGAAGCACGACATCCTGTCGTCCACTGACGACTCGGTGACGGTGATCAACAAGCAGTACAAGAAGGGCGTCATCACCGAAGGCGAGCGTTACAACCAGGTCATCGATCTGTGGACACACGCTCGTGAGCGTGTGGGTGAAGAGATGATGACGGAGTGGAAGGCTGCGGTGAAAGATGGAACCACCCAGCTCAACCCCGTCTTCATCATGGAGCGCTCCGGTGCTCGTGGCACGATCGAGCAGATTCGTCAGCTGGCGGGCATGCGCGGTCTGATGGCCAAGCCGTCGGGCAAGATCATCGAGACGCCGATCAAGTCGAACTTCCGCGAAGGTCTGCGGGTGCTCGAGTACTTCAGCTCGACCCACGGTGCTCGCAAGGGTCTGGCTGACACGGCGCTGAAGACGGCTGACTCTGGTTACCTCACTCGCAAGCTGGCGGATGTGGGTCAGAACATCGTCATTGCCAAGCTCGAGTGCGGCACCATCAACGGCGTGAGCAAGAGCGCCACCATGAAGGGCGGGAAGGTCGACATCACCCTGGCCCAGCGTATTCGTGGACGGACCGCCAGAGACACGATCACCGATGTGGTGACCGACGAAGTGATCGTCAAGGAAAACCAGCTGATCACCTCGGACATCGCCAAGAAGATCGAGGCCTTGGGCTACGAGAAGGTGCGCGTGCGCTCGGCCCTGACCTGCGAGGCGGGCCAGGGCATCTGTGCCAACTGCTACGGCATGGATCTCTCCCGCGGCAAGCTGGCCGAGCTTGGCCTTGCTGTGGGCATCATCGCCGCCCAGTCGATCGGTGAGCCGGGTACGCAGCTCACCATGCGGACCTTCCACATCGGTGGCACGGCGAGCCGTGCGCTGGCTGAGTCGTCCATCAAGGCCGCACGCAAGGGCTCGTTGAAATACCTCACCGTCAAGCTGGGTGAGACCCTCGAGGGCGAGATTGTTTCGCTGGACCGCAATGGCGTGCTGATCATTGTCGATGACAAGGGCCGCGAGCTCGATCGGCACAGCATCCCCCTCGGCGCCGTTCTGACCGTGAAGGAGGGCGGCAAGGTCAAGGCCAACGAGGTGTTGGCCAACTGGGATCCCCACAGCATCCCGATCTTCGCTGACCGTTCGGGTCGGGTGCGCTTCGAGGACATCGTCGAAGGCAAGACCCTGAAGGCCGAGACGGATGCCGCAGGTGTCACCCGTCGCTTCATCATGGAGCACAAGGGCGACCTGCATCCCCACGTGGTCATCGAGGACGCGGAGGGCACGCCGCTCACCTATTACCCGATTCCTGAGAAGGCCTTCATCGAAGTCGAAGACGGCGTCGGCGTGAAGGCCGGAACCCTGGTGGCCAAGACTCCACGGGCGACCACGGGTACCCAGGACATCACCGGTGGTCTGCCTCGTGTGACCGAGATCTTCGAGGCTCGCCGGCCGAAGGAGCCCGCCGTGATGGCGGAGGTCGACGGCGTTGTCGAGCTGGTGCGCGAGATGAAGCGCGGCAAGCGGACGATTCTCGTGAAGAACGAGGAGACGGCCACTGTCCAGGAGCATCTCGTGCCACACGGCAAGCACCTCAAGGTGCAGAGTGGCGACATCGTCCAGGCTGGCCAGCCCTTGATTGAGGGGCCGATGATTCCCCAGGATATCCTGCGCATCAACGGTGAGGAGGCGCTGCAGAACTACCTGCTCCGTGAGGTGCAGGGTGTCTACGGCAGCCAGAACGTGACCATCGATGACAAGCACATCGAGGTCATCATCAGCCAGATGTTGCGGCGCGTGCAGGTGGGTGATCCGGGCGACACGGACTTCCTCCCTGATGCGGTGGTGGACAAGTTCCGGTTCCGCGGGCAGAACCGCGACATGGTCAAGCAGAAGAAGCGGCCTTCGAGCGCGGAGCCCGTGCTGCTGGGTATCACCAAGGCGGCGCTGCAGTCCGATTCGATGATCTCTGCGGCTTCGTTCCAGGAGACCACCAAGGTGTTGACCGAGGCGGCCCTGGCGGGGCGTCGAGACACCCTTCTGGGCCTGAAGGAGAACGTCATCCTGGGCAACATGGTGCCCACGGGGACGGGCTTCCGGCCGCTCCAGCGCACCCGGGTGAAGCACAACGTCGAGGCTCCGGCAGCCCCCGACGGGATGTACGACGAAATGCCCAAGATCGGCCTGGCCGAGGGTGCCGTCTAGCAGGACGCGTCTGCTGGGCCAGCCGGCGGGCGCCTTGCCTGCCGGTTTTGGTCCCTGACGCGAGTTGTTGTGGGTTTGACCCTCCCTGGCCGAGCCAGGTCCCAAGGGAGGATTGCAGCTCAGGGCTGGATGACCAGCCTTGACCGCGCAGAGTTCCCTTGTTGAAATGTCCCGCTTCCCGCCGCTCCAAGAAGACTGTCTTTCATGCCGACCATCAACCAACTCATCCGCAAGGGCCGCAAGAAGATCAAGAAGGTCTCCAAGGCGCCCGTGTTGGACAAATGCTCACAGAAGCGCGGCGTCTGCCTGCAGGTGAAGATTCAGACGCCCAAGAAGCCCAACTCGGCGTTGCGCAAGATCGCCCGAGTGAAGCTGAGCAATGGCAAGGAGGTCACGGCGTACATCGGTGGCGAGAAGCACACCCTGCAAGAGCACGCCATCGTGCTTGTTCGCGGTGGCCGCGTGCGCGATCTCCCTGGTGTCCGTTACCACATCGTGCGCGGAACCCTTGATGCGGCGGCCGTCGAAGGCCGCCGGCAGGGCCGCAGCAAGTACGGCGCCAAGCGACCGAAGTCCTGACAACCTAGGTGCATCCGCCCCAATCGGGTGTAGGTCACGAACGGCCTGACCGATCTTGAGCCTGGAAGCCCACCCAAGAAGACAACTCATGCCCCGCAAGTACGTTTCGACCGCGAAGTTCCAGCGCCCCGACCCCAAGTTCGGGAGCATGCTGGTGAGCAAGTTCATCAACAACCTGATGCTCGATGGCAAGAAGTCCACGGCTCAGAAGATCTTCTACGATGCGCTGGATATCGTGAAGCAGAAGATCCCCGATGAAGCACCCGAAGAGGTGTTCAGCATCGCGATCAACAACGTCAAGCCCATCGTCGAGGTGCGTTCTCGCCGTGTGGGTGGTGCCACCCTGCAGGTGCCTCACGAAGTGCGCCGAGATCGGCAACAGGCCTTGGCCTTCCGCTGGATCCTCGTGGCGACCCGCAAGAAGAAGGGCAAGCCCATGGCTCGTCGCTTGGCCGAAGAGGTCTACGACGCCTACAACAAGCAGGGTGTGGCGTACACCACGCGCGAGAACACCCACAAGATGGCCGAGGCCAACAAGGCCTACTCGCACTTCGCCTGGTAGGGCTCGCACATGTTCGGCCTGGCCCTGGGCCGACTCGCCGGATGTGGCTTGAGTGCTGAGCTGCCAAGAGGTTTTGGCGGCTGCGCGATGGGCGCCAATCTTGAGCCGCCCCGTGAGCACCAGGTCGCCGTTGGAGGCGTCTCATGGCTCGCCTGAACCGCGACCGCGTCCGCAACATCGGCATCATTGCCCACATCGATGCGGGCAAGACCACGCTCACCGAGCGGGTGCTGTTCTACACCGAGCGTGCCCACCGCATGGGCGAAGTCCATCAAGGCACGGCCAAGATGGACTACCTCGAAGAGGAGCAGGAGCGGGGGATCACCATCGTCAGTGCTGCGACCACCTGTTCGTGGCGCGGGCATCGGCTGAACATCATCGACACCCCTGGACACGTCGATTTCACCGTCGAGGTGGAGCGTTGCCTGCGAGTGCTCGATGGGGCGGTCGTGGTGGTCTGCGGTGTGGCGGGTGTGCAGGCCCAGTCCGAGACGGTCTGGCACCAGGCCAACCGGCACCACGTCCCACGGCTGATCTTCGTCAACAAGCTCGATCGGGTGGGCAGTGACTTCGAGCGGGTGGTCGAGAACATCGGTGAGCGTTTGGCGGTCAAGGTGATCCCGGTACAGATCCCCTGGGGCAGTGAGAAAGAACTGCAGGGAGTGATCGACCTGGTGGGGATGCGGGCGCTCCGCTTCGACGAGGAGAGCCAGGGCAAGGACGTCGAGGTCCTGGAGATCCCTGAGGACATGCGTGACGACGCAGAGCTGGCGCGGATGACCATGCTGGAGATGTTGGCCGACGAGGTGGACGCCTTCGCCGAGGTCTACCTTGAGCATGAGGGGGACTGTCCCCAGGCTGATGTCGTCGCGGCGCTGCGGACTGGCACCCTGGGCCTGCGATTCGTGCCCGCCTTCTGTGGTTCGGCCTTCAAGAACATCGGCGTGCAGCCCGTCTTGGATGGGGTGGCTGACTACCTGCCCTCGCCTCTCGATGTGCCACCGGCGGTGGGCTTGCATCCGAAGACGGAGGCAAAGGTCGTTCGCCAGAGTGACCCAGACGCTCCGCTATGCGCGCTGATCTTCAAGACGATCTGGAAGAGCCAGGGCGACCTCGCGTTCGCCCGTTTGTACTCGGGACGACTGAAGACCGCGGAGCAAGTGCTGAACCCGCGCACGGGCAAGGTCGAGCGGGTCAACCGCATGTTCCTGATGCACGCCGATGAACGAAAAGCCATCGACGAGGCGGAGGCTGGGGACATCGTGGCCCTCGTAGGCCTGAAGACCACTGCCACTGGCGACACTCTTTGCCCCAAGGGCGATCCCATGGTCCTCGAAGGCATGGTGGCTCCCGAGGCCGTCATGTCCATGTCCATCGAGCCCTTCAGCCTCAAGGACAAAGATGAGCTGGTGCGCGTCTTGGGTCTCTTGGCCCGGGATGACCCCTCCTTTGTCTGGAGGGTCAGCGAAGAGACCGGCCAGATGATCATGGCGGGCGTGGGCGAGCTCCACCTCGAGGTGTTGCGCCACCGCCTCGAGCGGGACTTCGGCATGAAGGTCCGGGTGGGTGAGCCCCGAGTCGCCTATCGCCAGACCGTGTCGGGGACGGGAGAGTCCAGCCAGGTTTTCGAGCGAGATCTCGGGACACGGGTCCTCTACGCCGGGGTCCGCCTGCGGGTGGAGCCTGACCCGGCTGCCTCGCCAGTCACCGTTGTGAATGCCATGGACGGTGAGGAGGTCCCGCGGATCTTCCACCCGACGATTGAGGCTGGTGTGGTCGCGGCAGCGTCTGGCGGCCTGGCGCTTGGCTACCCGCTCTCCGGGCTCAAGGTGACCCTCCTCGGGGGGCGCACCCGTGAACAGAGCTCCACTGACGCGGCCTTCGGGCATGCGGTCCACCTGGCGTTTCAGGATGCTGTGGAGAAGGCCCAGCCCGTCCTCCTCGAGCCGGTCATGGAGTTCGAGATCTCCTGTCCGCAGGAGTTCCTGACCGGGGTGAACAGCGACCTGACCACCCGGAGGGCCCGGGTGGAGTCGCTGAGCGCGGAGGAGGACCCTGCCATCATCCGCGGCGTCGTCCCCCTCAGCGAGATTTTCGGCTACTCCACCGCTCTGCGCTCGCTCAGCCAGGGGCGGGCGGCCTTCAGCGTCGAGCCCCGGGACTACGAACCTGCCCCGGCGCGAGTCTTGCGGGAACTGGGCGGCTGAGTGGGGGGCGCCGTCAGCGTTGCGCGGGGTGGCGAGTCGCCAGCCAGACGGCGTAATCTCCGCGTTGGCAGCCGTTTCTGTCAGCAGAGGTGGGGGGGCTGCAGAGGTGAAGATGGCCCCCGGGCTTCGGCCACACGAGGATGCCGGGTGCTGGATGCCCGATCTCTGCGGTGGCTGCGAGAGGGCGGCGGCCAGGCGGCGGTCCCTCGAAGGAGGGGCCAGGGTGGCTGACCTGGGGCCGTCCGCAGCATTTGGTGAGAACTCCTGAGAACCCTGCTGTTGACTCGCGTTGCCGGGCCTCTAGAATCGGCCCCTTTTCGCCACGGGTGTAAATCGCCCGGTGGACAACCCCCTCCGAGGGTTCCAAGAGAACCCCTGGTGGGGCAGTTCGCGCCCGGTACGGCTGCTGTATGGCCGTCTTGGCATGGATAGACCCGAGGCAACGGGATCTGCCCACAGAGACCCGCCCATTCGCAGTGCCTGCTCGAAGAGCCACGCATGCAGACCAAAAAAATCGTCATTCGTCTTGAGGCCTACGACCACGAGACACTCGACCAATCGGCGTCAGATATCGCCGATGGTGCGCGCCGAACTGGCGCCCGAGTGGCCGGCCCCGTGCCTCTGCCTACGCGCATCGAGCGGTACACGGTGTTGCGGTCGCCACACGTCGACAAGAAGTCGAGGGAGCAGTTCGAGATCCGCACGCATAAGCGGCTGATCCATATCCTTGAGCCCACCAGCAAGACTGTCGACGCCATCAGCAAGCTCACGTTGCCTGCCGGTGTCGACATTCGGGTGAAGGCGTAAAGGGAGCCTGAACTGTGACTACCTTGCTAGGAACGAAGCGCGGCATGACCCAGATCTGGCGGGAAGACGGCACACGTGTGCCGGTCACCGTCCTGGACGTCGAGCCCAATGTGGTGACGGCATTGCGCACCGTCGAGAAGCACGGATACGAGGCCGTGCAGGTGGGCATGGGCTCGATCAGGGCCAAGCTCGTGAACAAGCCTCAGCTGACAGAGTTCACCAAGGCTGGCATCGATCCGCTGCGGCACCGCTGTGAAGTTCGCGGCGCAGTGGGTGAGGCCCAGGTCGGCGACAAGCTCGGCATCGAGCTGTTCGAGGTGGGCGCGAAGGTCGACGTGGTCGGCGTGAGCAAGGGCAAGGGCTTCGCTGGTACGATCAAGCGGCACGGCTTTGCCCGAGGGCCAACAACCCACGGTAGCCAGAACGTGCGCCGCCCGGGCTCCATCGGCATGTGCAAGTACCCGGGCCGCGTCATCCGCGGCAAGAAGATGCCCGGTCGGATGGGCAACGTGCGAGTCACCGTCAAGGGGCTCGAGGTGGTGTCCATTGATGCTGAGCGCAACGAGCTGCTCATTCGCGGCCCCGTCCCGGGAGCCAACGGTGGCCTGGTGATGGTTCGCGGTACCAACTTGAAAGGCCGGTCGTCATGACTGAGGTGGCGTACTGGAACGAAGGGCAGGTCGGCAAGGTCGACCTCGATGCTTCGAGCCTTGGAGACAAGGTCAAGTTGCGGTTGATGTTTGACGTCGTGCGCATGTACGAGGCCAACCGTCGCCAGGGCACGGTGAAGACCAAGACCCGCGCTGAGACCGCCTACACCGAGAACAAGCCTTTCAAGCAGAAGGGCACGGGCAACGCTCGCCGAGGCGACTACAACTCACCGCTGCTTCGCGGCGGTGGTGTGATCTTTGGCCCGCGTCCCCGTGACTACAGCTGGCGTGCGCCCCGCAAGGCGCTGCGCGAAGCGCTGCGGTCGTCACTGGTGGGCAAGCTCCGCGACGGCGAGGTCGATGGGCTCAACTCGAGCGCGTTCTCCAAGCCCACGACCAAGCTGGCCGCCCAGGCCATGAAAGACCTGGGCTGCGATGGCTCGGCTGCCATCGTCATCCCCGCGGACAACGAGGCGATCTGGAAGTCCTTCCGGAACATCCCTCGGGTCACGGTCATCCGTGCCAGCGACTTGAACACCTATCACGTTCTGTGGCATCGCCGTGTGCTGTTCGTCGACAACGCCTGGGACGTGCTGATCGCCCGCCTGGACGACAACGCGGTCGCCAAGCCTGTTGAAGAGGCCGCTGCATCATGAAGAACGACGCCCACGACATCATCCGCCGCCCGCTCATCACTGAGAAGGGTACGGACATCAGCACAGACAAGAACGGCTACACCTTCCTCGTCGCCCCGCACGCCAACAAGGTGCAGATCAAGCAGGCGATTGAAGAGCTGTTCGAAGTCGACGTGATCAGGGTCAACACGATGACCCGTCACGGAAAGATCAAGGGGCGCGGGCCCCGTGCTGTTCAACGGCCCGACTGGAAGCGCGCCATCGTCACCCTGGCCGAAGGCCAAACTGTCGAGTTCCTGTAAACGATCATGGCTATTCAGAAATACAAGCCGACGTCGCCGGGCCGCCGAGATGGGTCTGTTGTTCGTGACCCCGATGTCTCCGGAGGCAAGCCGGAGAAGTCGCTTCTTGAGCGCCTCAAGCGCACCGCGGGTCGCAACGCCTACGGCCGCATCACATCTCATCGCCGAGGTGGGGGGCACAAGCGCAAGTACCGGCGCATCGACTTCCGCCGCCGGCACGATGGTGTGCCTGCCAAGGTCGCCGAGGTGCAGTACGATCCGAACCGGACGGCGAATGTGGCTCTGCTGCACTACGCCGACGGCAAGAAGACGTACATCATCGCACCGCTGGGGCTGCGCAAGGGCGACACGGTCATGTCTGGTCCCAAGGCTGAGCCCAAAGTGGGCTGCGCCATGACCTTGGCTCAGCTGCCCCTTGGCACCACCATTCATTGTGTGGAGCTGCGGCCTGGGCAGGGGGCCAGCATGGGTCGCTCGGCGGGTTCGTCGATTCGGCTGCTGTCTCGCGAAGGCGACTACGCCCAGTTGATCTTGCCCTCGGGCGAGCAACGCAAGGTGCATGTCAACTGCCGGGCCACCATCGGACAGGTCGGCAACATCGACCATGGCCTGGTGAAGTTGGGCAAGGCGGGTCGTAATCGCTGGCGCGGTCGTCGGCCGAAGGTTCGCGGTACGGCCATGTCCGCCTACGCCCATCCCATGGGTGGTGGCGAGGGTCGCACCGCTGGCGGTCGGCACCCGGTGTCGCCGTGGGGCAAGCTGGCCAAGGGTGGCAAGACGCGTAACCCGCGCAAGACGTCCAGCCGCATGATCATCCGCCGCCGTAAGAAGAAGCGTTGAGAGAGAGGTGACCCTTGAGTCGTAGCCTGAAGAAGGGTCCCTTTGTGGACCTCAAGCTCGAAAAGAAGGTCTTGCGGATGAACCGCGAGAACCGGCGTGAACCGATCAAGACCTGGGCACGGGCCTGCACCATCACTCCCGATTTCGTGAACCACACGTTCATGGTTTACGACGGCCGGCGGCACATCAAAGTGTACGTGGTTGAAGACATGGTGGGTCACAAGCTGGGAGAGTTCGCGGCCACGCGCACCTTCCGCGGCCACACCAACAAAAAAGAAGCTGGGAGGGGCAGGTAGGTCATGGTCGACTTCCGAGCCAGTCATCGGTTTGCAAAGATCACTGCCCGCAAGGCGCGGTTGGTGGTCGACCTGGTCCGCGGGCTACCCGTCAACCAGGCTCTCAACGTCCTGGACCGGTCGCCCCAGCGCGCTGCGGTCCTTGTCAAGACGGTCGTTCGATCCGCAGTGGCCAACGCAGAGCAGGCCACCGAGGGCGCGATCGATCTCAACGATCTCGTGGTGGGCGAGGCCCGTGTCGACGAGGGGCCCCTGCTTGGTGGGCACATTCGTTGGCGTCCGGCAGCCCGCGGTCGGGCCATGCCCTTCCGCAAGCGCACCAGTCACATCCACATCCGCCTCAGCGCCCAGAAGCCGGCCGCTGAGCTGGCCTCGAAGGAGGGCTGATCCATGGGTCAGAAGGTCCATCCCCTCGGCTTCAGGATCGGTATCACCGAGCCCTGGCGGTCCCGTTGGTACGCCAACAAGAAGGACTTCGGCACGCTGCTCTACGAAGATCAGCAGATCCGCAAGTTCATCAAGGCGGAGTACCACTCCGCTGCTGTGCCTCGCATTGATATCGAGCGCACCCGCGAACGGGTCACGGTGATCATTCACACCGCCCGCCCCGGGTTGCTGATCGGTCGCCGTGGTGCGCAGGTCGAGAAGCTCAACGACGAGCTGACCAAGATCTGCAACAAGCCAGTGGCCATCCGCACGGTCGAGATCAGCAAGCCTGAGCTTTCGGCCCAACTGGTGGCTGAGAACATCGCCGAGCAGCTGTCCCGCCGGGCCAGCTACCGTCGGGCGCTGAAGAAATCTGCCGAGCTGACCATGCAGGCTGGTGCGCTGGGTGTGAAGATCGACATCGCCGGTCGTCTGGGCGGGGCTGAGATCGCTCGCACCCAGAAGATCGCCATGGGCTCAGTGCCCCTGTCGACTCTCGATGCCTGGATTGACTACGGCTTCGCGCAGGCTGCCACCACCATGGGTGTCATCGGCGTGAAGTGCTGGATCTACCGTGGCCGCTACGCCGACTTCGGTGTTGCCAGAGCGGGGCGTTCGCTGTGAAGAACATGCCGAAGCGCTTCAAGCACCGAAAGGTGCAGAAGGGCAAGATCCGCGGGAACGCCACTCGTGGGCACACCGTCGAGTTCGGGCAGTGGGGCCTTCAGTCCCTGGACGCTGGCTGGATCAACTCACGGGTCATCGAGGCTGGTCGCGTCGCGGCCAACCGTGCGGCGCCCGGTAGCAAGATCACGATCCGCATCTTCCCCGACAAGCCCATCACCAGCATCCCTGCCGAGACTCGCATGGGTAAGGGCAAGGGTGAGCCTGATTACTGGGCGGCCGTGATCAAGCCCGGCACGGTGATCTATGAAATCGGCGGTACAGATGCCGAGTCCGCCAAGTTGGCCATGAACCGAGTGGCTCACAAGATGCCGGTTCGCTGCCGCCTTGTTACCAGGAGAGTCCGGTGACCACCACCAGAACGAAAGAGCTCCGCGAGCGGCTCGACAGTGAGTTGGAGTTCGATGGTTCCGAGCTAGCCAAGGAGCTGTTCGATCTTCGCTTCAAGTCGAGCGCCGAAGGCCTGTCCAACCCGAACCGTATCGGCGAGATCAGGCGCGAGATCGCGCGCATAAAGACACTGCTCAAGGAGCGCTCCTTGGGTATCCGCGACGCACAACCCAAGGTCTGATCGGGCTGCCAGGTAGAGAACGGCGAGCCGCGAACGACGCAGGCAACGCCCGAGCTGAATGCGAGACAGGCAACTAAAGATGAGTAACGAAGACAACGCACGACGAGTGATTCGCAAGATCGGTGTGGTCACCAGTGACCGCATGGACAAGACCGTTGTGGTCAAGGTCGAGCGACGCCTCATGCATCCCCAGTACAAGAAGATCGTGACCCGCTTCACCACGTTCACTGCCCACGACGAGGGCAACAGCGCGAAGGCTGGCGACACGGTCGAGATCGAGTTCACCCGGCCGATCAGCAAGCGCAAGCGCTGGCGTCTGACCCAGGTGCTCGAGACGACGGGCGGTGCCTCATGATCCAGATGCAGACACGTCTCGACGTCGCCGACAACACAGGCGCCAAGAGTGTGCAGTGCTTCAAGGTGCTTGGCGGCAGCAAGCGCCGGTACGCCAGTATCGGCGATGTCATCATCGGCTCGGTGAAGAAGGCGATTCCCACGGCGTCGATCAAGAAGGGCACGGTTGTGCGCTGCGTGATCGTCCGCACCAAGTCTGATATCTCCCGGCGCGATGGATCGCGGGTGCGTTTCGACAGTAACGCCCTGGTGATCATCGACAAGGACGGCAATCCGGTGGGCACCCGCATCTTCGGTGCGGTCGCTCGCGAGCTGCGCCAAAAGAACTTCATGAAGATCATCTCCCTGGCCAACGAGGTCGTCTGATGGCACGAATAAAGATGGGTGACACCGTGATCGTCAACGCTGGTGCACAGCGTGGCGAGACGGGGCGGGTGATCAAGCTCGACCACAAGCACGGCAAAGCCGTGGTTGAGGGCATCAACCTGAAATGGAAGCACCTGCGCCGTAGCCAGGAGCAACCCCAGGGTGGCCGCGCCCAGCGGGAGTACCCGGTCGATCTGTCCAACTTGTCCTTCTATGACGCCGAGACGGGCAAGGGTGTCCGCCTGGGCTCGGCAGTTGTAGACGGCCAGAAGGTGCGCGTGATGCGGCCCTCTGGCAAGGCGATCGAAAGCTAGAAACGACGAACTCATGACGACAGCACCTACCATCACCCGACTCAACGCCAAGTACCTCGACGAGGTGCGTCCGGCGATCATGTCGGAGCACAACATCACCAACACCATGGCCGCGCCGAAGATCATCAAGATCGTCGTGAGCATGGGTGTGGGTGAAGCTCGCGAGAACAAGGCCGCGCTCGACAGCGCTGCAGCCGATCTGACCCGCATCGTGGGGCAGAAGGCTCAGCTGACCAGGGCGCGCATGTCGGTGAGCAACTTCAAGCTCCGCGAGGGCATGCCCATCGGTTGCCGCGCGACCTTGCGCGGTCCCCGCATGTGGGAGTTCCTCGATCGACTGATCTCTGTGGTCATTCCCCGTATCAAGGACTTCCGCGGTCTTCGGACCAAGCTGGATGGCCAGGGGAACTACTCCATGGGTCTGACTGATCAGACTGTTTTCCCGGAGATCGACCTGGATCGCATCAAGTTCTCCCAGGGCATGAACATCACGATCGTGACCACGGCTGACACCGATGCGCTCGGCCTGGAGTTGCTCCAGAAGCTGGGCATGCCTTTTCAGCATGACGACAAGCCCAACGGCTGAACGCCACTCACGGCCTGAACCCGCCAACCTCAGCACGCACGACAAGAAGGACACATAGTGGGCAAGACGAGCTGGATCGCCAAAAGCAAGATGAAGCCGAAGTTCAGCACCCGCGCGAAGTCGCGCTGTTCGCTGTGCGGCAGGAGCCACGCGTTTCTGCGCAAGTTCGGAGTTTGCCGCATCTGTTTCCGGAGCCTGGCCCTGAAGGGCGAGATCCCCGGGGTACGGAAGGCGTCGTGGTAACGATCCGCCGATTGCCCGCAGAGGAATCAATCTCATGATGACCGACCCAATCGCCGACATGCTGACGCGCCTGCGCAACGCCCTGCGCGTCCGTCATGCCTCGGTCTCCATGCCCGCCTCGCGGACGAAGCGCGACATCGCCGACGTGCTCAAGCGCGAGGGATTCATCAGCGACTTCGAAGTGACTGCCGATGGCATCCAAGGCACGCTGACGCTGTCCCTCAAGTACGGTCCCGAGGGAGAGCAGGTGATCAACGAAGTGCGCCGGGAGAGCAAGCCCGGGCGCCGTGTATACCGCAGCGTGAATCTCATCACGCGTGTCCTCAATGGCACTGGTATCGCTATCTACACCACACCTCAGGGTGTGTTGAGCGATCGCGAGTGTCGGGCCCAGAATGTCGGTGGCGAGATGATCGCCACCGTCTGCTAGAGATCTAGAGATGTCGAGAATCGGCAAAAAGCCCGTGAACTGGTCTGGTGGCACCAAGGTGTCCATGACTGGCAATGTGCTCAAGGTTGAGGCGAGCGCAGGCTCTCTCACTCAGGAGATCGACAGCTGCATTACCGTTGAGGTGGATGCAGACGGTCGCACTGCCACGTTTGAACGGGCGGACGACAGCAAGAGGTCTCGGGCCATGCACGGCCTCTACCGCACGCTGGCCGCCAACATGGTCGAAGGGCTGGAGAAGGGGTTCGAGAAACAACTCTCCATTCAGGGCGTGGGCTACAACGCCAAGCTCGAGGGCAAGACGTTGGTCTTGAACATCGGCTTCAACGCGCCTGTGAAGATGCCCATTCCGGCCGGTCTGACTGTGGACGTCGCAAGCCCAACAGCGGTCAACATCAAGGGCGCGGACAAGCAGAGCGTGGGGCAGTTCGCTGCCGAAGTGCGCGCCGTCCGCAAGCCGGAGCCCTACAAGGGCAAGGGCATCCGCTACGTCAATGAGTTCGTTCGCCGCAAGGTCGGCAAGTCACTCGGAGCCTAAGGCTGATCATGCAGCGTTCCACCAAGATCACCCAGATTCG
>CAZIAK010000016.1:0-55065 GCA_964537035.1 uncultured Phycisphaerales bacterium | reverse complement strand
CGGGTCAAGGCCCTCGCCGAAGGCGCCCGCAAAGCCGGGCTGGAGTTCTGAGCATGGCGAATCCAGGCAGTAGTCAAGGTGGTGGTGGCCAGGGCGGCGGAGGCCAAGGTGGCGGCGGCGGACAGGGCGGTGGCCAAGGCGGTCGCGGTCGTGGTCGCGGCGGCGAGAAGCCTGGCAAGGAGCTGCAGGTCCACGCACCTGGCCTTTACGAAGAGGCCGTGGTCAAGGTCAACCGCTGCGCCAAGGTCATGAAGGGCGGACGCCGCTTTTCATTCTCCGCGCTGGTCGTTGTTGGTGACCGCCACGGAAGCATTGGGGTGGGCTTTGGCAAGGCCAAAGAGGTGCCCGCCGCCGTGGAGAAGGGCGTCAAGGACGCTCAGAAGAACCTGGTCCAGGTGGAGCTCAAGAAGGGCACCATCGAGCACGAGATCATCGGCCGCTTTGGCGCCGCCCGGGTGAAGCTGGTTCCGGCTGCGCCGGGTACGGGCATCATCGCTGGCGCGACGGTGCGTTCGGTTCTCGAGTTGGCCGGTGTTCACGACATCCTGACCAAGAGCATGGGTAGCAACAACCCCGTCAATCTGGTCAAGGCCACGCTGAACGGCCTGCTGACAGTGCGCAGCAAGAAGGCGGTTGAGCGTCTGCGAGGAGTCTCGGTCTCATGAACTTGAAAGACGTGAAATGTGCCGGCTCGGCGCTGAAGAAGCACCGGCGTATTGGCCGTGGTCCCGGAAGCGGTTGGGGCTGCACGGCTGGTCGGGGCAACAACGGCCAGGGCGCCCGCTCCGGCGGGGGCGTCAGGCTGGGATTCGAGGGTGGTCAGATGCCCCTCGCCCGTCGTTTGCCCAAGCGTGGCTTCACCAACGCGTTGTTCCGCGTGACCCACGCCATCGTCAACGTTGAAGATCTCGTGAAGGCGTTCCCTCAGGGTGGCGAAGTCACCTTGGCCGCTGTGAAGCAGGTCAATCTGGTAAAGAAGAAGGCCAGCAGCCTGAAGATCCTCGGAAAGGGTGACGTGCACGTGCCCTTCAAGATCATCGCCGACAAGGTCTCAGAGACCGCGCGAGCGAAGATCGAAGCCGCAGGCGGGACTGTCGAACTCAGCTCATGAGTGGCTTCCTCAACCTTTTCCGCGTCGCTGAGATCCGCAACAAGATTCTCATGACAGTGGGCCTTCTGCTGGCCTACCGGGTGGGGTTCCACATCTTCCTGCCTGGCGTCAACTACGACAAGCTGGCGAGCTACCTGGCCCAAGATGAGGGCGGCGGTTTTGCGCTGGGCATCATGAACGCCTTGTCGGGCGGGGCCATCGGCTCGTGCAGCCTGTTCACGCTTGGCGTGATGCCGTACATCAGCGCCTCGATCATCTTCTCCCTGCTGGTCAAGGTGGTGCCTCAACTCGAGGCCCTCTCGAAGGAGGGTCAGGCAGGCCAGAAGATCATCAACCGCTGGACGCGCTACGCCACGGTGCCGATCTGCCTGCTGCAGGCCGTGTTCCTGTTGAACGGCCCCCTGGGTGATGCAGCCTACGAGTTCGAGGTCATCGATCCGGTCCTGTTCGGGTCGTTCTCCTACAAGGTGTTCGTGCTTCTCGCGTTGACCACAGGAACGTTGGTGGTCATGTGGATCGGCGAGCAGATCACCGAGTTCGGCGTTGGCAACGGGGTGTCGCTGATCATCATGGCGGGCATCGTGGCCAGGATGCCGAGCATGCTCATGAACCTGATGTCCTCGGTCGAGCAAGGCGAGGCGGTTCAGGCTGCGGCCACCCTGATCGTTCTGTACCTGCTGATCGTGATCGCGATCGTCTTCGTCACCAAGGGTCAGCGCAGGATCCCCATTCAACAGGGTCGGCAGACCCGTGGCCGCAAGGTCTACGGTGGGCAGCGACACTACCTGCCGCTGAAGGTGAACCAGGCTGGCGTGATGCCCATCATCTTCGCCTCCTTCCTCTTCATCGTGCCGGCAGTGCTCGACTCGGTGTTCGGAACGACCTGGTTCAGCCAGGTCTTCGCCTGGGGCGGCTTCTGGTACATCCTCTTCTACTCGGCCTTGATCATGGTCTTCTCCTTCTTCTGGACGGCGTTGATGTTCCAGCCGAAGGAGATCGCGGACAACCTCAAGGAGTACGGTGGATTCGTGCCCGGCCTGCGGCCTGGAGCGCGTACTGCCGAGTTCCTCGAGAAGGTCATGTTCCGGGTGACCCTGGCTGGTTCGACCTTCCTGGTCGTGATCGCGGTGTTGCCCCAGATCTTGTCGAGCAACGTCCCCAACATGTCTCCCGGGCTGGCCATGTTCCTGGGCGGCACCAGCGTGCTGATCGTCGTGGGTGTCCTGCTCGATCTGGTCGAGAAGGTCAACTCCATGTTGCTCATGCGCCGCTACGAGGGCCTGGGCGAGGGCGGTGGGACTGGCTGGGCCCGCAAGGGTGGTGGCAGCTCGCAGGGTCGGGGAGCGACCTCATGAGGACTTCGCCAGCGGGCATCAAGACGTGCTCGCAGACAAGCCCGGGGTTGCGCTGAAATGGTCCGTGCAACCTCTATTCGCGTGCCGGCAAAGGTCATCGAGGCCCTGCCCAGCGCAGTTTTCAAGCTAGAACTCGAGAACGGTCACCGCATCGTGGCGCACGTCTCGGGCAAGATGCGCATGCATTACATTCGCATCCTGCCTGGCGATACGGTCACCGTCGAAATCAGTCCCTATGACTTGAGCAAGGGACGCATCGTCTACCGCGGGCCGGCCCGCGGAGGTGGAAGGACACGATCATGAAAGTCAGAGCCTCCGTCAGGCGCATTTGCGAGAACTGCAAGATCATCCGGCGCTTCGGTGTCGTGCGTGTGATCTGCACGAATCCGCGTCACAAACAAAGGCAGGGCAAGTAACCGGGCCCGCCTTGGGTCGCCAACACTGGAGAACCAGCATGCCGCGTATCGTCGGCGTCGACATTCCAAACAACAAGCGAGTGGTCATCGCGCTCACCTATATCCATGGGATCGGGCGGACCACATCGGAGAAGATCTGCGAGGATCTGGGTTTCGAGGCCGCCCTGCGAGCCAAGGACCTGACGGACGAGAACGTCCAACAGATCGTTGCTGCCCTCGACAAGGACTACCTCGTCGAAGGTGCACTGCGTCGGCAGGTCGCTCAGAACATTCTCCGGCTGCGTGAGATTGGTTGCTACCGCGGACTGCGCCACCGGCGCGGCTTGCCGGTGCGCGGCCAGGCCACCCAGTCGAACGCGCGGACTCGCAAGGGTCCGAAGAAGACCGTGGCCGGCAAGAAGTCGGTCAAGACCAAGTGATCCTCGGGACGAACTGACACCATGGCTACTCGAAAAGTTCGGCGGGTCATTTCCAGGGCGATCGTCAACATCAAGGCGACGTTCAACAACACGATCGTGTCCTTCGCAGACCCACACACGGGCGAAGTCCTGTGTTGGGACAGCGCGGGCACGGCTGGCTACAAGGGCTCCCGCAAGAGCACGCCCTTTGCGGCCCAGAAGGCGGTCGAGCGTTGCGCAGCCAAGGCCCAGAAGATGGGTGTGCGTGATGTCGAAGTGCGCGTTCGTGGACCTGGCTCCGGCCGTGAATCTGCGGTCCGTGCCCTGGCCGCGGCTGGCCTGAAGGTCAAGGCCATCGAAGACCGTACACCCCTGCCGCACAACGGGTGCCGGCCTCGGAAGCGCCGCCGCGTCTGAGCGCGCCCGATTTACGATCCGATACGATAATCAGTAAGACGAGCAAGAGATGAAGACCACCGCCTGCAAGCTGTGCCGACGCGAAGGCGTCAAGCTGTTCCTCAAGGGGAACCGCTGCGAGACAGCCAAGTGCGCCATCCAGAAGCGGAACTACGCTCCCGGAATGCACCCCTGGACTCGCGTTCGCCACTCGGAGTTCCGCACTCAGCTGCGCGAGAAGCAGAAGCTGAAGCGCTACTACGGTGTGGCTGAGAGCCAGTTCACCAACTACTTCAAGGAAGCCGTTCGGCTCAAGGGCAACACAGGTGAGAACCTGCTGACGCTCTTGGAGAGGCGCCTCGATAGTGTGCTCTTTGGCCTCGGGTTCAGCGTCAGCCGTCGGTCTGCCCGACAGCTCATCGGTCACGGGCATGTGCTGATCAACGGACGGCGTTGCGACGTCTCGTCCCGCCTGATGTGGCCCGATGATCGGATCGAGATCAGCAAGCGCGAGAGCGTTCGCAAGTTGGCCTCTGCCAGCTACGACCAGAGATCCAGCTACCCCATGCCAGCCTGGCTGGAACGTGACGGGAGCGCCTTGACCGGCCGAGTGGCCTCATTGCCAGCCCGTTCTGATGTGACCTTCGACGTTCGCGAGCAGCTCGTCGTCGAGCTCATGTCGAAGTAGTCCACCGAACACTGAACGACCAGATGCGGCCATGGCTTGGTCCGCAGGGAGAACACAAGACATGAGAATCTGCTGGCGACACTTCGAACTCCCATCCCACGTGGATGTGGATCAAGAGACCCTCTCGGACACCTTCGCCCGGTTCACCGTCGAGCCGTTTGAGAAGGGTTTCGGGCACACTATCGGCAACGGCCTGCGGCGCGTGTTGCTGTCTTCCATCGAAGGCACGGCGGTGACGTCGGTGCAGATCGAGGGCGTGCTGCACGAGTTCACGACCATTCCTGGCGTGCTCGAAGACACGACTGAGATCGTGCTGAACCTCAAGGGTCTGCAGCTGGCGCTGGACGACAGCGACCAAGCTGTGGTCAGCATCAATCGCTCCAAGAAGGGCGAGTTGACCGCTGCGGACATCGAGGTCCCGGCTGGTGTGCGAGTGCTCAACCCTGAGCACCTCATTTGCACTCTGACCGAGGACGCCGAGGTGGTGATGACCATCAACGTCGAGCGTGGTCGTGGTTACGTGACCTCCGAGGAGCACGATGCCCAGGATGACACCCTGGGTGTGATCGTTCTCGACAGCAACTTCTCGCCGGTTGATCGCGTGCGCTATCGCATCGAAGAGACGCGCGTGGGCAAGATCACCAACTATGACCGCCTGGTGCTTGAGGTCTGGACCGACGGCACGGTCACGGCCGAGGCCGTTCTGGTCGAAGCCTCACGGATCTACCGCAAGCACCTCAACGCCTTCGTGCACTACGGTGACGTGGGCAAGATGATCCCGGCTGCAGAGACCGCCCGGGTACCTGAAGTGCCCCAGGTGCGTGAGGTCGAGAGTGAGTTGTCCGGAGTGATGGCCACTCCGATCGATGACCTTGACCTCTCTGTTCGCTCCCGGCATTGCCTCGATTCTGAGGACATCAACACGGTGGGGCGCCTGGTGAAGATGACGGAAGCTGAGCTGCTCAAGGTGCGCAACTTTGGCCAGACTTCGCTTGAGGAGATCAAGGCCAAGTTGGACGGCCTGGGACTGCGCTTGGGGATGCAACCCGAGCTGCAGGAAAACTGAAACCTGGGTCTGGAAACTGACGGCTGATCGCCAGAAGGACGTAATCACATGAGACACCGCATTCGTGGACGCCGGCTCGGGCGCAACAGCGCGCATCGTCGTGCATTGTCCCGCAACCTGATTTCCGCTCTGTTCCTCCACGGTCGCGTCATCACCACGGCGCCCAAGGCCAAGGAGTACCGGGCCCTTGCTGAGAAGCTGATCACGCTGTCCAAGGAGAAGTCCTTGCATCGCGTGCGCCGCGCTGTTCAGGTGCTCGATAACAAAGATGCTGTGAAGAGGCTGTTCGACGAGATCGGCCCTTCCATGCAGGATCGCCCCGGTGGCTACACGCGCATCCTCAAGCTCGCCACGCCTCGGCTCGGCGACAAGGGTCAGCGCGTGATCTGGGAGCTCGTGAACTACGAGCCAGCAGCCAAGAGCGAAGAGAGTGAGCAGGAGGCGGTCAGCTCCTGATGCTCCGAGCCGGGCGCATGGTGGCAGGGTTGCTTCTGCTACTTGGGCTCGGCTCGTGCACTCCCCTCGGCACGTATTGGCGCTCGCGGGGGGCCGATCTGCTGGATGCTGTGCCTGTGAGCGCCAGCACGGGCTGGGGCATGGGTTTGTCCGCTCAGGCGACACCCTTGTTGGGTTTCGGCCTGGGCTTGAGCCCGATCGTCAGTCAGCGCTACGGCTATGCAGACCGCACCTTTCACGGAATCTGGAACGAGTACAACCTGCTCTTCCCCTGGACTTTCTGGGTAGCGAGTCTGTCCGAGCTGCCCGCTCTGCCCCGGGGCCAGGATGATTTCTGGAGCGAGGGCATTCCCCTCGTCTTCCGCTGGCAGGTGATGCGCGACGCGCCTGGTGGTGAGGGCTGGCGAGATCACTATTGGGAGCCGAATCCCCGCTCGTGGGGGCGCCATCCCCCCGTGGTTCGTGAGTGGCAGGGCGCCCTGTTGTGGCCCATGCAGGGGGGCTTCCTCGAGTTTCTCGATCTGCGCGATGAGCACGGTGACAAGGAGATCGGCAGTCTCTGGTCCCCCGAGCAGGCTTCCTTCTGGGAGACCCGGCGCATACGTCGGTCCACGATTCGCGCTTGGGATCTTTTTGAGATTGACGCCATGATCCTGGCCTTTGGCCTGCGTCTGGGCTTTCGTCCAGGCGAGGCCGTCGACTTCCTGCTGGGGTGGGTCGGCCTCGACGTCTTGGGCGACGACCTGCCAGAGCCGTTGGTCTGGGAGCCCGAACACATGTCCAGCTTCGTGGGCTCGGACGAGGTCTCCGGCTAACCCGCCCTGGACTTCACTCTGAGAGGCTTTGCTGGCGACCGTCGCCGGACGTCCGCAGAGCGAACTGGGGGCGTGCCCAAGCTCGCCGGGCCAGGGTGGGGCCGCAGGTCCAGCGAACCGGCGCCGCTGGTGGGAGACAAGGGCGACCGGGAGCATGGCCAGGCCGTGGACCTGCGGCGCTGACTCCTACCGAAGGTGGTAGGCCCCCGGGCCCACCACGCTCTCGAGCCCACGGACCAGATCCTGCTGGACGGCCACGCGGTGCTTGGCCGCAAGGCGCCACATCCGTCGCGGCTGGTCGGCGCACTGCAGCGAGATGTAGGTGTCTGTCTGACCGGGGTGCTGGGCCATGTGCGCAGCCAAGGCGTCAATGCGCAGCATGAGCGAGTCTTCATCCTGGCCGTGGATGGCGATGAGCAGTTTGCGGTTCTTGGCCACCTCGGGGTCGGTCATCTCGAAGATGTCGTCGACGATCAGGCTGGGTTCGTCACGATTGCGATCGACCTTGCCCCGGAAGATGCCCACCCAGTCGTCCTGAACCACCTCGCGGTGAAGAGCGAAGGCCTTGCTGAACATGACCGCGTTGCAGGCACCGCCGAGACCGGCAATCTTGAACATGCCGATGCTCTTGCCCGCGTACCGCCCGCGACTGCTCACCGCTGTGCGCAGGCCGCTGACCACGCCGCCGACCATCACCTCGCCCCGGTCAGGCACCTCGCTCAGGGCAGCCACGTCGTGGGTGGCCACCAAGCGCAGGAAGGGCCGGTACTCTGCCATGGGGTCCACGGTGACCGAGTAGCCCAGGGATTCCTTCTCCATCTCATAGATGAGGCGGTCGGGCGTGGGGGGGAGGTCGGCCAGGCGCACGGCCGGCAAGGTTGAAGCGCCGCCGCCGCCTCCGAAGAGCGAGGCCTGACCGACGGCCTTGTCTCCCTGGCTGCGCACGGCGTCCTTCAGCAGTCGCTCGGATGAGGCCAGCAGGGCGCTGCGGTCGAGCTTCAGGGTGTCGAAGACGCCCGCCTTGGCCAGGGCGTCGAAGGCGGCTCGATTGACCGCTCGGCCGTCGACGTGTTCGAGGACAGCGTCGAGCCGGCCGAATTCTCCGCCCGACTCTTCGCGCCCAGCGAGGATCGCCTGGACCGCCCGGGAGCCCACACCCTTGATGGCGTTCAGTCCGATGCGAATGGACTCTCCCTCCAGGGTGAAGTCTGCCTGGCTGAGTTCGATGTCTGGGCTCAGGATCGTGCGGCCTGCCTTGCGCGCGGCCTCCATGTACTCGATGAGCTTGTCGCTGTCCCCGGCGTCGCAGGACATGATCGCCGCCATGTACTCACCCGGGTAGTGGGCGCGCATGTAGGCCGTGCGAAAAGTGATCAGACCGTACGCTGCCGAGTGGGACTTGTTGAAGCCGTACTGGGCGAACTGACTCATGTCGTCCCAGACTTGCTCGGCCGCAGCCTGACCGATGCCCTGCTCCAGGCAACCCGTGAGGAACTTCTCCTTGTAGCTCTCCATGACCTCGAGCTTCTTCTTGCCCATGGCCTTGCGCAGGCCGTCTGCATCATTGAGCGTGAGCTTGCCCAGGGACTGGGCCAGGAGCATGACCTGCTCCTGGTAGATCATGGCCCCGTAGGTGTCTTCGAGAATCGGCACCATCAGCGGGTGGGCATAGCTGATCGCCTCCATGCCGTGCTTGCGGTTCACGAAGCTGTCGACCATGCCAGACTGCAGCGGCCCGGGTCGGTACAGCGCGATCAGGGCGATGATGTCCTCGAAGCAGTCAGGCTGCAGACGCACGATGAGCTCGCGCATGCCCGACGACTCGAGCTGAAAGACCCCGTACGTGTCGCCGGTCTTGAGCAGCTCGTAGGTCGCGCGGTCGTCGAGAGGCAGGGTCTCGTAATCGAGGTCGATGCCCTGGCTGCGCACCAACAGCTGCCGAGCCTTCTCGAGAATGGTGAGGTTCTTGAGCCCCAGGAAGTCCATCTTCAGCAGACCGATCTTCTCCAGATCGGTCATCTGAAATTGGGTGTTCACCGCGCCCTGCACCACGCACAAGGGCACGTAGTCGATCAGCGGGTGCTCGGTGATCACCACGCCCGCCGCATGGGTCGACGTGTTGCGGCACATGCCCTCGATGCTGCGGGCCACCTCGGCCAGCTCTCTCAGCTGGTCGTCACCGTCGAGCAGGTCGGTGAGTTCATTGTCTGCCTCCAAGGACGCGCCGAGCTTCGTGCCCGGGGCGTCGGGGATGCGCTTGGCGATCTTGTCGACTTCAGAGAGGGGGATGTCGAGCACCCGGCCCGCGTCGCGAATGGAGGCCTTGGCGGCCAAGGTGCCGAAGGTCACGATCTGGCAGACCTGGGCGTCGCCATACTTCTCGCGGGTGTACTGGATGACCTCCTCGCGCCGGTCACGACAGAAGTCGATGTCGATATCCGGCATGGAGATGCGGTCCGCGTTCAGGAAGCGTTCGAAGAGCAGGTCGTACTTGAGCGGGCAGAGCTGGGTGATCTCGAGAGCGTAGGCCACGATGGACCCCGCCGCAGAACCACGGCCAGGCCCCACGGGGATGCCCTGCTCGCGGGCGTAGCGGATCAGGTCCCAGACGATCAGGAAGTAGTCGATGAAGCCCATCGACTCGATGATCTTGAACTCTCGTTCGAAACGATCCCGCGCTGCCTGGGTGATCTCGCCGTAACGTTGGTGCAGGCCCTCTTCGCAGAGCCTGCGCATGTAGTTCGGCGCCGACTCATCCGTGGGGATGGCGAAGCGCGGCAAGTGCATGGTCTCGAGATCGAGCTGGATGTCACACCGCCCGGCGACCTCGGCGGTGTTGCGGTACGCCTCGCTGTCCGGGTCGAAGAGCGCGGCCATCTGCGCGCTGCTGCGAAAGAACAACTCGTCCGTGTCGATCTTGAAGCGTCGGTTCGGGTCGTGCATGCGCTGCCCGGTGCCGATGCAGATCAAGGCGTCCTGAGCCTTGTTGTCGCCATCGCAACGGTAGTGCACGTCGTTGGTGGCGATGAGCTTGAGCCCGGTGCGTTGGGCCACTGCGGGCATGGCCTCGCGGATCACCCGCTGGGCCTCGATGCCGTTGCTCATCACCTCGAGGTAGACGTTCTCTTGCCCGAGAATCTCGGCGTACTCCTCGGCGGCGCGCACGGCGTCGTCGAGGCGGTTCTCGCGCAGGGGCACGGCGACCCTCCCGGACATGCAACCGCTGAGCGCGATGAGCCCCTCTGAGTACTTGTTGAGCATGGAGAGGTCGATGCATGGCTTGCGCTGGAAGCCGCGCATCCACGACAGGCTCGAGAGCCGGGACAGGTTCTGAAAACCCTGTCGGTCCTTGGCCAGCAGGGTGACGTGGTAGCGCCGCCGCTTCTCGCCGGGGGGCGGTTTGACCGTGGCGTCGCCGTCCACCAGGTAGGCCTCGCAGCCAAGGATGGGATTGATGCCAGCCTTGCGAGCCGTCTGATAGAATTCGAGAGCGCCGAACAGATTGCCGTGGTCGGTGAGGGCCAGGGCGGGCATGTCGTTGCGCGCAGCTTCGGCCACGAGATGGGGGACATCGATGGCCCCATCCAAGAGAGAGTAGTGGCTGTGAACGTGAAGATGCGTGAACGGTTCGATGGTGCCCATGACCCGAAGGCTAGTGGTCGTATCCATCCGCTGCAACGCCTCGTCTTGAGGGCTTGTTCCCGCCCTGCTAGCCTCACGGTTCACGCGCACCGTTGGGCGGGCGAGCCAGTCGTCTTTGAGCGGACGAGCCAGCCGTCAGACGTGATGCACAGCAGCCGAGGATGCGACACCGTGGTGAACCCCAACGACGCCTGGAAGATCCCCTCGCGAGAAGAGGTGTGTAGCGGGTGCAGCCTCGCGCTGGACCCCGGGTGCGAAGTGACCGTGCGCCTCGCCTTCGGAGAAGACGGCCCGCAGCGTGAAGATCTGTGTGCAAGCTGTGGAGAAGCTGTTGGCAACGAAGCCGCAGGCATCTTCTGGAAGCGGGCTCAGCCCGAGCAGGGCGACACCAGGCCTGTGGTTGACTACATCTTCTTGCAGGAGATGTTTGGACGGCTGCTGGAGCGCGAAGAGGAAGTCTATCGGCGTTTGTCCTACCTCGTGGGCTTGGTTCTGATTCGCAAGCGGCACCTGCGGCTCAAGGGTTTCGCCGCCCGGGACGGCCGCGAGGTGATGATCGTCAGTCGCGGCGCGGGTCAGCCTGAGCTGGTGGTCCCGGCTCCGTTTCTCTCTGCTGAGGACATGGCCGACACGCGAGAGATGCTGACCCAGCTGCTCGCCGCAGACCTCCCCGAAGGCGATCTCCCCGAGCCTCGGGACCCCGAGCCCGCCAACGCCGACGCAGCGCCCGCCGACGCAGAGCCCGCCAACGCAGAGCCCGCCGACGCAGAGCCCGCCGACGCAAAGCCCGCCGACGCAGCGCCCGCCGACGTGGACCCAGAGGCGCCCGCCTGACCGCGCTGGGTCGCCCGCCCGCGCCGAATCGCGCCGGTGCGCGTGCTGCTGTGCCCCGAGCGCGCTCCGCCTTGGCGTGTCGGTGGGATGTTGTGGGTCTGGCGCGAGCCACGCAGGTGTGCCGGTTCTCTGCACCCTCCTCTCGCTGAAACCAGCCGGAGAGCATGGTTTCCCCACGCTTCAGCCCATGATGAAGAAGCGAGTGGTGGTGGGGCAAAGTGGGTTGTTCTCCCAGAAAATCCCCCCGAAGTGGGGGAGTGTGATAGAACTATCCCGTCGGGTGGTGTCGCACGCAGTGGTAGTGGGAGCGGTTTCAGATGGAGCTCTTCACGGGCTTGTTCACGCACAGCATTGACGCGAAGAACCGCGTCAGCGTGCCGCGCAAGGTCCTCGACGTGCTCAAGATCCACAAAGCCGATCGTCAGGTGGTGGTCAACCTGGGCCTGGACGGCTGCCTCTGGCTCTACCCGCCAGGCGCCTACGCCTCCCTGGGCGAATCCATCAATGCGGCGGCCCTGGGGAACCGGGACGTGCGCTCTCTGGCGCGCACCTTCTTCTCACGGGCCGAGGCCTGCTCGGTGGACGGCCACGGGCGCATGCTGCTGCCCGACAGCCTGAAGCGCGTCATCGGCCTGGAGGACAAGGTCGTCTTCGCCGGGGTGGGGGACCGGGTCGAACTCTGGCGCCCGGACACCTGGGAGCGATTCCAGGAGGCCTCCCTGGCGACCTACGAGGACCAGGCGGGAGAGGTCTTCGTGGCCAAGGGTGGCCTGGGGCCAACGGCCGAACCGGGCAACGACGACAGGCCACATCGGTGAGCTTGGCGGTCGCACACAGAATCGAGGGTCGGATGGGACATGTTCCGGTGATGGCGGTGGAGGTCATGGAACTTCTCGATCCCCGAGCAGGACAACTGCTCGTGGACCTGACCGTGGGGGCCGGAGGGCATGCCAGGTGTTTCCTGGAAGCCACTGCTCCCACGGGGCGGGTCCTGGCCGCAGACCGGGACAGCGAGGCCCTGTCCCTTGCCGAGTGCAACCTCGCCGATCTGTCCTCACGGGTGAGCTTTCAGCAGGGCGACTCGGTGTCCGTCTTGAACGACCTGATCCGTCGCGGCCTGTCACCGGACGGGATCCTGATGGACCTGGGCGTCTCGTCCATGCAGCTCGACGACGAGGAGCGAGGTTTCTCTCTGAGAGAAGACGGTCCCCTCGACATGCGAATGGATTCGAGCCAGAAGACCACCGCAGCCGACATCGTCAACCGCATGCGCCCTGACCGACTGGAGACGCTGCTGCGCGAGGAGGGTGACGAACACCGTTGCCGCGTCATCGTCGCCGCCATCGTTGAGCGTCGCAAGCTGCGCAAGTTTCGCACCACCGGCGATCTGCGTGTGGTGATCGAGGGCGCGTTGCGCAGCAAGGGTGGGCGGGTCCACCCTGCGACGAAAACGTTTCAGGCTCTGCGCATCGCCACCAACACCGAGCTGTCGTTGATCCGAGATTCGTTGCCCCTGGCGGTGCAGTGCCTGGCCCCGAGCGGGCGGTTGGCGGTGATCTCGTTCCACTCGGGCGAAGACCGCATCGTCAAACACGTTTTTCGGGACCTGGCCAAGCAGGGGCTGGGTTCAGTGGTCACCGCGAAACCGGTCAGCGCTGATCGGGCCGAGGTGCGCAGCAATCGCCGTTCTCGCAGCGCTCGCTTGCGGGCCTTTGCCAAGGGAGCCCAAGCATGACATCCGACACCACCCCCTTGACCATGTTCTCTGCCGTGGCGCTGCTAGGCGTGGGCGTGCTGGTTGCAGCCGTCCGAGGAGACATCACGGCCGAGCGCTACACCATCGCCCGTTGCGACCAGGAGATGTCCCGGCTGGAGCGTCGAGCTCGGCATGTGCGCGTCGATCTGGTGGCCGCCTTCGCCAGCTGGGAGGCCCCTGGCAAGGAGGCTGGCTTTGAGCTGCCAGGCGAACCGCTCCAGCGACGACCTCGGCGCCAGCCCACGGAACGAGATCAGGACTGGCTCCGCCAGCAGGACTTCTTGATGGCCGACGCCAGCGTCGCCGGGTGGGCGCCCTGATGCTGCGGGCTCGCCGCTTTGTGCTCGGGTTTGCCGTGTTGATGATGGTCGCCTTGGCTTGTCTCAGCACGCGCCTGGCCTGGATCCAGCTGGTCGATCACCGGGTCGCGACGGCTCGTCAGTGGCGCATGTCCGTGCGCAGTGAGGTCTTGCCCGCCCGGCGGGGCGCCCTGCTCGACCGACACGGTCGGCTGCTGAGCTGCTCGGTCGAGACCCTTCAAGCCGAAGTGCTGCCGCGCAACATCCTCAGTCGTCGCAAGACCTCCGGCGAACGGGCGCGCCTGGCTCGGGACATCGCTCGCTTCTTGGGCCCTCTGGTCGATCGCCCGGCCGAAGACCTGGCCAAGCGACTCACCGGCGATCACTGGACGATCCTGGGTGAGCCGGTGCAAGACCCTGACGGCATCGCCGCGCTGGAGCAGGAGTCCCGCAAGCTGCTGTACGGTGTCGACCTGAAGGCAGGCTGGGCCCGGCGGGCGCCGTGGGGCGCGAGCGCGGGCAACCTGCTGGGCTACGTGGATCACAGCGGCGCGGGAGTGTCCGGTCTTGAGCGAGGCTTGCAGGCCTGGCTCGCCGGGGCGGATGGTATCGCCGAGGTGCGCAGGGATCACAAGGGTCGCCGGGTCTCCGACGAGCTGATGGTCTGCCAAACGCCCGTGCCCGGCCTGGACGTCACCCTCACTCTCGACGCTTCCATTCAACAGATGGTCGAGGAAGAGTGCCTGGCTGCCTGGCAAGAGCACGAGGCCAGCTCGACCATGGCCGTGGTCGTCGAGGTGGCCACGGGGGACGTGTTGGCCATGGTCTCCGCACCCGGCCTGGACGCGGACGACACCGCGGACCGCCCCCGGGACGGCAGCCTGGTCAGGCCCCTGCAGATGATCTACGCCCCGGGCTCGACCCTCAAACCGCTGATGATGGCCGGCGCCTTGCAGCTGGGTTTGATTTCAGAGGGCGCTCTCATCGACACCTCCCGGTCAGAGGGCCGCTTCGGCCGCAGACGCGTCAGTGATGTCCACCCGGTCGATGGCTTGCAGAGCCTGCGGGACATCATCGTCAACTCCAGCAACATCGGCATGGCCAACATCCTCACGGCGCAAGTGCCTGAGGATCAGGGCAAGAACACCGCGCTCATGGCCCCCGTTCGAGAGTTGCTGGCCGATCTTGGCTTCGGCCAGACCACCGGTCTTCCCATACCCGCCGAGGCCTCCGGTATTGTCACCCCCCTGGAGCGCTGGACCCGCAACTACACGATGGTGTCGGTCTCCTTCGGACAGGAGATCGCGGTCACGGCGCTGCAGATGGCTGCCGCCCTCTCGACCCTGGCGGACGGCCAGTATCGTCCCCCCCGGCTCATCTCAGCCTTCGAGGACGAGTCAGGTGCCACCCAAAAAGTCCCTCTGGAGCAGCCCCGAGAGGTGTTCTCCCCCGATCTGGCCGCCACGGTCCGTGGTTGGATGGCCGACTCGATCGCTGAGGGCAACTGCAGCGAGGTGAAGCTGCCCGGTCTGGCGGTGGCCGGAAAGACGGGAACGGCCACCGCAGAGCTGGATTTGACCCGGGAAACCCACTCCTTCGCCGCTCTCGTCCCGGCCCGGGAGCCGGTCATCGCCCTGGTCATGGTGGTCCACGAACCGAAGGGCGTGGACTACGCCAGCCAGAGCGCTGCCCCCGCTGCGGGGCGCATCTTGCGGCGGCTGATGCCCTATCTGGGCTACCCGGTCGAATGAAGACTCCGGGGCTGACACTTGAATCGCCGTTTCTACGGCGCCTAATGAAGCACAGCGTGAATCGACTCAACCTAGGTCTGCTGTGTGAGCCCCTCGCCGACGCCCTCATGGACGTCGTGGTCAGCGAACCGGACCTGCCCATCACCGGCCTGACCGCCGACAGCCGTGCCGTGCGCCCCGGCGACCTCTTCGTGGCAGCCTCTGGTACCCAGGTCGATGGGCTCGACTTCGTCCCCCAGGCCCTGGCTCAGGGAGCGGTGGCCGTGGTGGCCAGCCGCGCTGTAGAGCTACCCCCTGGTGTGGGCTTCGTGGGCGTGCCCGACGTGGCCGCCGCCAAGCCCCTGCTGGCCGACCGTTTCTTCGGGCACCCCAGCGGCCGGCTGAAGGTGGTGGGCATCACGGGCACCAACGGCAAGACCACTACCGCTGAAATCCTGCGCTCCATGCTCACCATGGACGGTCGGGACAGCGGCCTGGTCGGCACCCTGGGCGCCTGGATCGGCAGCACCCACGAGCCCTTGAGCAACACCACGCCGGACGCCATCGAGCTGCAGCGCCTGCTGGCGCGCATGGTCGACGCCAACCTGTCCACCGCCGTCCTTGAGGTCTCGAGTCACGCCCTGACCCTGGGGCGAGTGGGAGGCGTCGACTTCGACGTGGGCGTGTTCACCAACCTGACTCAAGACCACCTCGACTTTCATGGCTCGATGAAAGACTACGGCCTGGCCAAGGCCCGCCTGTTCGAGCAGCTCATGCCCGACGCGGTGGCGGTGCTCAACGCCGACGATGAGATGAGCGCCCGCTACGCCGAACGGACCCTGGCCCGGGTCTTCACCTACGGCCTCGACCAACCCGCCGACGTGAGCGCTGACCTGCGTCGCCTCGATGGGGACGGCAGCGCGTTCCAGCTGCAGGTCGACGAGCGCAAGATCTTGTTGCCCCTGAGCACGCGGCTGGTGGGGCGGCACAATGTGTCCAACGCCTTGGCTGCCGCTGCAACGGCCCTCGCTCTTGACCTGCCCGCGGCTGCCATCCGGACCGGGCTGTCCAGCCTCGCGGCGGTGCCCGGTCGGCTGCAGTCCGTCGACTGTGGTCAGGATTTTCGGGTGCTGGTCGACTACGCCCACACACCGGACGCCCTGCAGCAGGTGCTGACCCAGCTCCGCCCCCTGACCCGGGGCCGGCTGCGGGTCGTCTTCGGTTGCGGCGGCGATCGGGACAAGAGCAAGCGTCCGCTCATGGGCGCCACCGTGGCCGATCTGGCTGACGATCTGTACGTGACCTCGGACAACCCCCGAGGGGAGGACCCCCAGTGCATTCTCGACGACATTCTTGCTGGCCTGCCCGCCGAGGCGCTGGGTCGAGCGGTGAGTCTGGTCGACCGGCGCGCGGCCATAGCCGCCGCATGCAGCGAGGCCTCGGGGGGGGACATCGTGGTGGTCGCAGGCAAGGGGCACGAGGTGACCCAGACCATCGCCGGTGAACAACTCGACTTCGACGACAGGGCCGTGACCCGGGAGGTACTGTGGACACTCTGACCTTGCACGAGCTGGCCGGGATGTGCGCCGCGCGCATCGAAGCACCTCGAGGGGCGGCGAAGAAGCTCTCGATCCAGCGGGTGGTGACAGACTCTCGGCAGGCGGGCCCTGGCGATCTGTTCGTCTGCCTGTCCGGCGAGCGCTTCGATGGACACACTTTCGCGGCCGATGTCATGGCGGCGGGGGCGGTGGCCGTCCTCTCAGAACAGGACCTGCCCGGGGTTCGGCCCCTGCTGCGGGTCGACGATACGGTCACGGCCTTGGGGAAGCTCGGTGCTGCAGTCCGTGGGCTCAGTGGCAAGGGCAGCGGCCCGCTGGTGGTGGGGGTGACAGGCACCAACGGCAAGACGGGCACAAAAGACCTGATCGTGGCGGCGCTCGGTGCGGGCCTGAACACCGTGGGCTCTCAGAGCAGCTACAACAACGCCATCGGCGTGCCCCTGACCTTGCTGGAGATCGACAGCTCCGCCGACGCGGTGGTGGTCGAGTTGGGCACCAACAGTCCCGGCGAGATCGCTCACCTGACCTCACTGGCCAGGCCCGAGATCGGCGTGATCACCAACATCCACCCGGGCCACCTTGAGGGGCTCTGCAACCTGGCTGGCGTGCGCGCTGAGAAGAGCGCCTTGCTCGAAGGACTCACCGGGCGCTCGGTCTCCGTGCTCAACAGGGACGACGGTTCTTTCGGGTCGCTCTCGTCCCTGGCGCCGGGCGAAGTGATCTCGTTCGGGACCTGCCCCGAGGCTGACTTCCGGGCCACGGAGATCGCCCCGTCCCTGCACGAGACGCGCTTCAAGCTGAACGACGAGAGAGAGGTCGTGCTGCGCCATCTCGGCCGCCACGCCGTGCTCAACGCCTTGGCGGCCCTGGCCTGCGCCAGCCTGGCCGGCATCGCTCTCGACGACACCATCGCCGCCCTGGCCCAGGTGCCGCCGCCCCCGGGCCGACTGCAGTTTCGGCGCAGCGGCAATCTCACCGTCCTTGACGACAGCTACAACGCCAACCCGGGCTCCGTGGCTGCGGCCGCCGCCCTGATCTCTGAGCTGGGACACGAAGGTCGCAGGGTCTTCGTCATCGGTGACATGTTGGAGCTGGGAGCTGTCTCCCCAGAACTGCACCAGGTGGCCGGGCGCTCGTTGGCCCAGGCGTTCCCCCAGCTGCTGGTGGCTGTGGGGCGCTACGCCGAACACGTGGTGCGCGGCGCCGTCGACGTGGGCCTGGACCGCAAGTCCTGTCACGTCTGCGCCGATCCGCTGCAGGCCTCGAAGGTGCTCGCCTCAGAACTCGAAGTGGGCGACCTGGTGCTGGTCAAGGCCAGTCGGGGCATGGCCCTCGACTCGGTGGTGACTCGACTGAGCAGCTGCACTCACGACCACGACGATGAAGTGGCCGTGGCCTGATGGTCCTGGCTTTTCTCGATCAGCTCAAGGCTCTCTGGGAGCCCCTGGCCAACCTGAGTTCATTGATGGCCCGGGCAGGTCTCGCTGCCGTGGTGGCCTTCTTGGTGGCCCTGGCCCTGGGCCCGCGGTTGCTGGCCTGGCTGAAGCGCCGCCAGTTCATCGAGAACGAGACCAACACCTTCTCAGATCGTCTCAACGAGCTGAACGCTGACAAGCCACCCACGCCCACCATGGGCGGCTTGATGATCGTGGGCGCGGTGCTGGTCTCCGGTGTGCTCTTCGGAGACCTCAGCAACAGCTACGTGCAGCTGGCCATCCTGTCGACCTTGGGCTACGGCTTCATCGGCTTCATCGACGACTGGGTCAAGCTGACCCACCCGGGCAGCAAAGGTCTGCAGGCCGCGGCGAAGTACGGGCTGCAGCTGCTGGTGGCCTCCAGCCTGGCCTTTGCAGTCACCGTGATCTTTCAGCGCCAGGGCTTGCCCCAGCTGCTGGCCCTGCACGTGCCGTTCACCGATGGCGTGGTGTTCGACCTCTCCACGCTCGGTGGATTGCCTCACATCCTCTTCGTCCTGCTCGTGGTCACTGGCACAAGCAACGCGGTGAACCTGACCGACGGCATGGACGGTCTGGCGGCAGGATCCATGGTGGTGGCGGCCATGGCCATGGCGGTGCTCTGCGTGGCCGTGGGGCGAGCCCAACAGCTGCAACTCGACCTGTTCTATGTGCCTCGCAGCCAAGAGCTCACCGTGTTCTGCTCGGCCATGGTGGGCGCGACCCTGGGCTTTCTGTGGTTCAACGCAGCGCCCGCCCTGGTCTACATGGGCGACACGGGCTCCCTGCCCCTGGGCAGCCTGCTGGGCTATGTGGCCGTGGTGACAAAACAAGAGCTGGTCTTGGTGATCATCGGCGGAGTCTTCGTCATCGAGGCCCTCTCTGTGATCTTGCAGGTGGGCTGGTTCAAGGCCACGGGAGGGCAACGGTTGTTTCGCTGTTCTCCCCTGCATCACCACTTTCAGTTCGCCGGCATTCCCAACACGCGCATCGTGACCCGTTTCTGGATCGCCGCGGTGTTGTGCGCTGCCGCCGGCATGGCTTCGCTGGCCGTGGCCTGACGAGAGAGAGACTCTGCCCATGCGCGAGCTGCCCTACACACCCAGGGACGAGATGAACCGCAGCGCCCTGTGGATGGTGGCAGCCATGCTGGGCTTGATGGGCGTGGGCATCGTCATGGTCTCCGCAGCGTCCGCTGGGCCCGATGCAGCACAGGGTCAGCCCCTGCACCTGCTGCGCAATCACCTGGTGCGGGTGGGAGTGTCCCTGTCCGTCTTCCTGGTGGCCATGCGCGTCCGCCCGGGCTGGCTCGCCGCCGCTGCCTGGCCTGCCTGGGGGTTGTGTATCGCCCTGCTGATCGCGGTGCTCGCCGTGGGCAACTCGGCCAAGGGCTCCCAGCGCTGGCTCGACCTGGGGGTGCTGTCGTTTCAGCCCTCCGAGTTGGCGCGCTTGTGCGTGATCATCTCGATTGGAGCCTGGGCCGCACGTCAGCGAGAGAACATGGATCGCTTCGTCCCAGGAGTGGCCGTGCCCTTTGCCCTGGCTGGCCTGCCTGCGGCGCTGGTCTTCCTGGAACCCGACCTGGGCTCGTCCGTGTACCTGCTGTTCGTCGGCGTGCTGGTGCTGTGGGTGGCCGGGGCTCGCCCTGCTCATCTGGCGGGCGCCTTTCTCGGGGCCACGGCCATGGCGGTGGTCTATGCCTGGGCCAACTTCGCCCACGTGAGCCGGCGGGTCGAGGGCTTCTCCGAGCCGGAGGCGGGCAGCCAGGTCTGGCAAGGTCTGACGGCCATGGGGGCCGGTCACTGGGACGGCGTGGGGCTGGGCCAGGGGTTGGGCAGCTGGGGCTACGTCCCCGAGGCTGAGAACGACTTCATCCTGGCGGTGATCGGAGAAGAACTGGGTCTGCTGGGCACGCTGTTCGTGCTGTCGCTCTACGCGGTGTTCTTGTGGCAGGGCTTGAAGCTGCTCCTGGGCCTGCGCAGCCGCTTCAGCCTGGTGGTCGGAGCGGGGCTCATGTTTCAGGTGCTGATCCAGGCCTTGCTCAACATCGCGGTGGTGACTGCGGTGGCGCCGCCCAAGGGTCTGCCCCTGCCCTTCGTGAGCGCTGGCGGTACATCTCTGCTGGTGCTGACCGCTTCTACCGGATTGTTGCTTGGATTGGCCCGTCACCCGGAGGAAGATCCGGAGGTGGGTGCTGAGTGGCTCTCGTCTCTGCCGCACCGCGATTCAGATCGGCTGGTGAGCTCTGCCCCAACGAGGATGTCCCCATGACAGATGTCGAGAAATACGGTCTCTTCGCCCTGGTGTTCGTGGTGTCGATCCTCGGACTGGCCTGGCTGTTGGGTCCCGACGATGCTCTGCCCGGGACATTGGCGGGGGCCAGCGCCGAGGCCTCGTCGGTGGTTCTTGCACGTCCGGCCGCAGCTCGTCCGCGCCTGGCTCAGGGCAGCTCACCCCGTCGGGGCAGAGACGGCACCGCGAACAGAAGCCAGGCAGAGGGACAGAAGGCGCCCAGGGCGGCTCGCTACACCGTCGCTCCGCTCGTCGACACCCAGGCCGAGTTTGATTTCGACGACGCGCCGGTGTCCTACCCTGGCGAGCGCTCGGCGTCCCTGCCCGAACCGGTGGCGGGCTTCTTGCAGCACAGCATCCGCAAGAGCGAGACCCTCTCAGACGTGTCCAAGCTTTACTACGGCACCAACCACGAGTGGCGGGTGATCCTCAAGGCCAACCCTGGCCTGGACGAGAACAAGCTGCAGGTGGGGCAGGTGATCCTGGTGCCTCGGGCGGCCACCAAGGGCCGCTTGGGCGGCAGCCCGGATTCTGGCGGCATCTACGTGGTCCGTGAGGGCGACACCCTGGGCGCCATCGCCCTGCGCGAGCTGGGCAGCACCGACCGCCTCAGTGACCTGTACAGCGCCAACCGCGACGTCATGGCCAGCCCCGACAAGTTGAAGGTGGGGATGCACCTGCGCATCCCATGAGGGTCGCCTACCTGGGCGGTGGCACCGGCGGACATCTCGCCCCAGGTATCGGCGTGGCAGAAGCTCTGGGCGGTGGGCTCCGCGACACCTTGTTTCTGGTGGCGGGGCGTCCCGTGGAGCGGGCCATGTTGAACCCGCGCCAGCTGCGGTTCGTGGAACTCTTCGGCGACCGGGGACGACCCGCTCCCTGGCGACTCGATCTCTGGGCACGGGCCACCGGGCGACTGACCCGGGCCCTCACGGACTTCGAGCCCGATGTGCTGGTAGTGCTCGGAGGCTGGGTCGCCTTGCCTGCCTTGTGGTTGCCCGTGGTGCCCGGCGTGCGTCGCCGTCCCCTGGTGCTGGTCGAACCCAACGCCGTGCCCGGCAAGGTCGGTCGCTGGCTCGACAAGCGCGTCGATTTCGCCTGCCTGGCCAGAGCCGGAGAGACCATGCCTCGAGGCCGGGAGGACACGGCCATCACCGGCATCCCAGGGCCGGCGCTGACCCACTGGTCCCGTGAGGCGGCGGCGGCCCGGTTCGGTCTGCAGGCCCAGCGACGCACGCTTCTGGTCACCGGCGGATCGCAAGGCGCCAGGGACATCAATCGCCTGGTGCCCTCGTTGATCTCTCTGCTCGCCGATCAGGATTCACCGTGGCAGGTGCTGCACATCACCGGGCCGGGCAGCGAAGCGGTGTCCCTCGGCGGCGCGGTGCCCGTGGTGGCCACGCCCTTCGTGGACGACATGTCGGCGGCCTGGGCCCTGGCCGACCTGGCCCTCTGTCGGGCGGGGTCAGGCACCTGCTGCGAGCTGGCCGCCAGCGAGACGCCCGCAGTGCTGGTGCCCTATCCGCACCATCGGGACAGACACCAGGAGGCCAACGCCTCCGAGCTGGTGGCGCGAGGGGCGGCCCTGATGGTGGGACCAGACGATCCCAGCGGTGCTGCGACCGCACCGGGTCTGGTTTGCCAGGCCGCCGCGGCCCTGCCAGCCATGGCTGCGGCCGCTCGCAGTGCTGCCTCGTGCGACCCGGCCCATTCCGTGGCGGAGGTCGTGCGTCGCGCGGCCCGCCAGCCACTCCAGGGCGCCGAGACCATGGGGCAGCAGTCATGAGCGGTGCGTCTGCAGAGGGCCTGCCCCAGCGGGTGCACTGTGTGGGCGTGGCGGGCGGCGGGCTGTCGGCCTTGGCGGGGCTCCTGGCCAGCCGTGGCCATGACGTGAGCGGCTCTGACGCCCACGGGGCTCCCGCCGATCTGGTCAGGGCCGGCGTGCGTCTCCACCGAGGACACAAGGCCGAACACCTCGGGCTGGCCCAGCTGGTGATCCGTTCGGCCGCCGTGCCCGACAGCAACGTCGAGGTCGTCGCCGCCAGGGGTACGGACGTGCCCGTGCTGAAGTACAGCGAGGCCCTGGGACGGCTCATGTCCACCCGCCGGGGGCTGGCGGTGGCCGGCACCCACGGCAAGACCAGCACCACGGCCATGGCCGCCCACCTGCTCCAGTCTGTGGGCGCAGGGCCAGCTTGGATCATCGGCGGACAGCCCCAGAACATGGCGCCCTACGCCTGGGGGGCGAGCGGTCCCATGATCGTCGAGGCCTGCGAGTACGACTGCTCGTTTCTGAACCTGTCCTACGACGTGGCGCTGATCACGGGCATGGCCGTCGATCACCTCGACTGCTTTGGCGACTGGGCCGGAGTGCTCTCTGCCTTCTCTCGTTTCTGTGCGGGGCTCAGGCCCGGCGGCCAGCTCGTTCTCGGCCCCGGCGTGGCCGCACAGCTGGGCTCCGAGGTGGGGCGCGACATCCACGTGCTCAACGTGGACGACGTGCTGCCCCTGCGCTCTGCGGAACCCGGCCAGGGTGGGTGGCGCATCACCATGGGGCACGAAGGCGAGCACGGGCTGCACCTGCCCCTGCTGGGACGTCACGACGTGGACAACCTGCGCTGCGCCCTGGTGGCCGCCAGCTGCTACGACGTCGAGCTTGCAGACCTCCTGGCTGGGGTGGTCTCGTTCGCCGGGGTGGGTCGACGCCTGCAAGAGCTGGGTGACGTCTCCCTGGCGGGGGGTGGTCAGGCCCGTGTGATCGACGATTTTGCCCATCATCCTGACGCCCTGGCTGCGGCCCTGGAGGCTGCCCACGCCCATCATCCCGAGCGCCGGGTGGTGGCGGTTTTTCAGCCCCACCAGGTCTGCCGGACCGAAGACATGTTCGAGCAGTTTGCCGACGTGCTGCAGGGTTTCGACCACGTGGCCTTGTGCGATATCTTCGTCGCCCGGGATGCCCACCCCGAGCGAGCCGAGTCGGTGTGTGCCGCCTTGGCCGAAGCTGTGGGGCCGGGAGTGACCCGAGTGGGGCCAGCTCGATCCGCGGACGAGAACGTCCTCGGTTTGCTGCGCCCGACAGATCTGTGTCTGGTGATGGGAGCAGGAGATGTCGATGGCCTTGCCCAACGAATTGTCGGAGCGTCTGCTCGTTCATGAGCAGGGCCAACTGGCCTCACGCACGTCGCTCGGAGTGGGTGGGCCCGCGCCGTTCATCATCGAGCCGCGCAACCGCAAGGAGCTCATGTTCACGGTGCGCGTCCTGCATGAGGCGGGGTTGGCTTTTCGCATGCTGGGGCATGGCACGAACCTGCTGGTGTCCGATGAAGGCGTCGACGAAGTGGTGCTGCACACCCGCTCCATGCGTTCGATCTACCATCACGGTGAACGGGATCACGCCCTACGCTGCGAGGCCGGTGCGCCTTTGTCACGGCTGGTGAGCATGGCCCACGACCAGGGCCTCTCCGGGCTCGAGATGCTGATCGGCATTCCGGGCACGGTGGGTGGCGCGGTCGCCGGAAACAGCGGTGGCATCCACGGTTCCATGGGGGACGTGCTGGTCGAGGTCACCGTGGTGGGCGACGATGGAACGGCGCGGCCCACGGATTGTGCGGCCGACGAGTTCGCCTACCGCGTCTCTCCGTTCGCGGGTCAGGTCGTGCTCGACGCCGTGCTTCAGCTGGAGCCGAAACCCAAGGGCGTGATCATGGAACGGATGACAGGAATCCTGCGCGAGAAGGCACGCTCCCAGCCGCTCTCGTCGTCGTCGTCCGGCTGCATCTTCAAGAACCCCGAGGGTCACAGCGCGGGACAGCTCATCGATGAAGCGGGCTGCAAGGGGCTCCATGAGGGGGCCGCCCGGGTCTCTCCCCGGCATGCCAATTTCTTCGTCAACGAAGGCCACGCGAGCGCCGTCGAGATGGCCTCGCTGGTAGACCGCGTGCGCCGCCAGGTGTTGGCTGCAGCGGGCGTGAGGCTCGAACTCGAGGTCGAGCCGTGGGGGCGCTTCACCTCTCTCAGCTGACCACTGCAGCCTTTGCAAAGGGCCGCCGCTTCCTGCGAGGATGGCCCCGGCAAGGGCGCAGGCTCCTGGTCTGGCGCGGGCAGGCAAGGGTTCGAATTCTCAAACAGGTTTCCCTTGGCTCCCACCGGAACCCCCTATATCTTGGGGCTCGGCGGTGAGCGGGCCCAAGTCGTGGTGCGCGCCACTTATGATGGCGGTATTTTCCAGCAACAGTCAAAACGATGCCTGGGGAGGCACTCACGATGGTCAAGGCAGGCAAAAAGACAGCAGCAAAGCGCCCGAATGGGACCGTAGGGCTCGCCGACAAGGCGGACTCAGAGGGCTCTTCGGGCAGAGCGGCAACCCAGCACTCTGGCGCTGACGGCGACGGCGAGCCAGCGACCGGGCTCTTCACCGAGAACGCCCTGCGGGTGCTCCAGAACCGCTACCTGAAGAAGGACGGCAAGGGCGAAGTGGTCGAGACGCCCATCGAACTCTTCCAGCGTGTCGCCCGCCACGTGGCTGGCGACGAGTCTGACGTCGAGAGCTGGGCCGAGCGCTTCTTCGAGATGATGTGGTCCCGGCGGTTCATTCCCAACTCGCCGACCCTGATGAACGCGGGGCGGCCCCTGGGCATGCTCTCCGCCTGCTTCGTGCTGCCCCTCGAAGACTCCATCGCCGACATCATGGAGACCGCTCGGCAGATCGCCCTGGTCCAGCGGGCCGGTGGCGGCACGGGCATCGATCTCTCCAAGTTGCGTCCCTCTGGCTCCATCGTGGCCAGCTCTGGTGGCACGACCGAAGGGCCCTTGTCCTTCTTGCGCATGCTCTCGGCGGTCACCGATGCCATCCAGCAGGGTGCTTTCCGCCGGGGCGCCAACATGGGCACCATGCGCATCGACCATCCCGATCTCCTTCCCTTCGTGAAGATCAAAGAGGACCTCACCGAGGTCACCAACTACAACCTCTCCTGCACCGTCACCGACGAGTTCATGGAGCAGGTCAAGGCCGATCGCGACCGCCACCACGTGGTGGTCAACCCCCACGATGGCGAGCGGGCGTACCTGCGCCGCTCGGACAACCGGGCCGACTACGAGAGCTACGCGGCCAACCCCGACGGCTTCGGCCCGGAGCAGGCCGGTGACTACTGGACCGTGGGCCAGATCTTCGGCCTGATCGTCTCCAAGGCCTGGGGATCGGGCGAGCCGGGGCTGATCTTCATCGACCGCATCAACGCGGTGAACCCCACGCCGAACGTGGGGCCGATGACGGCCACCAACCCCTGCGGCGAGCAGCCCCTGCTGCCCTACGAAGCCTGCAACCTGGGCAGCCTCAACTTGTCGACCTTCCATCTGCCCGAAGGCAAGCAGGGGGCCGCCGGTCTCGACGACTCGTTTGACTGGCCGGCCCTCGAAGACACGGTCCGCTCGGCGGTGCGATTCCTCGACAACGTGGTCGAGGTGAACAACTATCCCACCCCCGAAATCGACGCCATGTGTCGGGCCAACCGCAAGATCGGTCTGGGCGTCATGGGTTGGGCCGACCTGCTGTTCCAGCTGGGCATCGGTTACGACAGCGAAGAGGCTCTTGAGGCCGCCAGCCGGGTGGGCGCGTTCATCCGCGAAAAGGCCTGGGATGAAGACACCAAGCTCGCCGAAGAGAAGGGTGTGTTCGCCAACTGGAAGGGCTCCCGCTGGGATCAGGTCGAGCAGCGCAAGATGCGCAACGCTCACTGCGTGACCATCGCTCCCACCGGCACCATCTCGATCATCGCCGGTTGCTCAGGTGGCATCGAGCCCATCTTCTCCCTGGCCTTCAAGCGTCAGGTCATGCGCGACGCGGGCGGCACGGCCCAGGTCATGTACGAGACCAACCCGATCTTCCTCGAGGCCCTCAAGAGCAAGGGCCTGAGCGAGGAGCAGATCAGCGAGGTCACCGAGTACGCCGTGGCCAAGGGCACCATTGACGGTTGCCCGGTAGCGCTCGACGCCGACATCCAACGGGTCTTCCGTTCGGCACGGGATGTCAACCCAGACTGGCACGTGCGCATGCAGGCCGCCTGGCAGGAGCACACGGACGCGGCAGTCTCCAAGACGATCAACTTCTCCCACGAAGCCACTGTCGACGAGGTGGAGCAGGCCTACTTGACGGCCTACGAGACCAAGTGCAAGGGTATTACGGTCTACCGCGATGGGAGCCGCAGCAACCAGCCCATGGCGCTGGAAGCCAAGAAGCCTGCAGCGGCGAGCAGCGCGATCGGTCTGACAGACCCCTCGGAAGTCGAGGCGCTTGAGAAGTCCGATATCCTCGACATGCTGATGGAAGACTGAAGAGATGGTGCCAGCTGAAGCGATTGATCCCGGAGGTAGCCACGCGTCCCTTGAGGCCGAGGCGAAAGAGCGGGCTACCGAGGTCGTCCTCGCCTATCGTAGGGTCGACTGGGCTGCGGTCGAAGTCGGCGAGGCCACGGCGGTGCAGGTGCTGCTGTCGGCCTGCGAGCTGCACGAGACCACGCGCCACTTCCTCGACGACGAGATCGGCGAACTCGGCGACAAGCTCAACACGGGCCTTGAGAAGTTCTACAGCGTGAACGTCGGCCCCCAGTTGCGGCGACCGGCCATCCTGCGCCAACTCGAGGTGGGCGGTGGCACGGCGGTGCAGACCGGACAGGCCAATCCTCAAGACGACGGTCTGTCGCCCAGGGCCCGCCCGCAGGTCACCGTGGGTCACACCGTGCGCATGAACACGGGCTGCGGGCACCTCTACGTGACGGTCAACGAGACCGAGGACGGCACGCCGTTCGAGCTGTTCAACCACATGGGCAAGGCGGGCGGCTGCGCGGCGTCACAGAACGAAGCCATCGGCCGCCTGATCAGCTACGCCTTGCGTTGTGGTGCGCGCATCGAGCCGCTGATCAAGCAGCTCAAGGGCATCTCCTGCCATCGCCCTGCCTGGGGCGAAGACGGCAAGATCAGCTCGTGCTCTGACGCCATCAGCAAGGCCCTCGAGAAGTACTGCACCGCCCGCGAGGCGCGTGTGCAAGAGGTCGCTGCGCTGCAAGCGGCGGCGAACCAGGCCGGGGGCCAGGTCGACGGTGCCGGATCGGTTGGTGCCGAGCAGGGCAACGGTCGGCGTGAGCTGCTGGGCGAGCGTGCCTCTTTCGACAGCTTGGCCGAGAGTCGCCAGTGGATCGAACGGATCGAGGGCGAGCAGCCCGCGTCTTCCGAGATCCATCGGGTGCAAGGTGCCTGTGTCGATTGTGGTGGTCAGCTGTCTTTTGAAGAGGGTTGTGTGAAGTGCCACGGGTGTGGCTTCACTGAATGCGGCTAGGGTCAGCGCTACAGGTCGACAGGTCAGCGATGCGCCGGGTGGCCCTGTTTTTCGCCAAGGGGGGCCGTGGCGCTCAGACAACGAGGCTTCGTCTCGGGAACTCGCTCCAGACCCCCCTTGGCGAGAAGCAGGGCCGCCCTCGTCGGTGGAATGCCCGGCGACTGTGGCCCTTCGGGGTTGGTAGGGGCCGGACTGAGAGTGCGCCCCGAATCCTGGGCGCGGCATGCTCCGTGGGCGGGGTGTTCATCCTGCGCCGGTTTCATGCCCGGTAGATCCGGGGCCATGGGGCGCTGACTGCTGCGTGACGCCGGCGGGCGCGTTTGCAAGAGGCGACGAGTCGGGGAGACTCCCAGCTCAAGGCTGAGCGGCGAAGGCGGCGAGCCAGGCCAGCACCAGCAGGGTGAAGGTGGCGGCTCCGGCGAGCAGCTGCACGGGGCGGGGGCTGGGTCCGAGCCTGGCTCTGCCCGCGAGCGCCAGGCCGATCAGGCCGCCCCAGAACATGCCGCCTACGTGGGCCAGGACGTCGGTGTTCTCGCCCTCCACGCCGATCAGGCCGAAGAGGGCCAGGCCGGCGGCCAGGGGGGCCCAGCGCAAGATGCGTGAACGCCGCTCGGTGTGGGCCTGGCGAAACGAGCAGGACACCAGGATGCCCAGGGCCGCGAACACGGCGGTGCTGGCTCCCAGGGAGCGATGCTCGGCCAGTTGAACGAAGGCGTTGCTGGCGTTGCCCAGGGCTCCTCCGAGCAAGATCATCAACCAGCCCACGCCGTTGCCCAGCAGCTGGCAGACGAACATCCCGAAGGCCAGGCCGAAGACCAGGTTGCCCGCCAGGTGGGCCAGATCGCCGTGAAGGAAGAGGGCGGTGAAGCAACGCCACCAGGCGCCGTCGGTGATGAGGTCGGCTTCTGTGCGGCCGGCGGCGGTCCAGTCGAGGCCAGCCCACTGTCCGTGCTGGGCGAAGAAGAAGGCCACCAGCACCACGGCGTAGGCCATGGCGCCCGCGCCGGTGCTGGCCCGAGCGGGGGTGGGCAGCTGGGGCGGAGCGGCTGCTGCTGTCTCCTGGGCGTAGGCCGCGAGTTCGTTCGTGGCTCGTAGGGCGTCCTGGGGCTGGACGACCAGCACTGACTCGACCCCAGAGCTGAGCAGCGCATGTTCGATGCCCAGGGCGCGGAGCACGAACGCAGGCTCCTTGAGCGCTCTCCGTCGTCGACGGCGAGCCACCACGGCCCGGGTCGCCGGGTGGCTGGCCCAGGCTGTCCCCGGGGCACGGCGTCGGTCTACAGCGCCGCTCGACCAACGAGGGGGCCGATGTCGACCCTCGTCCGGGTTCAGCTCGAGGTCTCCTGCCCCGCGCTGCTCAGGCGCAGGTCGACGAGCTCGAGTTCAACTCGCGAGATGCCCCTGAAGTTGTTGAGCTTCGGGCGGTGCATGAGATCGAGAGTCTGCCCGGGCGTGAGTTCGTCAGCGAGATCACCGCGGCCGAAGGCCACCACGCGTAGGGTGGTGGGGCCCTGGCTCACCTGCATGGCCAGGTGGGTGCCGTCCCCGCCCATGCGTCGCGCCTCGACGAGCTGCACCCCGGGAGTGGCCAGCACCGGGCGGCGGTTGGATTCGCCGAAAGGTTCGAGCCGGTCGATCTGTTTCACCAGGGCCAGGTTGATCGCCACCAGAGGCAGCTCGCCTTCGTACTCGAGGGGGGCCCGGGTCGTGCCTGCAGCCAGATGATCGCGCCAGCATTGGCGAAAGACCTCGGCGAAGGCGGAGAACGACTGCTTGGTCACGCTGAAGCCCGCGGCCATGGCGTGTCCGCCGAACTGGGCCAGGTGTTCTTGAGCGGTGCTCAGAGCCCCGTGAACATCGAAGCCCGGGATGGAGCGGCAGCTGCCCTTGCCTGGATCACCGTTGCCCCAGCTGGCCAGCACGGCGGGGACGCCATGCTTGCGGGACAGACGCCCGGCCACCAGCCCGAGCAGGCCGCTGTTCCAGTCGTCGCCAGCGAGGACGATGGCCTCGTTGAAGTCATGGCCTTCGAGCCGGGCGGCGACCGCCGTGAGCAGCTCTCGTTCGGCCGACTGGCGCTGCTTGTTCAGCTCGTCGAGTTGATTGGCCAGTTGGTTGCAGACGTTCTCGTCGGTCCCGGTGACCAGGGAGACGGAGAGATCACTGCGGCCCATGCGGCTGGCGGCGTTGAGTCGAGGCGCGAGGCGAAAGGCGATGTCCTCGGCGCGGCAGTCGGCGCCGGGGCCGATGCGTGAGACGGCGCACAGCGCGCGCAGCCCCGGGCTGGACGTCCGCGGCAAGGCGCGCAGGCCGCGGGACACCAGCACCCGGTTCTCGCCCCGCAGAGGCATGATGTCGGAGACCGTCCCCATGGAGACCCAGGCCATGACCTCGCCGAGCACCTTGGCCATGCGCTCACCGTTGCGACCCCGCTCGCGCAGCTTGGCGGCCACGCCGCAGGCCAGCTTGAAGGCCACGCCCACTCCGGCGAGGGGCTGAAAACCGTAGCTGCAGTCTTCGCGACAGGGATTGACCACAGCCAGCGCGGGAGGCAGCGCGTCGCCGGGCAGATGGTGATCGGTGATGATCACGTCGATGCCCTTGGCCTGCAGGGTGGCCACGGGCTCGATGGCCGAGGTGCCGTTGTCGACGGAGATGACCAGGGTGGCCCCCGCCGCTGCGATGGCCGCGATGCCCGCGTCGTTGAACGAGTAGCCGTCAAACGCCCGGTTGGGCACGTAGACCTCTGGCCGCTTGCCCACCGTGCCCAAGAACTGGCAGAGCAACGCCGTGGCCGAGAGCCCGTCCACGTCAGCGTCGCCGTAGATCAAGATCGTCTCGCCCTCGATGAGCGCGGCGGTCACCCGCTCGGCGGCGATCTCGAGATCGGCCAGGCCGAAGGGCTCGAGCAGCTCGTTCACCGAGGGGGAGAGGAAGGCTTCCGCGGAGGCGCCATCGACCGCGCCACGCTGGGCCAGGATCGCCGAGAGCAGGGGCCCCATGTCGAGGTCGTGGGCAATCCGCCGGACGTGGTCAGGGTCAGGTGCGGCAGCGCGCCAGACAGGATGGCTCTGAAGGGTGTGGGCAGTCACGGAGGCTCTCGTCGGTGGGTAAAGCAGTCTAGCAAGCACCCTGCCACTCGCCGGCCAGCATCCCCTGGACGACACAGGATCGGCCCCGGGTTTCGTGGTGGGGCCCGATGACGGGTAGGATGCGGCCATGGCATCGCCCGACAAGAACTCCCAGGTCCAGACACTGCTGCGAGGGCTGCCCTCCGTGGCCCGGGTGCTGGAGCTGTTGGGCGAGCAAGCGGGGGCCGCCGCTGCGATCCGCAGGGTGCTGGATGACCTGCGCGGGCAGATTCGCGCTGGATCCTGGGCGGGCGATCTGCCCACCGTCGACGAGGTGGCTGGGCAGGTCTCGGCACAGCTGGTGGCTCAGCGAGCGGCCCATGCGGCCTACCCTCGGGTGGTCAACGGCACGGGTGTGCTGCTGCACACGGGCCTGGGCCGGGCGCCGCTCCCCGAGGCTGCGGCCGATGCCTTGGCCGAACTGGCCGGCGGTTGGTCGCTGTTGGAGGTCGACCCCGAAACAGGCGGCCGCAAGCACCGCGAGAGCCTGTTGTTGCAACCCTTGCTCGAACTCACCGGCGCCGAGTCCGGGTTGGTGGTGAACAACAACGCCAGCGCGTTGTTGTTGGCGCTCATGGCCGTGGGCAATGGCCGCGACGTGTTGGTCTCTCGGGGTGAGTTGATCGAGATCGGTGGTGGTTTCCGGCTGCCCGACCTGCTCGCACTCTCGGGCTGCCCCTTGGTCGAGGTGGGCTCGACGAACCGCACTTACATTCGCGACTTCGCCGACGTGCTCACCTGGGAGACCGGCATGGTGCTGGTCATGCACACCAGCAACTACCGGGTGGTGGGCTTCACCGCTGCCGCACCCCTCGACGAACTGGTGGCCCTGGGCTCGGGTCAGGGTGTGCCCGTGTTGGTCGACATCGGCTCCGGGGTCCTGTCGCCCCCTGATCCTTCCGGCCCCCTGCACGACGAGCCCGACGCCCGCTCGGCCCTGGCGGCTGGGGCCGACCTGGTCTGCTTCAGCGGCGACAAGCTGCTCGGCGGCCCCCAGGCAGGCCTTCTGGTGGGACGGGCCGACCTGATCGCCCGCTGCCGACGCCACCCCTTGTTCAGGGCCGTGCGGCCCGATCGCTTGGCCCTGGCAGCTCTGGGAGCGACGTTGGCTCAGCATCGCGCAGACCCGTCCGCCGTGCCTGTGGTCGCAGCCCTGGCGCGTTCGAGGGGCGAACACATGGTCCGGGCCGAGGCCTTGTGCGGACTGCTCCGGCGGCGCTTCCCCGGGGCGCAGGTGAGCACGCTCAGCAGCGAGGCGAGCGCTGGTTCTGGCTCTGCCCCCGCCCGGCCCCTGCCCAGCGCGGCCGTGCGCTTGATCTGGCCCGGGCTCGAGCCCGACGAGCTGGCCCGTCGCCTGCGCACAGGCACACCGGCCGTGTTCAGCAGACAGTGGGGCGGACAGGTGCAGCTGGACATGCTGGGCTGGCTGCCCGGCGACGACGAGCGGCTGTGCGCGGCCTTGTCTGCGATGCCGGCGATCACCACTGACATCACTGATTCCAACCCGTCCGACCGTGAGTCCCAAGAATGAAAATCGGTGGCAAAGCCGTTCGGCTGACGTGCTACGCAAACGCTGCAGGCTGAGCGGCCAAGATCCCCGCCGGGGACCTCGTGCAGGTCCTCTCCAAGCTTCCAGTGCAGACCGACCCGCGCCTGCTCGTGGGCAGCGATCACTTCGACGACGCCGGCGTGGCCCGGCTCGACGTGGAGGGCCTCGTAGACCTGGGCGATGACGTGGCGCTCGTGCAGAGCGTCGACTTTTTCCCCCCGGTGGTCGACGATGCGTGGTGGTTCGGGCGCATCGCTGCGGCCAACGCCCTGTCTGACATCTACGCCATGGGCGCCAAGCCGTTCAGCGTGCTGAACATCGTGGCCTTCAACACGAAGAAGCTCTCGCTCGATATCCTGGGGACCATCCTCGAGGGCGGGGCGTCGGCAGTGGCCGAGTCTGGGGCCATGACCATGGGCGGCCACAGCGTCGAGGACGACGGTCTGAAGTTCGGCATGGCGGTCACGGGCGTGGTGCGCACAGGCGAGCAGACCACCAACGCCGGCGCCCGGGCGGGTGACAAGCTCTACCTGACCAAGCGCCTGGGCACGGGGACGATCACCACCGCAGGGCGCAAGGGCAAGGCCGCAGCGGCCCACCTGCAAGTGGCCATGGAGCAGATGGGGGCGCTGAACGCAGCGGCCGCCCAGGCCATGGCCGCCGTGGGCAGCAAGGCGGCCACGGACATCACGGGCTTCGGCCTGTTGGGACACGCCCACGAGATGGCGGCGGCGTCTGGCGCCGACGTGGTGTTCTCCACCGGGGCCCTGCCCTGGCTCGATGGCAGCCTGGCGCTGGCAGAGAAGGGCTGGTTGTCCGGCGGATCGGCGCGCACGCTCAAGCATCTCGGTGACGCTGTGGTCGTGGAGGCGGGCGTCGACCAGGAGCTGGTCAAGCTCGCCGCCGACTCAGAGACGTCGGGCGGTCTGTTGATCGCCGTGGCACCCGGGAGAGCCGCAGAGCTGGAGGCAGAGCTGTCGGCCCGGGATGTGCTCGTGGCTGCTGTAGGCGAGATGCAGCCCGGCCCGGGAGTGGTGCGCCTGGCCACTTGATGAGGGGGCTGGCTGGAGATCGCCATCCGCTCGCGAGAGACAGGGACGACCGGAGCATCATGGCGATGGCGATCCGTGGCGCGCGGCCCTTCAGCCACGGGCTGCTAGCCCGGACTTCTCACCACGATCTGCTGCGGGCACGTCTGGACCATCAGGGCTGCGTTGAACACCACCGTCGGTGCTCAGCGGGGTGTCACCCCGCCTCCGCGCCGAAGGCGGCGATTCGCCTTGCCCTGAAGGCCCAGCCGCACCCTCGCGACGATCGTGGTGAGAAGTCCGGGTCTAGTCGAGCGGGCTCACGTACTGACCGCCGCTGCGCTTGGCCAACCGGGCCAGAAAATCCCGTGCGGCGGCAGAGCGGGTGAGGGCGATGCACTGAAAGCGCAGCCCGAGCACGCGGTTGCGTTCGGCCACGTACTCAAGTAGCAGGCTCACGTCGGTCAGACTGCCCACACTGGGCTCGCCGTCGGTGAGCAGAAAGACCGTGTCCGGGGCCGGGTGATCGGCGTCCTTGGAATCGAGCTGATCTTGAGCCAGGTCAAAGGCGGCCTTGAGTGACGAGAAGATGTTCGTGCCGCCAAGCGTGTGGTAGTTGTCGATCTGTCGCAGCGCCGCAGACTTGTTGCGGGGTGTGGCACGGGTCATGTCGTCGCGCCACAAATCCGTGTCGTCTGAGAACGTCGCCAGATTGAACTGCACGTCATCTTCCAGGTCGTCGACCAGCTCACCGAGTTCTTGTTGGGTGAGAGCGAGCCGGGTCGCGCGGGATGCGTCTCCGTAGCGGCCGGTGTCGACGTGGTCCATGCTGGTAGAGAGGTCTGTGACGAACAGGAAACGATGGCTCAAGGTCCAGAGGCCGTAGTACCGGGCGACGGTGGTCACCGCGCTCATCGGACTGTTCGGGTCGAGGGCACTGGCGTCGGCTCGTGTGAGGAAGTCCTGCGGAGCGATCTCCAGAAACCTCTCCCAGGCCAGCATGTTGAGGCCGTGGCTCTTGCCCGTGAGCGTGCGCAGGGCGGTGAGGATGTCTTCGCGGACACGGCCTTCTTCTCGACCGAGCATGTCGATCAGTTCGACCACCGCACGCATGCTCTTGAGGTCGACCAAGGCCGTGACTACCTGGACGCGCACTCGCCACTGAGGGTCTCTTGAGAGTGCGCGGAGCACGGGCAAGGAGCGCTGCCCGGCCAGGCGCACCAGGGCCTCCGGGACCGCCATGCGCACCCGTTGGGAGGGGTCGTCCGCCAGGTCGATCAGGGCAGCGGTGGATGAGACCAGGCGACCCAGGCCCACAGCGCGGACAGCGGCGGCACGGACAGCGGCGTCCCCATCACTCAAGGCCGCCTCGGCGGCGGCGATCCAGTCGAGCCCGGAAGGACGTCCATCTGCCAGGGCCAGCAACACCTGTTCGCGGACTTCGGCCTCGCTGTGTCCGAGTCCGGCCTCTGCGATGCGCTCGAGGGATGGCGGGGAGGCCATGGACGACAGGACACGTCGAGCCGTGGGCTGCAGATAGGGCCGCCCGTGGGCGAAGAGTTCTAGCAGCCCATCGACGACGTAGGGGTGGTCGTAGCCAGCCAGGTCTGAGAGGGCACGCAACGCTGACGGGTTGCCCCGGTGCGCGTCTGCCAGCTTGTAGAACCTCTTCAGCGCCTCTTTCGCACGGCTCTTGTCCACGGCCAAGGGCACGAAGAGAGGCTCAGCTGCGTCCTCACCATGAACGGCCACGGCGTTGTGGCGTCGCGCTGGCTCTTCGCTGCGCCCACGACTCTGGGCTGCCAGATCATTGGCCACGTTGACCACACAGAGGACGACCATCAGCGTGACGGTACATCGGGGCAGCCACTCGCTGGCCGCCGCAGTGGTCCGTCGCGGGGTGGCCCCTGATCGACTCGTCGTCTGTGCGGCGGGGACTACCATGCAGCTGGCAAGGCTCCCGGCAGGGCGGCGGCAGCCACGTGGCGCATGAGAATTGATGTGGTCACCGTGCCCACACCTCCGGGGACTGGCGTCAGGTAGCCGGCCACCTCTGCCACATCGGGGTGCACGTCGCCGGTGAGCGTCCAGCGACCGTCCACCTCGATGGCGTGGGTGCCCACGTCGACCACGATGGCGCCGGGGGTGACCATCTCGGGGGTGAGCAGGTGCTTGACCCCCACGGCCATCACGATGATTTCTCCTCGGCGGGTGTGGCTGGCCAGGTCGGGGGTGCGGCTGTGGCAGAGGGTCACCGTGGCGTCTCCGCCCTGTCCGTAGCCGCCAAGCATGGCGGCCAGGGGGCGGCCCACCACGAGGCTGCGGCCGACGATGACCACATGACGCCCCGCTGGCGAGAAGCGATCATCGCTGCAGAGCATCTCGACCACCGCCGCTGCTGTGGCAGGGGCGGTGTGGCGGCGCTCGCCGGCAAGCACGGCGCCCAGGCTGTCTCTGGTGAGTCCATCGACGTCTTTAGCGGCGGGGACCAGGGCGGTCACGGCTCCGGCGTCGAGGCCCTTGGGCAGGGGCAGCTGGATCATCAGCCCGTGCACCTCAGGATCGTTGCCCAGCTCGACCACCGCGTCGGCCAAGGCGGCCTGGTTGACGTCGCCGGGCAGCTCGACCCGGCGGCTCTCGATGCCTCGCTTGGTGGCGGCCTTGTCCATGGCATTCAGGTAGGCCGCGGAGGCTCCGGCGTCGCCCACCACCACATTGACCAGGCGCGGGGTGATGTCTGCGGCCTCGACGGCGGCGCTGACCTCTCGGCGCAAGGCTCCGGCGATGGGTGCGCCCCGGATGAGTTCGGCGGTCACGAGTTCTTCTCCAAGGCAGCCAAGCGCGAGGCCATCTGGTTGCGGGGCATGAGGTCGCCGTTCTTGTCGGCGAGGGGGACTCCGGTGCGATAGATCTCTGCGGCGTCGGCGTTCATACCGGAGGCTTCCAGGGCCTTGCCCAGTGAGAGGTAGACCGCCGAGCGGGTGTCATCGAGATTCATGGCCTTGCGTAGCTGGGCGACGGCCTTGGCGGGCATGCCCAGCTTGAGGTAGCTGCCAGCCAGGGCCTGTCGGGCGAGGGCGTCATCGGGAAACTTGCGCACGGCTTCCTCCTGACGTTCGACGGTGGCCGGATCCACCAAACCGTCGAGACCATCGCTCGCTCCGCCTGCGGCGGCCTTGCGGGCGACTTCATCCTTCCAGCCCAGCACTCGCGCTTTGGCCTGCCACTCTTCAGCGGTGTCCTTGTCCCCCTTGAGCATGTAGAAGCGGGAGAGGTTGGCGTGGGCCATGATCGATTCGGGCTGCAGCTCGGCGAGGCGCTTGGTGATGGTGATGGCCGTGTCGTTGTCGCCACCCTCCGACAAGAGCATGGCCAGGATCTCGAGCGCCTCGTGGTGATCCGGGTCGACTTCGAGAATGGCCTCGAGCTGCGCCCGCGCGCCAGAGGTGTCCCCGTTGCGGCGTGCTTTCAGAGCCGCCAGAAAGCGGGGGTCTGGAGGGACGGGACGAGAAGCAGGGCTGGGCGTGTCGGCGGACAAGGAGGTGCTCCTGGGGCTGGGGTCTGCCGAGCATCGTACCGATATGCGCTGGACCAAGAGGGGCGGGGCTACAGATCGCCGTCTGTGCGGTGCTGCGGGCGTCCCTGTTTCTCACCAGGGGGGCCGTTTCGCTCAGACAGGGTCGGGCAGGCCTCCACACTCGCTGCAGACCCCCCTGGTGAGAAACAGGGACGCCCTCGTCGGTGGAGGGACGGGCGACCGTGGCCTTGCGGGGGGGCGTTTCTTGCGTGCTGAGATGGCACGGGGTTGCTTGAGCATCAGACTCGGCCAGAAGCAAGCTCAAGAGACGCTGCTGAGTTGTCTGAGCGCCAGGGGCCCGCTTGGCGTGAGACGGGGACGACCGGACGACGGCAGAGATGGCGACCAACGGCGCTGGCGCCTAGCCGTTTTCCAGGTAGCCCAGCTCGATGAGCGCTCGGCGGTCTTCTTCGCTGAGGGGGGAGCTGGCTTCGCCGGTGGCGCTGGAGTTCTCGAAGGCGTCGAGGTGGCCGAGAAAAAGGGCTGTGACTTCGGGGCGTTGCTCGGACACGTCGGTGGATTCGCCTGGGTCGGTCCGCAGATCGTAGAGCGCTCGGCTGCCGTCGCTCTTGTCGAGGATGAGCTTGAAGTGGCCGTCGCTGACCATGCGCAGGGTGTCGTCGGTGGCGTTGTTGTGGTCGGCCTCGCCGAAGACGAAGTGTCGGCTGGCATTGGGCTCGCTCAGGTCCCGGCCGTCGAGCCCGGCGGGCACGGGCAGGCCCAGCATTGACAGCACGGTGGGGACGACGTCCACGTGAGTGGCCAGCTCGTCTCGGCGGCCGGGGGCGATGCCCTCGCCGATCAGGGCGAAGGGGACATGGAGCAGCTCCTTGTGCATGCTCCGTCCGTGCAACACGTCGCCATGATCAAGAAACTCTTCGCCGTGATCTGCGGTGACGATCACGAGCATGTTCTCGCCGAAGGGCAGCTGCTCCAGTCCAGCGAACAGGCGCGCCAGCTCGTCATCGAGCTCGCGGATCTCGCCGTCGTAGAGCGCGATGACATGAGCCAGGTCTGACGCGTCGAAAGTGATCTCTCCCGTGCGCACCTTCTGCAGTTGTGGCGTGGTGCCGTCGGCTGGGCCGTCGTAGGGTGCGACGAACTGTGCGAGGTAGGGCTCGGCGGGATCGTAGGCGCTGTGCACGTCGTAGTAATGGGCGAACAGAAACCCTGGCTGGTCTCCCAGCTGCGCGGCCCAGGCCAGGGCGGCGTCGGTCACCAGGGGGCCGGGCTGGGGCCGCTCGTCCATGACCTCTGTGTGCGCGAAGCCTCGCTGCAAGCCGTGACGCTCTCCGAGAAAGCGCGAGCTGACGATGGACGCGGTGGCGAAGCCCTGGGCCGTGAGCTGCTCGGGCAGGGTCTGCACGTTTTTGGCCAACCCTCGCTTGCCTGCTACCGCGCCATTCTTGTGGGGGTGCAGGCCGGTGAGCAGGGAGGCGTGGGAGGGCAGCGTCCACGGGGCGGCGGCGCTGGCCCGCTCAAAGACAAGGCCTCGGGCCAGCAGGCTGTCGAGAAAGGGAGACGTGTTTCTCTCGTAGCCGTAGGCGCCCAGGTGATCTGCCCGGAGCGTGTCGAGGGACAGCAGCAAGACGTGCCGCGTCGGGGCTGATACTGGCGTCGGTTCTGACGGTGTGGAAGGCCCGCAAGCCGAGAGCGCGATCAGGCCTGCCAGCAGGCCCAACTGCAGGCCCGGCGGCAGGAGCCCACACCAGCCTCGCAGCACGTATCGCCGGGAGGTGTCGGCGCGCAGGGAGAGAACCTCGAGCTGCTCGTCTGGCATGGCTGGGTCCCATGGATCACTGCTGTTGTTCTGCACGCCTTGGTGCGTCTGACGACGCCCGAGAGGGGGGCACGACAATACCAGACCGATTGCCTACCAGACCGCCTGGATGATGTCCGGAAGCCGAAGCACCCAGACGACGACAAGGCCTCCAAGACAGAGCCCTGCACCGAGCCGGCCCGTGAGCCTGGCGCCGAGCGTAGACGCGGGCTCTGAAAACCGTGAGCGCCAGCCGTCACCGGCCAGGAGCGCCCCCGTATGCAGCACGGCGAAGAGCATCATGGGCAGGCGGTAGCGGCTCAGGGATGGGGTCAAGGTGATCATGGCCATGTAGGCGAAGCAGTAGACGAAGGTGAGCCCGGCCAGGGTGCGGCAGCGGCTGGAGAAGCCGCCAAGAATGAGCCCGACGGTGAGCACCATGGTCGAGAGCAGGGTGCCGTAGACCACGGCCCAGCGCACAGCGGGCACCATGTTCTTCGGCCGTCCGTATTTGGGCTGCTTGCCGCGCTTGCCGCCGGTGTAAATGTTGCGCAGCACGAACGAGTTGGGCGACCACAGATACGACATCTTGAGCACGGCCCGCTGGAGGAACAGCCCCGGGTTGCTGAGGATGAACGAGGCCACGCCGACCTTGCGCTGGTTGTCCGGGTTGCTGCGCTGACCTTGGGTGCTGTGCCAGGCGGTGGCGAAATCTGTCTGCGGCGGGGGCAGGAAGTTGACCCCGGTCTTCAGGTTCAGCTTGCCGGTGGTGCAGATGAAGATGGGCTCACCCTCATCTTGGGAGACAGACACCGACCAGGGCAGCACGGTGAGGAGGGCCACCACGAAAGTGGCAGCACAGGCCCGCACCATGCGTGCCCGAGCCTCGGGTCCGTTCTCCCAGACCAGGTAGGCCAGGAGCAGGGGCAGGACATAGATGTTGTGGGGCTTGATCAGGGCAAGGGCGCCCCAGAGCAGGCCGTTGACCAGGGCCATGGTCAGGGTGCCCCGTCGGCGCAGGGCCACCAGGGCCAGTAGGGCCCAGATCAGGATCGCCGAGCTGAGCGTCTCGCTCCAGAGGTAGTGGCTGTAGGCCACGGCGTCGGGATACAGCGCGTAGAGCCAGGCCGCGATCAGGCCAGCTCGCGCACCGACCGTGGCTCGCCCCAGCAGCACGATGCCCAGGATGGTCAAGGCCTCGGTCAGGATCTGGGCCACGCGCAGGCCGTCGATCTGCTCCGGCCCGATGACGGCGAGCACCGCGCCGCAGAAGCCGATGTACAGCGGTGGACGGAAGGGAAAGAACGTGACCTCTTCGCCCGCCACCAGCTGCTGCGCGCCCTTGACGAAGTCCTTTTCGTCACCGTGCAGGTCCATGCCGGGTTGGGCCCAGACGATGGCCAGGCGAATCACCAAGGCCACGACGATGGGCAGCAAGGCCCAGCGGAGTCTTGGCGCTTCACCGCTCATCGTTCGTCCTGCCCTTCGTCTGCGCTGCCCACGTAGCCCATGGCTCGCAAGATGGCCGTGTCTTCGGCGCCCACCTCTGTCGCGTCGAGCGCCGCCCGGGACTGCTGGTGGGCCACCATCTCCATGAGCAGCTCGCCCAGCCGCCCGGCCACCTGTGGCTCGCGGTTGATGACGTCGTGCTGCTCTGCGGGATCGGCTGAGAGGTCGAAGAGCTCGTGCCGGTCTTCTTCCATGGCCATGAAGAGCTTCCATGGGCCGCTGCGCAAGGCGTAGCCCGGGCCCAGCTGATCAAACTTGTCCCGCCCCGAGGGGAACCAGGGTCGCTGCATGAACAGGGGGCGCTGCAGATCGGGGGCCGCGCTGCCCAGCAGATGGGGCACCAGATCTTGGCCCCCATGTCCCCGGGAATCTGCGCCCAGATCCAAGAGCGCGTTCACCGTGGGCAAGACATCGATGAGATGTGCGGGGTGCTCCACGCGGAGCCCTGAGGGGAGGCGCTCGGGCCAATGAAAGACGAGGGGCACGCGCACCTCGCCTTCGTAGTTCGAGCGATCGTGCCCGCGCCAGCCGTGATCCCAGAGCCCCTCGCCGTGGTCTGCGGTGACCATGACCAGGGTCTGTCGTGGGCCGCCGTGTTCGCGGACCGTGTTCACGAGTCGGGCCAGCTGCTGATCCGTGCCAGCGATCTCGGCGTCGTAGGACGCGATGTTGAGGTCATCGCTGGTCATCCCGTCCGTCGACGGATACAGCTCGTGAAACGTGTCCGTGTCAGGCCGGTAGGGGGCGTGAGGGTCGAAGTAGTGCACGAACAGAAACAGGGGCCGGTCACGGTCGGGCGCTGCGGCCAACCAATCGAGTGCGACGTCGGTGGTGGTGGCTGCAGAGCGATCGAAGCCCTCGTCGTCTGCCAGGTCGAGTCCTCCCCAGACGCGACGGGAGAAGGTGCCGCCTGAGCGGCTGAAGTCGTCGTCGAAGTGGGAGAAGCCCTGCTCCAGGCCAAAGTGTCGGGAGACAGGGAACGAGCTCACGAAGCCTGCGGTCTCGTAGCCCGCAGCCCCGAACACCTCGGCCATGGTCTGGGCCTCTGGGGGCAAGACCAGGCCGTTGCGCACCACCCCGTGCTCCATGGGGTACTGGGAGGTGAACAGGCTGGCGTGGGCTGGGCAGGTGGTGCTGGTGGGCGAGTAGGCCGTCTCGAAGGCCACGCCACCCGCGGCCAGGGAGTCGAGAAACGGCGTGGTGTTCAGCGGGTAGCCGTTGAGCGAGCAGTGGTCGGCGCGCAAGGTGTCGATGACCACCAGCAGCACGTTTGGCCGTGCCTCGGTAGACGTGAGTTGTCCCGTCTCGGCAGGCCCGCATGAGCCCATGAGCAGGGACAGGGCCATGACCAGGGCTGTCCACCGGCGTGGCAGGCTCGCGCCAGACGTTCTCTGTGTGATCGTGGGACCCGAGCCTCCAAGGCGATGCAGCGCACCGCGCTCGGTGCCGGACGGCCACACGATATCACCTGTCGACAGCTCTGCAATCTGCGCCAGAGGCAGGGTGATGGCTGCTCTCAAGGGGGCCCGGGGTCCCAGGTGTCGCCGTGGCGAGCCATGAGGGTCATGGTGAGTTCGTGGAGTTGTTTCACGAGCTCGGGTTCGTCGTCGACCAGGTTGTGCAGCTGGTCCGGGTCGTCGGCGCAGTCGAACAGCAGCCAGGGCCCATCGGGTTGGGCCGCGTACACGTAGCGCTCGGTACGCACGCCACGCCAGCCGGGCCAGCCCTCGGCCCGCCCGTCGTAGCTGGCCATGTAGACCGCCTCTTGTGGGCTGGCCCGAGAATCTCCCAAGAGCAGCCGGGAGAAGTCGCTGCCATCGAGACCGTCGGGGACAGGGACACTGCACAGCCCCGCCAAGGTGGGGAAGATATCCGCTGTGCCGAAGGGCATGGCCAGGGTGGAGTCGGGGCCAAGCTGTCCGGGCCAGCGCATCAAGAACGGGACGTTGCTGGATTCGGAGTAGGGCACCTCTTTGCCCATGCGCCCTTGGCTGCCGATCATGGTGCCGTGGTCGGACGTGTAGACCACCAAGGTGTTGTCTGCCATCCCGGCCTGCTCAAGGCTGGCCATGAGCCTGCCGAACTGCGCATCGAGGGCTTCGATGAGGCCATAGTACTGGGGCAGCGACGTGCCCCCGTGGCGCCCGGCCTTGCGTCCGGGGACGTTGGCAGGTGCGATGACGTCGGGGTGCTGGTCGAAGCCGGCTGGCGCCTCGAAGGGCTCGTGGGGAGGTCCCCAGGAGAGCATCAAGAACCAGGGCCGCTCGTCGTCTTCTGCCATGAACTGCAAGGCGTGATCGGTCTCGATGGCCGGGCGAAAACCGCCCTCCCCGGCGAAGGTCTCGGTGGCCGAGAGGTGATAGGCCCAGCTGTCGTAGACGTGCACGGGTCTGTCCGCCGCGACCCAGCCGTCGTTGAAGCCAAGCCGCTCGGGTCCCGGGTCGAGGGCGGGGTCGCTCAGATGCCACTTGCCGACGTAGCCGCAGCGGTAGCCCGCGTCGGCGAAGCTGCCCGCCAAGGTCACCGCGGTCGGAGGCGCCCAATCGCGCTGCCCGTCCACGTAGAAGTTGTGCTCCGAATCGTTGGCCAGGATGCCGGTGTGGGGGGCCAGCAGCCCGGTCATCAAGGTCGCGCGATAGGGCTTGCAGAGGGGGGTGTTCGAGATCGCCGTGCGTAGCAACAAGCCGTCTGCGGCCAGGGCGTCCAGATGGGGCGTGGCGATCTGTTCGTCGCCGTAGCAACCGAGGGAGCGGGCGCGGTGCGAGTCGGAGAAGACGAACAGCACGTTGGGGTGAGGGGGAGGCGGCTGCGCTGCCAGGGGCTCGTCCGTTTCGGCGCAAGCAGGGAGCCAGAGCAGCAGAGCCACGGCGCAAACCATGAGCTGGGTGCGGTAGCGACGTGCGTCGATCTCGGCCAGCATGGTTGTCTCCGCAGGGGGCTGCTGAAGGATGCCCCCTGCGGCTCGGGAGTGCCACTCTTCGATCCGCCGAGGCGGCCCACTCCGTTCGGCAGCGTCACCGTCTGTCTGCTGGTTCAGCTGACATGGTCGCGCCTTCGTGGTCCGTCAGGGCACATCGGTGCGTACGGCGGTGCTCGCGGTGAACCCCACGGGGCCCCCCGCATCGACGATCCAGAACTGGGACCAGAAGCTGTAGCTGCCCGGGCCCAGGGGCCAGGTCGCCGACAGTGTGAGCTCGCCCCCAGCGCTGGTGAGCAGGGGGATGTACACCGCGTCGGGGTGGGGCACCAGCACGCCGCCCTTGAACGGCGCGTGCAGGGTCGAGACACCCAAGAACATGGCGGCGGCGGCCGAGGGCGCGGCATGGTGCAGGGCGTAGCTCAGCGTCTGCCCGGCGACGGGCGCGCCGCTGGCGAGGACCAGGGGATGCCCCGTGGCGCCACTGCTCAAGGCGAAGCCCAGATCGGTGAACGGCGAACCCGGCAGGTACGTTGCATTGCGCACCACGGACAGCTCGTGGTGGGTGTCGTCGATCAGAACAAGGTCGAGATCGCTGTCTCCGTCGATGTCAGCGAGCAGGGGCTCCTCAGGCCTGGGCAGGCCGTCGCAGATCACGTCGACCACGAAGCTGCCGTCGCCGGGTCCGGTCATGACGACCGCTCGTTCGAAGACGTCAGAGGTGATCAGGACCTCTGGTTGCCCGTGTCCGTTGAGTTCGGCTACGAGCAGTGACGTGCCAAAGGACACGACCATGGGCATGGGTGATGCGACGGGCGCGCTGAAGAGGCCGTTGCCGTCACCCACAAGGACCATGAGCTCGAAGTCGCTCACATCGGGCCAGAGCACGTCAGACTGTCCGTCACCGGTGACGTCGGCGAGAGCGAAGAACTCGATGGTGCTGAGCAGGCCCACGAAGATCTGCTGGTCATGAATCGGGTAGGGCGTGCCAAAGACGCCCGGTGCGGTGGCCAGCGCGGCGTACAAGTGAACGGGGAAGTAGGTGGCGTAGACCAGGTCGAGCAGGCCGTCGCCGTTGAGGTCTGCTGTCTCCGCCCATTGCGCTCCTTGCGCCGGTTCGGCCACGAAGTCCCCCGGGCTGAAGCCTCCCGAGCCGTCGTTCATGAGCAGCTGGACTCCCTGAGCAGGGACAGCCGTGGAACCGGAGATGGCCACGACCAGATCGAGATCCAGGTCGCCGTCCACATCGCTTATGGCCACTTCGAACGTATTGGTGCCCGTGAGCAGGACGGTCTTGGCGCCGAAGCTGCCGTTGCCCAGGCCGGGAAGCCAGGACAACTCCAGGCCCTGGCGCAGGAGCAGGTCGGGCTCGCCGTCCCCCGTGAGGTCGGCCAGCTCGAGTTCGACCACACCTTGGGTCTGGGGGACGATGCCTGCCCAGGTGAACGTGCCGCTGCCGTCGTTGTTGAAGAGGCGCAGGGGGCCGCTGGCAATGAACTCACTGACCACCAGGTCGACGTCGCCGTCCCCGTCGAGGTCAGCCGCAGCCACATCGGTGGGACGAGCCGCCGGGTAGTGGACCGCCGGCGCGAAGACGGTGTGTCCGTCTTGGGCCGCAAGGGACGAGACGGCGCCGCACAGGCAGGCGCACAGGATCGCTGAACGGATCATGGCAGGCCTCCACTCGGGGCCTCTCTGATCGGACGACCGCGCGTGGCGCTGCGCCGGTCATCGAGCGCGCCCAGGGGAAGCCTCCATTTTACCCCTGGGCTGACCCGTGCGTCCCTGCGCACAACGGCTACCGACGCCTGCCTGACTGACCCGTGGTCAGTGCAGCAGCGCGGAGACGGCGTCGGAGAGGCGGCTCAGGCCCTCTGGCAAGATCAGGGCCGCCATGACGAAGCCCATGACGGCGCCTCCGATGTGTGCCTCGTGACCGATGTTGCCCAGCCGTTGTTTGGCGCCCACGATCGAGCCCGCGATGTAGGCCAGCGCGAAGAGGGGCGCGGGGATGGCGAAGGGGATCAGATAGAGGTAAACGCCCATGGTGGGTTGGAGCACGATGGCGGCGAAGAGCACGCCGGAGATGGCGCCGCTGGCACCGAGTGAGCGGTAGCCCCCGTCGTGGTGGTGGCGCGCCATGGTGAGCAACAGGGCTCCTACTTCTGACGCGAAGTACACCGCCAGCATGCCCCTGGGACCGAACTCGCCTTCGACCACCGGGCCGAAGAAGTACAGGGTGAACATGTTGAAGGCGAGGTGGGCCGTGTCCGCGTGGGAGAAGACCGACAAGGCCATGCCCTGCAGGTTGCGGCCGGCCATGACCTGGGCGGGCTGAAACAGAAAACGCTCCGGGTCACGCCCGGCCTTGAACTCACCGAAGGCGTAGACCGAGGTCACGACGCTCGCCGCCATGAGCAGGCCGGTGATCAGGGGGATCTCGGGCACGTGGGGCTCCAGTCTGTTGCTCAGGGACTGCCAGAGTCGGAGGGCAGCCTAGCAAGAGCGAGGTCTGGAAAGCTCAGCTGGCACAGGGGCTGGCTTGGGTGCATCATTGCCGCCCTCTGGGGCCTCTCTCCCCGACGTACCCGCCAGGACGCATCAGCCCATGAGCAGCACCCCTCCGCAGGCCGGCGACGGCACCCCCAGCCCGAACGTCCTGGTCACGAGCCGGGTCAGCGATCCCATGCAGTCCCCGGCCGGCTTCGCCGAAGTGTACTGGTGCGATGAGTGTTGCGACTACTTCGTGCTGGCCTGGCAAGGAGGCGCAGAAGATCTGCCGCCCCGTTGTCAGCGTGTGGCCCTGCCCAAGGGGCCTGCGGGCCAGGTCTTCTGTCCGACGTGTTCAGTGTTCTACCCTGACTACGGCAAGGTCTTGCGCTTCGGTGCGCCCGCCGAGGCCAGTTAGCCCGTGACGAATCAGCCGGGGTGACCTAGCCTCTGCTGATGAGGATTGGCTCGCCGGCGTCGCGCTGTCGAGCTTCGTTCGCGGTTCGGCTTGAGCGGAGGCGTGAGATGGACAGACTGTTGGCGACGTGGATGACTCTGGGCGTCCTGCTCTTGGCCTCGAACTCTGCAGGCCAAGACGCGTATCTGAAGGCGTCGAACACAGGCTCGGGCGATCAGTTCGGCTCGGCGGTGACCCTCTCGGGGAACACCCTGGTGGTGGGAGCCTTTCGGGAGGAGAGCGCCGCCCTCGGTGTGAACGGTGACCAGAACGATGACAGCGCACCCAGCGCTGGAGCCGCCTACGTCTTCGTGCATGACGGGGTCTCGTGGCAGCAGCAGGCCTACCTGAAGGCCTCGAACGCCGCAGCTGGCGACCTGTTCGGTGTCTCCGTTGCTCTCGACGGGGACACCCTGGTGGTGGGTGCGCAGTCAGAGGACAGCTCAGCCGTGGGCGTGAACGGCGACCAAGGCAGCGACGACGCCTCGGCCTCCGGGGCGGCCTACGTCTTCGTGCGCGACGGCACGACCTGGACACAGGAGGCCTACCTGAAGGCGTCAAACACTGGCGCCAATGACAGCTTCGGCTCGTCCGTGTCGATCTCCGGAAACACCATCGTCGTGGGAGCCTTCGCGGAGGACAGCGCTGCGTTGGGTGTGAACGGGAACCAGGCCAGCAACATGGCGGCACAGTCTGGCGCTGCCTATGTGTTCGTGCGCGATGGCGTGACCTGGGTTCAGGAGGCCTACCTGAAGGCGTCGAACACCGATGTCCTCGATCTGTTCGGATTCTCCGTGGCGGTCTCTGCTGAGACGGTCGTCGTGGGCGCGGCCAACGAGTCGAGCGCGGCCACGGGCATCGATGGCGATCAGTTGAACAACCTGGCCATGAACGCCGGGGCCGCCTACGTGTTCGAGCGCAGCGGCAGTACCTGGGCGCAACAGGCCTACCTGAAGGCCTCGAACACTGACCCCCATGACTGGTTCGGCGACGCGGTGGCCATCGACGGCGACGTCGTCGTGGTGGGCGCCTACCGAGAAGGCAGTGCGGCCAACGGCGTCGATGGCGACGAGCAGGACGATAGCAGCGTCTGGGCTGGCGCTGCCTACGTCTTCGAACGCAATGTTTCCGTCTGGAGCCAGCAGGCCTACCTGAAGGCGACCGTGTCCAGCACTCTCGACCACTTCGGTGACAGTGTGGCGGTCTCCGGCACCATGGTGGCCGTGGGCGCGCGCAACGAAGACATCGACGGCGTGATCGCAGGAGCGGCCTTCGTCTTTGGTCAACAGGTCCCGGGCACCTGGCGCCCTCAAGACTACTGGAACTCTTCGATCAGCGACGTGGGCGACATGCAGGGTGGGGCCGTGGCGGTCTCAGGGGCGCGGGTGGTCGTGGGGGCTGTGGGCGAGGACAGCAACGCCATCGGGGTGGGAGGCGACGGCAGCGACAACTCCGTCCTCGAATCGGGGGCCGCGTTCGTCACCACCGTGAGCGGATTCGGCTTCCTTCAGAACCTGGGCTACGGCCATGGCCAAGGGCCCCTCACGCAGCCGGTGCTCACAGGGTCTGGCCCCCTCGAGATCGGGCAGCTTGTCTACATTGATCTGGCACTCCCCGACCTGACCGGGCTCACCGCGACGGCCTACTACGTCATGGGGCGAAACCAGTACCTCGGTGTGTTTCAGGGCGGGGTGTTGGTGCCCACGCCAGAGGTCGTCATACCCACGCCAGTGGACACAACGGGTCCCACGTTTGGCATCAAGAAGAAGGGGGACTGGCCTGTGGGCATGCCGAGCGGCACCGTCCTCTACCTTCAGTACTGGGTCTACACCGGGCCCGGTACCGGCTACATCTCGTCGAACGCCTTGGCGTTGACGTCCGATTGAACGGAGAGTCACCGATGAACGCTCAAGCTCTGGTCCTGCTCGCACTGGTTGCTCTTGCCGCCTGCAGCAGCGAGTCTCCGACGGCCGGTGAGACCAGTGCGGTGACGACACCTCGTGCCCTGTCCATCCAGGTGGGTGCGGGCGAGGGCGGGGGCTCGTTGCTCGAGTTCAACGGCGTACAGATTGTCGTGGGCCGCAGCGCCACGTTGTCCCTGCCTGCGGGCTTCACCTTGTCCATCACCGAGGGAGACGGGCGCGCCGTCATTGACCAGAGCCCTGGCCCCGAGGTGCTGGTGAACGGCAGGGTGCTCGACGTGCTCGGAGGCGAGCTGTTCCTCGGCGATGAGACCTTCGGGCTGATGGCGGCCGAGGATGTTGTGCTGATCGATGGCTCAGGAGTGAGAGTGAATGGCGAGGTCAGGGTCGGGCGGCCTGTGGCCGAGTCGTCGAGTGAGCCTGCCACTCCCCGCTGAACCCCTTGCGCGAGCCCCTCTGAAGACCCTGGCCAGCCGGGAGCCTCTCCTCAGGGTTCTGTCGCTCAGATCCCGGAGCGGACCGCGATGATCAGGCCGCAGAGGAGCACGCCAGCCAGACCGAAGGTGGCCCCGGCAGTGGTGGTGAAGTAGGGGGCGACCATGAGCACCATGCCGACGCCGTATTGGGGCACACGCACCTGTTTCTTGCCGTACATGAACAGCGCGAAGCCCACGGAACTCACCGCGAGCGAGGCGATCAGAGAGTCTGCGGAGAGGTCGATGGCGTGTCGTCGGGAGGGGGCGATGAGCTGCTGGGCTGGAGAGGTCCGGCACAACCCTCATCGGCTCCCGGCCTCCACGGGTTGAGCGCTGACTCCGTGGGGCTGGTGGTGGCCCTCACGAGTTGGCTACAGTGTGCGCACCGACGGGAGTGGCAAGGCGCTGGTGTGCCTACTGGACTTCAAATCCAGATGGGGGGCCGACAAAGTCCCCGGGTGGGTTCGATTCCCATCCTCTCCCGCCATTACTAAACCCCTGCATTCGTAGGGTTTGCGTGTTTGCCAAGGTCGCCATAGGGGAGACGGTAGCACGGGACGGGCACCAGCTCACACCACTCAGAACCACGATCTGGGTACATCAAGGGGGACCTGAGGGGGGACCAAGATTCCGGAGCTGGCTTGGGCGGCCTGAGAGACCTTCTTCTTCAAGGGATAGTTCAAGCTCGCGCGACTTGGCTCTGGCGAGGAGGCGATGGTGCAAGCGGCAGGGTCGGAGAGCTGACAGCCGCCCATTGGGTGGCGCTCCTGGGCTAAGGCTTTAGGTGCTGGGTCGGGTCGCTTGGCTTCCGCGAAGGCCGCCAGGATGGAGCGCCTGGCGGAAGGACTACGCCACTGCCGCCCGGTGGCTCGGGGTCACGCCAGCGAGGGCCAGCATGGTCGGGCACAAGGTGCAGCTGACACCGGATATTCCGGAGGCGATCCTGCTGGCCAAGTGTCGGACGGCCTGAGCCCTCTGCTCTGCTGTGAATTGCCTGCGTGCTCGTCGTGCCATGGGTACCTCCTGGGTCCTATTGACTCTATCGGAGGTGTCCACTCTTGTGGGGGAAGGTCATCGCTATGAGGTGGACCACGTCTTCGCCTCTGAGGAGCTGATGGTCTGTGCTGAGGCGAAGAACTCCGCAGCATGCTGGGGACCCTCTGATCACTGCCAGATCAAGGTGACCGTATCCACTGCGGTGAATCATCCTGCCTGAGCTGGTGGACTTCGCCGCCAGCCTGGGGGTGCTCTCCGCTATTGGATCATGGCGGCGAGATGGACAGCCCGTTCGACGCTGAGAATCCGGATGGGCCAGCAGGGTCGACGATCCAACATTGCATGAAGATCTTGACGCAGGGCGGAGTTGTGGGCGGCCATGCTGTCTTGAGCAGTCGTCCGTCGTCGCCATCGCGACGCGCCCCAATCCAAGAGGCCGTTTAGGCCGCACCCGCCAGAGATACAGAATCTGGTGGACTGCTGGAAGGCCTGCGGCCTGACCTAGCGAGCCATCTCCAATCAGCATGGCATGGCTTAAGGCCGTTTCCGATACAGGCGCCGCCGAGCCCTGGACTACGGGGCCGGTCATCCAGCCCCATACGCAGTTTGCCCGGCAGCCCCAGTTCAGCGGCGCCAAGCCGGCCTGGCGCTCAGCACCAGGCCCACGGTGCGCGTAGCTCGATTTGCGACGGGAGTGTGGTGTCGATGGCTGTGATGACGTCGACGGGGTGACCGGCGTTCCCAGCTTAGCGCAGCTTACGTAGCCCGCCGACGGACCTGGCCCGCGGCTTACGCAATCCCGAACGCTGCCGCCGCGCCATATACCCTCATCTCGACAACCTCGACCTCTGCCCCGCGACGTGATTCCGCCCGAAACCAGGAAGCGCCGAATGAGCAACCGATTGCTGTGCTAGGCTTGGCCGTGCTCGATGGCACAGAGACGGTTTCCGGGTAGGAGATTAGAGGGAAATGGGCAGCGCACAACATGGTGGTTCGTCCGCTGCAGGGCGGAGCAACCGCATTCAGGCCAGGGCGTTCATCGAGGACGCCGCAGATGAGTTCGAGCGACGCGTTGAGAAAGTGCTTGAGGATCAGCTTGGGCGGTTCCAGCGGAGCGTCCCTGAGCCAGATCCAGACAGGCTTGAGAAAAACCGCCGGATCATGGCTTCAGTGCTTGATGAGGTGGCGGCTCGCTTCGAAGATCGGATGGCGCGGCTTCTGGCCGAGCAGGCGCTTCCCCCCGCAGGGGGGGCGGTTACGTCCGTGCCAGCGACCGAGCAGATTGCGCACGACCTGCGCGATCTGAACAGCTGCTTCGACGAACTGATGACCCAGTTGCGTGACAAGGAGCAGCAGATCAAGCGCCTCGCCGAGGGCTACGACGCATACATCTTCAAGCGCTTTCTCTACCCGTTCGTGCTCGTCGCGGACGCCATCGATGGTCTGATCGAGAGCGACCTGAGCAAGCAGGACGCATTGGCCAGGGTGCGGACGCTGCTCGTCAACCAGGCACTGGACGCTTGCGGTGTCGAGGCCTTCTCGCCTCCTCCCGGAGCTCTTTACCGGGAGACTGCCGGGATCGATGACACGATCTCGATCGTCCAGACCGCCGATCCGGAGAGGGACGGAGTAATCGAATCCAGCGTACGGCCGGGATACCAGATCCGGCCGGTTCAAGAGGGTGCGCCTGCCCAGGTCATCCTTAAGGCCAAGGTGCGCGTCTACTCACACCAGTCCAAACGAGGGAAATCATGAGCGTCATCACGGGTATTGACCTGGGAACCTGCTTCTCGGCCGTGGGCCAGTTCAGTGACTCGGGCGAGCCGCTCATTGTTCACAACGACGAGGGAGCCAACATCACCCCATCGGTCGTCTGGGTCGACACAGCAGACGGCAAGTTCCACGTCGGCGAGGAGGCCAGGAAGGAGTGGAACCGGAAGCCAGGGATTGCGACGGCGGCGCGATTTAAGAGGTGGATGGGAAGAGAGACTAGGGTCGAGTTGGTCGACGACAGCTACTCCGCCCGCGATCTCAGCACTATCGTGCTCAAGAAGCTGGTGTTGGACACGACAGCGCGCCTTGGGTCCATGGGTAACTCGGTTGTGACAATTCCTGCCAATTTCGATCACCCCGCTCGCGTGGACACGATGTCCGCAGCGGAGCATGCCGGAATCTCGCTTGCAAGCGACGCTAGCCTTCCTAACGAGCCAACTGCCGCCGCGCTCTATTATGCATTCAAGGAGAGGGGACGGCTGAATGGCCGCTACGCCGTGTACGACCTGGGCGGCGGCACCTTCGACATCACGATACTGCGCGTGGATGGCTACCGCATGGAGATCCTCGGCACCGGAGGGATCAGGGAACTTGGCGGCGACGACTTTGACGGGTGCCTGCTGGCGCTGGTTCTCAAGAAGCTGAATGCATCTTCTCCTTCGGAACTGACGAAGAAGGAGTTCACGCTGGGTGACGCTGAAGACATGAAGATCGCCCTCTCCAAGCGAACGAGTTTCGATCGGGACGTGCACGGCGTATCCGTGAACGTAACGCGCCAGGAGTTCGAAGAGGCAATCGCTTCGCGCGTCCAGCAGGCCGAGATGCTCTGCGAGGCGATTCTCGACGAGGCTGGCGTAACGCCCTCCCAGTTGGACGGCATTCTGCTCGCCGGAGGTTCGACGCGCATCCCCTGCATCCGCGAGAGCATCAAGCGGGTCTTCGGACGTGAGCCGGATACCTCCGTGAACCCAGACGAGGTCGTCGCCCTAGGGGCCGCAGTCTACTCGGCACTGAAGACGGACGAATCGTCTATGACGGCGCTGCAGCGAAGGGCGATCGGGGGTGTGGCCCTGAAAGAGATCTGTGGTCACTACTTCGGCACGATCGCCCTCAGCATCCCGGACGAGGGGCGCGGACCCGAGGAGGAGAACTGCGTCCTCATCACCAAGGATACTCACGTGCCCTGTGCTATCACCCAAAGCTACTTCACCGTGTCACAAGGCCAGACGAGAGTCCTCTGCCGGATTACTGAATGCGATCGAGCAGATGAGAAAGACCCACAGTTCGTCACTATGCTGGCAAGCGGCGAGTTGGAACTGCCGGCCGGCCGGCCAGCCGGACAGGAGATCGAGGTGACCTACTCGATCGATGAGAACATGAAGATGCACTGTGAGTACAAGGACGTTGCTTCTGGCAAGGTCCATCAGCTCGACCTCGATGTTTCGCCCGCAACGGAGAGCAGTCGCGAGGCGCCAGCCACTATCGACCGGTTCCTGGTCGAGTAGACCATGGAAGCGCTACTAGTAATCCTCGGCATTTGGGGGCTTAGTGCCCTGCTTCGGGCGTCGAACAGTTCGGGTTCGCCGACTCTCCGATCGGCGATGGGGCCATTCGAAATTCGCTCTCGGCGCGAAACCCTCGAGAATGACGCTGACTCCGTTCTGTACGAGATTCAGGCTCGGGGCCTCTTCCCCGTGAGCAAGCCGACATCGGTCATTTCCTACACTACTGTTCTCGATATTACTGACGACGAAGCCAAGCCTTGCCTCTGTTTCATCGACGACCTGCAGGAAGAGACCACGCCCTGCTACCAGTTCGAGACCAATCTCGGTGCGTTCAAGCCGGGCTACGGCTTGGTCGACTGGGCCAAGACCTCGGCTGTGTTCACCTTCGCCATCCAGCCTCCCCGTAGTGGACGCCGCAAGCTGATGGCCATGGTGCACTTGTTCGACGCGACAATGCCGGCGAGCATCGTATTCGGCATCCCAACCGAGCCGGACGGCGGACTCTGGGCCGGCACGACCGAGTTCGTCCACGAGTTCACCGACCCAGGTTACGAGGAGAAGCGGGATCTTCGGATCGACGCACGCGAGATCGCGATCCAACTCGGAGTGTGCGTTGCGATGGCAGACGGTGAGCTTGCCGACTCCGAGGGGCGGACGATCAAGGCCTGCGTAGAGAAGCACCTCTCCGTCGAGCCCGAGTCCGAACGGGAGGCCGTGAAGAAGCGCTACAACGCAGCGATGCAGTCTGCATTTGATGGGGTGAAGGGCAGCGATCTCAGCATTGACTGGTTACTCGACCGGCTCGCCGAGATCGACGACAGCGCCGCGAGCCACGAGGCCATTGAGCTCTGCTACGACATCATGGCGGCTGACGGGGTTGCGGCGGCTTCGGAGCTGAAGGTCCTACGCCACATCGCTGCAAAGTTGGATCTCGATATCGAGCAGATCGAGAAGCTGCACGACCAAGCCATGGTCACGCTGGATGCCGAGAGCGATGCCCACGCTTCGATCGAGGTCAGCCTGGGTATCGACCCGGGCTGGGACAACGCGCGCATCAAGAAGCACTTACGAGATGAGTTCAGCAAATGGAACAGTCGCATGTCCGTGCTGACGGACCCTACTGAGCGCGCCAACGCTCAGCGGATGATCGACATGATCGGCGAGGCGCGGAAACGCTATGCCTGAGACGCTTCAGGCCGCGCGCGCCTGGGCGGAGAACGTCAGATTCGCCGATGACCATTCGCGGGCGGGCCTGACGGCGCCGGCGACCACCATGGGCATCCGGCGGCGCCTCGCACAGGACGGGCTGCAGATCTCGAGCATGGTGACGCCGGCGTTGCAGGACGTGCTGGAACGCACTGAGCGCGAGCTTCACCTGCCGAGTGGGATGCTCACCGCGTTCGTCGAGGCATCGCCTGTCATCCAGGCGAGTTGCCACCTCGATGGGGCCGGGCACTGCACCATCGTGCTTGCCTCGGCGCTTGTAGAACTTCTCGATGCTAATGAGCTGGCGTTCGTCGTGGGGCACGAACTCGGTCACTTTCTGCTCGGCCACGGCATTGCTGAGATGGCTGCGTCCGACGGCCAGATTGAGATGTTCATGCGCATGCGAGCCCAGGAAGTATCTGCGGATCGGATTGGGTTGCTGGCCTGTGGCGAACTCGACGTGGCTCTGCGGGCACTGATGAAGACGCTGAGCGGCCTCTCGGCCAAGCATGTTCGGTTTGATGTGGGTGCTTTCCTTTCGCAGCTGCGCGCCCCTGGAGTGGGCCCCACGGCGCAACACATGCTGTCGACCCACCCGTCGATCCTGGTTCGTTGCCGAGCATTGATGTGGTACGCATCTTCGGCGTCCGGACCTCGGCCGATTGACACCACGGAGGACAGTCGCGGCCAGATCGATGAGCGAATCAGGAAGGACCTGAGACGCTTCACCGATGGTCCGGCCATGCAGCGCCTGAGGGATCTTGAGTCGGATCTGGCCCTCTGGATGGCAGCCGAGAAGATCGCCGAGGACGGTGTGTTCGACCGCGATGAGCAGGCTAACTTGGCCGATGAGTTCGGCGAGGACACGCTCCGCAGCCTGAAGGGCTTCCTCTCCACCCACACCGCGAGTGCGGCGAGAGCCGCCATCGCAGACCGCGTCGACGAGGCGCGCCAGCGGTTACAGCGAGCTGCGCCCGAGGGGTTTGGGGACGCTGTGGACCGAATCGCCGCACGGATTGGTCACAGCTTCGGCCCAAGGGGGGCAGAGCCCGGTTGACCACCGAGGATCCTACGCCCATGCCCGGCAGGTCGTCCATCGCCTACTGAGCCAGCAGAGTATCCTCGTGGTGGTGGGCGAAGACGGAAGCAGAACCGGCATCCGGGTCATGAACT
>CAZIAK010000015.1:79267-92114 GCA_964537035.1 uncultured Phycisphaerales bacterium | reverse complement strand
CAAGGCCGCCGCGTGATTCTCAGATTCTCTCATCCACAGCTCTTGACCATATCTCTAGGCCAGCAGGTGATAGTCGCTGCGTGCGCTGTTTACAAAGAGTGGATCGCAGTCAATGTTGTTGTCCGCGTCCTGTGTCGGGTCACACGGATAGGCTGGCGTGTCAAGGGGAATGTTTCTGAAGTCACTATATGTAACTGTGTCGTACACGCCAGTGAGCAGCATTGCCGACAGTCCGACGACCTGGTCTCCGTTGCTGTTGTTAAGGTACACGATACTGTTGCCGAATGACGTGCCTACGGTTCCGATGTCACTCACCGGCGTTGTGCCAATAGGATCATGGTCATCAAACCCCAATCCCCCAAGGGCGTTGTTGAGGAGATTGTCGCCTGAAAAGCTGATCGAACCTGTGCTGTCTTGATCCGCACCGATGACTTCGACGCCGTATCGAGAGTTGTCAGCGATCAGGCCGCCCTTGGAGACCCAATGGATGTAGCCCTTGCCGAGATCAGAAACGAAATTTGTGCGGTCCCACTCCATTAGAACGCCGCTGCCCCCGTTGCCAGTGATTCTGTTCTGGACGGCGAATATCGTGATTTCGGGGGCCTCGGAAGTGTTCCACCCGTCGGCACTAAGGACTACTCCGTGGCTTTGGCATCCATCAACTATGTTCTCCGAGAAGCTAGTGATGCCATAGAATGTGTGCTCTTCACAGAGAATAATGACGCCGCTGACCAACGCGTTTCCACGACTTCGAATCGTGTTGCCGGAAATGCTGTCTGGCCCACTGTATGTTGATGAACTAGGTTCTGGGTGCCCACCATCAATTGCGTGCCAGAGGATTCCAAATGAATCTGGCGCGCCGCCGGGATTGAAGATGAAGTTATCCTCAATGCGGCCGTCCGTTCTGACTGTTTGGTTGGCCCCAGCCTTGGCAACGAACTCAATACCTCCCCTGTCTGAGCATTGGATTTCATTATTGCTGATGCTGCAAGCACCATCCAGCCTTCCGTTATCAGCAGTAATCGTAATGGTTGCGAGGCCAGAAGCTCCGCTTGAGTTCTGGTGGGGCCGTTCAAAGACATTGTTGTTTATCAGCAAGCCGCTGATGGCGTTCTCGTCGGAAACCGTTATCTTGATCGCTACCGGAGAGTCTTGGCCTGTGACGTTTTCTCCCATGAAGCGTAACTGGCGCAGTTCCACCCTACTGATGTCGTTGTCTGCTCCTGTTGCGTCCAGCACGATCAGTGCTTCTTGGCTTGATCCCACATCACCTCCGATCCTAGGCCACCGACCTTGGTCCTGAATCGGTTCGTCCCCGATGATCTTTACGCCGTCAGCGAGCATGATCGGAAAGCTCTCCCCGTTTGCAGCGGTGTAAAAGCTGTCTGCAGTAGTTCCGCCCGCCACTTTGATCACATCTCCAGGCAACGCCCATGTCAATGCGTAGCTGATTGTCTGATATGGGTCAGAGGGACTTCCGCTTAGTGGTTGGTCAATCCCCGAGAGCATGCTTACGTAGAGATCATCAGCTGAAGCGCGAGGGGGCGCCACTACTACGAGTAGGGCTAGACCAATTGCAGAAACCAAGTAGCGCAGTGTGCTCTGTGACATGATTATCTCCTCAGGTAGTACCATAGAATCGGGCGGGTGAGTTGGACAGGTCCGGACCTGTGCACCCCGCCTTCCAGCCCTTGCTCAGGCCCGCATCCTCCCAACGCTTGGCCCTTCTCATTGACCGGCCGCAGGAACACCAGTAAACAGATACACCAGACCACTATTGAGACTGCCACCCTCATCAGCCGTGGGGCTACTCATCAGCACATCTTCGATCGCATCCCCGTCCACGTCACCGACTGTGATGCGCCAGGAGAAGTTGTCTCCGCATGACGAACTTGGATTAGGGAGCACGTGAAAGGATGAGTAGAAAGGGCCGAGTGCGGTAAAGAGCGTGCCCTCCTTCGCTGAAGCACAGCTCTGCACACCTTCGAATACATCAGAAATCAAAACATCCCGAAACCCGTCTCCGTTCACATCCGCAGTCTCAACGAAGTAACCATACGATGCAGTGTTGCCTGTCACTGTGTTGAGGGCTTGCGGCTTCTCGATGCCTGTGTATGTGTCGAAGTCAGGAGACCAAAAGATATAGACCCTGTTCTTCAGGTCAACTGTGATCACTTCGGCAAGGCCATCACCATCGAGATCAGCTGCATGCACTTCATCACCAAAACGGGAGTTGAATCCCTGGGGAAGAGGATTGGGGATGCTCTTGTGCAGCGCCAGGGAAGGGCCAGCGAACGTGTGGACGCTGCCAATGTTCGGGACACCACCAACGTCATCTTGACCGCTGCCCTCGATGAGGTCGTCGATGCCATCACCCGTCAGGTCTGCGACGGCAAGGAACACACCAAAGGCATCAAAGGCAGCTGGCGCAGGATTCTCGATGGACTGAACTGTCGTGTAAGTGGGTCCCCAGTAAACATCGATGCGCCCAGCGCTCGAAAAGCCGCTGACTGTGGCCTTGTGAATGCCGACAGCAAGATCAGGTGCAAGATCTCCATTGAAGTCCCCGGCTGCGAGAATACGCCCAAAGATGGTGTACACCTCCCCAGTCCCGAGGCTTGGAATCGAAAACGTAGGTGTCGAAGAGAAACCAGCTCCGCCAGCGAAGACGTGGAGTAGGCCGTTCCGTCCTGGGATGGGCGGGCTGCCTGCCGTCTCTCCAACAACGAGGTCGTCCACTTGATCGCCAGTGATGTCCGCGATCACCAAGTTCGCCCCGAACAGACCGAACGGCACAGGTGAGACAGGCTGAAGCGTCATGTACGTGGAGAAGTCAGGCCCCCAGTGCACGTACACACGGCCCGATTTGTTGACTCCGGAGAAGTCCTCGAACCATGCCCCAACGACAAGATCGGTGATGCCGTCGTTGTTGAGGTCACCTAGTGCCAGTGTGTCGCCGTAGCCCGCACCTTGGGAAGGTTCCGGGGGCGACAGCTCAATGATGGGGGTTGCTGGCAGGTACGGGGAATCCATGGTCAATATGGCAGGATTCGACAGCTTCCCGGCGACATACCCTTGCACAGGCATCTGCAGACCAACGACGCTCAGGTCCTCGGCAGGCATCGGGAACGGTAAGTCGACCCGACCCATGGCGGGGATCGGCCCTATCGGAAGAACAGTCAGCAAGACACCAATGTGCCAGGGGCCCTTTCCTGTCAGCACCGGCGTGTAGAGAGGTGTCAGACCAACAGCGACAAACGCTTGCTCGCCAATCGCGGTCTCATCCGAGAGTGACAGCACCATGTTGCCATCAAAGAATGGCTGACCATGCAACACAAGGGAGGGCTGCGCAGCAGGCGTAGTAGCCAGCACAACCATCAGCAGGAGCACAAGCGCTACAACCCGCATCCTATTTCCCTCCAGTTGTTGGACTGGGGTCGGCCCCATGATGTCTCAAGGAGGCACTCTAGACCAAAATCTGGACCTTGGGGCCTCCCGCGCCGCCCTTTCTGCAGATCCTGAAATCGAGCCACGCTGACTGAAGGCCCTGGCGGAGCTCAGCTGCCACCCTCACCGGTGGAGCCCACCGCTCATTTGGTCAGGCGGCAGACGTGCCGCCCGTTGTCGCTCTGCCAGAGCCTCTCCGCTACGAACCCTCCTTCCTCGGCCAGTTCACGCAACGACGGAGCATCCAGGTATAGCCAATCGAAGGGCCGCCCCCGCTGACCCTGGTAGACGACGTGCAGCTCTGCCACGGCCGCGCCGCAGCCAGGGTCCCGTGAGTCGACGATCAGCGATCCTCCGGGCGAGAGCACCCCGGACGCCTGGGCCAGCAACCACTCCAGGCCTTCAAGATCGCCCGCCAGGCCCGCGCCGTGCATCAACATCAGCAGGGTGTCGAAGCGTTGCTCAGACGAGTCCTTCGCGCCCCCGATTCCAGCTGACGGCCCTGCGGATGCGCACGCCCCCGTCGCGGACATGGCCACCGCCGGCCAGTTGTCCACCGTGGCCAGTCGAGCGTCTTGCACACCTCGTTGCCCCAGCACCTCGACGGCGTCCCGGCTGACCTCAAGGGCGGTCACTGACAGCCCGCGCGCTTGCAACGCCAGAGCATGGCAACCGGCCCCCGCGCCCAGGTCGAGCACCCGGCCTTTGCAGGCAGCCAGGGCCGCACGCTCCCAGTCTTCCAGCTCGTCGGGCCCGCGAAAGAACACGTCGACGGCCACCCGGTCGACCTCGCCTTCATCGTCGACCACATCGACGTAGGTGTCTCGCGCTCCGTCGAGCCAGTCACGCAGAGCCCGACCATGCAGTTTCCACGACGAGGGCAGGTCTGAACCATGACCACGCCCATCACCCGGCCCGTCACCCGCAGGGCCTGGGTCAGCGCCGCTCACACCCCGAACTGCTTCAGGTGGTAGTCGACATGTCGCCAGATCAGCCGACCCCACTGCGCCCGACTCAGCGGGCCGAACAGCGGGTGCACGCCCCAGCTCTCTTGCGCGCCACGGTCGATCACCTGCCCGAACGACCGCTGCAAGCGCTGCACATCCCCGGCCAGATCACCTTCTTTGGTGGACAACATCTGACGCACGGTCTTGGCCTTGCCCTTGGGCCAGGGCAGCACGTCGATCATGAGCCAGGCCAGCAGCGGCCGCAGCGGGCCGAACTTGCCCAGCAGCGGCGCCGGGTTCTGACCCACGGCCGTGCGCACCGCGTCATAGCAATGGCAGACCATGCCGCCCACGGTGAGTCGTCCCCAGGCGCCCCGATGCTCGGGGCTCAGCGAGTCGAGACGCCGTTCGATCTGCTGCCGCGCTGCCGGATCGATGATTGAAGGCACGGGCTCAGATCACCGTGCCGTCCGGCACGACCCCATCCTTGGGGATGATCACGATGCCGTCGCGAATGTAGTGGTGCTGGCCGTCCTCCGTCTCGACCCCGGCTTCGTTCAGGATCGACACGTTGCGCCCGATGCGACAGCCCTTGTCCAGGATGGCCTGACGGATGACCGAGTTCTCGCCGATGCCCAGGGGTGGAATCCCCCGGGCCTCGGACGCGGCCCGTTCGGTCTCGGTCTCGTAGACGTCGTTGCCCATGACCAGCACGTGGTCGAGGTCGACCCCGTCATGAAGGATCGAACGAATGCCCACCACCGAGTTGCGCATCTTCACCCGCCCGATGATGCTGCCTTCAGCCACCAGCGACTCTTCTACGCTGGCCTCTGTGAAGCGCGTGGGCGAGAGATAACGAGGCCGGGTGTAGAGGGGGAACTTCGGGTCGTAGAGACCGAACTGCCCCTTCTGGGCCAGGGCCAGGTTGGCCCGATGGAAGGCCTTGATCGTGCCGATGTCCTCCCAGTAACCGCGGAAGGTGTGGGCCGAGACCCGATAGCGATTCTCGGGCTCGAGCGCGGCGGGGATGATCTCCCGGCCGAAGTCGTTCGCGTTCGGGTTCGCGTCGAGCAGCTCTTGCAGCACGAAGGGCGAGAAGATGTAGATGCCCATGGAGGCCAGGTACGGCACACCGGGAGCGCCCCCTCCGGCCACGGGACGGTTCGGGTCCACACGCATGGCCTCCAGCGCATCGCCCGTGGGCTTCTCGGCGAAGCGGGTGACGAAGCCCTCTTCGTTCACATGCAGCAGGCCGAAGCTCGACGCATCGTCGGCGGCCACCGGGCAGACCGCGATGGTGATGTCTGCCTGGCTCTCTTCGTGGCGGCGCATGAACGGCTCGTAGTTCATGCGGTACAGATGGTCGCCCGCCAGGATCAACACCTGCTTGGTGCTGCCGCTGACCACGTGGTGCAGCGACTGGCGCACGGCGTCCGCGGTCCCCTGAAACCAGTCGCGGCTGTCGGCGGTCTGCTCGGCGGCGATCACGTCGACTCCGCCGTCGGTGAGCATGCCGAAGTGGTAGGTGCGGGAGATGTGCTGGTTGAGCGACGCCGAGTTGAACTGGGTCAACACGAACATGCGCGTGATGTCCGAGTTGATGCAGTTGCTCAGGGGGATGTCGATGAGGCGCAGCCGCCCGGCCACCGGCACAGCAGGCTTGGCCCGGTGCTGGGTCAGGGGAAACAGCCGCGTGCCCTGGCCCCCACCCATGATCACCGCCACCACATCTTTCATGGCGTCCAGTCCGCGACGAAGACGTTCAGGTCGCCCTTGAAGCGCGGTGAACGGGCGCTGGTGAAGGCGATGCGCTCACCGTCCCAGGAGAACATGGGGAAGCAATCGAAGCCCAGGGAGTGGGTGATCTGTTCGAGCTCTCCGGTCTCCAGGTCCATCATCCAGACGTCGAAGTCGAAGCTGTCCGGGCCGCCGCCCAGGTTGCTGGAGAAGAGGATCGAGCGATCGTCCGGGGTGAAGAACGGAGCGAAGTTCGCGCACCCGTTGTCCGTGAGCTGGCGCACGTTGCTGCCGTCGGCGTCGGCGATCCAGAGCTCCATCTTGGCGGGCTTGACCAGGTTGCGAGCGAGGAGCTGGCGGTACTCGTCCCGCTCGGCGTCGCTGTCAAAGCGCGTGGAGCGCCAGACGATCTGGTCGCCCGCGTTGTTGAAGAACGCCCCGCCGTCGTAGCCCAGGCGGTCGGTGAGCTGGACCAGGTCGCCCCCGTCAAGGTTCATGGACCACAGCTCGAGGTCGCCGCTGCGCGTCGAGGTGAACACGATCTTCCCGTCGCGAGAGATGGTGGCCTCGGCGTCGTAGCCCGGGCTGTGGGTCATGTTGATCAGCTCGCCGCCGTCACGGTTCGACGAGAAGATCTCGTAGCTCTCGTAGATATCCCAGACGTAGCCCTGAGAGCGGTCAGCCTTGGGTGGGCAGTCGACGCCAGCCTCGTGGGTCGAGCCGAAGAGCACCCGATCGCGCCCGGGCATGAAGAACGCGCAGGTGGTGCGCCCCGCATCTGTCAGCGGGGTCAGCTCGCCAGTCTGCACGTCGATGCGAAAAATCTGATCGCATCTGGTGGTGCCCCGGGTCTCGCTGCCCGTACCCAGATGCTGGTTGGTGATCTGCAGGATCAGCTCGTCGTTGTCGTACGACCAGTAGGCCTCGGCGTTGGTCCCGCCGAAGGTGAGCTGGCGCATGTTCGACAGGTGCGCCGTCTCGCCGGGCGTCGTGTGGTCGATCACCGTGGAGGCACAGCCCCCGGGCACCAGGGCCAGAGCCGTCAGCAACAGCCCCGTGGTGAGTTTGCTCAGCATCAAGAACGGTCCCAAGAACGGGTGGGCTTGCCTGCGTAGTGGCCGTGTCGCTTCCAGCCCTCTTTGAGGCTCGGGTTGGTCTCGACGATCAGATCGCCGGTGACCTCAGCCTGGCAGGACAGACGGAGCTGATCAGCGAGACGCTGCCCCTCGCGATGCATCATCTTCAGCCGCTTGAAGTAGCCCAGCTCCCGCTTTGAAGGCGGGGTGAGAGCCTCGACACCGTCTTCGGTGACGACCTTCACGGCGCAGGTGCCACAGAAGCCCTTCTTGTGGCAGGAGAGCAGCCCCTTGAGCTGGGGATAGGGGTCGACGCCCGCGTCCTTGCACACAGCCAGAAGCTGGGAGCCGGTGGGAACCTCGACGGTGACGTTTTCCTTGCGGAAGTGGACGCGATGCATCGCTGGGGGTCGTCCTCGGGGAGCGTGGTTTTGGAGCCTGAATCTATCCGCGAGCCCCGGGGAGGGTCAACGGAAGCCCAAGACCCGGGCCCCGGCGATTCGGTCAGCGATTCAGTCCCTGCGGCGCAGCTGCAGCCGAGCCCCCTCCGCGGTGTCCACGGCGGTGCAGAAATCGACCAGGCCAGCGTAGTCGTCCGCCGCGATGGCGAAGGGCTCCCGGCGCATCTCCCGACGCAGGACCCAGCGGCCGGCGCTCTCCTCTGCGAGGGACAGATCATAGGTCCAGCCGCCGTAGGAGAGGCTCAGGCCCTCTGGCGGGTCGACGAGCTCGAGGCCAGGGTCGAGGTCAAGGCTGAATTCCGTGCGCTCGATGCCCAGCCCCCGGGACAGGAACGGCAGCTGCCGGGCCCCCTCGATCGCCACCTGGGGTGCCAGTTCGAGGCGAGAGAGGGGCAAGGGCCGGCTGAGCGTGCCTGCGGCCCCATCGAGAAAACGAGGCACGTCGCCTGTCCAGCGAAAGGCCACCCCCTGCTCATCGCCCTCATCCAGCCCCGTGATCTCATGGCTGGTCATGTCGAGCCCGTCGAGGCTGCCCGCCGCCACGCCCTGGACGATGGGCTGGTGGTAGGCGTCCGGGTACTCGCCCAGCTGCTCCCGGGCCATGAAACCCGGGCCGCCGAGCAGTGACAGGCTGCCCTCGATCTGGGCGCTGCCATCGGCGGCCACCCGGCCCTCAAGGTGCCAGTCGTTGCCAGGGACATCGCTGGAGGGCACGGACAGCAGCGCGCCGCTCTTCACCAGCACCGCCTGGGCGCCCGAGTTGTCCCCGGGCAGATGGCCGTAGGGCAGGGTGCGATAGGTGAGGTCACACCAGGCCGCCGGGCCATCGTCAGGGCGCACCACCAGCAGCAGCCGCTGCCTGAAGCGGGCGGGCTCGGCGAAGGGCTCGTCGCCCTCCTCGTCTGCCGCGGGGGGCGCGGCCAGGCTCCAGACGAAGTCCCGCTCGATACCTGCCGCGGCGAGCAGGGCGGCGTAGAGCACGGTGGGATTGCCCTCGCGGGCCAGCAACGAGGTCACCGCCGGGCTCGGCGAGCGGTAGCGCTGATCGAGCAAGCCGCCCACGGCATGGTGGAGCGCACGGGCCTGAGCCTCCTGGCCGGTCACCCCCGCCAGTGCGTCCCGGGCCGCCGCCTCGATCTCCGGCGTGACCAGGGCCAGGGGATCCAGCCCCAGACGCATGAATGAAAGCACCGGCTCCCATGGACGGTCCATGCCGAACTCGACCCAGGGCAGGAAGCGCCGCGGGCCCGGCACGCCCGGCTCGGTGACCACCCGCCGCCCGTCGCGACGCTCGAAGAAGTGCACCTGATCGGAGCCCGCCTCCAGCACCTCGTGCTGACCGTCAAACTGCCCGACCTCCAGGCGCAGGGGCAGCTCGGCGGGCAGGCGCACCACGTAGCGGCTCACCTGAAAGGGCTCGCTGATCGAGGTGAAGAACCACGACCCCAGCCGGGACACCTCATCTCGGGGAGCGCTCTGGCGGGTGCGGGTGATGGTCTCGATGAAGTCGCCGGGCTCGAGATTCGGCATGACGTACTCGCCGCTCAGGCGCAGGGGCTCGAAGACCGTGCCGTCGGCCTTGATCGTGGCCACCTTCAGCACCTCTCCCCGCAGGCGCAGGGTGCCCTCGCTGTTGCAGGCGTCCAGGTCGCGGACCTGGATCAGCTCGTGGGTGTAGGTCTCGCTGACCCCATCGGCGAAGAGGCGCACCAGGCCCAGGTCAAGCAGGCGCACCACCGAGTCTTCTTGGCCGTCGGGATCGTAGGCGGCGATGAGTTCGGCGCCGTCGATGTCGTAGCGGGCGAAGAACGCGCTGGTCTCGTCGACGCCCATGATCGACGCGAGCCGAGCCCGGGCCACGGAGAGGGACGGCTCCCGGGCCAAGACCTCGCGCAGGGCGTTGACCTCGCCGCCGATGTCCCCCGTCAGGGCGGCGTGATCGGCTCGGGCCAACCAGGGGTCACTCCACCGGGGGAAGTCGTCGATGAGCCCATCGATCAGGGCAGCGGCCCGGTTCAGCCGCTCGGCCCCCAGCAGGACATGGGCGAAGCGCAGGCGACGGCCAGCGCTCGGCGTGCGGGAGAGGGCGTCTTCCCAGGCGGCGAGTGAGCCGTCCAGGTCTCCCGCCGTGGCCAGACGACGGGCGCTCGACTCCAGGCTGTTGGCGGACAACCCCAGGGAGGACTGCAGGGCGACCTCGACCTCAAGGGCCCGGCGGTCGTAGCCCTTGCCCCGCCAGAACGAGGCCACGGAGGCGAGCACTCGAGGGCTCTGGGGCGCCCGATCGAAGGCGTCGAACAGGGCCAGACGGGCCTGGGCATCCATGTCGAGGCCCGAGTACACGTCGCTGAGGCGCAGCAGGGGCGCCGGGTGCTCAGGCCAGGTGTCGGCCAGGGCGCGCAGGAGGTCGATGGCCTCCTCGTCCCGATCTTCAGCGGCGAGGATGCCTGCCCAGGCCAGGCCCATGGGCAGGTGGTCTGCATCTTGGGCCCGTACCGCCTCGACCAGCTGGCGCGACCGTCCCCGGCGCCACACGTCGGGCAGGTAGGCCATGCGCTCGACCACACCGGCCACGGTGGCGGCCAGGGCAGGGTCGTCGTCTTGGGCCAGGGCTTCCAGCAGATCGGCCAGCCCCTCGGCGGGACGGCGATCAAGGGCCGCCAGCAGTCCGCGCAGGGCCCGCACCATGGGTGACGGGTCGCTGATCTGGGCCAGGGCGAAGCGGCTGCCCAGGCGCCAGGGGCCCGGAGGAGCCAGGCGCAGAGTGCGCCCCACGGGCCGTTCGTCGTGGGCCCAGGACAGGTCGGCCACGGGCGCGCCGTCGGTGTCGAGCACCCTGATCAGGGGCGCCACCGGTCGGTCGAGGGACACACGCAGCAGCAGCTCGTTGCGACCGTCCGCCAGCACCACCGGGTGATGCTGGACCGCGCTGTAGCTTCCCGTCGAGAGATCAACGCTCTTCGGCGCCGCCCCGTTGAGGGACAACCCGTAGCCCACCGGCACCTCGCCAGCCCCCAGCACGTGTCCCCGAAAAGCACTGCCTCCATAGGCGAAGACAGCGCCCAGGGAGCCCGTGAACGAGCCGCCCCCCGCGCCGCCCAGGTCGACCTCGATGTAGGCCGGGCCGCCGCCAGGCACATCGAAGCGCAGAGCCATCAGGGCCCAGCCGTCCCGCTCGATGAAGCCGTTCACAGGGGAGACACGCAGGTCGGCGGGCCCACGGTCATGGCGGACCCACTCAGCAGGCCCGTCGAGGCCCTCGTGCTGCTCACCGAAGCCCGGGCTGACCATGCTTTCGGGGTCTGCGGCGAGGGCGCCCGGATCTGCCAGGGGAGGCAAGGGGCCCAGCACCTCGAGGGACGGGGCCAGCTGGGGGTACAGATCGGGTCCCCGCCCTGCACCGGGCAGATCGGCGCGGGCCCGGCCCTGAATCAGCTCCAGCTGGTGGCGAGCGAGGGGGCCGAAGGCGTGGGGGTCGAGGGCGAGGGCCGAGGCGCGAAAGGCGTCTGGCCGCTGCAGGTCGGGCCGCACCAGCCGCATGAGCCGCAAGGTGGCCTCGGCCAGGGGATGGCGAGGGTCCTCGGCCAGGCGCTCGAACCAGCGGGCCACCACGGCGCCCCGGTCGCCGCTGCGGCCCAGGGGAGGAGCGACCAGGTCCCGGGCCCAGTCGTCGAGCAGCGCGGACGCCCTCTGGTCGGCAGCCTGCGCCCCCGGGCCTGTGGCCTGGGCCCCCGGGTCCGTGGCCCGCAGACCTGGGTCGGTGGCCTGGGCACGGCTGGAGGGCACCGCGATCAGGGTGAGCATCACTCCCACCACCGACCAGCCCGCCAGCGCATCTTGAGCACTACTGAAACACCGACTGGCCATGCTGCTCTCTCTCGATCTCGTCGTCTGTGCCTGAACAGGGCGGCGCTCTCGTCGCACCTTGCGTAACTTGTAGGTGATTGCTGCGGTCCGGAGCATGGAGCATTCGCGGATTTGGGCATTACCGCCCGCTCAAGCCCAGGACTGACGGTCTTGCTGTAGCATGAGCCGCCATGATTTCCGGGCAGATAGCAAGATGTGGTGCTGCGCTTTGGCTTGTCACAGCCATGGTTTCAGCCGTGCCGTGGCTCGCTGGAGAGGCCACCACATCGTCGGCCCCCGTGCTCTACGGCCGGGACATCAGGCCCATCCTCTCGGAGCGCTGCTTCGTCTGTCACGGCCCCGATGAAAGCACCCGGCGGGCGGGCTTGCGCCTGGACACCTTCGAGTTCGCGACCCTCGAACGGGACGGCCTGCGGGCCATCGCTCCCGGTGATCCCGGGGGCAGCGAGCTGTGGCGGCGCATCACCAACCTGGACCCCGACGAGGTCATGCCGCCGTCGACGCACCGCAACGGCGCGCTGACCGAGTCGCAGAAGGACCTGCTCGAGCGCTGGATCGGGCACGGCGCGGAGTACGAGCCGCACTGGGCCTTTGTGCCTCCCGCACGGCCGCCCCTGCCGGGCCGCGATGGGCAGACGCCCAGGGCGCCCGAGGCCATCGGAGCCGCCGACGCCCCCAAGGCCCCCAAGGCCCCCAAGGCCCCCGAGGCCGCCGAGGCCCCCAAGGCCATCGATGAGTTCGTACGGGCTGGGCTCAACCAGGCCGGGCTGCAGCCGTCCCCACGAGAGCGGCCGGAGATCTTGCTGCGGCGCTTGATGCTCGACCTCACCGGACTGCCCAGCACTCCCGAAGAGACCGAGCGCTTTCTTGCAGACCTCGACGGCGGCGACTTCGACGTGGTCTGGTCCCGCTGGGTCGAGCGCCTGTTCACCGAGGAGCCCTACCGTTCGCGGTACGCCGAGCGCATGGCCAGCCCCTGGCTCGACCAGGCGCGCTACGGCGACACCAACGGCATCCACACCGATGCGGGACGGCAGATCTGGCCCTGGCGCGACTGGGTGCTGAACGCCTACCGGGACAACATGCCCTTCGACCGGTTCTTGACCGAGCAGCTCGCGGGAGACCTGCTGCCAGAGGCCACCATCGCCCAGCAGATCGCCAGCGGCTTCAACCGCAACCACGTGATCACCGACGAGGGCGGCGCCATCGACGAGGAGTACCTGGTGGAGTACGCCGTCGATCGAGCCAGCACCACCGCGTCGGTCTTCTTGGGCCTGACCTTGGCCTGCGCCCGGTGCCACGACCACAAGTT
>CAZIAK010000015.1:69794-79167 GCA_964537035.1 uncultured Phycisphaerales bacterium | reverse complement strand
TCCGAGCTTGTCTCGGCCAGCTCCGCAGAGGGCGCCTCCATGGAGGTGACGGCGGACGGCCATCTGTTGGTCAGCGGCGAGAATCCCCTCACCGACGTGCACACCCTGCGCCTGCGCACCGACGGCCAGGACCTGCGCTTGATCCAGCTCGATGCCTTGCGTCACCCGAGCCTGGTCAACGGCGCGCCCGGCCGAGCAGACAACGGCAACGCCGTGCTCACAGGCCTCTCCGTGCAGGCGGTGTCGTTGCTCGACCCCACACAACAGCGAGAGCTCAACCTGACCTGGGCCTGGGCAGACTTCGCTCAGGACAACGACGACTACGGCGTCCTGCGCGCGTTCGATGAGCGGCCCAACACGGGCTGGGCCATCGCCGGACACACCGCGGGCGACGAGCGCAGCGCCTTGTTCCTGAGCGACGAGCCCTTCGGCTTCGAAGGCGGCACCGAGCTCATCGTGACCCTGTCCTACGAGTCGATCTGGGCCGGCCATGTGTTTGGACACGTGGCCCTGTCCCTGGCTCAGCTAGGTGCGGCGGGCGTGGCTCGGCTGCCCCTGGCCCAGGGCCCCTGGTACCACGTGGGGCCGTTCGAGCTGGACGGCGCAGACGGCGCCTACGACGTGCAGGTCGGCGCCGAGACGAGCCAGACCTTTGACCCGGCCGAGACGTTCTCGTGGGGCTCGGGCGCACCGCTCTCATGGATTTACCAGCGAGAGTTCAAGGACGGCGAAGTCATCGCCCTGGCCGACGGCGTGAACGTGCATCTGCTGGGCCGGGAGATCTACGCGCCCCAGGCTCGGCAGCTCGAGGTCAGCCTGGGCAGCGACGACGGCTTCGCCCTCTACGTCAACGGCGAGCTGGTGCTGCAGCGAGAGGTCCCCCGGGGTGTGCAAGCCGACCAGGACCGGGTGGCCATCGCCCTGCGCCCCGGCCGCAACGTGCTCGTGCTCAAGGTGATCAATACCGGTGGTGCCGCTGGCTTCTACTACCAGGCCCTCGAAGCCGCCGAACGCTTCACCAGCGACCTGGTCGCAGCCCTGGTGCGCGATGTGCCCGGCACCGAGGTCGCCGAGCGGCACGCCGAGCGCATCGCCCACGCCTGGCGCATCTCGGTCTCCCCTGAATACGTCGCCGGAGTGGCCGCCACCGTAGAGCTGAACGCACAGCTGGCTCAGCTCGAAACAGAGATCCCCCGCACCATGATCATGCAGGAGCGGGAGATGGCGCCCCCCACCTTCGTGCTCACCCGGGGCGAGTACGACAAGGGCGACCCGGAGCGCCCGGTGCTACCAGGGGTTCCCGAGTTTCTCGGCGAAGCCACGAAGAGCGAGACCCGCGCTACCCGACTCGACCTGGCCCAGTGGATGACCGCCCCCGAGAATCCCTTGGTGGCACGGGTCGCGGTCAACCGCCTGTGGCAGATGCTCTTCGGTACGGGGATCGTCGAGAGTTCGGGCAACTTCGGCTACCAAGGCTCCTGGCCTACCCATCCCGAGCTGCTCGACTGGCTCGCCATCGAGTTCGTGGACAGCGGCTGGGACGTGCAGCACATGCTCGCGCTCATGGTGAACAGCGACACCTATCGGCAGTCGTCGCAAGTGCGCGCCGAGGTGCGCCAGCTCGACCCGGACAACCAGCTGCTGGCCGCCTATCCCCGCAGACGCCTCGACGCCGAGACCATTCGTGACCAGGCCCTGCTCGTGTCGGGTCTGCTGGTCGAAGACCTGGGCGGTCCGTCGGTGAAGCCGTACCAGCCGGAGGGCCTGTGGCGAGAGGTCTCCATGCTCGCCTCCAACACCCGGGAGTTCGACCCGGGGCCAGACGCACAGATGTGGCGTCGCAGCCTGTACACGTACTGGAAGCGCGCCTGCCCTCCCCCGTCGATGTTGACCTTCGACGCGCCCACCCGAGAGAGCTGCACCATCCGGCGGGAGACGACCAATACCCCGCTGCAAGCGCTGGTGCTCTGGAACGACGAGCAGTTCGTGGAGGCGGCGCGGCTGCTGGCCGAGCGCACCCTGCTCTCGCCCGGTACCCCGGACGCACGATTGGCGAGCCTGTTTCAACGCTGCACCGGACGGAGCCCCCGGCCTGACGAGCTGACGTTGCTGTCCAGCTGCCTGGAGGACTTCCAGAGCCGCTACGACGGTGCACCCGATGAAGCAAGGTCGCTCCTGCAGACGGGCGTGGCCCCACAGGACATGACGCTCGACCCCGCCGAACTCGCCGCCTGGACCATGGTGGCCAGCGCAGCTCTCAACCTCCACGCCACCATCACCCAGAGCTGACGAGGCGCTGCCACTCATGAGCCCCCACGACCCGCTGCTCGAACGACAGCTGCTCAGCACCCGCCGGCGCTTCTTCGGCCTGGGCGCCGGGGCGCTCGCCGCGGTGATGGGCAAGGTGTCCCTACCGTCGCTCTTCTCCAACGTTCAGGGGACGCACTTTCCGGCGAAGGCCAAGCGCATCATTTACATGCACATGGAAGGGGCGCCCAGTCAGCTGGACCTGTTCGATTACAAGCCCGGCTTGCGCTCGCGCTTCAACGAAGAGCTGCCCGACTCGATCCGCCAGGGGCAGCGGCTCACGGGCATGACCAGCGGTCAGAGCAGCTTCCCCGTGGCGCCGTCGCTGTTTCGCTTCAGCCGCTATCCCAACGCTCAGGACGGCGCCTGGGTCAGCGAGCTCATGCCCCACACCGGCGGCATGGCTCGCGAGCTGTGCATCGTGCGCTCCATGCACACCGACGCCATCAACCACGAGCCCGCGATCACCTTCTTTCAGACGGGCAACCAGCAGCCTGGGCGGCCGAGCTTCGGATCCTGGGCCAGCTACGGTCTGGGCAACGCCAACGAGAACCTGCCCGCCTTCGTGGTGCTGATCTCCCAGGGCTTCGGTAACACCCAGGCCTTGTCCGAGCGCTTCTGGGGCAGCGGTTTTCTCGACGGACGGCACCAAGGCTGCAAGATCCGCAGCGGCTCCAACCCGGTGCTCTACCTGAAGGACCCGGCGGGAGTGAGCCGCAGCGATCGGCGACGCATGCTCGACCTGGTAGCCGCGCTCAACGAGAGAGAAGCCGCAGCGAGCTTCGATCCCGAGGTGGCCACGCGCATCGCCCAGGCCGAGATGGCCTACCGCATGCAGACGTCGGTCCCCGAGCTGGTGGACTTCTCCGACGAGAGCGAGGCCACCCTGGAAATGTACGGCCCCGAGGTCAGCAAGCCCGGCACCTTCGCCTCCAACTGCCTCATGGCCCGGCGCCTGGCAGAGCGAGGTGTGCGCTTCATCCAGCTCTACATGCGGGGCTGGGACGCGCACAACAACCTGCCCAGTGAGATCCGCCTGCAGAGCGAGGCCGTCGACCAACCCCAGGCGGCGCTGCTGCGCGACCTGCAGCAACGAGGTCTCCTGGACGACACCCTCGTGCTCTGGGCCGGTGAGTTCGGCCGCACGGTCTACAGCCAGGGCACCCTGACCCGGACCAACTACGGCCGGGATCACCACCCCCGAGCGTTCACGGTGTGGATGGCTGGCGGCGGGCTCAAGCGGGGCATCGTCCACGGCAGCACGGACGACTACGGCTACAACATCACCGAAGACCCGGTCTCCGTGCACGACCTGCACGCCACCCTGTTGCATCAGCTGGGCTTCGATCACACGAGGCTCGTGCATCGGCACCAAGGTCGGGACTTTCGACTCACCGACGTGTCCGGGAAGGTCATCCAGGAACTCATCGCCTGAACCCGCTCATGGAATACCTGCAGGGCCTCGACTGGGCCGACGTGGTCAGCCGCTGGCATCCCTTGGTGCTGCACCTGCCCGTGGCGCTGTACGTGATCCTGTTCTTGTTGGAGTTCCCGTCGTTGCTGCGCCGGCGCGCCTCCCCGCCAGAGGACCGCACCCGCCGCCTGCTGGTGCGCCTGCTCGTGCTCACCGCGCCCCTCGCCGCGCTGAGCGGCTGGCTGCTCCACGAGGGTGGAGGTTACGGCGACGAGGTCGACTGGCACGAGTGGCTGGGCATCGCCTTGGCCGCGATGTCGCTCTGGGTGGGCTACACCTATCGCAAGCAGCCGGCCCGTTATCCCCTGGCCGTGTGCCTGGGCTTCGCGCTGATGATTCCCACGGCGCACCTCGGCGGCAGCCTGACCCACGGGGACGACTTCCTGCTGGCGCCGTGGTTTCCGGAGGAGGGCGAGGCTGCTGACGTCGCGACGCAGCCCGACTTCGCCACGGTGCAGCCCGTGTTCCTGGCGCGCTGCGGCAAATGTCATGGGGAGCGCAAGCAGCGTGGTGGGCTGAACTTGGCCACGCAGGCTCTGGCCTTGAAGGGTGGCGAGAGCGGCCCCGCACTGCTTCCCGGGCAGCCCGAGGCGAGCCTGCTCATGGAGCGTCTGCTCCTGCCCCTCGAGCACGACGATCACATGCCGCCGTCGTCGAAGTCCCAGCCGACGGACGCGGAGAGGGCCGCGATTGCGGAGTGGATCACGGGGCTGAGCCCGGGAGCAGCGCAGGGCACAACGCCCCGTGCCCCCGCCCACACCCGGGCGCCCGCCTTGCCAGCTTCAGCACCGCCGGCCGCGCCCCACAGATCACCGGCGCCAGGCGACGCGATGGAGGTCCCCACGGTCGCCACAGCGAGTTCAGATGACACGCGGTCGGTGGATCCACTGCTCGCTGCGACCGACGCCCTGGCCGCTCTGAGCGCGCGTCTCGTCCACGTCGAGCGGCTGGCTCCCCACCAACCGGGACTCTGGCTCGACTTCGAGGCCGCCACGCTTCAGCCGGGAGAGCTTGCCGCGCTGCTCACGCCGGTGCGCGAGCACGTGGTGCAGTTGTCCTTGGCGGGCAAGCTCCTCGGCGACATCGAGCTCGAGCTGCTGGCCACCCTGCCCAGGCTCGAGCGCCTCGATCTGCGCCGACTCACTGGCCCGCCGCTGAACCTGGCACTGCTGATGGACCACAACACCCTGAGCTGGCTCAACCTCTCCGGCACCACCCTGTCCCCGGGCAGCGTGGACGCTCTGCAACACATGGCCGCCCTGACCACCGTCTACCTCTGGGACAGCGGCCTCACCGCAGAGCAGCTGAACAATCTGGCCGCAGCACGCCCCACCGTCAGCATCCACGCAGCCAGCCCGGCCGTCGACCCAGCCATCGAAGTCGAGCCCCCGGTAGTCTTCACGGAGCTGGACGGTTGACGGCCAGGGCTCCTGCGGCGATGGAAAGACCGTCGGCCCACAGCACGGAGCCTGGCCCGGACTTCTCACCACGATCTGCGGCGGGCACGACTGGACCCTCGCGACGATCGTGGCGAAAATTCCGGCCTAGCGAGCCACCCGCCGCAACTTGTTCACCCGCCCCCAGCGGTTCCAGTCCATCACGTAGAGGTCGCCCTTCGCGTCCCACGCAGCAGAGTGCGGCGCGAGAAACAGGCCATCAACCCAGCGGTCTTTGGGCACGCCGTTCACCGCGCGGAGCGACGCGTCCGGGTTGTCCCCCAGGTGAGTCACCAGGCGGTTGCTGCCGTCGAGAATGGTCACCCGGCCCGCCAGATCGGGGATGACCAGAAACTCGCCGCGCTGCTGGATCTTGCAAGGCCGACGCAGCATGCCTTCGATCAGCCCGACGAACTGGCCGGTCAGGTCGAAGATCGACAGGCGGTGGTTCTCCCGGTCGGCGACGAGCAGCTGGGGCGTGTCAGTCCGGGTGTCGACGAGCAACCCATGGGGCGTTGACAGCTGGCCCGGCTCACTCCCCGGACCTCCGAACGAGTTGATGTACTGGCCCTCGGCGTCGTAGCGGTGCACCCAATGCAGACCGTAGCCATCGGCCACGAAGAGCGTCCCATCGGGAGCCACGGCGATGCTCGTGGGCCGGAACTGCTCCTCGCTCTCATACAACCCCGAGGCCATGGGCGCGCCGCGTCGCCACAACACCTCGCCATCGAGGGTCGCCTTGACGAACTCGTGGCGGTTGAAGTGCACGAAGTACAAGACCTGCCCGTCGCCGTCAGCGTCGGGAGCCAGGGTCATGCCGTGCACGCCGTTGGCGAACTGCTCACCCCATCCCGAAACAAACGAGCCGTCTTCGCGGAACGTCATCAGCGCCTGACCCTCGTCCGTGCTGAGGTGGATCAGCCCACGATCATCCACCACGATCTCGCCGTGGGTGTTGCCCAGGTCGCCCCCACCGGGCACGGCCAGCCAGTCGTCCACCCACACGTACGTGTGCTCGCCTGAGCCCAAGAGCACGGCGTCGGCGGGAAGCGGGTCAGCCCCGGTGGAGGCACAGGCCAGCGGGAGAACGGTCAGCAGGAGCAGCGGCCAGCGTGTCATGGCGATCCTCATGGAGAAGGCGGGTGATAAGGGTCCCGCTGCCCGAGCAGCATGGGAGTGCAGCTGGCGCCGATGTGGGATCGGCGCGGGTGAGACATCCGCACGAGCGCGTGACCCAGTCGTCAATCCACAGGGTCCGGGCGCAGGCGCAGAACCCGCGACTCGGCCTGGCCGATCTCGCGCACCGCGTCCCTGAAGGCTCCGTAGTCGTCGAGCCCCACCCGGCGCACGTGCAGGGAGAAGTCACGGACCACACGAACGCCGTCGGGGAGCTGCTCCGCCGTGAGCTGATACTCCAGCAAGCCGGGCAGCACGATCGCTGCGGTCTCTGGCAGCAGCACCTCGCTCACACCTTCAGGCAAGCGATAGAGCACCTCGGTGCGACTGCGGAACGGGCGGTCGAGTACCAGCTCGAAGTCCCGCTCATCAGGGCGCTCGTGAGCCAGGCTCTCCAGGCCCAGAGGGTCGGGAGAGATCGCCAGGCTGCGCCAGTCGCCATCGCGGGTCCACAGGTCTGCGGCGTCGAAGACCGTTGCCATGCGCGCTGTCTCGGTGATGTCCTCCAGATCAGAGGTGGACACGTCGACCAGGTCGATGGCACCGAAGGCCTCGGCCAGCTGCTGGGACAGCTTGCGCTCGATGTCCCCCTGCTCGCCGCCGTAGCGCGTGCGCATGCCGACGCCGAACTGGCCGCCGCTCTCGTCGACCATCTCGACCCGGGCCGAACCGTCAGGCGACAGGGCCACATCGTAGGTGCGCAGCAACCCGTTCTGGGCGGCGGCAGCGTAGGGGATGTCGTGCAGGGTCCCACCATTCTGGTCGACGTGGAGCACTCGCGCACCCTGGTCATCGGCCCGCAGGTAGTCCACCGGGTTCAGGTCGGCGGTGGCGTCGAGGTAGTAGCCGCCCCGTTCGTCCGTGGCGGGCAGATAGGCGATGCAGTGGTTGAACAGTCCGATCATGGCCGACTCGAGGGGCTCGTCTGCCCGGTAGTACTCGGCGTTGATCAGCACGGGGATGGCCTCGACGTCGATCTCCGCCAGCATCTGCCGCAGCAGGATCGACTTGTCCTTGCAGTCGCCGAAGCGGCGCTCGAAGATCGTCGATGCGCTGTAGGGCTCGTAGCCGTGGGTGCCGAAGGCCCAGGCGTTGTAGCGGATCTCCTGGCCCACGAAGCGGGCGATGGCCTCGACCTGCTCCAGCTCGCTGCCCTTGCCCGCCACCAGCTCGGCGACCTTCGCCCGCATGGCGTCGGTGGTGACGAACTCCTTCTCGATGAAGTCCCACCACCAGCTGGCGAAGGACTGCCAGTCAGCGAAGGTGGTCACGTCGACCGTGGGGGCGAACTCCCGGCGGCCGGGCATGAGACCCTCGATGTCCGGGCGGGACAGGTCGCGAGCGACCCAGCGGTACACGCGGTGCCCGGCCTCGTCGATTTCGGTGGAGGTCTCGAGGTCGTCGGCGTTGCGCGTGGCCACGTGCAGGGGCACTCCCTCGGGAGCGATGACCACCAGCTCGGAGCGTCGCACCGGCGCCAGGGTGTCGACGCGGTCGAGGTAGAACTCGTGGCGCAGGCCGAAGTACTCACCGAAGACGTCGGCAGCCTGCTGGTCAGCACGAAACTCGATGTCGACCAGGTCGCCGGCCTGCAGCGGTGGCAGGTCGTAGTAGCGGGAGCCTCCCCGACGCCAGCGAGGCGCCGGAGCGTGGTCCACCGAACCGTCGGCGTGGAGCACGCGCACGCCATAGACCTTCAGGCGCGTGTCGCCCGAGCCGGAGAGGGTCCAGGTGTCCAGGCGCTTGACCCCGGCCAGGTTCAGCACCCGCAGCACGGTGTGCTCGTAGCTGTGCTCGGTGCCGTCCGGGTGCACTCGCCAGACCACGGTGCGGTCGAGCACCTCGAAGGGCTCGTTGCCGCCCTCGGGCAAGGGCAGGTCGAGCCACTGGGCGGCGTCCCGGCGGTAGGGCTCCTCGAAGCGCTCCTCTTCGGCAGCCGTGAGCAGGGACAGGTGCCGACGGGCGTGGTCGTCCCCCGGGTCGAGCCGGGTGATCTCTGCCAACACGCGGGCGGCCCGTTCGGGGCGGCCAAGGCCCACGTCGATACGCACCAGCTGGGCCAGGGCCTTGGTGTTCTCCGGGCACACGTCGAGGGCCCGGGTGACCAGCTCCCGCGCCCGGTTCGCATATTGCCCTCCCGCGTACTCGAGGCGGGCCGCCGAGCGGAACATGCGCCGCAGGTCGAAGGGCTCGGCCTGCAGGCAGCGCTCGGTGATCACCAAGGCCAGCTCGAACTCGCCAGCGTCCACGAGAGTGTCGATGAGCAGGTCAGCCAGTCGCTGCGAGCCCGTGTCCCGGGAGAAGCCGTCGAGCAGGAGCTGCTGGGCGGCGTCGGGCAGACCCAGCCCATGGAGCCGTCCCGCGCGGGCCAGCAACCCGGCCGTGCGTGTGGATCCCTCAGGGGAACGCTCGGCCTGGTGCAAGAGGGCATCAGCCTCTCCTCGCCGACCACGACCCTCTAGCTGAGCGGCCCGGGCGGTGAGCACGTCCCAGCTCTCGGGAGCCGCGGCCAAGGCTCGCTGGAGCAGATCATCGGCACGGTGGGGAATGGGATTGTCGTGGGTGGCGAAGTCGGCCAGGGCCAGCAGGGCGGCAACCTGGCCGGGGGCGAGGGCGACCACCCGTTGCAGGGCATGCTGGCGCCGGTTCACCTCCCGCTCGTTCGCGGAGGCACCCTCGGCGCCGTTGGAGAGGGCCACCAGGTAGTGGGCAAACGGGTCGTCGGGGGCCAGGGCCGCGGCTCGCTCGGCGAACCCACGAGCGGTGCGATCGACCACATCGTCGGGATGGACGAGCAGGTGCCAGACCGCGGCCTGGGTCAGGCCTGAGAGGTCGTTGGCGGCGGCCAGGATGTCCACGGCCTCAGGGGCCAAGGAGGGCTGGGCGGCGCTCGACTGGGGGCGAGGCCAGATCCAGTCGGCCGGGGGCGGAGGCAACGGTGGCCCCCAGCCGCCAGAGTCGTCGTCACCGTCAGCGTGGG
>CAZIAK010000015.1:7187-69694 GCA_964537035.1 uncultured Phycisphaerales bacterium | reverse complement strand
GGCGGAGGCAACGGTGGCCCCCAGCCGCCAGAGTCGTCGTCACCGTCAGCGTGGGCCCCATCGGCGCCCATGTCGTCGGCGCCCATGTCGTCGGCGTCCATGTGGTCACCGCCAAGGTCGTCGGCGCCAAGGTCGTCGGCGCCAAGGTCGGGACGATCACCGGCGGTGGCGCCCCCGTGCTCCCCGTCCCCGAGGTTTTCGCCACTCTCGGTCAGGTGGTCATGCCCGGTGTGATCGGGCTCGGGGACCACCTGCTCGCCGGGCAAGGCCGCCAGGAGATCTACGCTCCAGCCAGCGCCTTCGAGTTCCCACCAGGGGATGAAGTCCTCGTGGGGCGGCGGCGGGTCGGGCCAGGAAGTGAAGGCCGATTGGCACTCGAGGTCGATCAGCGGCTGGCCGTCAAGATCGGAAAAGCGCGACGCGAAGGTCCAGGGGCCCTCCTCGACAGCCAGCTTCACCAGCAGCTGGTTCCAGCCCTCGAGCAGGGGCAGGACCACCCGCTCCTGGTCGGGGGCGAAGGGCCGCTCGACCCGCCGGGAGGCCAGCTCATGTCCATTGAGGAAGATCTTGTACGAGGCCTCCGTGCCGAAGCGCAGGACCACCGCTCGCTCGGTGCTGGTCTGCACCGCCGTGGCCAGGTAGGCCACGGCCTGCTGGTTCGGGCGCAGCATGGCGTCCAGGCGCAGCCGGGCCAGAGGGTGCTGGCGACCTGGGTTCAACCGCCAGGCCACCGCCCGCTCCTTGCCCTCCATGGCAGCGCCCCGATCGAAGCGCTGCTCGGGCTCGTAGGCCGTCTCGAAGCCAGCGCCCCGCTCGTTGTCGAAGGGCCCGGCCACGTACCAGTCGGTGATGTAGCCCAGCTGGTTGATCAGGCCCCGGGCTCGGTTGGTCTTGCCCACCCTGGCCCAGCAGCGAGCCTGGAGATGGTCGAGAAGGGCGGCCACCTTGGGGGGCGTGGCCGCTGGAAACGGCGCCGCAGCGGCCAGGATCTCGGCCGTCTCGCGCCAGAGATCCAGCTTGCCGGTCAGCTCAGACAGCAGGAGGGCGGCCACCTCGGCCTCGGCCCGACGACGCTCATCTGCCCAATCGCCACCCGCCACGGCGACCAGAAGCTCGCTGGCCAGCAGCTGGTGGGCCCCCAAGGGCTGGGCCTGATGAGCCAAGCCCAAGGCCCTCTGGGGCAGATCTGGCTGCAGGGCCGCGATGGCACGGGGCTCGGCCAGCAGAGGCGACGTCAGGGGCGTGGCTGCCGAAGCCAGCACCACGATCAGGGAGAAGAGCATGGAAGTCACTCCGGGGGACCCCGCGGGCGGTGGTCAGCTCGCGGCATGGAAGTGGTGGGCGATGAGGGACTCGAACCCCCGATCTCCTGCGTGTAAGGCAGGCGCTCTAGCCAACTGAACCAATCGCCCTGCAAAACGACCCGGCCGTCGGGTCGCAAGTCTGTCCATGCACTGGATTTGCAGCCATGGTGCTGATTTGACTGGATCTGGGCCTGGGGGTATCTTTCTCGCCCCTCGGGCTCCAGCCGACGTCTCTCAAACACCGAGATAAGGTCACAGCATACATAGCTGCTGCGGCGGAGTCCGCAGTGACTCGTCACCCCCCTCACCCTGATCTCCACGACCTCCAAGGATCGACACCATGCGTATCGCTGTCGTCGGCACCGGCTACGTCGGACTCGTTGCCGGAACCTGTTTCGCCGAGAGCGGCAATCACGTCACCTGCGTCGACATCGACGAGAAGAAGGTGGCTGATCTGCACAAGGGCATCATTCCGATCTTTGAGCCCGGCCTCGACCAGATGGTCAAGCACAACGTGAAGGAGGGGCGCCTCGACTTCACCACAGACACCGCCGCGGCCGTCAAGGACAGCGACATCATCTTCATCGCCGTGGGCACGCCCCCGGACGAAGATGGCAGCGCCGACCTGCAGTACGTGCTCGCCGTGGCCAAGACCATCGGCCAGGCGGCCAACGGTCCCAAGATCATCGTGGACAAGTCCACCGTGCCCGTGGGCACCGCTGACAAGGTCAAGGCCACCGCACAGGCCGAGACCAGCCACGAGATGTCCGTGGTCAGCAACCCCGAGTTCTTGAAAGAGGGCGCGGCCATCGACGACTTCATGAAGCCCGACCGGGTTGTCGTCGGTACCTCTACAGAGGCCGCCAAAGATGCCATGCACCGGCTCTACGAGCCCTTCGTGCACGACAACCCCAACAAGATCATCCACATGGATGTGAAGAGCGCCGAGCTGACCAAGTATGCGGCCAACGCCATGCTGGCCACGCGCATCTCGTTCATGAACGAGATCGCCAACATCTGCGAGCGGGCCGGTGCCGACGTGACCAAGGTGCGCGCGGGCATAGGCACCGACTCCCGCATCGGCATGCCCTTCTTGTACGCAGGCTGTGGCTACGGCGGCAGCTGCTTCCCCAAGGACGTCCAGGCCATCGTGCGCACGGCCAGCCAGTTCGGGTACGACTTCAAGATCTTGAAGGCCGTCGAAGAGGTGAACGCCCGGCAGAAGTTCGTGCTCTTCGACAAGGTCAACGAGCACTTCGCCGGCGACCTCAAGGGCAAGACCTTTGCCATCTGGGGTCTGTCGTTCAAGCCCCGCACCGATGACATGCGTGAGGCCCCAGCGCTCTACATCATCGACAGCCTGATCAAGGCTGGCGCCACAGTGAAGGCCACAGACCCCGAGTCCAAGGAGCAGGCCAGCTGGCGGCTCAAGGAGCACGGGGACAAGGTCGAGTTCATCGAGCACCCCTACGACACCCTCGACGGGGCCGACGCCCTGCTGCTGGTCACCGAGTGGAGCGAGTTCCGCAACCCGGACTTCGAGCTGATCAAGGATCGCCTCAACTCGCCCGTGATCTTCGATGGCCGAAACATCTTCCCGAAGAACGAGCTCGAGAAGATGGGCTTCGCCTACTACCCGATCGGATCGGCCCCCACGATCCACGCCCAGCAGCCCACCCCCGCAGGGTGACCGCTGCAGGATTCGCCGTCTGACTGTGGCATCGGTCAGCAGAGCGAGCGCAGAACACCGACGCCCGGCCCTCCGAGATGTGGAGGGCCGGGCGTCGTGCGTTGGGGGCTTCAGCGATGTGCGGCGCCAGAGAATTGCAAAAGGGGCGCTCCGTTCTCTCTCCCAGACCGGAGCGCCCCGGGGTTTGCACTGACGTCGGGTCTCTCCTAGACCAACGCCAGGGTCCTGTCACCGCGCAAGCAGTTATCGAACCCTGTCCCTTACGGTAACACGAACGGCCGCAAGTGCCGTTTTCAGCTGGGAGTCTTCTGGGTCCATGAGCGGTTCCAGCTGAAGGGCCATGGCCTCCACCAGCTCCTGGGCCTCTGGCTGGCGCCCGGCGTCCATCAGCGCCTCGGCCACGGTGGTGGTGTTGCGCAGCAGCTCGAGGGGGTAGTCCCGGTGATGGGCTGCGAAATCGGCCACTGTGGCCTGGGCCTGGTCGAGAGCTCCGGTCCGCACCAGGAGCTTGATCGCCCAGGTACCGCCGTGAGCACCCTGGCGAGGTTGATCGGGGAAGTCCCCAGAGAGCCTGCCGTAGAGGCTGAGGGCCTCGTCGAACCGGTCTGCCCGCCGTTCGATGTGAGCCAACTCCAAGAGGCCCCTGGCGGCGAAGCCTCGTGCCTCGAGCACACCTGGCTCCACGGTCTCGGCCGAAGATGTGTCAGCCCCAGCGCCACTCCCACCCTCAGCGCCCGTGGTGGGCAGCTGTGGGGCCGGCAGCGCGCCGCCCATGGCAAGAGCCTGGTGGAACCTGGAAGCCGCCTCCTCGGGCAGCTTTCGAGCCCGCAGCAACTCGCCAGCGCGAAAGGCGGCCTCGGTACGGACGGCGACGACCAGCTCGCCATCATCTGCCAAGGACCCAAACGTCGCCGCGGCTCTGATCAAGGCCGCCTCCCTGGCCTCCCCGCCCAACTTGTAGGCCGCCTCCCGTTCAGCTGCTGCGGCCCCCAGGGCTGCCCTGCCGCCGTCATCACCAGTCTCGGGGGCATCACCAGCCCCCGGGGCCATCAGCTTGGCGGCCAAGGGGGGCTGCTCGGACCCGCGACCATCGCTGGCGGCAAGCGTGGAAGACGGGGGCAGCAGGATCGCCGCCGCCAGGAGCCAAAGGACCCGGCGCGAAGTCACAGGGCGCTCCGGGCCATGACGACTGATGGAGTGCGAGGCTGAACCCGGGTCAGCTCCAGGGGCTCTGCTTGCCCCTGCACCGCCTCGCGCCGCCACGATCTCATCGCCGGGTCGAAGGGGGGCTCTGACTGCTTTCGTGGTTGTAGGTCTGCTCATGGTCGGTCTCCAATCTGGGGGTCTCACCGGCGCACTGGAGACAGCCTCCAGGCCAGGTGACCGACACGACGGCTTTGCTCGCAGTGCGTTACCAGCTAGGCTCCTCGCTTTCCCTCGGGGGCCTCCATGAGCTCTGCCCCACCTGACTCGGTCCGCGGTACCGCGGGCGCCAACCTGCTCTCGGTGGTCACCCTGCTGGCCGCCCTCTCCGTCCTGCTCTACGTCATGTGGAGCCGGGGCGACCTGCCCATTGGCAACGCCGAATTGCGCACGGTCACAGCCCGGGGCGATCTGGCCGCCGACGAGCTGAACACCATCGAGATCTTCGAGGCCAACACCCCCTCGGCGGTCTTCGTCAGCGCCAGAAGCTCGCGCTACCCGGCCGAGGCCCCGCCGGTGAGCAGCGGCACAGGCATCCTCTGGGACAAGGCGGGCCATGTGGTGACCAACTACCACGTGGTCGCGCCCGGCGATCAGTACGAGGTCCAGCTCTGGAACGGCCTGTCCTACCCCGCCGACCTGGTAGGCCAGGCCCCCCACAAGGACCTGGCCGTGCTGCGTGTCAACGCGCCGCCCCAGAGCATCGAACCCATCGTGCTCGGCTCCAGCCACGACCTGTTGGTGGGGCAGAAGGTCTTCGTCATCGGCAACCCGTTTGGCTACGACCACACCCTGAGCACCGGCGTGGTCTCGGCGCTGAACCGCACCATGCGCTCACCCACCGACCACCTCATTCGCGGCGTCATACAGACCGACGCGGCCATCAATCCGGGCAACTCCGGTGGGCCCCTGCTCGACAGCGCCGGGCGGTTGATCGGGGTCAACACCCAGATCTTCAGCACGGCTGCCATGGCCAACCAGGGCACGGCTCAGTCGGCAGGCATCGGCTTCGCCATCCCCGTGGACGAAGTCGTCGCTGCCGTGCCTCAGCTCATCGCCAGCGGCAAGATCACCAGACCCGGCATGGGAGTGGGCCTGCTGGATATTCAGGGCATCGAAGGCGTGGCCGTGCGCACCGTGATCCCTGACTCGGCGGCCGACCGGGCCGGGTTGACGGGCACCGCCGAGGGCGCATTCACCCGGCTGCGCCAGCAGAACGGTCAGCTCTATGAAATACTCCGGGACCGATCCTTCTTGGGCGACGTGATTGTGGCGATCGACACGACACAGGTGCGCAACCGAACCGACGCCATTGATGCTCTCTCCCAGTACGAGATCGGCGAGACAGCGGTGCTGACGATCATCCGCGGGAACGAGCGCCTGCAGTTGCCCGTCACTCTCCAGGGCCTCTGATCACGCTCCCTCCCCGGCAGCTGCCCGTGACGTTTGTGTGCCGCGCTCCAGCAACGCGCGCAGAACGACGACAGGCCCAAGAACCGGCCCCCTCAGCTGTGACGTGACCATGGCCCACCTTGCAGGCCCACAACGAACCGGCAACATCATAAGGGTCCCCCCGTCGTGGAATGCACCATGATCTCACTGCTGCCCCTCACCCGCGCGCACTTCGCCGGAGCCATCGCGGCCCTTGTGATCTGCGTGCCAGCGTCCACCCCGACCTTTGCCCAGGGCGCTACGGCCCCGCGACTGCAGCTGCAAGAGCTCGTGCCATCCAGCGCGTACTCCCTGTGGCACATGCGCCAGGACCCCTCGATGCAGTTCGTTCGGGACGGCACTGAGAAGGTGATGAAGGCCATCCAGGACGCACGCTTTCACGAGTTGATCAGCGAAGGTCTCGAGATGGCCGGGGCAGGCAGCGAAGAGGCGGCGCAGCTCAGCGGCCTCATCGATCTGGTCACCGCGCTGGTGGGCAGCGTCGACTGGGACGCCTTGACCGAGAACGAACTCATCTACGCCGAGGGCCCCAAGGCGCCCACACACTGGACCCCTCCCGGACTGGGCAGCATGCTCCTGGCCAGCCGCATCGACAGCGACCGAGTCGACGAAATCGAGGGTGCACTGGCCAACCTGCTGGGGGCGGCGGGTGGCCTGACCGAAGAGCTGGAGCTGCAACGAGAAGAGCGTCGCGGAGACGACGGCTCCACGCGGGTCTACTCACTGCGCCTGGCTGGCATGGACCACATCCCTCTGCTGCAGATGGCGGTTCGTGGCGACCTGCTCATGCTCGGCTTCGGCGTTGAGTTCTTCGAGAACGCGTTGGAGATCCTCGAGGGCAAGTCGACCCAGTCGCTCGTGCGCACGCGACGCTTCAAGGACGCCGTGGGCACGCTGGCTGAGAACACGTCCAGCCTGATGTACTTCGACGCCCATCGCTTGTTCGGCTGGCTCAAGGAGTCCATCCCCCAGATCATGATGACCATGCCGGGGGCGCAGAAGGCCATCGCTCCGGTGCAAGACGTCATCGGCCTGGCCGACTTCTCTGACATCTCGGTGACCACCGTCCACGCCGAAGGCCTCGACCTGGTGAGCGAGTGCTGGACCACCTACCGGCCCGAGGCCGTCGAAGCTGGCAACCCCTTCTACATGGCCATGAGGAGCGCACAGCCCACGGGCGAGCTGCTCGATTTCGTTCCGGCCAATGCCATCTCTTTCAGTTTGTCCCAGGACCTCGACCTGCGCCCGTTCTACCGCTGGGCCCTCGAGCGCTTCGAGTTCTACGTGCCCCAGGCCAGCGACACCCTGCTCGAGATCAAGGCCGCCCAGGCCATCATGGACTTGAGCATCGAAGACGATGTGCTGTCCTGGTTGGGCAGTGAGACGTTGGCGGTCACCCTGCCGTCCGAGCGCTTTCCTGGCACCACTGAGACGGTCATGGTCTCTCGGCTCCGTGATCCGGACGGCGCTCGCAAGGTGATCGATCGGGTGCACGCTGTGTTCGACGCCATGGTGCCCCCGCTGCTTGAGCGCCTTGAGAAAGAACTGGCCTCCCAGGGAGAATCCTCGCCGATCCGCAAGCTGAAGATGACCGATGCGTCGGGCAGCTTCCCCTCCATGAAGCAGCTGGAAATCGCTGTCTCGGTTCCCATGCTGCCCATCCCGATCCCGCAGATCCCCACCGTGAAGTTCGGGGTGATCGGCAACTACCTGCTGATCACCACCTCTGAACAGGCTCTGGAGACCGTGTTCTCCGTGGCTGCTGGCGAGACCGACGGCCTCTGGGAACACCCGGCCTTCGTCGACGGCCAGCGTCTGCCAAGCCAGGCCGTGTCGTCGGTGAGCCTGCAGCCTTTGGGTCTGCAGATGCAAGAGACGGCCGCTGTCTTCGGCACCCTCTCAGCCACCCTGGGCTTCGTGCTGAACGCCCAGCCTTCTCAGGACATTCCGCTCGAACTGGTGGGGCAGGCCATGCAGAAGGTCGCGGGCATCTTGCGCTCGATCGACTTCTACGATGACGTGGTCTGCTACAGCGAGATGAGCGAGGACGGCATGACGCGCTACAGCCGCTCCAGCACCCGCTACCTGCCCTCGAACAACTAGGCCTCCCTCCCTCGCCTGGGCGACTCACTGAGCGCCTCGGCCCTTGCCGAGCCACCGTGGGTGGCCCACAGGCTTGACGAGCACCGCTCTCCTGGCCCACGGTGTGCGGCCATGGAGCCGCCGAGGGGCCACAAGGGTGCCCCGGCTGCTCGGCCCGGGAGATCGTCATGCTCAACACTGTGCGACCACTGTTGCTCCTGCTCGGAGCCGCAGCGCTCAGCGGCGCCTGCAGCGCGCTGGGGCAGGCCGAGGCCGCGGCTCCAGACCGAGCGCTCGCCGACTTGCCCGACCTCAGCGAAGCCACCGCTGACCTGCGACGGCTGGACGGCCTGTTCACGGTCTGGGTCGACGACAGCGCGGGCAAGATCCTGCTGGAGCTGCCAGGCGCCCCCGCCGACTCGTCCCCCCTGGCCACCTGCCTCTCCGTCGAGGGACTGCGCACGGGGCTGGGCAGCAACCCGGTGGGTCTCGATCGGGGCAAGTGGGGTGCGGCGAAGCTGATCGAGTTTCGTCGGCACGGCAACCGGGTGCTCATCCACCAACCGAACCTGGGCTTTCGGGCGCCCCTGGCTGACCCCGCCGAGCGCCTGGCCAGCGAGGAGTCGTTCGCCACCTCGGTACTCTGGGCCACAGACGTGGTGGCCGAGAGCGAGGGCGGCCCCTGCCTCATCGACCTGAGCAGCTGGGTTCTGCGCGACGCCCATGGCTCTGCGCGCGCCCTCAACGGCGCCGGCCAGGGCAGCTGGAGCCTGGACAGCCAGCGCAGCGTGATCGACACCGGCGCCGCCCTGGCCTTCGCAGACAACCTGGAGTTCGAGGCCCTGCTCACGTTCAGCGGGCAGAAGCCAGGGGGACTGGTCCGAGCCGTCACGCCCCAGTCCGACGCGGTCACCCTGGTGCAGCATCAGTCGTTCGTGCGGCTGCCAGACGACGACTACGCAGCCCTGTCCCTCGACCCCCGGGCCGGCGCCTTTCCCATCACCTACACGGACACATCGACGCCCCTGGGACAACCCAGCACTCGGCGCCTGGCGGTCCGTCATCGGCTGCAATCCCCCGAGGATCGCATCGTCTACTACGTCGACCGAGGAGCGCCTGAGCCCGTGCGCAGCGCCCTGCTCAGCGGCGCCTCCTGGTGGACACAGGCCTTCGCCGCCGCGGGATACCCCGACGCGTTCTCCGTCGAGCTGCTGCCCGAGGGCATCCACCCCCTCGACGTGCGCTACAACGTCATCGAGTGGGTCCACCGTTCGACCCGGGGCTGGAGCTACGGCCACTCGATCACCGACCCCCGCACCGGCGAGATCATCAAGGGCCACGTGTCCCTGGGCTCGCAACGAGTGCATCAAGATCAACTGCTGTTCGACGGGCTGCTCGGGGTGGACGACAGCCGCAACGCAGCGCTGGCCCTGTCCCGCATACGCCAGCTGGCAGCCCATGAGGTGGGCCACACCCTGGGATTGGCCCATAACTTCGCCGCCAGCACCCTGGGCAACGGCTCGGTCATGGACTACCCGGCGCCCTACCTGACCCTCGACGACGACGGCGCCATCGACGCCTCCGCTGCCTACGGCGTGGGCTCGGGCCCCTGGGATCGCCTGGCCATCTCCTGGCTCTACGGACCCACCGACCCGGCCAGCCCGGCCGAAGGTGCCGGCCTCCCCGCCCCCCGGCGCCTCGACGACCTCATCGCCGCTGCCACCGAGCCCTTGCCGCCGTACCTGTCTGACGCCGACGCCCGCATGCCCTGGTCCGCCGAGCCCCGGGCCAGCCTCTGGGACACGGGCGCCGACCCGGTGGCCGCCCTGCGCCGCACCCTGGCCGTGCGCGCCACCGCCATGGCCAGCTTCGACAGCAGCCGCCTGTCCCCCGGCCGCTCACAGAGCGATCTGGGCCGGGTCTTCGCGCCGGTGTACCTGCACCATCGCTACCAACTCGAAGCGGCCACCAAGGTCATCGGCGGCGTGCTCTACGACCACTCCCTCGCGGGGGACGGCCGGCCGGGCCCCCGAGCGGTCGACGGTGCTCGACAACGGGCGGCCCTCGACGTGGTCCTGTCGGCCCTCGCCCCAGAGGTCCTCGACATCTCAGACGTCGCCCTGGAGCTGCTGGCCCCGGCCCACCCCAGCACGGGCCGCTCCGCCGAAGAGCTGCCCAGCCGCCAGGGCCTGACCTTCGACCCTCTGGAGGCCGCAGCCGTGGCGGCCCAGATGGTGGTGGAGGGCCTGCTCCAGCCCCAGCGCTGCGGGCGGCTGGTGGACCAGCACCGCAAAGACGGAGCGTCCCCATCCCTCCATGAGCTGCTCCAGGCTCTGGTGGACGCTGCCTTCGCCAGCCCAGCGGCCACGCCTCGGCTGGCTGCGCTCACCCGCATCACCCAGCGTGTGGTGGCGGACGGGCTCACGGGCCTGGCTCGCAACAGCGCCGCCTCCCACGAGGTCCGGGGTGCCGCCGAAGCCACCATCAGCGAACTCGTCACGCGGCTTGAGGCCCGGTCCGGCGGGCCCGGTGACGACCCGGCCTGGACTGCCCACCGAGCCCTCCTGCGCAGCGACCTGGCCCGGCACCTCTCCAGGCCCGGCGAAGTGCACACGCCACGACTGTCCCCCGCCGCCCCACCCCCGGGCAGCCCCATCGGCATGGGCCCAGGGTGCAGCTTCGACGGCGAGGGCTGACCACCACAGCTGCGCCAGCGCCCGAGGCTGACCGAATCACGGACTTCTGCCCCGCTGTGGCCAAATAGGCCAGACTGGCCTCGCGACACACATCACACGTCCCCAGGCGGAGCGGCTACGGCCTGTCCCTGCAGCCCATGGATGCCTTCACGTTTCTCTCGCTGGTCATCGCCACCGCCGCCCTGCTGGCCTGGTTCAACCACCGCTTCATCGGACTGCCCAGCAGCATCGGCGTCATGCTCGTGGCCCTGGTCATGTGCCTCGGGCTAGCCCTGGCGGACGCCCTCGGCGCCCACCTCACCGACCCGGTCGAGGCCCTGCTCAAGCGCTTCGATCTGGGCCACAGCCTGCTCGACGTGATGCTCGCGTTTCTGCTCTTCGCCGGCTCGCTGCACATCGACCTCGAAGATCTGCGGGGGCAACGCTGGGTCATCGGCATCCTGGCCACGGTGGGAGTGCTGCTGAGCACGGCCCTGGTGGGCTGCGGGCTGTGGGCCGCCGCGCCTCTGCTGGGCGTCGAACTGCAGCTCATGCACGCCATGGTCTTCGGCGCCTTGATCGCACCCACCGACCCCATCGCCGTGCTGGGCATCCTCAAGAAGGCGAATGTACCCAAGAGCCTCGAGACCAAGATCACCGGCGAGTCGCTGTTCAACGACGGCATCGGCGTGGTGGTCTTCACCGTCTTGTTGGGACTGTCGGCAGCGCAGGCTGGAGACGCTCACGGTGCAGGCCATGGCCCGAGCCTGGACGCGGCGGGCGTGGCCACGTTCTTCGCTCAAGAGGTTCTGGGCGCCGTGGTCCTCGGCCTGGCCGGCGGCTGGATCGTCTTTCTCATGCTGCGGGCTGTGGACGACTACGTGGTCGAGGTGCTGCTCACCCTGGCGCTCTGCATGGGGCTCTACGCTGGGGCCATGGCCATGCACACGTCCGGCCCGCTCACCGCCGTGGTGGCCGGTCTGCTGGTAGGCAACACGGGCCGGCGCTTCGGCATGTCCGACAAGACGCGGGGCCATCTCGACACGTTCTGGGAGCTGATCGACGGCATCCTGAACGTGGTGCTGTTCGTGCTGCTGGGCATGGAGGTGCTGCTGCTGACCTTCGACGGCGCGGCCATGGGCTTGGGACTGCTGGCCATCCCCCTGACCCTGGCAGCGCGCTTCCTCTCGGTGGGTGGCACGGTGACGGCGCTCAAGCGGCGGCGCTCGTTCACCCCCCACGCGATCAAGATGATGACCTGGGGTGGGCTGCGCGGTGGCATCTCCATCGCCCTGGCTCTTTCGCTCGGCAACGCCATACCCGCCGAGACCCGCAACACCCTGTTGGTCGCCACCTACATGGTGGTGGTCTTCTCAATCTTCGTGCAAGGGCTGACGGTTGGCCGGATGGCTGCCATGATCCCCCGTGAGACCAGCGACGCCGTCGAGAGCTGAGCCAGCGCCCCGTCGACCCCGTCGACCCCGTCGACCCCGTCGACCCCATCGACCCCATCGACCACACCGACCCCACAACACACCACCCAGGAGCACGAGCCCCATGGAACCCACCCGCCGTCAGCTGTTGGGCCGCGCGAGCGCATGGGGCGCCGCCATGGTCATGACTCCTTTGGCAGCACAGGCCACCAGCGCCCGGGGTGCCCTGGCCGCCATGGCCCCCAACCGTGCAAGCGCCGTGGGATTTGACGGCGCCGAGCCGCCTTTCAAGATCTCGCTCGCCGAGTGGTCCCTGCACCGCGAGCTCTTCTCTGGGCAGATCCAGAACCTCGATTTTCCCGGCGTCGCCCGTGAGCGCTACGACATCGGCGCCGTGGAGTACGTGAACTCGTTCTTCAAGGACAAGGCCACCGATTGGACCTACCTCACCGAGCTGCGCAGCCGGGCCGACGACGTGGGCGTGCGCAACCTGCTGATCATGATCGACGGCGAAGGGCAGCTGGCCGTGAAGGATGCCAGCGCCCGACGGGAAGCGGTGCACAACCACTTTCGCTGGATCGCCGCGGCGTCGTTCCTGGGTTGCCACTCGATCCGGGTCAACGCCGGGGGCGACGGCACGCCAGACGAACAGCGTGAACACGCCGCCGACTCGTTGCGTCAGCTGGCCGACGTGGGCGACGACTACAACGTCAACGTGATCGTGGAGAACCACGGGGGCATCTCGTCCAACGGAGCCTGGTTGGCCTCGGTCATGGAGACCGCCGATCACCCCCGGGTGGGCACCCTCCCCGACTTCGGCAACTTTCGCATTCAGGGCGACGAGTGGTACGACCGCTACGTGGGCGTGGCTCAGCTCATGCCCTGGGCCAAGGCGGTGTCGGCCAAGACCAACGACTTCGACGAGGACGGCAACGACACGGGCACGGACTACCGACGCATGTTGTCCATCGTGATGAAGGCTGGCTACAGCGGATACATCGGCATCGAGTACGAAGGGGGTGGCGTGTCCGAGCACGAGGGCATCGTGGCGACCCAGCGGTTGCTGCAGCGGGTGCGGGCCGAGATGGCGGCCGCGCGCTGATGGCCCCCTCCATGCTCGGTCACGCCCACGCGCTCGACAGCTCTCGGATGTTGACGCCCGCCCGTGGTAACGGGCTCAGCCGCAGGTTCATCAGCGGGCTCAGCCGCAGCGCTGCAGCCCACAGCTCTCGGTGGTGGCTCGCCATCGCCTTGATGGTCTTTGCGACGCCGGCCCGGGCCTGGCAGAGCGACGACGAGCAGAACGGCGCGGAGGCCCAGGCCACGACCGGCGCCATGATCGACGCTGACACGAGCGCCAGCGTCGACGGCGAGACGGAAGGCTACTCCCCTGCCGTCGCCGAAGCCTCCGACGAGTGGCGGCCAGCCATGGCGGCGATCACCAGCGCCGAAGGCATCACCGTCGATCTCTTCGCCGCCGAACCCCTGCTGGCCAACCCGGTCTGCCTGTGGATCGACAACGACGGCTCGGTCTACGTGGGCGAGACCCACCGCCACCACGCAGGCGTGACCGACATCCGTGAACACTGGGACTGGCTCGACGACGACCTGGCAGCACAGACCGTGGCCGACCGTGTGGCCTACATCGCCCGCTTCGAGGGGGACGACTTCGCCGACTACTCCGCCGAGCACGACCGGCTGGTGTTGATCCGTGACACGGACGGTGACGGCGTGGGCGACCGCTCGACCGTGTTCGCCGACGGCTTCAACGACCCGGCCGCAGGCATCGGCGCCAGCGTGCTGGCCCACGACGGCGCCGTCTACTACACCTGCATCCCCGACCTGTGGTGGCTGCGGGACAACGACGGCGACGACGTGGCCGACGAGCGGCGCGCCCTGAGCAGCGGCTACGGCGTGAAGACCGGGCTGCTGGGGCATGACCTGCACGGCCTGCGCATCGGCCCCGACGGCCGGCTGTACTTCTCCATCGGCGACCGCTCGCTGCACGTCGAGACCGACGACGGTGTCATCGACCACGCCCACACCGGCGCGGTGCTGCGCTGCAACCTCGACGGCGGCGAGCTCGAGATCTTCGCCACCGGCCTGCGCAATCCCCAAGACCTGGTCTTCGACGCCTACGGCAACCTGTGGACCGGGGACAACAACAGCGACGGTGGCGACGAAGCCCGCTGGGTGCACCTGGTGCAGGGCGGCGACTCTGGCTGGCGCTTCAGCTATCAGTGGATCAACGAGCCCGTGAGCCGGGGCCCCTGGAACGACGAGCAGCTCTGGCACCCCCGCCACGACGGCCAGGCCGCCTACCTGCTGCCCCCGGTGGACAACATCGCCAACGGCCCCTCGGGACTGGCCTACTACCCGGGCGTGGGCCTGTCGGCGGCCTACAACGAACACTTCTTCCTCTGCGACTTTCTCGGCGGGCAACAGTGGAGCGGCGTGCACAGCTTCGCGGTCGAACCCGACGGCGCGGGATTCACCCTGGTCGGCCGCGACCACTTCTTGTGGGACACGCTGGTCACCGACTGCGACTTCGGGCCAGACGGCGCCCTCTACTTCACCGACTGGGTCGAAGGCTGGAACCGCACGGGCAAGGGGCGCGTCTTTCGGGCCAGCGACAAGGACCTGGCCGACGACCCCCTGGTCTTGCAGACCGCGCTGCTCCTGAGCGAGGGCATGACGGCGCGCACCGTCACCGAGCTGGACACACTGCTCGACCATGCCGATCTGCGTGTGCGCCAGGCCGCACAGTTTGAGCTGGTCGACCGCGGTGACGACGGGTTGTCCGCGCTCAAGAACGCTGCCATGTCTGCCCAGAGCCTGTTCGCCAGACTGCACGGTCTCTGGGGGCTGGGCATGGTCGACCGTGGCAACGACAGCAGCAATCGACGGACCGCCCTTGAGGCCGTGCTGGCCATGACCCGTGACGGCGAGGCTGAACTGCGCGCGCAGGCGTGGCGCGTCCTGGGCGACGAAAACCATGACCGAGCGGCGACCGCGCTGCTCGCCGGGCTCAGCGACGACGCACCGCGGGTGCGCTTGTTCGCGGCCCTTGCCGCAGGTCTCCTCGGCCCTCAGCCCCTGTTGCAACCGGCCTTGGGCGAAGCGCTGGTGCAGCTGTTCGACGACGCGGGAGCCGACGACGTGACCCTGCGTCACGGCGCGGTGATGGCTCTTCTGGGCACGACCTCTGAGCACGATGTCTGGCAGCTCACCCAGCACGACTCGCCCCACGTACGCATGGGCGCGGTGCTGGCTCTGCGCCGCCTGAAATCGCCGTTGCTGGGCAATGTGCTGCAGACCCTGACCCTCGACCCCTACGCCGACGACGCAGCCCTGCTGGCCCTCGAAGTGGCCCGAGCCATTCACGATGTGCCCGTCGAGGGAGCCACGGCGTCCCTGGCAGAGCTGCTGGCCTGGCCGCAGCCCGGGGCCGACCAGCCCGCGGATCTGCTCACGCGGTTCATGGTCGAAGACGAGCTGCCCACCGCGGCGTTCGTGCGCCGGGTCCTGGCCGCCAACCGGGCCCTGGGCGCCGAGCTCCACGCCCGTCGCGTGGCCGCCTTCGCCTCGCGAGACGACGCCCCGGACGCCCTGCGCGTCGAGGCCCTGGAGATGCTCGCCGAGTGGGCCGAGCCCTCTTCTCGCGACCCGGTCATGGGCGACTGGCGCCCCCTCGGTCTTCGCGACGGTTCGTTCTTGCCTCTGCTGGCCGCCGAGCTGGGCCAGACGTTCACAACGCAGCAGAATGACGACCCACCCGCTGGCGACGACAGCCCCCCCGCTGCGGTGGCCGTGGCCTTCATCGAGCTCGTCAGCAGTTGCGCCGCCGCCGATCAGCGACCGTTGCTGGCCGACTGGGTGCGGGACAACGGCCAGCCCTCCGCGACCCGGGTGGCCGCACTCACAGCGCTGATCGACTGGCCGCAGAGCGACGAAGGCCAGCAGCCTGACGAGGTCCAGGAGTTCGACGAGAGTCCGGGTTTCGACAGCGCGTTGCTCGACAGCGCCTTGGCGGACAGCGACGGCGCCCTGCGCGCCGCGGCCCTGCCTGCGTTGCGAGCCATGCCCGCCAGCCAGGCCTGGCGCTGGTTGCCCGCCATCGCTCGGGACGGCGAGGTGTCCGAGCGGCGAGTGGCGTACCAGATTCTGGGCAGCGCTGGCGATCTCCCCGGAGCCGATGCCCTGCTCGCCGAGCAGCTGCAGCGCCTCGACGCCGGCCTGGTCTCCCCCGAGCTGGCCCTCGATCTGGTGCAGGCTGCGAAGGCCCGGGGCCTGGCCGATCCGCGACAGGCCGCTGGCCGTGGCGTTCCGGCCCATGGGGCGAGTGGGCTGACCCATGGCGCCACCGCCGAGGCCCGAGCTGACGCAGCAGACGATGACGACGATGAGTTCGACGACGACCTGCTGCTGCCCTGGCTCGACACCCTGTTCGGCGGCCACGCCAACGAGGGCCGCAACGTCTTCGAGCGCAGCACCCTGGCCTGCCAGCGCTGCCACAACACGGACAGCGACAGCGGCTTCCGCGTGGGGCCAGATCTCGCCCGTGTAGGCCAGCGCCTGACCCGGCTGCAGATGCTGACCGCGATCGTCGACCCCAACCGGCGCCAGTCCCCGGGCTATGGGGGCACGCTCGTGTTCATGAAGGACGGCACCATCGTCTCCGGGCGAGTGGTGTCTGAAGACGACCACACGGTGTCTCTGCTCGACGGGGAGGGCGAGCTGCACGAGCTTGCCAGCGCAGACATCGACGAGCGACGGGCAGGCCTGTCCGCCATGCCCGAAGGGCTGGACGTCACCCTGACCCCGGGCGAGATGCGCGACCTGATCGCCTATCTGGGAAGCCTCTGACCCCAGGCCCTGCCAGGCCTGTTCACTTGAGCCCCACACAGCAGCGAGATCGACCATGACAGACCCCATGACCCGTCGTCACCTGCTCGGCGCAGGCCTGGCGTTGAGCTCTGCAGGCGCGGCGCTGGCTGCCACTCCCAAGCCACTCGCAGCATGGGCGCACAACAACCGGGCCGAAGCGGGGGCTCCTGGGGCGGCTGGCGTGCAAGGCGCACCCATCGCCGGCGGCGCGCTCGCCCCCACTGCCGACCTCCCCGGGCACACGGCGCACACGCGCTTCGCCATGAACCTGGAGATGTGGTGGAGCGACCGTCCGTTCGTCGAACGCATCCGCGCCGCCGCCGCCCTCGGCTTCACCGACATCGAGTTCTGGAACCACGAAGGCAAGGACCTGGCCGCCATCGCAGCGGTGTGCGGCGAGCTTGGCATCTCCGTGTCCCAGTTCACTGCCTGGGGATTCGTGCCGGGGATGAACGACCCGGCCCACCACGATGACTTCGTGCGTGCCATCGATCGCGCCTGCGAGGTGGCTCGTATCATCGGCGCGCCCATGGCCACGGTGGTGGGCGGCAACGATCAGCCGGGCATGAGCCAGGAGGAGATGCACGAGCACATCACCACCGCGCTGGTTCGGGTGGCCCCGCTCGTCGAGTCTGCCGGGCTGATGCTGATTCTCGAGCCCATGAACATCCGGGTCGATCACAAGGGGCACTGTCTCTACGGCAGCGATCCGGCCCTGGCCATCTGCCGTGCGGTCAACTCGCCCATGGTGAAGATCAACTGGGACCTCTATCACATGCAGATCAGCGAGGGCGATCTGGTGCGCCGCCTCGAAGCGGGCTTCGATCAGGTGGGCTACTTGCAGCTCGCCGACAACCCCGGGCGCCGCGAGCCAGGCACGGGTGAGATCCACTACAACCGGGTGCTGAAGGCGGCGTGGGATCTGGGCTACCGCAAGCCGGTGGGCGCGGAGTGCTGGCCGTCCATCGCCGAGGACGAGGCCGCCTGGGCCCTGCATCGGGCGGATCAGTGGTGAGCTGACGAGGGGCGGCGCGGGGCTTGATCGAGACGACCTGTGGGCCAGAGTCTCGCGACAGCGCGCAGTCCATGGTGGGGAGACCTGTGCCTGACTTGTTACGGGAAGCGCATTCGCTCCTATGGCTACCCAGTGAGAACTGCTAGGCAAGCTGCGAACCCCCGAACTGAAGGCGGCCCGCATGGCGACGATCCGACTCTACTCAGGCGTGACGATACTGGCGCTCGGGCTCTTGGCCATGCCACTGTGCGCCGGAGATCCGCCCAGCTTGCAGGTCACGACACTCCCCAGCGGTGCCGAGTTGCAAGACCTTGGCGATGTGGACGGCGACGGCGTTCTCGATCTCGTCGCACTGTACACGGGCAGCTTGGTGGTCCACCTGGGTGACGGGCTGGGCGGGTTTGCCGATGGGTTCGTGACGCCGATCTCAGTCTCGTCCGCCGAGACCCTGCAAGTGGCCGACTTCAACGGTGATGGATTGGCCGACGTCGGCGTGATCGGCACCAGCGTGCGGACGCTGCTCGCCACAGGTGCTGGCACCTTCGCCCAGGTAGTGACCGTGCCTGGATCTACAGGACTGTCCAAGGCTGCCTTCGGAGACATGAACGGTGACGGGCTCGACGACATCGTGACCCTCACCGGCCTGGACGCCCAGTTGCGGGTGCACGAGAGCCTGGGCTCGGCGGGGTTCTCCCCGGTCAGCCTGGTCGCCACGAACGGCATCCTGGCCCAGGTCGTGCTGGCCGACATGAACGGAGACGGCCTGGACGATGCGGTGCTTCACCACAGCAGCTGTGTGGTTCCCGGCTGTGCCCCCGTGGTCGTGCGCTTCTCCCAGTTGGGCGGCGGCTTCGGTGCGGACCTTGCGGTCACCGCCTCGCCGCCCCAAGCCAGTGACTCACTGCTCGCCCATGACATGGACGGTGACGGCAACGCGGACGTGCTGGTGCGCGACGGCAGCGACTGGCTCTTGCACCTCTCCGACGGCACGGGTCTCTTCTCGGCCCCGACCGTAGTGGCCGACGCAGATCACGATTTTGACGAGCGCATGTTCACCGACGAGAATCGCGATGGACTGGTCGACGTCCTGGTGCAAGTCGCCAGCGGCGTCCAGCCCGCGTGGGAACTCGCGGTGCAGACGAGCACTCACGGCTTTGTTTCCGGCTCGCCCCTCTCCGACAGCACAGCCAAGCTCATGCTGGCTGGCGACGTGAACCGCGATGGTGCCCCCGACCGGATCCTCGCCTGGAGCCCGTTTCTGGGCCCGACCCAGGTCGTTGCCCTTCTCGGTAACGGGCATGGCGAGCTGCGTAACGCCTGGTCAGGCGCCGGTGTCTACGACCCCCACGTGGCAGACGTCGACCTCGACGGCTACCCCGATGTGATGATCTATGGCGAGGTGCGCATCGCCAAGGGGCTCCCGGCGGGCCGTCTGGGAGACTTGCAGAGCGTGGGCATCAACGCCGGTTGGCTGCGCGTGGCAGACATGGACGGCGACGGGCTGCTCGATTTGGTGACCAGCACCCGTCCCGGTTCGAGCGTGCCCGCTGCGACCTTGCATGTGAACCTGGCCACGGCGCCCGCGGTCTTTGCGGCCGATCCCACCCCCCTGGCCCTGACCGCCAACGAGCAACAGCTGGCCCTGGAGCTGGGTGACCTTGACGGCGATGGAGACATCGATGCTGTGCGAGTGTCCGACGACTTCAGTCAAGCCAACCGGCTGGTACACACGGTGCTCAACGACGGTGCAGGAGGGCTGTCCATTGCCTTCACGAGGTTCACCTCAATGGCGCCCAAAGTGAACACCGTACGCCTGGGCGATCTCGACCTGGACGGCGACCTCGACCTGCTCATCGCCGCAGGCAAGATCACTGACATGCGCACGGCGCTCAATGGTGGCTTCGGTCAGTTTGCCGCGATCACGACGGCGATCCCGTCCGCAGAACAGGCAACCCTGCAGGACAGCGTCTTGGGTGACAGCGACGGCGATGGCCTCCTTGACCTCCATGCGGGAGGGTTCTTCACAGATATCTTAGCCCGGGGACTGGGACGGTTCGGCGGCCTTGGCGACGGGACGTTTGGTCCTCTGGCCGCCTTCAGTCAGGGCACGTTCGATCTGCTCGGCATGGGCCTGCTAGCCGGTGACATCAACGACGACGGCAACCTGGATGTGGTGGCTGAGGGCGAAGGCATGTACCTCTGGCTGGGCGACGGTCTGGGCGGCTTCACGGTTCAGACTTCGCTCCAGGGGCCGGGGGACACCAACGTGGGATTCCGCGGCACCTTGGGCGATGTCAATGGAGACGGAGCGCTCGACATCGTGCACTGCGGGCGCCTGGGGCTGGTCAGCTACGGCGCTGGCCCCTGGACCCAACTCGGTGAGTCACTCGCCGGAGTGGACGGCCATTCTCGACTGAGTGGAGGCGGTCCCCTGACTCCGGGATCCACGGTCGATCTGCTGATCGAGTACGCGTCGCCCAGCGCGGCCGGGCAGCTGGTGCTCGGCCTCACATCCCTCTCAGCGCCTTTCAAGGGCGGCACATTGGTGCCCTTCCCTGACGTTCTCTTGCCCTTCAACACCGACCTTGCAGGAGAGGCACTGATCACATCGACCTGGCCCGCCGGGACGCCTTCGGGCTTTCAGTTCTTCGTCCAGGCCTGGTTCGTCCCAGGAACGCCCGCTGCGACCACTGCCATGGCGGCTGTCGTTCCCTGAACGTCAAGCCATCACGGCGTTCTGAGCAAGGCGTGCGGCCACCGAGGCCCCCGAGTATGCTGCGGCGAACGCCGCCGCGCTGGCGGTGATCCAGCCTCTCGGAGCCCCCGCCATGAAGGCCATCCAGTTCCTCGCCAAGGCCATGGTCGTGCTCGTCATCGCCATCGTGGTCACGGGTCTGTTCCTGGAACCCGAGTGGGAGTGCGAACGCAAGATCGTGGTGACCGGCGACGTGAGCGAGATCCAGCCCCTGGTGGCTGACCTGCGCCGCTGGAACGACTGGTCGGCCTGGAACACCGCCATCGACCCCACCATGAAGACGACGTTCTCCGGCGCCGACGCCGGCGTTGGTGCCGTCGAAGAGTGGGCCGGTGATGAGATGGGTGTGGGTCGCCTGGAGATCACCGCAGCGTCCCTCGAAGGCATCGAGTACTTCCTCTCCTTCGAAGACATGCCCGACAAGATCTACGGCTCGTTCGAGTACGCGCAGTCTGGCGACGGCACCGAGATCACCTGGAAGAGCTGGGGCGCATCCGGCGACATGCCCTGGGACAAGGTCATCAGCAAGGCCTTCGTGCCGCTCGTTGGCAGCAACCTTGAGACCGGTCTCACCGGCATCAAGGGCATGGTCGAAGGGAACGTGAACTGACTCCCCCAGACGACACAGCCCTGGCCTTCCTGCGCCACTCGGTCGAGTTCTTGCGGGATGAGTACCTGCCCCGCATCGAACAGGCCCTGGCCAGCTTGCCCGCTGACGATCTGTGGTGGCGTCCCAACGACGGCGCCCTCAGCGCGGGCACGATCCTGCTGCACCTGACCGGCAACGTGCAGCAATGGATCGTCTGCGGGCTGGGCGACGGTGAAGATCAACGGGACCGGGCCGCAGAGTTCGCCGCCACCGACGGCCCAGGCAAGGCGGCGCTCTTCGCCAACATGGTGCAGACCGTGCGGGACGCCTGCGCGACCCTTGAGTCGCTCGACAGCGCCGACCTCACCCGGCCCGTGGTGCTCCAGGGCTTCGACACCTCGCCGTTGCAGGCCGTGTACCACGTGGTCGAGCACTTCTCCTGGCACACGGGCCAGCTCGTGGCCATCGCCAAGCAGCGGGCCGGGGCAGCCCACGGCATCGCCTTCTACGACGACGCCTCCATCAACACGCAGCACAACGAACCGGCCTGAGCAGAACGCTCCACCATGACCCTGCTCGACGCCACCGGCATCTGCCGCAGCCTCGCCCATCGCGTGCTGCTCGACGACGTCTCGCTGCACGTAGGTGACGGAGACCGGGTCGGCCTCATCGGCCCCAACGGCTCGGGCAAGTCGACCCTCTTGCGCATTCTCGCCGGCGCCGAGACGCCCGACGACGGCACGGTGGTCAAGCGCCGCGACCTGCGGGTGGGCTTTCTCACCCAGGAGCCCGTGGTCGATCCCCAGGCCACCATCCGAAAGGCCGTCCGCGCCGGGCTCGGCGAACGAGACGCTGTGCTCGACCGGATCAACCGGGTGCACGGCGAGCTGTCCCAGCCCTGCCTGCCCGACAGCGCCGTGAACGGGCTGCTGACCGAACAGGCTCGTCTCGAAGATGAGCTGGAGGCCATGGGTGGCTACGATGTGGAGCACCGGGTCGAGTCGACCATCGCCCACCTGGGCCTGCCCGACCCTGAAGCGCTCTGCGGGCGGCTCTCTGGCGGCGAGCGGAGGCGCGTGGCCCTGGCCCGGCTGCTGCTCTCCGGCCCCGACCTGCTGCTGCTCGACGAGCCCACCAACCATCTCGACGCAGAGGTGACGCTGTGGCTCGAAGGGCTGCTGGCGGAGCTGCCCTGCGGCCTGGTCATGGTCACCCACGACCGCTACTTGCTCGACCGGGTGGTCGACCGCATCGTCGAGGTCGATCGAGGACAGCTGCACGAATACAAGGGCAGCTACGGCGACTACCTGGTGGCTCGCTCCGAGCGGCTGGCCAGCGAACGGCACGTCGAAGAGGCGCGGCGCAACCTGCTGCGGCGCGAGACCGCGTGGATGGTCCGCGGGCCCCCGGCTCGGACGGGCAAGGCCAAGGCGCGCATCCAGCGACACGGCGCGCTGGTCGACGCCGCGCCCACCTTGCTGCCTGAAGAGCTCGCGCTGAAGCTGCCGCCGGGGCCGCGCCTGGGCGCCCGGGTCATCACCATGCAAGGCGTTGCGTTCTCCCGGGGCGACAAGGTCATCCTGCCCACCTTTGATCTGGAGATCGGCGCGGGGGAGCGGCTCGGCATCCTGGGCCCCAACGGCGCGGGCAAGTCGACCCTGCTCGATCTGGTGCTGGGCGAGCTGCAACCAGACTCGGGCACGGTGACCATCGGCGAGACCGTGAACTTCGCCTCGATCGATCAGTCACGAGAAGACCTCGACCCGGACGCCACCGTGGCAGAAGAGGTGGCCGGCGCGGCGAAGTACGTCACCGTGGCCGAGCAGTCCCTGCACATCGAGTCGTTCCTCGATCGTTTCCTCTTCCCGGGACAGACCAAGCACCGGCCCGTGCGCGAGCTGTCCGGCGGCGAACGCAACCGGGTGCTGTTGGCCAAGCTGCTGCTCGAAGGCGGCAACGTGCTGGTGCTCGACGAGCCGACGAATGACCTCGACCTGCCCACGCTCCGCGCCCTCGAAGAGGCCTTGGTGGCCTTCCCCGGCACGGTGCTGGTGGTCAGCCACGACCGCTGGTTTCTCGACCGGGTGGCGACCCTGGTAGCCCACCTCGACGGCAAGGGCGGATTGACGTTTGATGCCTGCTCGGCGAGTGAGTTGTTGGAGCGGGTGGTCAAGCGCGGGCCGGGCAACAGGGTGGGCTCGGCGAATGAAGCGCCTGAGGCTGCCAAGGGCCGCAAGAAGAACAGCGGCGCGTCCTCGCCTACGGGCAGGAGCGGCGCAACCGATGCCAGCGCTCTCGGGCGAAGCTCCACCAAGAGCGATGTTCCGAGACAGGCTGAAAGCGGCGGCGGCGATCGCTCGAAGGCGACACCATCGGCTCCCAGCCGGCTGACCCGCTGGGAGCTCACCGAACTGGAGGCGCTCCCCGACAAGATCGAGACCGCAGAGGCCGACCTGGTGACCCTCGACGAACAGCTGGCCGACCCCAAGCTCTACAGCGGCCCGAAAGCAGAGGCACAGCGCCTGCAGGCCGCGCGGGAGAAGCTCGCAGCCGAGGTGGCAGAGCTCAGCGACCGCTGGGAGGAACTCGAGACCCGCCACAGCGAGGCCGGCGGGCGCTGAACGCTCGGGGGGAGTCCCCCCTTACCACGACGCGGGCTTGTAGTCCTTCAAGAACTGGCCCCAGATGTGCTCGCCGGTGAGCATGCCCACGAAGATCGGGTCGAGGATGCGGGCGGCGGCGTCGACGTGATCGAGGGGCGGAAAGAAGCCGTGCTCGGCCTGCTTCTGCTTGGTGATGTGGGCAGGGTCTTCGTCGGTGATCCAGCCCGTGTCCACGCTGTTCATGTGGATGCCGTCGCGCTGGTAATCGGGGGCTGACGTGCGGGTGAGCATGTTCAGGGAGGCCTTGGCCATGTTGGTGTGAGGGTGCTTGTCGGTCTTGAAGACCCGATAGAACTGACCCTCCATGGCGGAGACGTTGACGATGTGCTTGTCGTGGTTGGCTGTGGCCAGCATGAGCGGCTTGAGCCTGGCAGCCAGCACGAACGGGGCCACGGCGTTGACCAGGTGCACCTCCAGCAGCTCGACGGTGGGCACCTCGTCGAGAGCCAGGCGCCAGCTGTTGCGATCGCGCAGATCGACCTGCTGCAGGTCGGCGTCGAGGGTGTCCTCGGGGAAGAGATGGCTGCCCGTGTCGCTGTCGCCCTTGACCAGCGCAACCTGCGACAGCGCGGCGGACAGGGTCAAGCCCGTGGCCCTGTCGAGGACGCCTCGCCCACTGGCCGGCTGTTCAAGAACGGTGCGGTCAGGGTCACCTGGCGCATCTGCCGCACCTGGCGCACCTGGCGCACCTGGCGCACCTGGGGCGCTCGCGGCCACGCCACCAGGCTCACCCGGGGCGGCCGGGTGTCTCCCCCCTGCCGACGTGTCCGCAGCCAACCGCTGGTGCGCCGAGCGCAGCTCTTCGTGATCAGCCAACAGCTGCCGGGTCTCCCTCGACAGGTCGCCGTAAGGAAGCTCCTCCCCCTCCATCAAGTGGGCGTAGAACCCCGGCGGGCGGCGAACGGTCTGACAGGCGTTGTTGATCACGAAGTCGAGGCGCCCTGCGGTCTTCAGCAGATGCTGGCTCAGGGCCTCGACGCTCGGGGTGTGACGCAGGTCGAGGCCGTGGATCGACAGGCGCTCGCGCCACACATCGAAGTCGGGCTCGGCCGCATAGCGGGTGGCCGCATCTCGGGGGAAGCGCGTGGTGACGATCAGCTCGGCGCCCGCCCGCAGCAGCTTGATGCCCACCTGAAAGCCGATCTTCACCCGGCCACCGGTGAGCAGGGCCACCTTGCCAGTGAGGTCAGCGGTCTGCTCCCGCTTGCCCAGATTGAAAACCGCGCAGCTCGGACACAGACAGTCGTAGAACACATGCACGTCGTTGAAGTCGGCCTTGCAGATGTAGCAGCTGCGAGTGACACGCACGCGGCCCACGGTCTCAGCCGATGGCGCCGATTTGCTCTCGCCGGCCACGCTTCTCTCGCCGCTCCCGCCGTCGGTGAGCGCGTTGCTGGCCACAGGTTCTGGCGTGGGATAGACCAGGGCGATGCGCTGGTTGCGAATGCGCGTGCGATTGAGGACGGCTTCGTCCTCGGCCTTCAACTCGTTGCGCCGCTTGGTGCGACGCGACTTGCGGTACTGAGCCCGGGCCAGGCGGCCGGGGCGCGCCAACGAGCCGCTGGCCTTCAGCAAGCGCTCACGCAGCTCGGCGTCCAGCTCGGCCAACAGCTCACCGTCTCCCGCCAGCCGCTCCATGGCGGCCAGAACGCTGGGCCAGTCGGCGGGACCCAAGGCAGCCTCGGCGGGTTCTTCGGCCCTGCCCGCAGCGCTGCCCTCGGTGTGCTCACTCCCGCCCGCGGTGTCCTCTACGCTGCCATCGCTGATCGCACCGCTCCCGTCGGCGCCGTCGACGCCCGCGTCATCACTGGTTGAACTGCTCTCGCTGGACACTGCGCTGGAACCCTGCTGAAAAGACCGAGGCGAAAGCCCGGCAGTCTAACCGGCTGGCGGCCCTGCGTCCGATTCTGCTGCCCCGCCCGGCTCATCCCGCCACAGCTCCCGGGTGCTGGGGAAGTAGAGCGAGCCCCAGGTCTCCTGGCGGGTCTTCCACGGACTGACCTCGCCGGTGGGCCAGCCGGGCCAGATCGAGCGGCCTACGATCCAGTCGACGCCGCCGAAGATCCACGACAAGGGCGTCCAGATGTAGAAACCCAGACCGATGCCGATGCCCGGGCGCACGCCCCCTGATCCCGCGGTGACCCCCACGCCCACGGTAGGCACGGGGCTGCTGTGATCCGCCCAGGTCTGGAACACGTTGGTGAGCGACACCAGCGGCGCATCGACGATGTCGCGCACCACGGTGAACGGGGTCACCACCACCCGAGCAGCGGTGGGCAAGCCCGAGCAGGCGGGCAAGGCCAGCACCCAGCAGAGACTGAGGACCTGAACAGCCCGCCCGGCCCCCTTCAGCGGCCGTTGCGGTGCGAGGACACAGTTGCGACCCGTGGCGTTCATGGCGATCTCAAGGGGGCGATGGTTATGCTCCCGCGACCAGACCGCAGCACGATCGGGCGGACACAGGAGCCATCAAGAACCATCATGAGCGATTCACAGCACCGACCCCAAGACCTGGCCAACCATCGCGCCATGCCCCGGCTGTTCATGGCCGTGGGCGCCGTGCTGTTGATCGAAGAGTTGCGCCGGCTCTGGCAGGCCGTCGCCGCACCGGGCTGGGGCAGCGCATGGAGCGTGATCGTGGGCCTGGCCCTGCTGAGTCTGTGGGCGCTCATGCGACTCTGGGCCCTGCGCCTGCAAGACCGGGTCATTCGCGCCGAGATGCACGCGCGACTCGCACGACTGCTGGGCCCAGAGCGCCAGGGCGCGATCTCCGACCTGCGCCTGTCCCACCTGATCGCCCTGCGCTTCGCCAGCGACGGCGAGTTGCCCGCACTGTTCGAGAAGGTCAGCGCTGGCGAACTCAGCTCAGCGGACGACATCAAACAGCGCATCAACCACTGGCGAGCAGACTGGCTCCGTGTCTGAATCCAAGAAGCAGCGCTTCACCCGCTCGCCGGCCTTCCTCGAGGCCAAGCAGCTCGTGGCGTCCCACCGCAAGCGGCTGGCCTTGGGGCTGGCGATGTTGATGGTCAATCGGCTGAGTGGCCTGGTGCTGCCCGCCAGCTCGAAGATCTTGATCGATGATGTGATCGGGCAGCGCAACGGTTCGTTGCTCTGGCCACTGGCCATCGCCGGCGGGCTGGCCACCCTGGTGCAGGCGGGCACGCGCTACTCCCTCTCGATCACCCTGGGCGTTGCGGCGCAAAAGGCCATCAACGACTTGCGGGCCACGGTGCAGGCCCACGTGTCTCGCCTGCCCATCTCACGCTTCGATGCCACCCAGACCGGCGTGCTCATCTCGCGAGTGATGACCGACGCGGAGGGCATCCGCAATCTGGTGGGCACGGGGCTGGTGAACCTGGTGGGCGGCCTGCTCACCGCCGTACTGGCCCTCGGCGTGCTGTTCTATCTCAACTGGCAGATGACCGGGATCATTTTGGTGGTGTTGCTGGTCTTCGCCTTCGCCATGGCCCGGGCCTTTCGCAAGCTGCGCCCCCTGTTTCGCAAGCGCTCCGAGATTCGCGCCGAGGTCACCGGTCGTCTCGGCCAGGGCCTGAGCGGCATCCGGGTGGTCAAGGCCTACGTGGCTGAAGAGCAGGAGCAGGCCGTCTTCGCCAAGGGCATCGACAGGCTCTTCGAGAACATCCGCGCGTCCATGACGGGCGTAGCCGCCACCAGCGCCATCGCCATCGCCATCGTGGGACTGATCGGGTCCATGCTGATCATCATGGGCGGCTCGTCGATCCTCGAGGGCTCCATGACCATGGGCGACTTCGTCATGTACCTGCTCTTCATCGGCCTGGTGGTGGGACCGGTGGTGCAGATCGCCGAGATCGGTACCCAGATCACCGAGGCCTTCGCCGGCCTCGATCGCATCCGCGAGATTCGCAGCGAAGCCAGCGAAGACGCTGGAGACGAAGCGCGCGCACCGTGCCCCGAGGTGACCGGCGAGATCGTCTTCGACGACGTGTCCTTCGAGTACGAGGCGGGCAAGCCCGTGCTCAAGGACATCTCGTTCACCGCGCCCGCCGGCACCACCACGGCGCTGGTCGGTTCGAGCGGTTCGGGCAAGAGCACACTGGTCAGCCTGGTGATGGCCTTCAACCGTCCCCAATCTGGGCGTGTCACTGTGGACGGCAGAGACCTGGCGACCTTGCGCCTGGCTGACTACCGCAGCCACCTGGGCGTGGTCATGCAGGAGAACTTTCTCTTCGACGGGACCATCGCAGACAACATCGCCTTCTCCCGCCCCCAGTCCTCCCGAGCCGAGATCGAGCAGGCCGCCCGCCTGGCTCACTGCGGTGAGTTCGTGGACGCCATGCCCGATGGCTACGACACCATCGTGGGCGAACGAGGCGTGAAGCTCTCGGGCGGTCAGCGACAGCGCGTGGCCATCGCCCGGGCGCTGCTCGCCGACCCCGACCTGCTCATTCTTGATGAGGCCACGTCGAGCCTGGACAGCGAGAGCGAGGCCATGATTCAAGATGGCCTGGCCGCCCTGCGCACCCAACGCACGACCTTCGTCATCGCCCACCGCCTCTCTACCATCCGTGCAGCAGAGCAGATCCTGGTCATCGAGGAGGGGCGCATCGTCGAGCGCGGTCCTCACGCCGAGTTGCTGGCGCAGGGCGGACGGTACCGCGAACTCTACGACCGCCAGTACCGCTTCGAGCACGAACGGTTCGTCAACCCGGGTGAAGAGTTCTTGAGCGACGGCGGCGAAGGACCGGCCGCCAGCTGACCCGGATCACCGGCCAGCTCATCTCGCGGCCACAGGGCAGGCCGCCGGGTTGCCATCACGACGGCAGCCACCACCTTCGCGGCGCCGTGGCAGCCCACCGGCTTGGCGTCACCGCGGCCACCCTCCGACCTCGCGTGCCGCGCGCCCTACTGGGACACCGCGGCCACGCCATTGCTCGCCGCGAAGGACACCACCGCGCCCGGGTCGGCGATCCAGTACTGGAAGTAGCTTGAGATGCCCGCAGGAATGCCGGGCGGCCAGACGCCGGTCAGGGTGAGTTCCCCCATGCCATCTGTCACCAGGCCTGCGAAGAGGATGTCCGGTGAGGGCACGAGCACGCCGCCCTTGAAGGGCAGGTTGAGCGCCGCGAACCCCGCCACCAACGTGGCCGCAGCGGCGGGCAAGGCGTCGCTCAGGTCGAGGCCCACGAACGTGTTCGCCAGCAGGGGACCCCGTCCGTCGAGAAAGGGTACGCCCGTGGTGCCTGCCAGGCCGTTGCCCAGGTCGTTCCAGGAGTCGTAGTGCCGCATGCGCACATCGTCGATCACCACGCCGCTGTCATCGAGAAAGGCGATGTCCATCTCCTTGTCGTTCACGTCGATGACGAGCGAACCCAGGGTCATGGTGGCCACCACCATGGCCGGGTGATCCAGAGGTCCCGAGCTGAGCTTGCTGGAGCTGCCCGCCACACAGTAGACCGTCCCTTCGTGGGGGCCAATGCCCTTGGCGTACTCGCCGTCGCCCCCAGGGTTGCCGTCGCCACCGTCGATGATCATGGACGGATCAAACGTGGTCGAGAGCCCGTAGTGACCGTCGATCAGTGAGGTGCGCTCGTAGCTGTGGCTGTGCCCGTTGAGCACCAGGTCGACGCCGTGGTCTTCGAGCATGGGCAAGAAGAACACGCGCATGGCCACCAGGTCAGATTCGTTGTCCGAGTCGTGGCTGCCCTTGGTGTAGGGCGGGTGGTGCCAGTAGGCGATGATCCACTCTTGATCCGTGGCCGCCAGGTCTGCGTCGGCCCAGGTGTACATGGCCGCGGCGGGAAACTTGTTGCTGCCCTCCGAGTCGAGACAGAGAAAATGCACGTTGCCATAGTCGAACGAGTAGTAGGCCTCAGAACCTGAAGGCAGCCCACCCGCTTCCCCCGCCGTGGGCAGGTCGAACAAGGTGTGGAACGTGCTCACGGTCTTCTCGTGGTTGCCCCGGGTGGGCCAGGGTGGCGTGCGGGCGAGCAGGCTCGGGTAGCGATCGAACACGGCGGCCTGGTACTGGGGAGCCGAGCCATCGTCGTAGGCGTTGTCGCCGAGCATGAGCCACACGTCCGTAGGCGTCGCGCCCGTGTGCGCCAGGTAGGCGTCCCGCACGGCGTCGGCGTTGGCGTCTGCTTCTCCAGAGTCGCCGATGGCCCAGATGCGCACGGGCTGGACCGTGCCGGGGACGGGAGCGGTGGTGAAGGTGTGGTCGAGATCGTTCCCAGCGAGCATGTCGGTGGGTGTTCCCACCGCGTAGTACCAGGTGCTGCCAGGCGTGAGCCCGGAGATCTTGAGGGAGTGGTTCTTGGCCAACACGCCGTCGTCGATGAAGTTGGTCAGGCTGCCCGGCGAGGGCCCCCACCACACACGACCCAGGGTGTCCACGTGACTGCGCCAGCGGACGATCATCGACGTGGACGTGCCCAGCTGCAGGTAGGGCCCGCGGGTGAGCAGCTCTTTCGTGTCGGCCACCAGCTCGGCGTCGAAACTCAGATCAGAGCTGGTCAGGCTGCGCTGATGGACCTCAACGGCCAGGACGTTGTTGCCGGTCAGGAGCAGGAGCGGGTCGACCGCCGCCGAGAAGAACGAATACTCTTCAGCAGCCGAGATGGTGTTCGCTGCGAAGGTGGTGAAGTCGATCGTCCCCATGGGCATGTTGCCTCGGGAGATCTCGGTGCCGTTCAGGTAGACAACCGCGCCGTCGTCACGACGCAAGCGCAACAGCAAGAAGTCGAACGCCGCCGGGTTGGTCACATGGAACTCACGGCGAAACCACGTGGTGGTGAACTTCGTCGAGGCGTTGGGCCCAAAGCCCACCGTGGTCTGCGCGCCGTCGCCGCCGTAGCCCAAAGGCGCAGGGCCGGACGCCCAGGAGCTGTCGTCGAAGCCCACGGCCGTCCAGGCGCTACCCTGGTCGCTGCCGTCATCGAGGTAGCTCCAGGTGTCGCCCTTGGTCACCAAGGACGTCTGGCCTTGCACAACAGACAGCGCTGAGAAGCACACCGTGGCGGCCAGGGCCAGGAGCCATGCAGAAGGCCTCGCGGCGAAGAGTCGGTACGTCATGGATGTCTGTCTTTCGTGCCCGGGTGCGCCGCAGTCTGCGTGCTGGATGGCGTGTGGTTGGAAGAAGGAGCTGTCCTGACCGTCGCGCGGTCGAGCGGAGGGTCTTGCAGACAAGCCTCGATGTGCTGCTGCAGCGCCGCCGCCGCGGCGGTGTGGGATCGCCGCTGCCCACCGGCGCGCAGGGCAGCCTGGGCGGCAAGATACGCAGCCCGCGCCGCGCCCCCGCGCCCGGCGTCCAGGAGCAGATCGCCCTTCTGCACCAGCCAACGCTCCGGCCTCGGTGAAGCGGCGATGAGTGCGTCAAGACGAGCGAGAGCCTGGTCAGGACGGCAGAGGCCGACCTCCAGATCGATGGCCTCCAACTGCAGCGAGACCAGGTCGCCGAGCCGCTGCAAACCCTCTTCGATCAGCACCAGCCCGGCCTCCAGGCCCGGGTCGCCCTGGTTCTTCAGTGTCGCGGCGGCGGCAAGGTAGAGATCGGGCGCCGGCGCTTCGTGGGTCTCCAGGGCACGCTGATAGGCCTCAAGGGCTGCTGCCTTGCGACCGAGACTCGCCAGCAGCTCACCGTGCAACACGTGGCCCACTCCGTCCTGCGGATGCAGCGCGAGGTGCTCCGTGATTCTGCGCCGGGCCAGGTGCGACCAGCCCAGGTCACGAGCCAGGAGCGCCTCGACAAACAGCACCTCCGCCGCTCCACCGGGCAAGGAGCGGGCCCTGCGCAAGTCGGCCCAGGCCAGGCTCATGTCGCCGTGCTCCCGGAGCAGGTCGGCTCGCTGGACCCAGAGCTGCGCCTGCCCGGGATCTTCGGCGATCACGGTGTCAGCCCGAGCCAGCCGGGCGTGGATGCCGTCATGGGCCAGGGACACGGCGGGGTAGCACAACACATGCCAAGTGAAGGCAAGAATCCACCATGAAAGAGGGGCCGCTGGCAACATGTGCGGCGCAGTATACGCGCTGCTGACGATCGCTCCTGAAACTGGCGGAACTCCCCCGCCCCCCATGGTTCTGTCCCGCGGCGCTGACTGCTAGGTTGTGGGGTCCCGTCCGGCGGCAGCAGCGCCGCCAGACTCACCTATCTGAGGTCGCAGCTGATGTCGAGTGCCGATTCTGTCCTCACCGCGCCCCCGCCGGCGCCCTTCCGATCTGCCGCCGTGCTGGGCTCGGGAGTCATGGGCTCGCAGATCGCCGCGTTGTTGGCGGGAGCAGGCCTGTCCGTCGAGTTGCTCGACCTGCCCTCCGAAGACGGCCCGCGCAACGCCGTGGCCGACAAGGCCCTGGCCGCTGCCGCCAAGCTCAACCCCAAGCCCTTCTACACGGCCGACATGATCGGCCGCATCCGCACCGGCAACTTCGACGATCACCTCGACCGTCTGGCCCACGTCGACTGGATCATCGAGGTGGTCATCGAGCGGCTCGACATCAAGCGCGGCCTGCTGGCGAGAGTCGAAGAGGTGGCTCGGGACGACGCGGTCATCTCCACCAATACGTCGGGCCTGCCCATCCACAAGATCGCCGCCCAGCGCAGCGACGCGTTCCGCAAGCGCTTCCTCGGCACGCACTTCTTCAACCCGCCCCGCTATCTGCGCCTGTTCGAGGTCATCCCCACAGCTGAGACCGACCCTGCCGTCCTCGAGCGGGTCTGTCACTTCGGCCGGGTGCACCTGGGCAAGGGCGTTGTGGTGGCCAAGGACACGCCCAACTTCATCGGCAACCGCATCGGCATCTACGCCGCCATGCAGTCGATCCGCCAGGTGACCGAGAACGGCTTCACCATCGAAGAGGTCGACCAGCTCACCGGGCGGCTGCTGGGACGGGCCAAGTCGGCGACCTTCCGCACCGCAGACCTCGTGGGGCTCGACACCCTGCAGCACGTGGCCAACAACCTCTACGAGGCGGTCGAGGGTGATGAGAGCCGAGAGGCCTTTCGCCCGCCGTGGCTGCTGGCCAAGCTGGTCGAGCGGGGCAGCCTGGGCGCCAAGACGAAAGCGGGCTTCTACAAGAAGGTCGACGGCAAGATCTTGTCGGTCGACCCCGAGTCCATGGAGTACATGGCGTCGGCTGGCAAGAAGCTCGGCGACATTGATGACCTGCGCAAGATCAAGCCGCTCGGCAAACGCATGGCTGCGCTCTACGACGACAAGGGTCGAGCTGGCGACTTCTTCCGCGAGACCGCCCTCGACCTGCTGGCCTACGCCGCCCGGCGCATGCCAGAGATCGCCGACGAGGTGGTCGATGTCGACCGTGCGGTGCGCCTGGGCTTCGGTTGGGAGCTGGGCCCCTTCCAGCTCTGGGACGCCATCGGGTTCGAGCGGGTGCGGGCCGATCTGAAAGAACGCAAGACCGTCGTGCCGCCATGGATCGACGCCATGGCCACCGCGGGTGCCAGCAGCTTCTATCAGGAGCAAGTCGGCGGCACGACGAGTTGGTCCGCAGCAGACGCCGCCCACGTCTCCCGGCCTGCACCGCACGACGAGCTCGACCTGGGCGCGCTGGCCGCAGACGAGGGCAAGGTGGTCTGGTCGAACGAAGACTCGGCCCTCCTCGACATGGGCGACGGCGTGGTCCTGTTCGAGTTCCACAGCAAGATGCGCAGCCTGGGCGCGGCGGTGATCGAAGGACTGCACCACGCCATCACCCTGGTCGAGGAGGGCCCCTGGCAAGGTCTGGTCATCGGCCACGGCGGCGACAACTTCACCGTGGGCGCCAATCTGTTCGAGCTGGCCACGGCCGCCATGCAAGGCCACTGGGACGAGATCGACGGCGCGGTCGAGAACTTCCAGAACGCCAGCCGACGCATTCGCTACTGCACCAAACCCGTGGTCATCGCCCCCGTAGGGCAGGCCCTGGGTGGCGGTTGCGAGTTCAGCATGTGGTGCCCCAACCCGGTGGTCGCCGCCGAGAGCTACATCGGCCTGGTCGAGATCGGCGCAGGCCTGATCCCCGCAGGCGGTGGCACCACGGCCATGGCCGCCTGGGCCGCCGACCGCGCGGCCAGTCACGCTCCCGAACACATCGCCCCCCATCTGCGCGCGGCGTTCGAAACCGTAGCCAAGGCTCAGGTCGCCTTGTCCGCGCACGAAGCCATCGACCTGGGTTTCCTGGCGCCGTCGACGGTCATCGTGATGAACCCGGACCGTCGCCTCTGGGTGGCCAAGCAGCGGGTGCTCGCCCTTGTCGCCGAGGGCTATCGCCCGCCCGCGGTGCGCACCGCCATCCCCGTGCTCGGTCGCCCGGGACGGGGCATGTTCGACGTGGGCGTGCAGCATCTGCTCGCGGGGGGATGGGTCGCTGAGTACGACGCCTACGTGGCCACTCGCATTGGCTGGGTGATCACCGGCGGCGACCTGATCGGCCCGGCCACCTTGCACGAAGATCGCATGCTCGAGCTGGAGCGCGAGGTCTTCATGTCGCTGCTGGGCAACAAGCAGACCCAGCAGAAGATCGCCGACCTGGTCATGCGCAACCAACCGAAGGCAGCCAAGATGGTCGCCAAGGGGCTGGTGAGCATCAGCAGCGTGTTCCGCCGCAAGCGCAAGAAGAAGACCGACTGACAGACCGTCACTCCCTCGAAACACCGAGCCACACCATGTCCAACGCCGATGTCTTTCTGGTCAGTGCTGTGCGTACCGCCGTGGCGCGGGCGCGCAAGGGAGCCTTGGCCAACACGCTGCCCGTGACCTATGGCGCGGCGGCCGCCGCCGCGGCGGTGGAGCGGGTGTCGAACCTGCAGCGAGAGCAGGTGGACGACGTGCTCATGGGCTGCGCCATGCCTGAGGGTGAGCAGGGGCTGAACATCGCCCGGCAAGTCTCGCTGCACGCTGGCTTTCCCACGTCGGTCCCCGGCGCCACGGTGAATCGCTTCTGCGCCTCGGGGCTGCAGACCATCGCCATGGCCCACGGCGCCATCGCCTCCGGACAGGCCGGGGTGATGGTGGCAGGCGGCACCGAGTCCATGAGCCTGCTGCCCATGTCCGGGCATTACTTCGTGCCTGATCCCCAGCTGGCAGAGGTCGAGCCCAACGTCTACATCTCCATGGGGCTCACCGCCGAGCGGGTGGCCAGCAAATACAAGGTCAACCGCGACGACCAGGACGCCTTCGCCCTGCAGAGTCACGAGCGGGCGGCGGCGGCCATCGCCGAGGGCCGCTTCGTCGACGAGATCGTGCCCATGTCGGTCGAGCGGCAGATCTCTCTCGACGGCGAAGTCTCCATCGAGAGCGTCGAGTTCAAGGTCGACGAGGGTCCCCGGGCCGATTCGACCCTCGAGGCCCTGGCCAAGCTGCGCCCGGCCTTCGCCAAAAGGGGCACGGCCACCGCGGGCAACAGCTCGCAGATGTCCGACGGTGCGGCCGCAGCGGTGCTCATGAACCGGGAGACCATGGAATCATTGGGCGCCAAGCCCTTGGCCCGGCTGGCAGGCTTCGCGCTGGCCGGCGTCGAGCCCGACCTCATGGGCATCGGCCCTGTAGAGGCCATCCCCAAGGCCCTGGCCCAGGCGGGCATCGCGCTGAAGGATGTCGAGCTCATCGAGCTGAACGAGGCCTTCGCCTCCCAGGCGCTGGCGGTGACGCGCGAACTCGACCTCGACCCCGCGTTGGTGAACGTGAACGGCGGAGCCATCGCCCTGGGCCATCCCCTGGGCTGCACGGGGGCCAAGCTCACCGCCACGCTGCTGCACGAGATGGGTCGGCGCAAGCAGCGCTGGGGACTGGTCTCCATGTGCATCGGCGGCGGCATGGGTGCGGCCGGTGTCTTCGAGTCCCTCGGAGAATGACTCCGGGAATGACCGGCGGAGTGAACGACGCATGAACGCCGCCCATCTGCAGGCCGCCATCGCCGAGGCTCGCGAGGGTCTTGAAGAAGGGGGCATCCCCATCGGCTCGGTGCTCGTCCTCGACGACAAGATCGTGGGCCGGGGTCACAACCGGCGGGTGCAGCAAGGCAGCCCGATCCACCACGCAGAGATGGATTGCCTCGAGAACGCAGGGCGACTCAGCGCCGCCGACTATCGCCGCTCGACCCTCTACTCGACCCTGTCCCCCTGCGACATGTGTAGTGGCGCCGTGCTGCTCTACGAGATCCCCCGGGTCATCATCGGCGAGAACCGCACCTTTCAAGGGCCCGAGGCGTACGTGGCCAGCCGAGGAGTGGAGCTGACCTTGGTCGACGACCCCCAGTGCGTGGCGCTCATGGAGCGCTTCATCGCCGAGCACCCTGAACTCTGGAACGAAGACATCGGGGTGTAGGGCTGCGGAGTGCGCTGAGATTCTGCAGCACAACAGATGTGCGTGGGTGGTCTTCCTCGCCTGAGATTCCGGCCTACACTCTGGGCATGCAAACGTCCCATCGATTGGTCATGTCAGTTGCGTTGCTCATGTGTGTCGGCGGTCCTGCCCTGGTGGGTCAGGTCTCTGACAGCCATGTGCGTATTGACCAGTTCGGATACCGCAGCGGAGCCCGGAAGACCGTCATCCTTCGCCAGGCGGTGGTGGGCTGGGATGCGCCCGACAGCTTCAGCCCCGGGGGCACGGTCGAGATCCGGCGGCCTGACAGCTCGGTCGCCTTCAGCGCACCCGTCACGAGCTGGAACGGTGGCAACGTGCACGCCGACTCCGGCGATCGGGTCTGGTGGTGCGACTTCACCGGGCTCACCGAAGACGGCCTCTTCGTTGCGGTGGACCTGGCCAGCGGCGCCTCCTCAGAGCCATTCATGGTGGGCGACTCGGTGTACGACGAGGTGCACGATCAAGCCGTGCGCATGTACTACTACCAGCGCTGCGGCCTCTCGAAGAGCGTGCCCTTTGCCAGCGCAAACTGGACCGACAGCGCCTGTCATCTGGGCCCAGACCAGGACACGGAATGCCTCTCGGTGGTGAATCCCGTTCCTGCCACGAGCAGAGACCTCTCAGGCGGCTGGCACGACGCGGGCAACTACTCCAAGTACGTGAACTTCACCGACGAGGCCGTGCACCCCCTGCTCTCGGCCTACCTCGCCCGCCCGGCGACGTGGGGCGATGACACGACCATCCCCGAGTCTGGCAACGGAGCGCCCGATATCCTCGACGAGGTGGCCTACGAGCTGCGCTGGCTGCTGGCCATGCAGGAGAGCGACGGTTCGGTGCTGCACAAGAAGGGCGTGACCGGGTTCCAGGGCGCCAGCCCTCCGAGCGCAGACACTGCCCCCCGGCGGTACGCGCCCCCCACCGCGTCCGCGACCATCTCGGCCGCTGGCGCACTGGCTCACGGCGCGCGGGTCTTCCAAGGCGTCCCCGGCGCGGCCAACGCCGCCTTCGCGCAACAGCTTCTCGACGGCGCTGAGCTGGCCTGGAGTTGGCTCGAAGCCAACCCGAGCGCCATTCCCTCGGCGTACGACAACGCGGGCTTCGCTGACGTCTCCGCCGAAGACCCCGCAGACTGGCAACAGATGAACCGGCTGCGCGCGGCGGTGCACCTGTTCGGCGCCACTCTCGACACCACCTACAGAGACTGGTTCGACGCCAACGTGGCCAGCGCCCATCTGCTGCAATGGCAGTTCGCCCTGGTGTGGGAGCAACCGATCAACGAAGCCCTGCTCGAGTACGGAGAGATCCCGGGGGCCACGGCGTCTGTGGCGGCGAACATCCGATCGATCTTCGCCGCCTCGGTCGCCAGCGGCGCACACCTGGGCCAGGTCATCGCGGGTACAGATGCCTATCGGGCGTGGCTCTCCGCCGCCGACACCGGCTGGGGCAGCAACCGCACCCGCTGCCTCGAAGCGCTCATGTTCGTGAACATGAACCGCTACGGCCTCGACGGGGCCAACGCAGCGCTCTACGACGGGGGCCGCCGAAGACACCGTGCACGCGATGCACGGCGTGAATCCCCCCGGCCTCACCTACCTCACCAACATGGCCGACTTCGGCGCAGGATCGAGTGTGAACGAGACGTTTCATCTCTGGTTCGGGCACGGCACAGACTGGGACAACGCGGCGACGAGCCTGTTCGGCCCGGCCCCAGGCATCCTCACCGGCGGGCCCAACCCAGGCTTCGCCCCGGACCCGAGCTACACCGGCCCCGCCCTCGTGCCTCCCCAGGGACAGCCGCCGCTCAAGAGCTACCGCGACTGGAACACGAGCTTCCCGGAGAACTCATGGGAGGTGACCGAGTGTCACATTCCCTATCAGGCTGCGTACGTACAGCTGTTGTCCTGGTTCACGAGTGAGCAGACCTGGAACGACGTGGGCTGTGCGTTGGCTGGCACCAACGGCCCACCCCTGCTGTCTGGTGAAGGCAATCTTGCAGGGGGCACAAGCGAGAGCCTGGAGCTGTCCGCTGCCGCGCCCAGCGCCCTGGCCGCGCTTTTCGTCACGACCCAGTCTCAGCCCGTGCCGTTCAAGGGCGGCACGCTCAAGGCGTTCCCGTTCGTAGCGCCTTTGATCTTCACCACAGGTCTCGACGGCTCCACGAGCTTTCCGTTCGTGATGCCCCTCGGCGTACCGGGCGGCGTGGTCGTCACCGCGCAGATCGCCGTGAGTGATGTCGGCGCAATCGCCGGTGTCGCCCTGTCCAACGGGCTTCAAGGCACGACGCCCTAGAAGACTGCCTGGCCTGCATGATTCACCAACTTCTGTCGCGACCACGGCAGGTGAGAAATGCAGGCCTGGCAGCCCGTGGCCTAAGGTGCTCCTTGGGTCGCAGTGTTTCTTCAGAGAAACCTCTACTCCAAGCCACTGATGAATTGATCAGACGTCTCTCCATGTGAAAAGAAAGCAAGCAGATCAAGTTGGCTCGCGACTTGGGTCGATCTCTCCATTGTGGAAGACTATCGGAGAAGACCTGGAGGATAACAGTCGTGCCAGCCAGCAAGCTGAACGCAGATCTGAGCCACAGCCTCAGCAAAGAGGCTAGCGATCGGGTGCTCACTGCGCCGCTCCAGAAGCCCCGCCAAGTCGACGATCTCGCGCTGGTGATCCGTGCACAGCGCGAGCAGATCCTGGCCCTGCATCGCGAGCGTGAACACCAGACCGTTGAACTCACCCGGCAGATCCAAGAGCTCAATGGCGACGGCCTCGACAGCGAGTCCATCCGAGACCTCGATGATGCGGTCGAGAGCCTTGCCAACCCCCTGCGCCAACTGCTCCCCGACAGGGTCCAGCTCGTCCTGAAACTCAACGCGAAGCAGGTGGCCGTCACCGCTCACCTCGGGCAGCTGGCCCAGATGCTGACGCCGCTCGTGCTCAATGCCCGGGACGCCATTGGCAGCCACGGCGTCATCACGCTCTCGACCCACCCCGGGCCCGGGGACGTGCTCACGGTCTGCGACACGGGCCGGGGCATGGACGTCGACACCGTACAGCGCGCCTTCGATCCCTATTTCACCACCAAGACCGCCAGCCTGGGCCTGGGCCTCACCGCCTTGCAGCAGCTGGCCAACAGACTGTGCGGTGAGATCAGCGTCGACAGTGCTCCAGGCTGGGGAACCTCCGTCGGCATCGCCCTGCCCGTGAGCGAGGGCGGCGCCTAGCAGCGTGGGCGAAAAGGGCCGCGCGCCGCGCACACGCTGCCAGCAGGCTGCCAGCTTCGATACCTGCCGGGTCTTCTGTATCCTCTCGCCATGCATAGCTTCATCCATGGCCTCCCCAAAGCAGAGCTGCATGTCCACATCGAGGGTTCGCTTGAGCCCGAGCTGATGATGGAGCTGGCTCAGCGCAACAAGGTGCGCCTGCCCTTCGATTCGGTCGAGGCGATTCGCGCGGCCTATGAGTTCTCTGACCTGCAGTCCTTTCTCGATCTGTACTACGCCGGCATGGCTGTCCTGCGCACCGAAGAGGACTTCTACCAGCTGACACGGGACTACCTGGAGCGGAGTCACACCCAGGGCACCCGGCACGCAGAGATCTTCTTCGATCCTCAAGCCCACACCGAGCGGGGCGTGCCCTTTGCCGCGGTCGTCAACGGCATTCACCAGGCGCTCGACGAAGCCCGAGCGAAGTACGACCTCTCGTCCATGCTGATCCTCTGCTTCTTGCGGCACCTGAGCGCCGATTCGGCCCACGCGGTTCTCGACGAAGCGTTGCCGTTCAAGGACCTGTTCGTTGGCGTGGGTCTCGATAGCAGCGAGAAGGGTCACCCCCCGTCGAAGTTCTCGGAGGTCTTCGCCCGGGCCCGTGACGAGGGTCTGCACGCCGTGGCCCACGCTGGCGAAGAGGGCCCGCCGGAGTACATCTCAGAGGCCCTCGACCTCTTGCGCGTGCGGCGGGTCGACCACGGCGTGCGCTGCCTCGAAGACGATGAGCTGGTGGCTCGGCTTGTGGACGAACAGATTCCCCTCACCGTCTGCCCCATGAGCAACGTGAAGCTGCGGGTCTTCGACACCATGGGCGATCACACCCTGGCCGAGCTGCTCGATCGCGGGCTCTGCGTCACGGTCAACTCCGACGATCCGGCCTACTTCGGCGGCTACGCGGCGGACAACCTGCTGGCCGTGCAACGGGCCCTGGGCCTGTCCCGCGACCAGGTGATTCAGCTGGCCCGCAACTCCCTACAGGCCAGCTTCGTCGACGAGGCCCGCAAGCTCAGACTGATCAGCGAGCTCGAGGCCTACATCACCGAAGGCGTGAGCGGCAGCTGAGCAGAAGAGCAGCCAGGGCGCCTTCCGGCCTAGACATCTGGTGACGCGGCCAGCTTCGGCGTAGCATCCTCTTCATGGTCGATCTGCGCCCCCAACCCTTCCCTGCCTTGTTGACCCGCATGCTCGATGAGCTGCGCGACGACGACGCGATCTTTGGTCTGCCCCGACGACGTTTCTTCGGCGGTGACCCAGCCCACGATCTGTCGGTGACCATCCATGGTCAGGCGGCGGGCTGTTCGCTCGGGCCGGCCGCTGGCCCCCACACCCAGATGGCGCAGAACATCGTGCTGGCCTGGCTCGGGGGCTGCCGGGTGTTCGAGCTCAAGACCGTGCAGATCAACGACCGCTTGAAGATCCCCCGGCCGTGCATCGACATGGCCACCGTGGGCTACAACGTCGAGTGGTCACAAGAGCTGCGCCTGGCTGAGTCGCTTGACGAGTACGTCAAGGGCGCCATGCTCATCGAGGTGCTCATGGCCAGTGGCCAGCTGCAGCTGGAGCCCGGCTTCGCCAACATCGTCTACGACATGAGCGTGGGCTACGACCTGGACGGCATCACCAGCCCGGTCATGAACGCTTTCATCGACGGGCTGATCGACTGCTCGGCCACTGTCGACAGGCTGCGGCGAGAGATCCCTGCAGAGCACAGCGCCCTGAGAGACCTGCCCTTTCCCACACAGTTGTGCAGCACGCTCACCCTGAGCACTTTTCATGGCTGCCCGCCCGAGCAGATCGAGGCCATCACCAGGCACCTGCTGGCGGAGAAGGGCCTGCACTGCAGCGTCAAGCTCAACCCCCTGCTGCTGGGCCAGCGGCGCATGACCGAGCTGCTCCACGAACGCATGGGCTACACCGACGTGACCGTGGCTGCCGAGTCGTTCGAGCAAGACGCCACCTGGGATCAAGCCACCACCATCATCGAGCGCCTGCGCCCCTTCGCCGCCGAACGAGGGCTGGGCTTCGGCATCAAGCTGACCAACACGCTGGTGGTGGAGAACAACCTGGAGTTCTTCCCAGCAGACGAGAAGCTCATGTACCTCTCGGGACAGCCGCTGCACGTCCTGGCCATGCACCTGGTCCGCGATGTGCGCAGGGCCTTCGGGCCCGAGCTGCCCATCTCCTTCTCTGCGGGCGTCGACAAGACCAACTACCCGGACACCCTGGCCCTCGGGCTCATTCCGGCCACGGTGTGCACCGACCTGCTGCGCCCTGGTGGCTACGGCCGCAGCGCCGCGTACTTCGCCGCTCTCGCCTCGCGCATGACCGAGGTGGGCGCCCAAGACGTGAACAGCTGGATCGCACTGGCTTACCCCGCCACGGCGAGCGGCGATGATCGCGCTGGGTCGCTGCTGGCGAACACCGAACACTACGTGAGCGGACTGGCAGACGACCCGCTGTACTCCCGGGTCAAGACCAACAAGCCACCCCGCAAGGTAGGCAGCACCCTCGAACTGTTCGACTGCCTCAACTGCGACAAGTGCGTCCCCGTATGTCCCAACGCGGCCAACTTCACCTACGAGCTGCCCGCGGCAGACCTGCCCAGGGTCACGGTGACCTCAGTAGACGGCGCGCTCCGAGCTGAGCACCACGGCGTGCTCACCGTGGCCAAGGAGCATCAGCTGGCCAACTTCGCCGACTTCTGCAACGAGTGCGGAAACTGCGACATCTTCTGCCCCGAGGACGGCGGGCCCTACGTGCTCAAGCCGCGCTTCTTCGGCAGCCTCAGCGACTGGTCCGAGCACAGCGATCACGACGGCTTCGTCTTTGTGCCCGCTGACGGCGGCCGCCCTCACAGCTCAACAGACGGTGTCCCTGGCAGCTTTCATGGACGCATCGGCGGGCAGGAGTACCGGCTCGACCAACAAGCCGATGGCTTGCACTTTTCAGGGCCCGGCTTCGCGCTCACATTCGCTGTGAACGACGAGGGCGAGGTGATCGAAGACACGCTCTCCGGCACGGTGAGCGCCTCGGCCGATCTGACCTGGTACCAGGTCATGGCCCGCCTGCGGACAGGGGTCTACGGCGCCGCGCCCCGGTGCTACGTGGGCGTGTCCGTGGCGCCGTAGATCGGCGGACGAGCGTCCAGGGCCAGGTGCCAGCCAGACGAGACACCGGCTGCCAAGCTGTCGAGGTCCACATCGCAGACCACGAGATCGGGGTGGACGTCGACCGTGGACAAGCGCCCGTCCGGTCCCACAACGTGGCTGTCCCCGAAGTATTCCACGTCGAATGGCGGCTCGATGCCCCGACGGTTGGACCCGGCGATGAACAGCCCATGCCGTGCGGCATCCACCGCGAACTCCATGCCCCAGAGCCTGCGGGACTGCTCACCGAAAGTCACCGCAGGGCTGAAGACCAGCTCGGCGCCTTGGCCGGCCAAGGTCGCCATCACCCCGCTGAAGTGACGGTCGTAGCAGATGGCCACAGCCAGCTTGCCCACCGAGGTCTCGAACACGGGAAAGAACGGGTTGGAAGAGACGTTCGCTGCGCCGTTGCCCAGCTCACCCTGGCCAGCACCGTAGTAGAAGTCCTCGTGAAAGCCCGCCCGCTCATTGGCCCCGTGGGGGATGTGGTTCTTGCGATAGAGCCCAGCCACCGAACCGTCGGATTCGATGATCACCGCCGTGTTGAACCGTTCACCGCTGGCCGAGTCGAGCTCGTAGATCGGCGCCACCAACACAAGGCTCAGCTCCCGTGCCAGCGAACGCAACGCGGTCACCGTGGCGCCCGTGTGCGCGTCCTCGGCGAGGCCGAACCAGAGCGGGTCGCGAGCCAGAGCGAAGTAGGGTCCGGTGAACAGCTCACCCAGACCGACGACCTGTGCTCCGGCCCCTGCGGCGACGCGCAACAGCTTGAGGTGGTGCTCGACGTTTGCGGTGCGGATCTCGTCCAGGCGAGGGGCCAGCTGAGCCAGACCAGCAAGATCGGCGGGCATGGGCCCGTAGGCGTTGACCGTCTCGGTCATGGCGATGCGCAGGGGGCGGGTCATCGCTCACACCCGGTGAAGAGCACGGCCACCCGCTCGTCCGCGGTGACCTCGCCCCGCTCAAGACAGGCCAGCAGGCCCGCCAGGCCTGCGGTGCCCGTGGTGCTGGCCTTGATCTCGGTGTGCTCACGGCCCAGAGCGTGGGCTGCTGCGATGTGCTCTTCGCTCACCACCACCGCGTCCCCTCCGGTCTCTGCCACGGCCTTCAGCACGCCCACCCAGTCGTAGGTTTCGTCGTCGAGGATGCCCGAGGCGGCGCTGGCTGGCGGGGTCTCCCAGGGCCACATGTACTGAGAACGGTGCCGAGCCGCAGCGTCCAGGAGCTGGCCCACTGCGCCTGCTCCTGTCTGCTCAGTAGCTGACCAGAATCGACGCCAAGCCCGTGGAAGAGGTGCGCCTCCCACGGCCTGTACAGCGTGCACCGCAGGCAGGCTCTCCAGCGCGCCGGCCCCCCTGGCAGTGGCGAGGCCTTGCCCCACCGAGCTGGCGAGCGCGCCTCCGCCCACCTGAATGAACAGACGGTCAAGCGCACCATGCCCAGAGGCGTCGTGCTGGCAGACCAGCTCCCAGGCCAGGGTGCAGCCGCCCTCGATGACCAGCCCGTTCTCGTTGCCCTGGCAGGTGAAGGGCAGCGCGCCGTGGTCTAGCGCCTCGTGAAAGCGATGCAAGCAAGGGTCGCCCGGGGGATCGTCGACACTTCGCTCGCAGCTCAGCACTTCAGCGCCGAGGGTCTGCAACCGCTCGACCACCGATGCGTCTGCCTCGACTGGCACGAAGACCCTCAGCTGTCGCTGTGCTGCCCGAGCCACGACGGCCGCAGCCAGGGCGGCGTTGCCACAACTGGCGATGGCCAGGACAGCGTCGGGGCGTGCATCGGGCCAACCCAACTGCTCAGTCACCGTGAGCCAGAGCGCCAGGCCCATGAGGTGCCTGGCCTTGTGCGAACCGGACACGTTGCCCGTCTCGTCCTTGATGAACACGCCACCGGCAGCAGAAAAGCCCAGGGCGTCGGACAACTCGTGGGCCCGGCCGTAGGGCGTGAAGGTGAAACCGGCTCCATCGACCTGGGCGACGGCGTCATCGAGGCGGCGCGCCAGCTCGCACCACTCGGCGTCGCTCAGACCACCGGCAAGGCCGGCCCGCCAGCTGTGCAGGAAGCGACGAAAGTGCACGAAGGGCAGAGTCTCCGGAGGTGCAGAGCCGACGGGCAGCCCTGGCCACTCGGGGCTGGGGCCCACCAGCTGCCGCACCAACACGTGGTCGATGTCGTCGTCCCCGCGGTGGTTCGGGCAGCGAAATGGCTCGGCTTCGGCGAGGCGCGTCTTGAACCCGCAGCCCGAGCACACCAGGGCACTGAGCAGATCCGTGTCGCTCGCCGCCTCTGCGCTCACACCCCCTGACCCACGGCGGCTGCGGCCTTGTTGAAGTCGTCGATGAGCCCGTCCCAGATGGGCCCCAGGTCTCGCAGGCCAACCCAGAACTCCTGGCTGCGACGGACTTCGAAGTCTTCGAGGGACACACCCTGTTGCTCCACCCAGGTGTAGTAACCCAGGTTGAAGATGCGCTCACGGTCGCGGTCGCGCAGCACCATCAGGTGCTTGTCATCCACGCCGGTGAGATGTTCGTTCCAGACGGCCTCGGCGGCGGCGTCGTCAAGACCGCCGGGGAACTCAGTGGCCATGGTCTTGTCGAGCTCGCTGGCGTACATGGAAGCGCCGTCGGTGGCCACGGTGATCAGGGCCCGGCTGGAGTCGAGCCCCCAGTGCCTGGCCAGCTGAATCGAGGCCAGGATGTTGCACAGGCTGGACAACCCACAATGACTCAAGGCGTCGAGCAGCTCGGCGGACAGCCCCTTCTCTCGCGCCAACCAGCCGCGTCCCGCCTCGGTGTTGAACAGCACGTTCAGCGCGTCGCAGCTGCGATCAGACACCGCTGCCACAACGTCGGTGTTCATCACGTTGTGGATCAGGGGGATGTGCTTGTCACCGATGCCCTGGATGTTGTGCTCGCCGAAGCCGTTGCAGAGCATGGTCGGACACTCTTGAGCCTCGGCAGCCACGATGCGCGTGCCGTAGCGGTCCTTCAGGTGATCGCCCGCGGCGATGGTGCCCGCAGAACCGGTGGCCGAGGTGAACGCCGCCAACTCAAGACCAGGGCGATCGGCGGCCACGTGCTCGAACACCTTGGCCAGCGCCTGGCCCGTGACCTGCCAGTGCACCAGATGGTTGCCGAACTCGCAGAACTGGTTGAACAGGAAGTTCTGCGGATCAGCGGCCAGCTCGGCGCACTTGTCGTAGATCTCCTTGACGTTGCTCTCCGTGCCCGGCGTCTTGATCACGTCAGAGGGTTCGATGGTCCACTTGTCCAGCCACGAGAAGCGCTCCTGGCTCATGCCCTCCGGGAGCACGGCCACACCTCGGCAGTCGAGAATGCGCGAGATGGCCACGCCGCCCCGGCAGTAGTTGCCCGTGCTGGGCCATACCGCCCGGTGGTGCGACGGGTCGAACCGCCCCGTGACCAGGCGCGGCACCAGGCAACCGTAGGCCGCCAGCACCTTGTGGGCCTCGATCATGGGGAAGCGGTCGCCGAAGACGACGATGATGGGCGCCTCGACTCCGGTGAGTTCGGGCGGCAACACCACGTGGTCGGGGACATCGACCCGCGTACGACGGTCAGCGCCGTTGTGCCAGTGCACCCTGAACAGGTTGGCCGGGTCGGCAGCGTCAGGGTCCACCTCTGGCAGCCGCGCGGCCACATCCGCGGGGATCTTCGAGGGGTCGGTCAGCTGCGAAAGCGTCGGCAGCACCACACCAGAGGCACCAAAGCGCGCGATGGTGGTGGCCAGCACGGCCTCGTCGACGACGTCTCGTTCCAGTCCCAGGTCGCTCATGTCAGGTGTCCTGTTTCCTCTGGATTGCTGGTGCGGCGAGCCGCTCGACGCTGCCTGTGGCCCATCGAGCCCACGGGGCTGTGGGGCGATGCGTGCTGATCGTAGTCCATGGCGTCACGGCGCGACATCTCGATCCTTTGCGGCTCATGGTCCCCAGCAACAGCGACCCGGCATCCCGCCCGTGAACGACCGCGCACAAGGCTCCGCTTGAGCGCCCTGCACGGAGGGTTCAAGGCGAGGGCTCAGACAGGGCTGCCTAGGAGAAGGCCGCCATGCGCTTCCAGAGGCCAGTCGCCGAACGCTCTGCTGCCAAGCGGATGACGGCCTCGTCGCCAGTGAGCAGCTGCCCGCTTCTGACCACGTCCCTACCGGCGATGGTCAGCGTGTGGCCCACACGGGCGCAGGGCGGAGCGCCCGCCGGGCCGAAGCGCTCGTCCAGCAAGGCCGCGCCCTGAGCCAGGCGTTGTGTGAAGGCATCGCCGGGAGGGGCGCCCTGCACTGCCGCCAGGCGCTCGCCTGCGGCCACCTCGTCAGCCAGGCAGGACTCCCAGCCGTCGGTGCCAAGGGCCACCCGATCGGCATGAACGAGAGCCCCCGCCCAACCCACGTTGTTGCCCTCGTTGCTGCGGGGGTTGTGCGCCAGCCAGAGCCCCCGGTCGTTGCACTCAGCCATCTGCTCCGCACTCATGTGCACGCCGTGAGCCAGGATCGAACCCGCTGGCAAGGCGTCGGCGGCCAGCAACCGATCAAGGGGATGACCATGCCCGGCCGTCGCTGCGTGGGCCACGTCGGCCAGATCTTCGGCCATGTGCACGTGAACCACCGTGTCCAGCTCACGAGCCATGGCGCCAGCGGCACGCAGTGTCTCATCGCTTGCAGTGAACGAGGCGTGCAAGCCAACCACTCCACGGACCAGCGGCCGCTGGTTGCTCTCGATGAAGCGCTTGCACTCGGCCAGCCCTCGGCGCGCCTCGTCGAGACCGCCGTTGCGCTCGGTGGCGCCGTAGCACAGCACCGCGGGCATGCCCAGCTCCTGGCACACATCCGCGATCACAGCGAGCGAACCCTCGATGGCGTTGGGCGCTTCGTGATGATCGATGAGGCCCGTGGTGCCGTGCAGCAGAGCGTTGGCCACGTAGTAGCGAGCGCTGGCCGCCACGGACTCGTGGTCGAGAGCCCGGTCCAGGCGCCACCAGACCTGCCTGAGAATGGCCAAGAAGTCAGGCGGGGGCGGCTCGGCCGGCGGCATGCCCAAGGGCACCAGACCACTATAGATGTGGGTGTGGGCGTTGACCGCAGGCACTGCCAGGGGCAGCTGGACGTCGTCGCTCATCGCTGACGCAGGTGTCCCACGCTCAGGGCCTTGGCCGCGGGCGAGTCGCGCATGGGCAAGCGCGTGCGGCGGATGCCATCGAAGGCCTCCAGCGCAGCGGCGACCGCGGCGGCGGTGGGTACCAGGCCGATCTCCCCCACGCCCTTGGCGCCGAAGGGGCCTTCGGGTTCAGGATCCTCCACCAAGATCACCTCGACCTCGGGCATGTCCCGGGCGCGCAGCACTCCCAGCTCGCGCAGATCGTAGGTCACGGGCCAGCCGCCCTCGCAAGCCAGCTCTTCGCTCAAGGCGTAGCCCAATCCCATGTGCACGGCGCCCTGGATCTGTCCTTCACACTGGGACGGGTTCACCGCTCGACCCACGTCATGCGCGGCGATGACCTTCTCGAGTTTGCCTTCGCTGTCAAGCAAGCAGACCTGGGTGGCGAAGCCGAACGATGTGTGGGTCTTGACGACCTTGACGTCGTGGTCGGGCGAAGTGGTGTCGTCGATGACGATGTCAGCAGCGAAGACCTGCCCCGCCAGATCGCTCAGGGTCTTGCCAGCATCAAGGGTGTCTCGCAGCTTCTCGGCAGCGCTGACCACCGCCCGTCCGGCGAACAACGTGGCCCGACTGCCCGTGGTCTGTCCGCAACCCAGAGCGAACGTCGAATCGACCTTGGGATGGAACACCGCCGCGGGCAGGCCCGTGACCTCGACAGCGAACTGCACCAGCACGGTGAGCAGACCTTGTCCCATCTCGGTGTAGCCGTTGTAGATCGACACGGTCTCGTCGTCCTCGACCACCAGGCGTGCTTTGCCCCACTCCTCGACGCCATTGCCGATGCCCGAGTTCTTGATGCCGCAGGCGATGCCCACGGCTTGTCCCGCAGCGAGAGCGCTCTTGTAGGAGTCCTTCACGGCGAGCAGGGTCTCGGCCAGGCCCACGGACTTCTCCAGCACCTGACCGCTGCTGAAGGTGTCGCCCACTCGCAGAGCGTTCAGCCAGCGCAACTCCCAGCCGTCGATGCCCACCTTCTTCGCCAGGGCATCGAGACAGGCCTCGACGGCGAAGTTGGTCTGGTTCACGCCGAAACCCCGCATGGCTCCACAGGGCGGGTTGTTGGTGCGCACGGTGAGCGCTTCGATGTCGACCGCAGGCACCGTGTAGGGTCCGCAGGCATGTCCCGCCGCGCGCTCCAGGACCTTGCTGCCCACCGAAGCGTAGGCGCCCGTGTCGCCCGTGATGCGCGCGCGTACAGCGGTGAGCTGTCCCTTCTCGTCGCAGCCCACGGTGTAGTGCATGTCCATGGGGTGGCGCTTGGGATGGAGGCGGATCGACTCCTCGCGCGACAGGGTCACCCGGCATGGTCGCCCTGTCATCTGGGTCAACAGCGCCGCGTGGGCCTGGACGGACATGTCTTCCTTGCCGCCAAAGGCACCGCCCGCCGGGACCAGCTCGACGTCCATGCCTTCTTCTTCGAGGCCCAAGAACGCGGCCACCTGACGGCGGTCGTCAAACACGCCCTGGCCTGCACAATGCAGCTTCAGCCGACCACTGTCGTCGAGGGTGCAGAGGGCGCTCTCGGGTTCGAGGAAGAGATGCTCGATGCGCTGGGTGCTGAACTCGCCGCTCACCACGTGGGCGCTGGCGGCGAGGGCGGCGTCGACATCGCTGCGCTGGACGACTGTGCGCGAGAGTAGATTGGCAGAGCGTGGGTTCACCTGGGGAGCGTCGTCGGCCAGGGCTGCGTCGATCTCGGTGACCGGTGGCAGCTCTTCGTAGGTCACCACCACCAGCTCGGCGGCGGCACGAGCGGCGGCCATGGTCTCGGCGCCCACGGCGGCCAACACGTCGCCCACGCAACGCACCTCTTCACCCACCGCCACGAAGCCCGGCCAGTCGTCGTACAACAAGCCATACCAGCGCTTGCCCGGCACATCGTCGGCGGTGGCCACGGCCACCACCCCCGGCAAGGCCAGAGCCGCCGAGGTGTCGATGGACAACACCTTCGCTCGCGGGTGATCGGACAACCGCACCGCACCGTAGAGCAGGCCCTCGGGTCGGCGATCGGCGACGAACGTGTAGTCGCCCAGGGTCAGGTCGGCACCAGCGTACTTGTCCAACCGAGCGCCCACGCCTTCGGCTGATGCGTTGCTGGCGACGGGGGCCGCGCCCGCCACCGTGCCCGCCACCGTGCACGCCACCGTGCCCGCCACCGCGCCCGTGCCGTCATCGGCTGACCCGTTGCGCAGCTCGGCCAGACGCTCGTAGGCGTCAATGATCTTGGTGTAGCCCGTGCAGCGGCAGAGGTGCAGGTCGAGGGCCTTGGCGATGGTCTCCCGGCTGGGATTGCTGTCCTTGTCCAGCAACGACTTGGCCCGCAGCGCAATGCCCGGGATGCAGAAGCCGCACTGCAGGCCAGCGGTGTCCACGAAGGCCTGGGCGATCTGAGCCCGCTCCTCGTCCCCAAGGCCTTCGAGCGTGGTGATCTCTTTCCCCGCCGCACGAGTCGCGGGCACGGCGCAGGTCACCACGGGGCGTCCGTTGATCAAGGCCAGACAGGCACCGCAACGGCCTTGAGGCTGGCAACCATCCTTCACTGACAACAGATCGCATCGTTCGCGCAGGGCGTCGAGCAGCGACTCCTTCTCGGCGGGTTCGATGGAGACCGCCCGGCCGTTCAGGGTGAAGTCGATGGTGGTCATGGGAGGCATGTCCTGAGGGGAGCAGACGGTCAGCCGCGAGCAGCGTCTATCACCATGCGGCGGACGCAGCGGGCCAGGACGAAGCGGCGATAGGCGGCGGTCGAGCGGACGTCGTCCATGGGCGTCACACCGCCGGCGGCGGCCCGTCCCACAGCTTCGGCCAGGTCGGCGTTGAGGGTGGCGCCCTCGCAGGCCGCTTCGGCAGCGCTGAGCCGCACGGGAGTGGCGGCCACGGAGCCCGCGGCGAAGCGCACCTGGCGGAGCACCTCGCCGTCCCGGCGAGCGGCGAAAGCCACCGAGACCTTGCTGATGGCTTGGGCCTGGCGCGTACCCACCTTGGTGAATCGCTGCAGCACACCGTGGGCGGGCACAGGGATGCGAACGCGCACGATCAACTCGCCAGGCGCCAACGCCGTCTGCCGATAGCCTGTGTGCATGTCCCCATAGGCGATGGTTCGCTCGCCGCCAGGCCCGACCAACAAGAGCTCGGCGTCGAGGGCCAACAGCACAGGCAGAGAATCACCGGCCGGCGACGCGTTGGCGATGTTGCCACCGATCGTCGCCCTGGCCTGGATCTGCAGGGCTCCCACCGTGGCCGCGACCTGAGCCAGGGCTGGCAGATGCCGCTGCACTGCGGGGTCGTGACGCAGGCGGGCGAAGGTCTCCCCCGCGCCGATGTCGATGAAACCGCCGCTCACCGAGAGGCCCGACAGCTCGGGCACACGGGACAGGTCAACCACCGCGCGAGTTGAGCCCTGGTGCGGCGAGCCCGGCACCATCAGGTCGGTGCAACCGGCCACGGCCAGGACACCCGGTTCAGCCAGGGCGGCCAACGCGGCATCGAGCGACTCAGGAGTGTGGACACTGGTCATGACGCCCTATCCTCGCATGACGCCACACCCGCGGCGGCGCCACCGTTGCAGGACCTCGTCGTGGCGGCGTCCATGGCTCGCAGGATCGCCTCGTAGCCCGTGCAACGGCAGAGGTTTCCTGAGAGCGCCTCGCGCACTTCTTCTCGGTCGGGGGTCTCGTTGCGAGTGAGCAGGGCCCGGGCCGACACGAGTATGCCTGGCGTGCACGCGCCGCACTGCACTCCGCCCTCGGACACCATGGCCTGCTGGAACTCGTCGGGCTGATCATCGCACTCGAGACCCTCGACGGTGAGCAGCTCTTGGCCGCGCACCTGAACCGCAGGCACCAGACAAGAGCACACCGGCTGGTCGTCGATGAGCACGGTGCAGCTTCCGCACTCGCCTTCACCGCAGCCTTCTTTGGTGCCGGTCAGGCCCAGGTCTTCACGAAGCACGTCGAGCAGCCGAGCCATGGGCGGCGCGACCACCGTCACCGCCCGCCCGTTGACCTCGAAGTTGAGGGTGATGTTCTCCGGCGCTGCGGGTGCGTTGGGTGTCTCGGCGACTCCGCTGGCTGCCTTGTTGCGCGCCGGCGGTTCGACCCCAGCCGCCACCGACAGCAGGGTCGTGTCGACTGCGGCGACGTCCCCCACGATCTGTTCGGCGAGCAAGGCGTCCAGCACCCGCTCGGGTGTGGCGGGGATCGCTCGCACCACGATGGCCGTGGCGTTCTCGATGGCCGCCACCACCGCGGGTGCGCCCCCATCGGCGGGCAGCTCGCCCACGCCCTTGGCGCCGAAATCGTCGCCCTCAGCAGGGTTTTCGAGCAGGGCCACGTCCATCACCGGCGTGTCGAGGGTGGTGGGAATGATGTAGGTGGCCAGGCGATCCTGTTTCGGGTGGCCGTCGACCTGGGTCAGGTCTTCGAGCAGGCCGTGGCCCAAGGCCTGCAGCATGCCTCCCTCGACCTGCCCCCGGCACAGGGTCGGGTGAATGACCTTGCCTACGTCGACCACCATGGTGGCTTCGCGCAGCGATGTGGTGAAGGTGTCCGGGTCGACCTCGACCGCCACCACCGCCGCGCCCCAGCCATAGGTGGCGTAGGCGTCGCCCTTGTAGGTCGTCTCGTCGAAGCTGCTTTTCGGGTCGGGCTCGTATCGCTCTTCGATGAGCAGCTCGCCGTGCTTGGACACGTAGTCCCTGGTGACGTCGTCGAAGCTGGCCAGGTGTTGTGGCGACGGACCGTCTGTGCCCACGAAAGCACCGTCGCTGAACTGCACGGCGTCGGCCGCGAGCCCGTTCGACTCGGCGGAGTAGGCACACAGCCGGCGGACCATGGTCTGCCCCGCGCGCCAGAGCGTGCCCCCCACCACCATCACCGTGCGAGAGGCCACGGTGGGGCCAGAGTCGGGGCAGGTGCCTGTATCGGGCATGGCCACGCGCACACAGCTCAAGGGCACGCCGGCAGCGTCCGCGGCGATCTGGGCCAGCACGATGCACGTGCCCTGGCCGAAGTCGGTGGACGACACCCGCACTTCGAGCTGGCCGCCCTCGACCAGCGCGAGGTGCACGGGAGAACGCATCTGCCGCTCGCCGTTGCCGGTGAAGCCAGAGCCGTGCCAGAACAACGAGAGGCCCATGCCCTTGGCGGGTCGGCCGCTCTCATGAGCTGCGGCACGATCGGCCTCGCCTGCCAACCAGCGCTCACGGAAACCCGTGCGCCGCTCCGCTTCTGCCAGGCAGCGCAGGGCGCTCGTGCTCTCGTCGAGCACCTGCCCCGTGGGCGTGATATCCCCTGCCCTGTAGGCATTTCGCTCACGGAGCTTGAGGGGATCGATGTTCAGCTGCCGGCCGATGGCGTCCATGAGCCGCTCCATGGCGAACTGGCTCTGGGGAGCACCGAAGCCTCGAAACGCGCCGCAAGGCATGGAGTTCGTGGACAACGCCCGTCCCCGCACAGAGACGTTCGCGATCGCGTAGGGACCGGCCGCGTGCAACACACCGCGAGACAAGACCACCGGCGACAGGGTCACGAAGGCGCCCCCGTCGAGGAAGAAGTCGACCTCGAGGGCGAGCAGCTTGCCGTCGCCGTCGACGCCAGCCCGGAGCTGCACACGCGACGGATGCCGCTTGGTGGTGGCCCGCAGATCTTCGTGCCGATCGTAGATCAGCTTCACCGGTCGATCGGAGGCCAAGGCCAGCAGCGCGGCGTGGGCGGCGATGATGTCCGGGTAGTCTTCCTTGCCGCCGAACCCGCCACCGGTCACAGCCTGACGCACGCGCACCTTGCCCTCGCCGAACACCGGCGACAGGGCGCCGTGCACGTAGTAGGGGCATTGCAGCGAGCCCATGATGTCGATGCCCCCGTCGCCCGTGGGCGTGGCGATGACGCCTTGGGGCTCGATGTAGACGTGCTCTTGCGCGCCGGTGCGGTAGAGCCCCTCGATCACGTGGGGCGCAGTCTTCATGGCTGCAGAGGCGTCCCCATGGCTCACGTCGCAGCTTGAGAGCACGCGGGTGGCGACCGCCCCGTCGTCGCCGGCTGCGTGTTCGTACAGCTCGTGAGCTTGTTCCAGATCGAGCACCGCAGCCAGCACCTCGTACTCGACCCGCACGAGCGCCGCCGCGGCCTGGGCCCGGGCGCGGGTGGGCGCGGCCACCAGGGCCACGGCCTGATCGCAATGCTCGACCAGCTCGTCCGCCAGGATCGGCCAGTCGCTCTCGATCATGGCCAGCACGTTGGGGCCGGGGATGTCCGCCGCGGTGACAAAGACCACGCCTGGGTCGGCCTCGGCCGCGCTGGCGTCGATGCTCACGATGCGTGCCCGGGCATGGGGGCTACGCACTGTGGCCCCGTGGAGACAACCGGGCACGACGATGTCGTCGACAAAGAGGGCCCGGCCGGTGACCTTGTCCAGACCGTCGGGACGGGCCGGGCTGCTGCCCACGAAGGTGGGAGAGGGACTTGGGAGGTTGTCGTCTGGCATGGTTCGGTCCACGAGCGTAACCACAGAGACCGTTTCGATCGACTCTCCCTTCTGCTCGCACCTTGGCTTGCCCCGACGTGGCGCGATACGATCTCCCCTCGCCCCTCCGGCGCTGACCTGCTCAGACTGAGCTCAGCCAGCGACCGAGGGGCGCGCCATGCAGCGGTCATCCGACAAGAGGCTGACCCATCCAACACTGAGGGAGCTCTGCTCGATGTCGAACGATCGGCTGAACAACTACGTGGGCGGCATCTGGGTCAGCTCGGACGCGACCGAGACCTACAGCGTCTGCAACCCGGCCACCACCGAACCCTTGGCCACCGTGCCCATGGGCGGCGCGGCCGAAGTTGATGCGGCGGTCGCGGCGGCACGAGCGGCCTACCCTGCCTGGCGCCGCACCCCCGTGGTCGATCGGGTGCAACCTCTCTACGTGCTCAAGGGGCTGATGGAGAAGCACGCCGGCGAGCTGGCCGCCATGGTCACCAAGGAGAACGGCAAGAATCTCGCCGAGGCCATGGGCAGCGTGCGCCGAGGCATCCAGATGGTCGAGGTGGCCTGCGGCTCGCCGTCGCTCATGATGGGACAGGCTCTTGAAGACGTCGCTCGGGGCATCGACAGCTACTCGATCCGCCAGCCCATGGGCGTGTTCGCGGCCATCGCTCCGTTCAACTTCCCGGCCATGGTGCCGCTCTGGTTCGCCCCCTTCGCCGTGGCCTGCGGCAACACCTTCTTGATCAAGCCCTCCGAGCAGACGCCCCTGAGCCAGCAGCTGCTGTTCGAGCTCATTGATGAGGCGGGCTTCCCGGCGGGCGTGCTCAACATGGTCCACGGTGGCAAGGCCGCGGTGAACGCGATCCTTGAGCACCCGGACATCGAAGGCGTGTCGTTCGTGGGTAGCAGCCCGGTGGCCGAGCTGGTCTATCGGGAGGCCAGCGCTCGGGGCAAGCGGGTGCAGGCCCTCGGCGGCGCCAAGAACTTCTTGGTGGTCATGCCCGACGCCGATCGTGAGTTCACCCTGAAGGCCATCACCGATTCGGCCTTCGGCTGCTGCGGCGAGCGTTGCCTGGCGGCGGCGGTGATCCTCGCCGTGGGCGATGCCCATGAGTGGCTCCGCGAAGGTCTGCCCGGTCACCTGAACGCGGTGACCGTGGGCGACGGGAGCCAGGAGGGCATCTTCATGGGCCCGCTGATCAACGAGCCTCAGAAGGGCAAGGTCGAGGGCTACATCGCCACGGGCGTCGAACAAGGCGCCGAGTTGCTGGTCGATGGACGGGGCGTCGAGACCGGCCTGCCCGGCTGGTTCGTGGGCCCCACCCTGTTCGACAAGGTCACCCCGGACATGACCATCGCCACCGAGGAGATCTTCGGCCCGGTGCTGTGCCTGTCCCAGACCGAGACCCTTGATCAGGCCATGGAGGTCATCCACGACCACCCCCTGGCCAACGCCAGCTCGATCTTCACCACCAGCGGTGGCCCGGCGCGGCAGTTCCAGTACGAGGTCGACGCCAGCATGTGCGGCGTGAACATCGGCGTGGCGGCGCCCATGTCCTTCTTCGGCTTCGGCGGCGCCAAGGGCAGCTTCTTCGGCGACCTCAAGGCTCACGGCCGGGAGGCCTTCGACTTCTACACCGACCGCAAGGTGGTCATCGCCCGCTGGTAGAACCACTCGGCAAATCAGGGTGGTCAGCGCACGCTGGTCTAGCCACCCGACAACACACTGAACGCACGACACCACAGAACAGGGCGACGGCCACGAGCGCTGCGCCCGCCACATGATCGCGACCCCTCGAACCACGAGAGACTTCACATGGCACGCATCGTCAAAGCCGGCCTGGTGCAATGCGGCAATCCCATCAACGACGAGTCGAAGCCCGTGGCCGAGATTCAGCAGGCCATGCTCGAGAAGCACCTGCCCTTCATTGATGAGGCGGGGCAGCAGGGCGTGCAGATCCTGTGCCTGCAAGAGATCTTCAACGGCCCGTACTTCTGCCCCGGGCAAGACCCGCGGTGGTACGACGCCGCCGAGGCCGTCCCTGGCCCCACCACCGACTTGATGACCGAGTACGCGAAGAAGTACGAGATGGTGATCATCGTACCGGTATACGAGCGGGCCCAGGCGGGCGTGTACTACAACACCGCGGCGGTCATCGACGCCGACGGGACCTACCTGGGCAAGTACCGCAAGAACCACATCCCCCACACCAGCGGTTTCTGGGAGAAGTACTTCTTCAAACCCGGCAACCTGGGCTACCCGGTCTTCGAGACCCGCTACGCCAAGGTGGGCGTGTACATCTGCTACGACCGGCACTTCCCCGAAGGCGCCCGCGCGCTCGGCCTCAACGGCGCCGAGATCGTGTTCAATCCGTCGGCGACGGTGGCCGGTCTCTCACAGTACCTGTGGAAGCTCGAACAGCCCGCCCACGCCGTGGCCAACGGCTACTTCATGGGCTGCTCGAACCGGGTCGGTACCGAGGCGCCCTGGAACATCGGCAAGTTCTACGGCAGCAGCTACTTCGTGAACCCCCGGGGCGAGTTCCTGGCCGAGGCCAGCGAGGACAACGACGAGCTGGTCGTGGCCGAGATGGACCTGGAGCTCATCGAAGAGGTGCGCCGCACGTGGCAGTTCTACCGCGACCGTCGCCCGGAGACGTACGAAGACCTGGTGGATCTGCTGCCGTAGAGGGCACACTGCTCTTCACCGCTGAACCCACCGCTGATTCAAAGGGGTAACCATGGGCCACGCAGACTGGTATGCAGGGTGGGGTACTCTGGCTCTGGTCAACGCAGGCCTGGCTCAGAGCAAGGGGCGCAGCGGGCTGAACTGGTTCCTGGCTTCGGTGTTCTTGGGGCCAGTGGCGACGTTGTGCATCGTGGCGTTCTGCGAGCCGCTGGAGGAGTGAGGATCGCTGCCTTCCGCCCCCCTTACCTGTCAGGCGCGATCCCATGCAGCAAATCGCTGACGGGATAGAAGAAAGCCTGGCCCACCCCACCCTGGCCTGGGCTGCCCACGAGGGCATAGGTGTCGATGGCCACAGACGATCCGAAGTCTGCATGGTTGCTGGCCCCTGAGGCAATGCAGAGTTCGTTCTGCAGGCTCCAGTCGCCGTTGTCGTGGCGCAGCACGTAGGCATGTCCCTCGCCAGCGAAGGCCGGGTCGCGCACTCCCACAACCGCCAGGCCATGGCTCAGGTCGACCACGGGGCCGCTGAAGAAGGTGGAGAGCGACGGAGGAGGCACCGCAACGATGTCCGTCTCGACCCACGAGTTCCCGGCCTCGGTGAAGAACACCACCGACTCGTCGCAGTTCGCGGTGATCGCGAGCTGGCCGTTGTCCCGGGCCAGGTCCCAGCCGAAGTCGCACAGCGATGGGTTGGAAGGGGTGAGCTGATCGTCGAGCTGCCAGGTTCCCGCACGCAGCTCGTAGACGTCGACCGTGCCGTTGCCGTTGCTGGGGTTTCCGATCAGCAGCTGGTTGTCACTCAGGGACAGCCCCTGCCCATAGAAGCTGCTGGTCGGGCCGGTGAAGGTGGCGTTCAACACCCACGACCCGGCGACGTGCTCGTAGACGTAGACCATGGGGACGCCCAGGCCGCCGATGAAGTCAGCGACGGCCAACCAGCGATCATGGATGGCCAACGAGACCCCGAACGGATTGCCAGGATTGAAGATCGTCTCCTCCGCAACCCACTCGGAACCGTCGAAGATGTAGGTCTCGACGCGCTGGGAGATGAACCCGGGGGCACCCACCACAATGCGCCTGCCGTCCGTGGCCACCGCGCGCCCGAACTCGAAGTTCGTGGGAGCGAGCTTCTGGGTGAAGCGCCAGCCGCCCGGTGTCTTGCGGTAGATCTCCACGTAGCCCTGCTTGCCTTGCTTGCCCGTCTGCAGCTGCTGGGCACCGACCACAGCCCACTCACCCTTGATCGCCACGGCAGAACCCAGCTTGTCGTTCTGCGCCGCACCGGCCACAGCGCTCTCATTGAACTGGCACTGAGCGAGGACGAGGCTTTGCAGCGCCGCGAACAGCGACAACGTCATCAGGGATCGGGCGAGCATGGGGTCTCCTCGCAAGGCTTCCGGTGGCTCAGGTTCTCTCCACTCAGCCTACAGGGATCTTCGGATCCGTGTGGCCTGAACAAGGCTGCCGGAGAGATGCGGCCGCGCCACCCGTCCTGATACGCTCCGGTCGGAGACGCCTCGATGATCCTGCCCTTGATTGCCTCTTTGCTGCTGAGCATCTCGCTGCTGCAAGCTCCTGGCCCTGCAGCCAGTCACGAGGTCGGCCTCGCCGGCCCGGCGCCTCAGGCACAGATCACCGGCGACGTGACCGCCGACGATTCCCTGAGAGAGCCCGCGCTCATCCTCAAGGGCCACAAGCAGCCCGTGCGCCTGGTGAGCTTCTCTCCCGATGACAGCCTGATCGCCTCCGCTGCCTGGGACGACTCGAGCGAACGCTCGACGGAGCTGAAGTTCTGGGACGCCGCGACCGGTGCTCCGATCGGCCAGTGCGGAGACGCTGACCTGGCGTTCACCGACATGGCCTTCTCACCCGACGGCCTCCTGCTGCTGACCCGCGCCACGTCTCAGCGTGGCCCGGTCCCCATGGCCGTCGACCTGCTCACGGGCGCACTCACAACTCATGACGTCGCAGAGAGCCGCTGGGATGAAGCCACAGCGAAACCGAAGCCCAGCTTGGAAGGCGGCGACAGTGACGTGCTCTGTGTCGCCATCAGCACTGACAGCCAGCGCAAGGTCTCGGGAGGGCGGGACGGTCTCCTGCGCCTCTGGCACGCCGCCCCTGCGAGCGACAGACTCGCGGCGGAGGTCTTTCGAGCAACAGCGCTGCCGCGCCTCGAAGAACGAGTGGCTCGAGCCCTGACCGACAACCCTGAGCCCCTCGTTGCACTGCAGGCCTTGCTGGAGAACGACGACGTCTCCACCCGCGAGCGGGAGATCATGTCCCAGATCGCGCTCGGCTTCGGCCTCCGGCGGCGAACGGCCTGGCGAGCTGGAGAACGTGCGGGGCTCGCACTCTCACCAGCCGCGCCCAGGCCCATGGCACCCTCGCGCTACAGCGCACCCCGTGCCAGCGCTCGACTCGTCATCGATGGTCACCTCGACGAAGCCGACTGGAGCCGCGCCCCCTGGACCACGCCCTTCGTCGACATCGAAGGGGCCGCGAAGCCTCTGCCGACTCACGCCACTCGAACGAAAATGCTCTGGGACGACGGCTTTCTCTACGTGGCCGCAGAACTCAGCGAGCCCCACCTCTGGGCCACGCTCACCGAGCACGACGCCATCATCTACCGGGACAACGACTTCGAGGTCTTTCTCGATCCCGAAGGGGACGGCCTCTGGTATGGCGAGATCGAGATCAACGCCATGGGCACGGTCTTCGACCTCCAGCTCGACAAGGCCTATCAGCAGGGCGGCCACGCGATCATCGACTGGACACCCGCCGAGCTGCGCTCCGCCGTCGCCCTCCACGGCACCCTCAACAACCCCACCGACATCGACGAAGGCTGGACCGTCGAGATGGCCATCCCCCATTCGTCCCTCGCAGACCACGCCACCGTGGCCATGCCACCTCGCCCCGGCGAGGTGTGGCGGATCAACTTCTCTCGCGTGCACTGGCAGCTCGACATCGTCGACGGCGCCTACGTCAAGCGCCCCAGGACGCCAGAGAACAACTGGGTCTGGACGCCACAGTTCGCCGTCAACATGCACAAGCCCAGGCGCTGGGGTTTCGTCGAGTTCCTCCCGCCTGAGTGAGCGCAGACAGAGCACCTCGTCTGACTCATGAGACGGTGTCTCGACCTCGCAGAGCAGCACACCGCAGTGCCCAGCAGAGCCACTGGCCACCGTGCTAGGATTGCCGCCTTGACCAACCCGTCCCCGGCTGCAAGACAGCGGACGGCCCCTCGTTGGACGAGACACGATCATGACGACATCCCTTGTGGCTTCGCTGTTGCGGGTTTCTCCTGAGACCCGCCGCGCCTGCGGCCGAGCACTCGCCACGGCGACTTGCACACTGGCCCTGCTGGCCGATTCGGCCGCTGCTCAAGCCGTGAGCGCCGTCGACGATGTCGCTCCGCCCCTGCGCTTCGCCGACCTCGACGGCGACGGATTGCCTGACATGCTCGGCACAGGCGCCGCCGGCCTGACCATCTCCATGAACCGGGGCGCGGGGCTGTTCGAAGAGGTCCGGTCAGACCTGCCAGCCGTCGCCGTGACGGATGTTCTGGTCAGCGATCTCGACGGTGACGGCGTGGCCGACCTCTACCTCGTTTCGCCCGACGACAACGTGGCCCTCAAGGGCGACGGCTCGGGGCACTTCACCGTCGCCACCACAGGTTGGGGGCTTGGCGACAAGGGCATCGGGCTGTCCGCCGAGCGCGTCGACTTCGACCACGTGGGCGCCCACGAGCTGCTGCTGCACAACACCGACGGGGACGTGCTCTTCTGGGCCACGGGCAACGGCTTCCGCCGCGACCTGCGCACACCCGAAGGACAAGAGACCGCCGCGGGCCAAGACCTGGCGGCCCTTGAACAACTCGTGGCAGAGGCGGCCGGCCTCCTGGCCCTCGACCCCGACGAAGCGTTGACCCTGGCTCTCGACGACCAGGGGCGACCACTGGTCTCTCTCGGACCCAACCCGGTGACACGCCCAGGCGTGCGCGGTGAGAGCGACGGCACTCTCGGTACGCCGGGCGGTATCGCTGGCATCGGCGGCGGGTCCACGGGGCTGGGCGGCCAGGCCGGTTCTGTCGGCACCGTAGGTGCCTACGGCGGCGGCACCGGCGGCGGCACACCCCCACCGCCCGGACTCGCCCTCACCACCGAAGAGCAGGACATCCTCGACACCATGAGCATCGTCATGCTCGATGACGGCGCGGGCAACCTGGTCAACAAGACCGTTCGCTTCAGCGGCGTGAACGTGCAGGTGGTCAGCGGCCTGGGCGCCACGAACGGCAACCCGAACAACCCTGGCAGCGTCAGCGGAGCCAGCACCGTGGTGAACGGCGTGGGCAATCTGATCGTGGGCTACAACGAGCTGGGCAACCCCGCGGGCGATGATCGCACAGGGTCCCACAATATCGTGCTGGGCATGGCCAACAGCCACCCGAGCTTCGGCGGCCTGGTGGGCGCTCGGGAGAACACCATCTCCGGCGCCTTCTCCACCGTGAGCGGCGGACGCAACAACAGCGCCAGGTCGGCCTTCGGCTCGGTGAGCGGCGGCAAGTCGAACATCGTCAAGGGCAGCTATGGTTCGGTGAGCGGCGGTTGGTTCAACACGGCCACGGGCAGCCGCTCGTCCGTCTCTGGCGGCCGCAGCAACAAGGCCACAGGTGCTCGTTCGTCCGTCACCGGCGGCATGGCCAACACGGCCAAGGCCGCTGAGTCCACGATCACCGGCGGTTGGTTCAACGTCACCACCGGCAGCGTCTCGGTGGTCAGCGGCGGTCGGGGAAACAAGGCCAGCGGCGCCCGGGCCTCCGTGAGCGGCGGTTTCTCGAACACAGCCAGCGGCGACCAATCGTCCGTCAGTGGTGGTTTCTCGAACACCTCCAGCGGCGACCAGTCGGCCGTGAGTGGCGGCGAGGGCAGCACGGCCAGCGCGGCTTCGTCATCGGTCAGCGGCGGCATGAACCAGGCAGCCAGCGGCCAGTGGAGCGCCATCAGCGGCGGCAAGGACAACACGGCCACCGCCGTGTACGCGTCGGTGAGCGGCGGCGAGTCCAACGACGCCACGGGCAACGCGTCGTCGATCAGCGGCGGTCACAACAGCACAGCCTTCGGAGTCCACAGCTCGGTCTCGGGAGGCGGGCTCAACATGGCCACCGGCTTGCGCTCCGCGATCTCGGGGGGCTACGGAGGCCTGGCCAGCGGAACGAACTCGACCGTCTCTGGCGGCCTGGCGAATACGGCCACAACATTCCACTCAACGGTCAGCGGTGGCGCCTACAACTTCGCCACTGGCGTCGCCGGGACTGTGTCGGGCGGCAAAGGCAACCTTGCCTCAGGCACCTCCTCGTCAGTCTCCGGCGGTGGCTTCAACACCGCCTCGGGAGACTACAGCTCGGTGACAGGTGGCAACGTGAACACAGCTAGCGGCTACCTCTCCACTGTTAGCGGCGGCAGACAACGCTCCGTAGGTGGATCCTGGGACTGGCGGGGCGGCGGAACATTCTGGACCTACTGAAGAGGAGCAGCCAGCCTCTGGACCTGACCCAGAGCACCCGGCGATCCCAGTCCGTGTGCCGGCCCCCCCGGCGCACCACACCCTCCGTCTAGCAGAGTCAGCCCGTGGGTGATCCCAGCGAGTTCTCCTTTGCCGTTCGCGCGTTTCTGAAGGCCT
>CAZIAK010000015.1:0-7087 GCA_964537035.1 uncultured Phycisphaerales bacterium | reverse complement strand
CCCGTGGGTGATCCCAGCGAGTTCTCCTTTGCCGTTCGCGCGTTTCTGAAGGCCTATCGTTGGCGACGGATCGATCCTGTCCCGCTCACTCCGTTGCCCAAGCCGTTGAGCGATTGTCGGCTGGCGCTGATCTCCAGCGCCGGGCTCACGCTCCGCGATCAGGAGCCCTTCGACAAGTCGGCGAAGGGTGGCGATGTGAGCTTTCGCCAGATCTCCAGCGCGGCTGCTGTGGGCGATCTCGTGGAGAGCCATCGCAGCGAGAGCTTTGACCACAGCGGGTTGGATCGAGATCCCAATCTGGCGTTGCCGCTCGACGGCGCTCGGGCCCTGGTGGCTGACGGACGGATCGGCTCGCTCGCCACCATGCACCTGTCGCTCATGGGCTCGATCACCGCGCCCGGGCGGCTGATCGCTCACACCGCGCCCGCCATGGCAGCGACCCTGGTGGCCGACGCGGTGGACATCGCCCTGCTGGTCCCCGTATGACCCATGTGCAACCAGACCGTGGGTCTGGTCGCCGCTGAGCTGGAGAAGCAAGGCCTCTCCACCGTGTGCCTCTCGCTGCTGCGCAATGTGGCCGAGAAGGTGCGCCCTCCACGGGCGTTGTTCGTGCCCTTCCCCCACGGCTATCCTCTCGACACCCCCGGTGAACCTCCGCGCCAACGAGCAGTGATCGAAGCCGCCTTGGGTCTGCTGGAGCTGCAGGGCGTGACGGCGCCTGTGCTCAGGGACTTCGCCCCGTCGACAGCCCCGGGTTGAGCGGCAGGCCTCCTGCGACGCACACGCTGCAGCCTTCGTGAACCGCGTCGCGGCCGGGTCGACTGCGCCGGGCTGAGCGGCAGACTCTCTGCGGCGACCGCGCTTCAGCTCAAGGGCACATAGTCGTAGGTGCCCACGCCTTGCACGATCATGAAGCGACAGGAGCCCCCCGCCGTGGCCGGGGTCACCTCGTGAGCCGTGCCAGGGTCGACCGCCAGCATGTCCCCCGGCGCCAGAGTGTGCACGGCCTCGGGGTCGCGAGTGGCCACCTTCATGGGCCCGTCCATGCAGAAGAACGTGTCACGAATCTCGCTGTGCAGAAGCCAGGGGACACTCTGCCCCGGGCCCAAGGCCAACAGCCGCACGCGCAGGCCGGGCACCTCGGCCAGGGTCTCTCGCTGGTTGGTGTCGTACTCGGCCTCAGCGTCGTCCCCAGTCAGACCCCTCATGACTCTGCTCCAGGTCGAGAAGGGTTGGTGAGGCCACGGCTCGCCGGGCCCTTCTCCAAGGTGGGACTCTCGTTGTACTGGTTCGACTGCCCGGGGGGAATGCTCAGCGGTGTCCAAGCCTCGCCCGCGAAGCCACGAGCCAGCAGCACGATCTGCCCCACGTGATAGGCCAGGTGAGCGAGCGACCGCTGCAACGCCTCCACCACGGTGAGCGAGACGCCGCGGATCGTCACCGAGCCCCGCAGGTCGCCTTCGGACAGGCTCTCCAAGGTGCTGAACAAGACATCCCAACCCTGCTCCCACGTGGCCCGCAACTGCTCCCGGCTCGGGTTGGCGGCGGCGAATTCGTGGTCCCGATCACGCCAGGGCTTCTCACCATCGCTGGTCAGAAAGTCGGTGAAGCGCGAGCGCAGGTTGCCCGAGAGGTGCGCCATGAGCACGGCAATGGAGTTGCTCGCGCCGCCCTGTCCGCGCAGCAGATCCGGATCGCCGACCTGAGCGATCGCGCCCTCAGCCAAGGCCTTGTAGCGCCGAAACTCCTGCACGGTGGAGGGCAGCATGTCGTCCGTTCCTCGCTCACGGTTGATGGGTTTGGGCTGGACAGGAGCAAGGCCAGGACACCGGCCTTGTGCCTTCCCGCAGAACTCCTGGTCAGGGCAGGAAGTCGAGCTGCAGCGCGTTCGAGAGGGCGAGACCGCCGGGCAACGACCCGTCGGGAGCGACCGCCTGGAGCACGAGACTGAGCGGGCCTTGGCCGCCAGCCAGGGGGATCGAGAAGGCCCCGTCAGCATCGGACGCCACCTGCACGATGAGCAGGAAGGGTACGGGCACCAACGTGCCTCCCTTGAACGGTGTGGGCAGGTTGCTCGTGCCCATGGGGAAGAAGACCGGCGACGAGACGGGCGCGCCCGTCAGGCTCAGCAGCGACGTACCGCCCGTGGCCAGCACATCACCGCAGGCCTCGATGGCCATGGTGCCGGGACCGCTGAAGCCCAGATCAGGCTGGCACGTGGCGGTGGAGATGCGGGCGTTGTCCGCGCCCACCTTCCACGAATCGATCAAGAAGATGGTGCCCGGAACGCCTGCAGAGAACTGCACGTAGTCCACGTTCGCCATGAGCTCTGGCCAGGCCAGGGTGGGAGCGCCAAAGGTGAGCAGCTGCCACCCGGCCGGCAAGGCGCTCGACTGTGAGTCGACCTGGAAATCGAAAGCGGTCCAACCTGCGGGAGCGTCGATGGGCACGCCCGCGTCGGGCATGAGCTGGTCGCTCACGAAGTAGGCTCCCCGGTCGTCATTCTGATTCAGTGGCGTGCCGTTGTCGTTCATCAGCGCCAGGGTCACGAAGCGGTTCGATTCGACGGCGAAGCCCTTGTCGAGCGTGATCAGGTCGACTCCCAGGGCCGTGACCTTGCGCGTGCGGTAGTCGCCGGTGAAGACCGACCCGGGCTCGGGCTGGCTGCTCAAGGTCGGCCGAAAGCTCACCAGGGTGTTGTCCTGGAGGTACGCGCCCGGGTTGCCGTTGAGCGGAACGATCGACTCGTTGCCCGTGCCCCAGCGCCAACCTCCTTGGTTGGATCCCCCACCGAAACCCTCGACGAAGGTGTCCTGCGAGCTGGCGAGAGGGGTCAGGAAGCCCAGAACAGCTGCAGTCATGGCAACGCGAACGACGGTCTTGATGAAGCCTGACATGACGAGCAATCCTGAGGACGATCGTGGGGAAAGGGAGCGGAGCGCCGAGAGGTGCCAACGCTTGCGACGGCAGACAATGACATCAACCAGATCCAATATTCCGCAGGATCTGCAAGGTGTCCAGTTTCAGGACTGTGGCGCGAGCAAGGACGCCGTGCCCACGCCGAGTGGAGCTTGGTGGCAGGCATGGGTACCGTGCACCCCCAGCGCAGCTCAGGCCCGCGCCCAGAGACGCTACAAGAGAGAGCGTTCGATCGGAGACCCAGTGAACGTCACCCACGCCTGGCAGACCGCAACCTGCGCCCTGTCCACTGTCGCGCTGCTCCTGACGTGGGGCTGCTCAGAGCCCCCCACACCCGCCGAACCCCGCCCCGCCCGAGACGTGATCTTGATCGTCATCGACACCCTGCGCGCGGACCATCTGGGCTGCTATGGCTACGACCGGGAGACCTCGCCAAACATCGACGGGCTGGCGGCCCGAGGCGTGCGCTTCGAGAACGCCGTGGCCCAGTCTTCGTGGACGGCCCCGTCCATGGTCTCGTTGTTGCAATCGAGGCACCTGGCCGCCGACTTCGTGCGCATGCCCGCCGGGCCGACCCTGGCCGAGCGCCTCGCCGAGGCGGGCTACCGCTGCGTGGGCTTTCAGGACAACATCCTGCTGGCGCCGGGGACGGGCTTCGACCGGGGCTTCGAGCTGTACGAGGTCGAGGCAGGGCCGGCCAAGATCATCCCTGCCCTCAAGCGCGACGACCCGCGCCCGTTGTTCGCGTACTTTCATTTCGTCGACCCCCACGACCCCTACGAGCCCTTGCCGCAGTTCGACGTCTTCGAGCCGCGCCCCGTCTCTCCGGAGCGACAGCAGCTCCTGACCGCAGCACTGCAAGAACAGGAGCTGCCGCTTCCGAAAGACGAGATCGATCGGCGCGTCGAGGCAGCCGCCCAGCACATGGCGGAGAAGCGCGCGCTCTACGATGGGGACGTGCGCCAGACCGACGCCCGGGTCGAGTTCATCCTCTCGACGCTGGAGCGCACCGGGCGCCTCGACGACGCCTACATCATTCTGGCCGCTGACCACGGCGAGTGCCTTTGGGACCAACCCGAAGCGCCGTCGCGACTCGACCACGACTCACGCTCCAACCTGCTGCGCCTGTTCAAGATGAGCCACAACACCGTGCTCTACGACACGCTCACGCGCACACCCCTGCTCATCTCCGGGCCGGACATCCCGCAAGCCACGGTGGTCGACGGGCCCGTCGAGAACGTGGACATCGTGCCCACCGTGCTCGAGCTGCTCGGCCTGGTCGGCGGCGAGGACTGCGACGGCCGCAGCCTGGTGGCCACCATGGGAGCGGCGTCCCTGGGAGAACCGCTGACCTCGAACCGGCGCAGCTGGTCGAACACCAGCCTGTTCACTGCGGTGACGTCGGCCGAGGGCCTCAAGCTGATCCGCCCCTGGGATCCCGCCGGTGCCGATCCGCCACAGCTCTTCGATCTCACCGCCGACCCGGGCGAACAGAATCCCCTGCCGTTGCAGGGCCAGCGTTGGCGAGAGCTGCACGACGCCATCGATGAATACCGCCAGACCGCGCTCATGCCCACTGCGGGCGAAGACCTGCTGGACGACACCGTCGCCGAGCGCATGCGTCAGCTGGGGTACCTGAAGTGAGCGCCTCTGGCCGCCTGGCACTGCTGCTCTCCGTCATCCTGGCCCTGGCGGGTGCGGCGCTCTCCGCGTCGCTCACATCCGCCCACCTCTCTGGCGGCGGCGGACTGCTGGCCCTCGACTGCAGCAACGCAGAGAGCGGTTGCGGGCAGGTCATGGCCAGCCGCTGGGCCGTGTTCCCTCCCGCCGACCCGGCAGACGTGGTCGACGGACCCGCGCAGACCGGCGTGCCCGTCGCCGCCTTGGGGCTGCTCTACTTCGCGGCCCTGGCGGTGTGGCTCGGCTTCGTGGGCGTGTGCCGCGGCGCGCGCGCGGCCTGGAACGGCGTGGTGCTGCAGTGCCTGGGCGTGGGCTGCGTGGTCTCCGTGCTCTACGCGGTGCTCATGCTCACCCAGCTCGACGCCCTGTGCCCCCTCTGCCTCGGGTCGCACTTGGCGAACCTCGCGATGTTCGGCTGCTTCTTCGTCGCCGTGCGCAGCCTCAAGACGGGGGAACATGGGGCGACCACCGAGCCGGCCAACCACCCCGCCCCGCGCCTGGCCCTGGCCGTCCTGACCCTCGGCCCCTGCCTGGGGGCCTTGCTCTGGGTCGCCCTCGACGCCCAGGCCAGCGAGGCCGCCCTGCAATCCCAGGGAGCGCTGCTGGCCAACCTCGATGCCAAGGCTGAGCTGGTCGAGCTGGCCTACTTCAGCGACACACGCTTCTCTGGTAGCGAATCCGGTCAGCAGCGGTTCGACGCCAGCTTGCGTCCCGAGAACCCTGAGATCGCCGCGACCGACGGGGCGTCCATGACCCTGGTGGTGTACAGCGACGCCGAGTGTCCGAGCTGTGGCCGCTTCGAGACCATGCTCACGGACGAGATCCTGCCTCTCTTCGGCGGGCACCTGCGCGTGGTCTACAAGCACTTCCCCCTGACCATTCACCTGGCCGCCGAGCCCGCTGCCCGCGCGCTCGAGGCCGCCCGGCTGCAGGAGTCCTTCTGGGAGTACAAGGCCCTGCTCGACGAGCAGCGAGGACAGCTCGACGATGTCGACCACGGGGCCCTTGCCGCAACGCTCGGCCTCGACGTCGAACGCTTCACCGCCGACTGGACGTCCCCCGCCGCCGCGCTGCGCGTCGCCGAAGACGTACGAGACGGCCAGAACCTCGGCGTGGACGGAACGCCCACGGTGTTCCTCAATCGTCGCCTCGTCGACCCGCTGACCCGCGGCTTGCTGGGCTTCTGGTCCCGGCGCGCGCAGGTGCTGCGCGATGCGCGGGCGTCGCAGAATCAGACGTGGTGAGCCCGCACTGCGCGCGCATGATGCGCTGAGCGGGGAGCTGCAGCCAGATCGATGACCCCCTCTCAGGTCGTGTTCAGGGGGTTGTCCCAGAGAGCCCGTTGCTGGCGGAGAAGCCCGCAGGTGCGCCGGCGTCTGTGACCCAGAACTGAAAGTAGCTGGTGACGCCAGAGGGCACGCCGGCAGGCCAGGTCGCTTGCAGGTTGTACGCCCCCGCCGGGTCTGTAGGCAGCCCCGCCAGGATCAACAACGGCGCAGGCACGAGCACGCCGCCCTTGAACGGAGTGTTGAGTTCGGCGAGTCCCATGACCAACGCAGCGGTTGAGTCTTCGAGGGCGCTGGTCAGGTCGAGGGTCACTGTGCCCATCGCGGTCATCTCGCCACTGCCGGTCAGGATCGGCAACCCGTTGCCGCCAGCGAGAGCGTTGCCCAGATCGAGCCAAACCGTCGTGGGGTCGGGCACCACGTTGCCGCTGATGATGTGTCCCTTGTGACTGATGCCCACTTCGATGTCGAAGGTGCTGGAGGGATCGATCGGGGAGACCTGCCCGGACGTGAGTTGGGGGGAGAGCACCAGGGTCAGGTCGAGCCCGTTGCCGTGGATGTCGCCCGGCATGACGATCTCGATGGACTTGAGATCGAAGGTGAACTCGAGACTGGCGATGGTAGCCGACGTCCAGGGCAGGCTCAGGCTGGTGAACTGGCCATCACCGTTCTCGAAGTCACCCACGGTGTAGGTCCAGTCGAAGGCACCGAACATCTGCTGGGGCGGCGAGGACGGGTGGCTCACGTCAGGGAGCAACCAGACGTTCTCGAGCTGGTAGCTCTCGGTGACGACTTGCGCTGCCGTAGACGACGCTGCGCAGAGAACACTGCCCAGCGCAACGACGGTCAACAAGAGAGCCTTGTCAGCAGGGCTGCGGTCGAGCATGAGTGCCTCCAGAGGGTGCGCTCAGCCTAGCGCCGCCAACGGAGAGCGACGATGACGGTTCCGTCACTCAGCGGTCAACCAAACCAGGAAAACGGTCGTTGAATGGGATGCCATCGCGGAAGCACCTTGCACTGCAACCCGGACATGGCAGAGGCCTTAGGGTTCATACGCCTTCGCTACAGCCCGCCGCTCGAATCAGGTACGCAGAGGGCCGCGCGCACCCTCTGCGAACGGCCTTCATTCAATCACCAATGACCATCTGGAGTCCCTTGGTGAGAGCCTTGCCGCTTGGCCCTCCCGGATCGGCGTAGGCTGC
>CAZIAK010000014.1:57206-106783 GCA_964537035.1 uncultured Phycisphaerales bacterium | reverse complement strand
ACCGCCAGCACTGAACGCCGCCACCGCTCCGCGGCTACGCCAACGCAGCCACAGGGTCTGGCTCACTCCAGCGATCACGAAGCTGCCCAATGCCCAGAGGACTCCTGTCACATCGTCCCGGGCGATGCCGACCTGCAGCAGGCCGACGCTCACCAGGAAATAGAGCGACACGGCTTCGGTGATGGGCCTGGTGCTGCGGTGGCGCACGAGCACACCCTGGAACCAGCTCTGCATCACCGCGTAACCCGGCATCAGGATGCCCAGACCCATGCAGATGCGGCAGAGTCGGGCCACCTCGGGGTCGAGGTCGCTCACCCCTTCGAACCACAGCTGAGCCAGGGGCGTGGCGGCGAGCAGGGCCAGGAAACCCATGGTGCTCAGGGCCAGCGCCCTCTGGAAGCGACGCAGGGTGACCACCGCGTTCGGACGGTCGACCAGGGTCACGACCACTTCGTTGTGGGCCATGCCCAGACTGCGCGTGATGAAGAGCATGCCGTGTACTGCGGGCCAGGCCGCAAGAGAAGCGATGGCGTTGGGCATGCGAGCCATGGCCGACGCGCCGATCAGGGGGATGCACAAGGTGATCAGCGGCGTCATGGCCAAGGGCGCATAGAAGCGCAAGAACGCAGCCAGGGTCAGGGGCGTTTCATCAGCCGGTGCGTTGCGCACCTTGTCCCTCACTACGGGCTGCACGCGCCGCCCCACCCAGATCGCCTCGGCGGTCACTCCCACGGCGATGGCCGTGGAGCCCACCACGATGCCAGACCACTGCATGATGTACGCGCCCACGCAGAGCGTGGTCACGTTGGCGCACAGCCGCACGGCCGTCCCCACGGTCACGGCGCGGCCGTGCTCGTTGCGAATCAAGACACCCTGCTGAAAACGTCGGTAGGCGATGGCCGCTGTCCACGGGGTCATGATCTGCAGGCCCATGCGCCCCGGCTCCAGAATCTCCGGGGGCGCGGCCATGACCTGCACCACGAGCCAGTCGTAGAGCGGCGTGAAGGCCACGGCGATGTGCACCAGGGTCAACGCACCGCTCGACGCGATCATGAAGCGACGCACCTTGCGGTAGCTATCCCAGTTGGTGCACAGGGCCGTGCTGGCGGCGAGCAGCATGATGATCGGCCCTTCGATCACCAGCGACAGGGGAAACACGATGGAGCCATACGCCGCCAGGTGAATGCGCTCGTCGGGCAAGCGTCCTACCACCGCCGTGAGCAGGGGCAGCTCGACCGCCATGAGCAACCAGCTCGCCGCCAGGGGCCACCACAGGCGCAGCACATCGGCCATGGTCACCGGGCGCACCGCCGGCGCGAAGACCGGGGCAGCGTCGAGTGTCTCGGCAGGGCCTTGAGACTCGCTCAGTTCGGGGGCGGCAGGCGACGGCACGGCGACACGTTGACGGGAGGGCGCAGCATGGTAACGACCGGGAGCCGCTCAGCGCTCGTTCCGCGCCAACATCTCTTCTGTGTGCTTCCAGGCCATGGACATGGCAGGGATGGCACTGGTGAACTGAAACGTCCCCTGGCGCCCGGTGCTCACCAGGTTCGGGATCTGGGCCAGGTGCTCCTGCAACGTCTCCAGCGCCGATTCAAAGCCAAGGTCGTAGCGGGGATAGGCCTGGGGCGTGCGCAGGTAGTGGACCTCGAGGATGCCGTCCCGATCGGCGAGGCCCTCGGCCACGATGTCGTCCACCACTCGCTGCTCGATGGACGACGGGTCTTGCCACAGCGCGTCGCCCACATCACAGGTCAGCTCGGCCAGGAGGATCGTGGCGCCGCTTGGCGACACCTTCGCTACCGGACGACCCATCTCGGACAGGCGGTGGAAGACGCGGTCGGGGAAGTAAGTGAACATGGCGTTGAGGCGCCTCTTGGGCCTGACCACCAGCGCCACGGCCAGGAGGGCCCGAAACGTCAGTCGAGAGGACGCCGACAGCACAGCGGCCCGCGGCAGGGGCGTGAGACTGCGGGCGAGATGCGTGATGGGAATGGTCGAGACCAGGGCAGCGCAAGCGATCTCCCTCGGACCCGACGCCGACTCGTGCACCACCCCGCGCACCCGGCCGCCCTCGGTCTTCACAGCGATCAGGGAGGCGTCCGTGCGCACCTCACCGCCAAGCCGCTCCACCTCGCCGGCCATCTTCTCGAAGACCGGCCCCACTCCCCTGGTGGTGGTGTACATGGCGCCGCTGCCGATCACCGCCGTCTTGCCCAGCCCGCCCTTGCCTATGGCGCCCAGCCTCGAGAGCAGCTGCTTGAACTTCTCGATGGCGTTGATGCCCGGCATGCGCTTCTCGACGAAGGTGGTGGAGATCTGATCCACCGGCATGCCCCAGAAACGCTCCGTGTACTCATGGAACATCACGTCGTAGAGGCGCCGTCCGTAGAGAGCGATGATCGCCTCCTCGGCGTTGGCGGGTCGGGCGCTCGTGAAGCGCGAGGCGATGAGCGATCGTCCCAGGCTGAGCAGGGAGCGCACCATCAAGACGGGCGGCATGCCCAGCAGCAAATCCTTGGAGCGCAACGGGTAGGGATAGAAGCGGCCCATGAACTTGATCTCGAGCTTGCGCTGCAGCTCCAGTAGCTCAGCGCCCATGAGCTCTTGAAACGGCTTGAGCTGCTCCTGAGCGGGGCTGTGCATGTGGTGCGTGCCGTAGCTGTAGTCGTTCTCGCCCCTGCGCACCCGGGCGGCGAGTCCGCCCACCACCGACTCACGCTCCAGCACGATCACCTTGCGGCCCTGCTGGACAAGCTTCCAGGCCACGAAGAGCCCGGCGGGACCTGCGCCCGCCACCACGATCGTCTCGCTTGCGGTGCCTTCGGTCTCGCCGAACGACTCACTCATGGGCAGGCCTCCATCCTCCCTGGGCGGGGCGCAGCGAGGGCTCGCCACAGGGCGCGCAGCGAGACCAGCAGCGTCCCGCAGAGCAACAGCAGCGCAGGTAGCAGGAGCTTCATCGGCACGCCCTCGCCGGAGAAAGTCACCAGCCAGAGATCGAGGTGTCCGTGCTGCACCAGGTAGAGACTGGCCGCAAGATGTGAGCGCTGCAACGACCAGGACATGAGCTCCCACGAGTCGCCCGCGAAGTCGGGCATGACCTCGGCCAGATAGATCGCGTCGTAGTCGTGGTAGTTGCCCAGGACGCCCAGTAGCTGAACGCAGAACCCCGCCGCCGCCAGCAGGATCAACCCCGCCCAGAGCGCCCGACCCGCACCCGAACGAAGCAGACGATCCAGACCACAGGCCACGGGGAAGAACGCGAAGGGGACGACCGCCACCAGGTACCGGGGGCCCCAGGCGTAGCCGCCCATCCAGCTGTGGTACGAGCCGTGAAGCACAACGAAGGCGAGGCAAACGGCAGCGCAGAAGACGGCCTCAGGCAGGAAACGTCGGAAGGCAGCGCGAGTCCAGAAGAGGGCGGCGAGCAGAGGCGGTGAGAACAGGAACACCGACTTGCCCGGGCTGATGAGCTGTCCGGCCATGCCTCGCAGGGGATCGCCGCTGAACAGGCCACCGTCTTTCACGTAGCCAGTTTCGAAGGGTCCGCCGAAGCGCAGCTGGTTGAGCGCCAGCAACGACAGCAAGGCCATGCCGACCGGCGCCACGAACAAGGCCACCGCTCTCAGCCGACGCCCTGGCTGCAGCTTCAACATCACGTACACCAGATAGGCTGGGAGCGCCACCACCGCCGAGAGCTTGACCAGACAGGCGAAGCCCGCGAAGGCCCCGGCGGCGAGGGCCGTTGAGGGCGTTCCCGTGCGGCTGTGCCTGAGCAGGAAGAGCAAACCCAGCACCAGGCAAAGGGCGAGCAGCGGCTCAGACAAGAAGTAGCCCGAGTAGGGCCAGAGCGTGGTGGTCAAACCCAGCACGAGCCCCGTGATCAGCGCAGACGACAAGGCGAACCCCAGCCCGATCAAGACGGCGCAGAACGCCACCACGACGCCAGCGGTGACGAACTGATTGAGCGTGTAGGTGATCGGCAAGCACAGGTCTGACGGGGACTTCCCCGCGAAGGCGCCCATGCCCTGCGCACCCAGCACGGACACGGCCTGCCGAGCAACCATGTACAACGGCGCCGCTACGAGCGACTGCCCGATGCCAAACTTGCTGAAGAACTCACCGTCAGGCCCGGTGGCGCCGTAGACGTAGTCCTCCCCGTCGATGGACAGCTCGCCCCGCTCGACGAGAGCACGGGTCGTCTGATAGATCGAGTGCCCGTCGCCGCTGTACACGTGCCCGCCCGCAGTGAGCAGGTACACGCTGGCGAGGCAGACGAACAGGGCCCGCAAGGCGTGTCGAGGCATGTCCCCCATTCACCTCGACCCGGTCAGTGCCCCGACGGGTTCGCTGAACCGGGGCGGCAGCTCCACCGACCGCCGGTAGAGGTCGAAGTTGAAGGACGCGGGATCATGTTCCACATCCTCCAGGTAGATCTTCTCGTCCCGCCGGATGTCCCGCTTCAGCCGCACGTCTTCCGCGATGCAGATGGGCAGGCCCGGGCGAGCGTGGTAGCCATCATCGAGGTTCTCGATCAAGCCGTAGGACGCGAAGCCGCCCATGCCATCGATCGTGTCACCAGCCTTCATGTCCTTCTTGCCGTAGGCGAACACGTTGGTGCGCATGCCGTAGTTCGGCTCCAGGCGGGCGCTGCCATCGAGGGCCGCTTCGATCACGCAGTTCATGGCCTCGATGGCGCCCAGATGATAGGGCCGATAGAACAGGTAGAAAGGGCCGTCGCCGAGTTCAGGCGGGAACCAGTCGAGGGTGTTCTGCTGCAGCGGGCTCTCGGTGTAGCCCACCACGAAGACGCCGCCCTTGGGCTCCGCGCCCAGCACGTAGTCGACGAAGGGGCCCTGCTCTTCGTAGATGCGGGGGATGTCGATGTGGTCGAAGATCTCGAGCACATGCTTCAGCCGCGGCCCGTGCATGCCCGGTTTCGCAGTGCTCAGCCCGAGGCCGTTGGCCAGCACGGCCATCTCCACGCACAGCTTCGAACCATCGGTGTAGGACGAGCACATCTTGTGGTCCAGCCCGCGCTTGTCCGCCTCGGGAGCGATGGTCAGCGGGGTGATGTACTGGTCGTGGTAACCCTTGATGTTTCCCGCCACGGCGAGGTCAAAACCCCACAGGGTGATGTCGTCCACCAGGCGTTTGATCACCGTGGGCTGATCGCCGTCCGCCACGGTGTAGACCTTGCCAGCCGAGTGGGCTGCGGCGGCCAGCACGGGGCCGAACATCAGGTCGGCCTCGTAGTTCATCATCACCACGTGCTGCCCGTGGTCGAGGGCGGTGAGCACGGAGCGAGCGGTGGCCTCCATGGCGTTGCTGGCCTCGATGAAGACGTCTACCCGCTCCAGGCGCGCGAACACATCCCCGTCGCTGGCCACCGCCATGAGCCCACGATCGATGGCCGCCTGCGCCGCGCTGGTGCTCTCGACAATCTCATAGGGGAGGCCCAGCTTCTCCGCCCACCCCACCGCCACATCCAGCCGGATGTCAGCGATGCCCACTGGTGTCATCCCTGGAGTGAGCTGCACCTGATGAACCAGGCAACTCCCGATCGATCCGATCCCTACAACAACAACTTCGATCGGATGCTCACGAGACCGTAAGCGAGCGAGAAGTGTACTCATGACTGCGCATTATGGCGGTCATGGAGCTTCGGGGGCCCTCGCTACAGTTCGTAACACAGCGCTGCACTCTGCGCAGGTCCACAACCCCGCGCAGAGCACTCCGGCCCCTGAAGGCAGGACGGGGTGGGCCTACTTCTGCGGCGCGTCTACGTGCTGATCCAGGAAGATCGTATTGCCGTCGGGATCCACGAGAATGCAGCTGGCGGGACCCGTGCCATCCGGGTCCGCTTCGGTGACCGGCGTGATGCCCTGGGCCTTCAACCGTCGCTGCAAACTGCGCACGTCCTCAAACGACTCGAGCCCCTTGGCGTGATAGTCCCAGCCCGGGTTGAAGGTCATGATGTTGTTCTCGAACATGCCCTTGAACAGACCGATGGTCGTGGTGCCGTTGCGCAGGATGAGCCAGTTCTGTTCCATCACTCCTCCCGTCTTCTTGAAGCCCAGCTTGGTGTAGAAGTCCAAGCTGATCTCCAGGTCTTGAACCGCGAGACTCACCGAGAAGGCGCCCAGTGCCATGGGCTGGGTGTCCTTGTCCTGAGAGGGAGTGCTGGTGTTCGCTGCCAGGGTCGCGCAGAGAGCGAGTGCAGCGGAGAGCAGGATCTTCATGTGCATGGGTTTCCGGCGGTGGGTGGCGGATGGTGGCGGCCCGTCCGAAGCGCGCCCGGGTGGGTGATACCATGCCAGCCCGTTCCCCGGACGACTTGCCAGATCTTGCGAAACGACGACGCCACCTCGATCGATTACCTCGAACGGGTCAACATGGCCATCGACCATGTGGTGAGTCATCTCGACGGATCGCTGCGCCTGGAAGACGTGGCCCAGGCCGCGGCCTTCTCGCCGTTTCACTTTCACCGCATCTTTCGCGCGATCATGGGCGAGACGTTGCACCACTTCGTCAAGCGCTTGCGAGTGGAGCGGGCGCTGAAGTTCATGACCCACACGCCCGAGCGCTCGTTGACCGACATCGCCCTGGCCTGCGGCTTCGCGTCCTCGTCAGACTTCAGCCGGGCCTTCAAGCAACGCTACGGCATGCCGCCCAGCCTCTTCGATGTGAACACATGGCGAGCCCAGGGACGAGGTCAGCTGGAGCAGATCGTTGAGCTGTCCCCCGAACACCAGCACTTGCAGCGACTGCCCGCGGGAGAGAACCCAGACGGCTTCGACGTCGTGCTGCGCGAGCTGCCGCCCCGCACCGTGGCCTACATCCGCGTGCTGCAACCCTACCGGCCAGACGTGGTCCACGACGCCGTCAACCGCCTGATGAGCTGGGCGACGGCTCGGGGCCAGGCCGACGGCCAGTGGCTCGGCTACATGTGGGACGACCCGGAGGTCACCGCGCTCGAAGACTGCCGTTACGACACAGCCGTGGAGGTCGACGACGTGTTGCCGGAAGGCGAGATCGGCCGCTACGAGTTCCCCGCCATGACCGTGGCCCAGGTGTCCATGCGCGGCGACGTCGAGCTGGAGCTGCGCATCCTGCAATGGCTGTTCGGCACCTGGTTGCCCGCCAGCGGTTTTCAGCCCGACGACCAGCCCTGCTTCGAGTCGTTTGTGGGACGGCCCTTCGCCCACGGCACCGAGTCCTTCGAGCTCGACGTGCAGCTACCCGTACGCCGAGCCTGAAGCGGCCTGGCCCGGGGCGCCCCAGGTTCTCGCCTTCAAACACGGCGGCCGGGCCGGCGCGATGGCCTGACCCAGCCGCTGTACAACCTGCCAGAATCAGCGGCGGCAGATGGCCATCAGCGTGACGTCTGCACCTAGCGACTCCTCGCCGTGGTACTTGCGCAAGGTGGCTCCCACCCGCTGAACCAACTCGTCCGCGGGCAGCTGCGCCGCCTGCTTCACCAACGCCGCCAGCCGCTTCTCACCCAGCACTCCGCCATCGGTGCCAGGCAGGTTCGAGATCTCTGACCCGTACATGACCAAGGTGTCCTCGGGCTCGACGTTGATCTTCGCCACCCTGAGCGCAGCGTCGAACGCCTTGGGATCGCCAGCGCCCAGGGGCACGCCCTCGCTGTACACCGTCTCCAACGTGCCGTGGGCAGCATGGAGGTGCAACAAAGGGCGGTGACCTGCGTTTGCGATGGACACGGCCCCTGTGGCCGGATCGATCACCACCAGCAACACCGCCAGGTTCAGACCCTGGCTCAGGTCAGGGGCCAGGCGACCGTTCGCGTCCCGCAAGACGGCTCCCGGGTCACTGCTCCGTTCTGCTGCGAAGCGCAGGGTCGAGCGAGCCATGGCCGCCACGAGGGCGCCCGGTGCGCCGCCACTCGACGCCTCGGTCAAGACCAGGCCCAGCTTGCCGTCAGGCATCCGCAGCACGTCGTAGGTGCCCCCGCCTGGCGTCGCCTCCCGATCGTGAAGACCACCGAGGGTCCAACCGGGCACGTCAGGCATCGTCTTGGGAAACAGGCTGGCGGTCACATCCGCAGCCAAGGCCAGCTCGTTGCGAATCCCCTCGGTCTCGTGCTCCGCTTCGTCAGCCTCTTCTTCTGCCTGGGCCAACCAACGGGTCATGTGCTCGAAGGTACGCGCCAGCTGACCGATCTCGTCCGTGCTGTGAGGCCGGGTGTGGTGATGGAAATCGCCAGCCACCACGACCTCTGCATCATCGGCGAGCCTGCGCACCGGGCTGGTGAGCCAGCGGGCCATCAAGTAGGCGATGATCAAGCTGACCAGAATGAAGACGCCGCCCGCCCAGGCGACCTTCTCGCTGAATGCAGCGGCCGCTTCGGCGATGGCTGCCGCATGAATGTGCACCGCGACCTCACCCTCCTGAACACCACCAGGGCCCAGCACCGGATAGCTGCCCCTGATCACATGCCAGCTGTTCTCGCCCACGTCCAGCAGTCCTTCCTGGGCTTCACCCCGGCCCATGCGCACGGCGGGCCAGTTCTTGCTGGTCATGAACTCCGCACCGAACGAGCGCCCCAGGCCTGGGTAGACAGAACTCACCACCGCGCCGCGATGGCCGTCCTTCCAGCGGAAGATCTCCACCGCCAGGATGCGGGTGTCGTCGCCCAGGACTCGCCCCAGGCGGGCCTTGTTCCAGGCGATTTGCTCCCGGCGCACCGGGTCGGTGTCATAGGCTCGAAACTCCTCGATCGTTCCGGCGTCAGCACGGGCCTGCATCTGCGCCAGGTCCAGCCCCTCGTCCACGGTGTGGAAAGCAGCGGTCCAGGTGATCAGATCCGCCTGAGCCGCCGTCCGGGCCGCGTTGATGGCCTCGTGTTGGATCTGCTGGCGAATCGTGCCTTCGAGCGAACCATGGAGCACCAGCCCGAATCCGGCCATGAAGAGGGCCACCAGCAGGCCAACGCTGAGAGCCAGTTTCACTTCGAGGCGCACGCCCCTGATGGGAACCGTTTTGGGCTCGGGATGGGTGGTGTTCATGAGATCCTCCTGCGCTTGAGACAGGACCTCAGCATGTCAGCACAGCGGCTACCCGGCCATACGCCCTCGGCACCGGAGGAGTAGGGAAAGGGGCGTAGGCCGAGAGGCGGCCTCTTCGTGAGACTCCCCGCTCTCAGGGCAGGTCGAAGAGCACGAACTCGGCGTCGTCTGAGCCCTCGAACCGCAGCAGCGACTCGCCGATCAGACCAGCGCCGTCTCCTGGGCCGAAGTCCATGCCGTTGAGAGTCAACGCACCGCGGGCCACGTGCAGCCAGGCTCTCCGATCAGGGTCAATCTGGAGTTGCGCGGCCTCACCCTCGACGAGCAGTCCTGCGTAGAGCTGAACGTCCTGGCCGATGGTCAATGCACCGTCGCGTCCGTCAGGAGAGACCACGAGCCGCAACGCCCCCTGCCGCTCCTCCAGGGGAAACCTCGCCTCCTCGTAGCGAGGCTCGGTGTCACGGTGCGCCGGCAACACCCACATCTGCAACAAGGTCGTGGACTGATCCTGTAGCGGGTTGAACTCGCTGTGGGTCACGCCCGTGCCCGCAGACATGAGCTGCACGTCGCCAGGCTCAATGCGTGAACCATTGCCCATGCTGTCCTTGTGCTCCAGGGCGCCGCTGATCACGTAGGTCACGATCTCCATGTTGTCGTGGCCGTGGGTGCCGAAGCCCCGAGCCGGCGCGATGGTGTCGTGGTTGAGCACGCGCAGGTCACCGAAGCCCATGAATGCGCGGTCGTGATAGCCAGCGAACGAGAAAGAATGATAGGCGTCGAGCCAGCCGTGGTCTGCGTGCCCCCGGGCTGCGGACGGGCGCTTGGTGATCATGGTGCCTCCGAGTTCCGGGTGATCAGGGAGTCGACGGAGCCACGGCCTCCACCCTGCAGCACCAGGCCCAGCGCCACACCGATCATCAAGAGGTGGTACTCGAAACCCTCACCAGCTTGGCTGCCGGACCAGTTCATGAAGAAGCCGTGGGCGCCGTGCACGGTGGCCACAGCTCCGATCATGAGGCCCATGAAAGCCGCAGCGACCGCCCGGGTGCCCAGGCCCACCAGCAGCAGCAGGGGGCCCACGACCTCCAGCAGGATCACCCCTGCCGCGAGCATCACGGGCAGCCCCATGGACTCGGTGAGAAAGTTCATCGAGCCCGACCAACCGTAGCCTCCAAGCCAGCCGAAGGCCTTCTGCACACCGTGGGGCAGCATGACCACCGCCAGGGTCACCCGCAGGGCAAGGGGCGCGTAAGAACGGTCGGTCGCCAGAAGAGCCCGCCAGCTCAGACCGTTGCCGTCGTCGGCTTGCAGAGTTATTGCTTGACCAGTCATCTATTCATCCAAGAAGAAAGAGGGAAGGGTGAGAGGCGATCGCTCACGCCGCTACTGGCCGTCCTGATCGGGCCGTTCGGGATGAGCATTCATGCGCTCAACCCTCCCTCTTTTTAGATGATTAGTCAACCATTGACTGCGCTATTTATTGAGACAGGCCGTTTGGCCAGCGCGGTTGAGGCGTGATCGGCAGATCAGAGCCCTGCCGACAAGGTGAACTCCCAGGCGCACCAGGGGCCCTCATGGTGCTTGTCCGGCGGGCAGATCACGCAGCGGGTCTCGATGGCCGGGTCGACTGCCCGGGCCAGCTCGGTGAACTCGACCTTGCCCACGGGCTTGCAGGCGAAGTCCGCAAGAGCCCGTCACCACTCCAGCAGCTCGAACGCCGGGTGGCCGTACCGCGCCGCTCCCGTCCGCACGCGCAGATTGGCTGCCGGGCTCGCCCGGCCGTCGCTGTGGGTGTGTCCGCAGAGAACAGTGACCTGGCGCTGTGGGTGGGCGCCTGCCAGCTCGCTCAGGAGATCGCCCACAGCCTGGCAGGTGAAGCCGGGCAGCCAATCGTCCCCGGACAAGCGGCCCTCGTGCCAGCAGGCATCCCTGAAGGGAGGCACGTGGGTCAGCACCACCACGTGCTCGAAGCCTGTGAGCGCCTCGTTGAGCGCGGGCCGCAGCTTCGCCGCGCATTCGTCCCCCAGCTGACCGAGCCGTGCCGCCAGGGCGCCCTTGTGCATCCACCCGGAGAGGGGGTTCTCGGGCTCGCCCGGCGACCCGGCGCAGCGAAGTTCGGTGATCATGACGTAGTCATTGAGGATCACCTCTGACCCGGCGAAGTCGCCGATGCGCCCGTCGCCCCAGCCACCGTTACCCACCAAGGCGACAGTCTCCGAAAGGGGGATGACCCCCGACTCATCGAGATAGATCAGCCGCTCGTGGTCGATCGCCTCCACCTGCCGCCGCACCTCAGCGATCGAACCGCCGTAGTAGTCGTGGTTGCCCAGGACGAAGTACACCGGCAGCTCCAACTGGTCGGCGATGAAGCGCAGCCAGTTCTCGAGGCTGGGCGCCTCGGCGATGTCGCCGCCGAGCAGCAACGCCTCGGCTCCGCTGTCCGCCACCTCTGCGCAATAGGCGCGCACCTTCGCCCGACCCACGAAGTTGAAATGAGGGTCAGTCGACCAGGCGATCTTCACGGTGCGCTGATCAGCCATCGATGTAGCCAATGGCCCGCAGGGCCTCCGTGTCCAGCTCGACCTCGACCCTGGCTCCAGCGGACACATCGTTCTCGTCTGCAGGCAAGTCCAGAGGTGGCCGGGTGCTGTGGACCTCCATGGTCTGTAACATCTCGGCGACCACGTCAGCGTGGTGTATTGCGATATCCACTGTCTCTCCTGGGTCTGCTTGCAAGTCGTACAAGCTGGCCTGCCCCTCGGCGTTGACCAGCAAACTGAAGCGGGGCCCGGTGAGCCGAATCTGTTCGCCGTACTCGGTGTGCACCGCCTCGCTGTGACTCGACGCGCCGGGGGCCAGGAGGTTACGCCCATCGCCCACAGAAAGACTTGGCAGGTTCAGAAGGTGGCCCAGGGTGGGCAGCAGGTCGACGAGACTGGCGGGGTCACTGCGCCTTCCGGAAGGAACATCAGAGCCCAGTAACATCAGCGGCACCCGCGCGTTCTCCCTGTGGATGTCGCCGTGCAACCACCCGTCATGCTCGCCGAACTGCTCACCATGGTCGGCGGTCAAGACAATCGTCGTGTCAGCGCCCAGAAGGGCTCTGGCCCCCAGCCCGTCGAACAAACGGCCGAGTTGTTCGTCGAGATAACTCACTTCACCTGCGTAGAGGTCCTTCAGTTGATTCACGTCCGCGGCGACCGGCTCTGGCTGAGCAGCGATCATGCGATGCAAGGTCGAGGCCCTCCCGTCGATCTCCCCTTCGTAGCTTCGAGCCCGGACTGGCAGATGCGTCGCTGGGGGCTGGTAGTTCACGTGGGGATCCATGAAGTGCAGGTAGAGGAACCAGGGTGCGGACGACGAGCCGTCTTGCGCTGCCGCGGTGCGCCCGGTACCAGGCGAGGACGCGCCATGGCCCAAGGGCCGCCCGATGGCGTCGGCCCAGCGCAGGGCGGCATTGACCAGCTGACCGGCCGAGCCATGTTCAGCCGTATCGCCAAAGACCCGCTCGTACACATCAAAGCCACGACCGAGTCCCAGCCCTCCAGCCAAGAAGGGGTTCTTCACGAAGCCCGCCGAGCGGTAACCCGCGGCAGACAACAGCTCACCCAGACGGGGCACGGCGCTGTGCAGGGGCCTGGCCTCGGCGAAGCCGTTGGGCCACGCACGACCGCGACCGACGGGATCAAGCGACGACGGGTAACGGCCCGTCATCAAGGACATCATCGAGGGGACGGTCCAGGGCGCAGGGGCCATGGCCTGCTCAAACACAAGGCAGCGCTCTGCGAGAGAGGCGAAGAAGGGCAAGCCCGCGGTGTCCTCAAGGGCGTCCGCGCGCAACGTGTCCACGACGATGAGCAGCAGGTTCGGGTGAGCCGCGCCGAGCTCAGGGCCCTCAGCTACAGAGTCCGCGGCAGCCAAACGTCTGCCCAGTCGCTCGGCCAAGGCACTTCGATCCGCCGAGACCATGGCCCCGTGCAAGACCACACCTGCCAACATCGCGACGAGCAACGACAGAGTGCCGGGCAGGTGGCTCACGACGTGCGGACGACGCCCCATGCGCCCAGCAAGGGCAGACAGGCCCAACAACAGGACGCCCGCAATGAGTGGGCGACCCGGGTTCAGGTCCAGCCAGTCCGGGACACCACTTGGTGGCAACCAGAGCACAAGGCTGGCGAGCGAGAGCCCCACCCACGACAGGGCAGAGAAGGCTCTCTCGGCTGGCGCTCCTCCGCTTCTTCGGCCCAACCAAAGCGCCGCCCCGAGGAGGCAGAACACCGACGACGGCAGGTCGTAGAAGGCCAGCCGCAGCGGACCCAGGGCCAGCTCGCCCCCACCACCCGCAGCAAGAATCAGGGGCGGAACGGTCAGAGCGAGGAGGACGCCACCCAGCACAAACGGAGTGAGACGGATCGGCGACGGGGTCATGGAGAGCTCTCGAGAACGGCAGGCCACGATACAGGTCCCAGGGCCCCGCCCGGAGGGTCGCCGCCACAGACCGAAGGGCTGAACCGCTCTCACAGGCCCAGCAATCCCACGCTACACTGGGCGGCCGAGCGCTGCGCTGACGCACTTGGGTCCAGATCAGGGGCGGCCTCCCGTCGTTCTCGGCAACAGATTCCCGGGCCTCCATACCCATGACCCTGATCAGCCCCTGCCGCAACAAGCGATGAACATCGTCATTCGCACGCCGGCCCTCGACGACCGGGACGAGTTCCTGACCCGGGTGCAAGACAGCCGCGGGCTACACGGCAACTGGGTGCTGCCCCCGGACACCGCTGCCCTGTTCGAAGGCTACGTGAAGCGCGCCACCCAGGACAACCAGCGCTGTTTCTTTGTCTGCACGCAGTCAACGGGCGAGATCGCCGGGGTGATCAACGCCAACGAGATCGTGCGGGGCTGCTTTCTCAGCGCGTACCTGGGGTTCTACGCTTTCGCGCCCCACCACGGCACGGGGGCCATGACCCTCGGCCTCGCCGCGGTCATCGACCGGCTGTTCGACGACGAGGGACTGCACCGGCTCGAAGCCAACATCCAACCGGCCAACATGCGCTCGCTGGCCTTGGTGCGGCGCCTCGGCTTTCGCCACGAGGGCTTCTCTCCCCGCTACCTGAAGATCGCGGGACAGTGGCGGGACCACGAGCGCTGGGCCTTGCTCGCTGACGACTGGCAGGGACTGCCGGCCCGCAGCTGAAGCGCACCGATGACCAGGGCGTTGCTTGGCGCGTCACTCAGCGTCAGCCCTGCTCCGCCAGCGCGCAGGCCACGGACAGCAACACGTTCACGCCCTTCGCGCACTGCTCCTCGGTGGACAGCTCCCGGGGGTTGTGGCTGATGCCGTCGTGTTCTCCGGGGATGAAGATCATGGCGGCCCGGGTGTGGGCGGCCCACTCCTGGGCGTCGTGCCCCGCGCCAGACAGGATCGCCGCTCGGGAGCAGCCCTGCTCGTCGGCGGCCCGGGCGATGAGCTCGCCCACCGACCCATCAAAACGCACCGAGGCGGTCTTCGCCGTCTGACGCCGGGAGATCTCCACGCCGGTCTCAGCCTGCAGCTGCTCCAGAAATGCGAACAACCGGGCTTCGGCGGCGGCCATGGCGGCGTCGTCGGGGTTGCGCAGATCGACCGTGGCGTCGACCCGTCCCGCGACCACGTTCACCGAGCCAGGGTGCATGGTCACGCGCCCCACGGTGGCGCGCATCTCGCCGAAGTCGCCGGACTCGACCATGCGCTGCAGCTCGACGGTGACCCGGGCCATGACCAGGCCAGCGTCACGACGGTAGTCGGTGGGCGTGGTGCCCGCATGGGCGGAGCGGCCCACCAACGTCAGCTCATGCCAGGAGATGGCCTGCACACCCTGCACCACCCCGATGTCCACGCCGCTACGAGCCAGCACGGGGCCCTGCTCGATGTGGCACTCGAGGTAGGCGAAGGGCGCGGGAGGGCTGGGGTCGTCGCCCAAGAAACCAATGCGCGCCAGCTCGTCGCCCACGGTCAGGCCGTCCTTGTCACTCAAGGCGCGGGCGTCGGCCAGAGCGATCCGCCCGGTGGCCACGGCGCTGCCGAGCATGTCCGTGCCGAACCGACAGCCCTCTTCTTCACTGAAGAACGCCACCACCAACGGGCGCCGAGTGGCGATCTCGGCGTCATTCAATGTGCGCACCACTTCGAGACCGCCCAGCACACCGAGCACGCCGTCGAACGCCCCCGCTGTAGGCACCGAATCGATGTGGGAGCCGATCATCACCGGGGCCAGCTCGTCGTCCCCACCAGGCCGACGCCCGTAGACGTTGCCGATGCCGTCGATGGTCACGGTCAGTCCGGCATCCTTCATCCAGCGTACGACCTGCCTGCGCCCCTGGCCGTCGGCCTCGGTGAAGGCCACGCGCCGCACGCCGGTGAGACCGCTGGCTTCGTCGACATAGCTGCCGATGGCCTTGAGCTCTGCCAGGGAAGCGTAGAGCCGCGCCCCGTCAATGGCCAAGCTCGCTCCCCTGCCTGTCACCTCACTGCTCATCGATCAGTTCCCCTGCTTTTCTGCCCATCCGCTCCGACCGGTCGAGTCCCACCCGGCCGAGCCCCGACCGGCCGACCTCCTGCCCATTGTTTGCTGCCCCTCGCGCCATGCTCAAGGCCCGAGTCTCTCGTCTTGTGCCGCCGCCCGCCCCGTCACGTGCCGACTGATGAACCAGGTCACGTCCCGCCCTGACGACACCAACGCCCGCAGGTGATGCAGGCTGCGCACCCGCTGCAGCGCGCGCCAGATGAACGCCGGGTTGAAGTAGAAGCGCCGCAGGAAGCGCTTCTGGATGGCGATCATCTCTTCGGGGCTGAAGTGTTCAAAGCGCCAGGGGGGCACGCCCGGGTAGTAGCCGTAGAGCTTCCAGTCGGGCCGACCGTTGGGCAGCTTCTCGATGAAGCCTCGCCCGTTGCACTCGGTCCACAGCTCGGTGCCCGGATAGGGGCAGGCGATGGTGAAGGTGGCGTAATCCGGCCTGATCTCTTTCGCCAGGCGCCAGGTCAGCTCGACCTCCTCGGGACGCTCGTCGATGTGACTGCCCAGCATCAGGTACGCCGTTCGCAGGATGCCCACACGCCGCGCCTCGGCGAACACCGACACGACCCGCTCACGGGTGACCAGCTTCTTGTTCAGCTCAAGGATGCGCTCGCTGCCGGACTCCACGCCGAAGTCGATCTTGAGACAGCCGCTGGCGGCCATGAGCTCGAAGTGCTCTCGGCGCAGACCGTCGACCCGGGCGTTGCAGCTCCAGGTCACGGGCCGCCTGATCAGCTCCTGCCCTAGCTCTTCGAGGTAGCGCACCGTGGGCGGAAAGATGTCGTCCTCGAAGTTGATGTGGTTCACGCCACGCTCGACGACCAGGCGGTCGATCTCGTCGAGCACCTGGGCGATCGACCGACGACGAATGCCCGGCCGGGCCCGCTCACCCCACACCGCGTTGGTGGAGCAGAACACGCAGCTGGCGTAGCAACCTCGCGACAGGTGCACCTGCGCCGCTTCGATGCCCCGGCGCACCACCCCCGGGCTGGCCACGCCCTTGAAGCCGCCGATGCGCTTGTAGGCCGACCAGTCGAGCAGGCTGCGATCGAGAGGCGCGAGGCGGTCGAGGTCATCGACCACATCGCGGGGGCCGGTGAAGCCGCCGTCGCGCAGGTGCAGGCCAGCGATGCCGTCGAGCGATCCGCCCCCGTCGAGGGTGTCGCAGACCGTGACGAGGCTGTCATCCCCCTCGCCGACGCAGACCGCATCGAGGGCGGGGATCTCGTCGAGCAGGTCGGCGGGAAGGGCCGTGGCGTGGGGTCCGCCAGCGATGGTGAAGGCGCCCGGCAGCACGCGCCGGACCCGGGCCAGAAAATCAGCCGCTCCGGGTACATGGGGCGTGACCACCGAGGTGCCCACCAGCCCGGGACGGAGTTTGGTCAGCAAGGCGGCGAGGCTGGCTCCGTCGTGCCCGGTCACCTCGAGGTCAAGCACGGTGGCCTGATGCCCCCGGGCGTTCAGCTGGCTGGCCAGACCCACGATATTCGTGGGATGCTGCAGGTTCTGCCGACTCATCCGACCCAGGACCGACGGTGGACGAACGATCAGAGCGCGCATGGCAACCGCGGGGCTTCTGGGGAGGGGGCTCGCCCGAGGTCGCGATCAGGTGCGCTACCACGAGCAAGCCACACTGTAGCAGGCCGGGACGGGGGTCATCCGGGCCAGCGGGTGCCGATGATCAGCGCTCCGCCGACTCTCCCAGCCCGGCCTGCCACAGCGCGGGTGACCGACAGACGCAGCGATGAGCCCGGGTCTGACCCTCAATCTCCAGCAGCGGCCCAACGCACGATTCTGTGCCTTGAACCGGCCTGGCCCAGTGGCTACACAGCTTGCTCCTCACCGCCCCCGGATTCTCGCCATGTCCACCCGCACCGCCTTCTGGCTCTCGATCAGCGCCACCACCGCCGCTGCCGTCCTGAGCGCCTGTGTCGCCGTGTCCCACACCACCTACACCATGGCCACCCTCGAAGGGGACAACCCGGTGCGCGCCCTGCCCACCGATCTCGTGGGCCACGACCTGCAGCTCACCGACCTGCCCTCGGCTCCCGACCCCGAGAAGGCCCGCCTCGGTCGCTGGCTCTACTACGACACCCGCCTCTCAGCGGACAACACCATCGCCTGTGTCACCTGCCACAAGCCCGAGAACGGCTTCTCCGAGCCCACGCCCGTCTCCACCGGCATCGACGGACAGATGGGCGGACGCAAGGCCCCCAGCTTCATCAACGCCGCCTTCGCCTTCTATCCCGAGACCTTCTGGGATGGCCGGGCGGCGAGCCTCGAAGAGCAGGCCATCGGCCCCATCGCCAACCCCATCGAGATGGGCAACACCCACGAGGTCGCCGTGCAGACCATCGCCGACATCGGCCAGTACGGCGCCTTCTTCGAGGAGGCCTTCGGCGACCCCGAGGTGACCCTCGACCGCATCGCCAACGCCATCGCCGACTACGAGCGCACCCGGGTCTCGCACAACTCCCGCTACGACCAGTGGCGCGACGGCGATGACGAAGAGCCCGGCTACGTGAACCCGCTCAGCGACGAAGAGCTGCTGGGTTCAGAGCTCTTCTTCGGCAAGGCCCTCTGCGCCACCTGCCACGTGGGCACGTCGTTCACCGACAGCAAGTACCACAACCTGGGCGTCGGCTGGGACGAGGCCACCCAGACCCTGGCCGACGAGGGCCGCAGCGCCATCAGCGGCGACGAGGTCGACAGGGGCGCCTTCAAGACGCCCGGCCTGCGCGAGACCACGTTGCACGCGCCGTACATGCACGACGGCTCCATCGCCACTCTGCGTGAGGTCATGGAGCACTACAACGTGGGCGGCATCCCCAACCCCACGCTCAGCCCCAAGATGAAGGTGCTCAACCTCACCGACGCCGAGATCGACGCCCTGGTGGCCTTCATGTACGCCCTCGAAGGCGAAGGCTGGCAGGACACGGCACCGCTGTACTTCCCGAACTGAGCGCTCGCTGCGCAGGGCCCCTGACCACCCCCGGCCTGGGCCCCCCGCTCACGCCCTGCCCGGGCTCGTGGGCCTACTCCCCCGCCGCCTCCAGCGCGTGACGCATGCGATCCACGTGCATGCGCAGGTTGTAGTACTCGTCCATGTACGAAGGAGGCACGGAGACCTTTTGGATCTCGTCTTCGATGGACGCGATGGCCTCCTGCACCGCGGCCCGCTCTGCAGCTGTGGCGGCTGCCTCGGCCTTGCCCTCCAGCTCACGGATCAGCCGATACCAGCGGTAGATCTTCGAGCGGATGCGCCAGCGGTACAGGGGCGGCGCCAGCTTCAGCAGGGGGATCAACAAGGTCAGCAGGGGCAGCAGCATGATCGCGAGCCTGCTCAGACTGGCCGCCAAGCGAAAAGGCAGCACCTCGTACAGGAACGATGGGCCCGATTCATAGGCTCGCCGGGCGTACTTCGACAAAGGCAGATCAACGAAATGCGGTGACGGAAACTCTCCTGGCGCTGCGAACACTCCGCCTCGGCCGAAGACCGACTCTGCTGCCTGGATCAAGATGGGGATCAACGCGGCGTGGAGCTCTTCATCGGCCACCAACATGGCCACGGGCGCGATCAGGTCCACATCGTGATCTGGTACGTCCCGCGCGAAGTCAAGCTGACCCTGGGCCAGGACCACGTGACGTAGGGCGCGAAAGTTGCGCTCGTAGGCGAGGTGCCGTTCCACGTTGAAGAGAGAGACACCCGCGTCCTGGGCAGTGAGCAGGCGACGGACCGATTGGGAGCGCGCCGAGGTCACGAGAAAGAGCACGTCCACCGTGCCCGCCAGCAGGTCTTCTACGGACTCGGCGGCGGGCTTCTCGATCCATTGGGCGTCGCTCGGGCCCACGCCATTGGCCAGGCACAGGGCGCTGGCCACGGGGCGCGTGCCGCCGCCGGGCATGCCCACGGCTATCCGCAGCCCGGCCAGGTCTGCCAGGCTGGCCAAGGTCACGTCGCTGCGATGGAAGATCCACAAGGGCTCGTAGAACAGGCTGCCCAGTGCCACCAGGCCGTCGCCCGCCTCACGGGCCGGCGCCGCGCCCACCAGGCCACCTTGCACGAAGGCCAGGTCGACCTCTCCCGCCGCGAGCAGCTCGAGATTCTCGACAGACCCCTGGGTCTCGCGGATCTCGACGGTCAGGTCGTGGACGCTCATCTGTTCGGCGAGCTCCTTGCCGAACGCCAGATACGAACCCTGAGCCCCCCCCGCCGCCAGAACCAGGCGCTCGGGGGGAGGCGGGGCCACGAACTGCCAGGCCACCACGCAGCCCGCCACCGAGATCAGGGCCACCACAGCCCAGAGGCGGCGCGCTTCGCCCTGATCGCCCTCAACAGCTCTTTCGGCCATGGTCGGTCCTCTCCACTGGTTGACGCCCATCATGGATCACGGCGACGGGCAGAGCCACAAGCCGCCGGGCGGGGCGGGCCCCGAGCAAGCTATGCTGGCCCCGTAGCCTCTGCGAGCCCCCCCGCCTTGACCCCAGATGAAACCAGCGCCGACGACGACTCCGGCGCGCTTGATACATCCGTCGTGCAAGCGCTGTTCTGGGACGCACTGGCCGAACAGCCGGGCACCCGGCAGGCCTGGCTCGACGGACAAGACCTTGACCCCGTGCTGGTCGCCGAGGTCCGAGAGCTGCTGCAGCACCACAGCACCATGGACACGGGCCTGCTGGGGACCACACCCATCGCTCGCCCGGCCTCGGCCCACGGCGACACCCAGACCGCTCCCGGCGCGCACATGCCCGCGAACATCGGCCCGTTTCGCCTGGTTCGTGAGATCGCCTCCGGAGGCATGGGCACGGTCTACGAAGCCCAGCAGGAGCGCCCCCGCCGCACCGTCGCGCTGAAGGTCATGAGCTGGGGTGTGGGCTCCGAGGCGTCTCGCAGGCGATTCGAGTTCGAGGCCGAAGCCCTGGCCCGTCTGCGCCACCGGGGCATCGCCCAGCTGTACGCGGCCGTGCTGCCCGAGGACGAGCGCGGGCAGGTGCCCTACATCGTCATGGAGTACGTGCCCCACGCCCGTCCCATCACCCGCTATGTGGTCGCTCAATCCCTCTCGCGCAGGGAGCGACTCACGCTCTTCGCCGAGGTCTGCGATGCGGTGCACCACGGACATCAACGGGGCGTGCTCCACCGCGATCTGAAGCCGGCGAACATCCTGGTCAACGCCGAAGGTCAACCGAAGATCATCGACTTCGGTGTGGCCAGGCTGAGCGACCGTGACGCGGGTCGAGTCAGCGCCCAGACCGTGGCCGGGCAGATCATCGGCACCATGAGCTGCATGTCCCCGGAGCAGATCCTGGCGGACCCCGACGAGGTCGACACACGCTCGGATGTCTACGCCCTGGGTGTGGTGCTCCACGAGCTGCTCGCCGGGCAGCCACCCTACGACGTGAGCGGCCTGTCGGTTCCCGAGGCGGCCGAGGTGATCACCCAGCGCAGCCCGCCGAGACTGAGCACGTTCGATCGGCGCCTGGCGGGAGACCTGGAGATCATCGCGGCCAAGGCCCTGGCCAAGGACCGGGACCAACGCTACGTGTCCGCGTCGGCCCTGGCAGGCGATGTGCGGCGCTATCTCGACGCCCTGCCCATTACGGCCCGGCGCCCGAGCCTGGTCTATCAGGTGACCCGCTTCACCCAGCGCAACCGGGCCCTGGTCACGGCGAGCCTGGTGGTCCTGGTCGCGCTCGTGGCTGCCACGTCGATCAGCATCAACGCGGCGATCCAGGCCCAGGCCTCAGAGCAACGAGCCAGCGACTCAGAGCAGGTGGCGCTGGCAGCGCACGCAGAAGCCCAACGCGAACGACAAGACGCCCTGCAGGCCAGAGACCTGGCCCGGGCGGCAGAAGACCAGGCCAAAGCAGACAGAGCCCTTGCCGAGCGTTCCCAGGCCGACGCGATCCTGGCTCGAGACGACGCTCGCGAAGCACAGCTCGCCACCGAAGCAGCCCACGCCCTGACCCAGCGATCTCTCGACCAGCTGCGGCAGACCTCAGAGTTCTACCATCAGCAGGTTCTGGCTCCCGCTGACCGGTCCCTGCTCGACGGGACCGAGCTGACCCTCCGCGGGGCTCTCGACAGGGCTTCAGACGAGATCGCCGGAGTCGAAGACGACGAGGTGCGGGCCACGCTGCTGGCAGGCTTCGGTGATGTCTACCTTTCACTCGCCGACTACAGCACCGCCAGCGCCTTGCTGGATCGAGCCCTGGCCCTCCGTCGCCAGCTCCATGACCCGGCAGCCACGGGCCCCAACGCAGCGCTCTGCCAGGTGGTCTACCTGCTGGCCAGGGCCGAGGGCAGCCAAGGACATCCCGGTCGAGCCGAAGAACTCTTCGCCGAAGCCCTGGCCGATGCGCGGGCGCTCAATGGTGAGCAGAGCAAAAAAGTCGCGACCATCCTGCAGTCGTGGGCCCAGCTCGACCGGGGCCAGGGGGACATGCTCCAGGCGTTGTCCAAGATGGAAGAGGCGCGGCTCATTCTGGCGAGCCACTACGCCGAAGACGACCCGGTCTTCATGCGCGCCCAGCTGCTGTACTTCGGCATGTTGCGCTTCGTCGAGACCAACGCCGACGTGGTGGGCAAGCTGCAAGAGATGATCGGTGTCGAGCTACAACGGGAGCCACCCGATCGCGCCTTCATCGCCGAGTTGTCCAGCATGGTCGGGTCGTTCCTGCTGAAGAGCAGCAACTTCGAAGAGGCCTTGGGCGTGCTCGAACTGACCGAGCAGATTCGCCGGGACGTGCTCGAGCCCCAGCACCCCCTGCTGGCGGTGACCCTGACCAGCAAGGGTGGCTGCCTGCTGAACATGGGCCAGGTGCCCGGGGCGATCGTCTGTTTCGAAGAGGCGCTGGCGATCTTCACCGAGCGCAACGGCGCGGCCCATCCCTCTGCGTTGCAGGCCGCAGACAACCTGGCCGTGGCGCTGCTCGACGCCGCCGACTTCGACCGGGCCGAAGAGCTGCTGCGCACGGTCATCGCGGGGCGAGCTGCCCTCGCTGACGGCGACGGGCTCATGGCCCTGAGCGCACGGGCCAAGCTGGGCACGGTGCTCACCCGCAGCGGCCAGCTGGCCGAGGCCGAGCAGGTGTTGCTCGACCTCTGGGAAGTGCTGCAAGGCGACCCGGACTTCTTTCATCAGCAGACCGATCTGGTCGTCCCCAGCAGGCTTGTCGAACTCTACCGAGCCTGGGACAGGCCGACGGAGGCCAAGTCCTGGGCCCAGTCGTCGGTCAACTGATCAGCCCAGGCCTGCGCCGTCGCTGGGCTGCACGGCGAACCCCGGGAGCTGGGTGCCCGGCGCAGCCAGTGCCAACACGAAGCCACCGAAGCCTGCGCCGGTGAGCCGCGCACCCGCGACCCCGGGCAGCCCCCGGACATGGGCAACGCAGGCATCCAGCTCGGGAGTGGAGACCGCGAAGTCGCAGGACAAGCTCTCGTGGCTGGCGTCGAGCAAGGCGCCAGCGCTGACCATGTCCTCACTCTGCATGTCGCCCACGAAGGCATGCACCCGTGAGATCTCGCTGACCACGTGGCGAGCTCGCCGGGCCAAGAGCGGGTCGTCCAGGCGGTGCACGTCAGCAAGGGACGCACCACGCAGGGGCCCGATGCGAGCCTGGGCAGCCTCGACCTCACTGCGGCGCTCGGCGTAGCCGCTCTGGCCCAGGTCTCGGCGCACTCCCGTGTCGATGAGCCAGAAGCACCAGCGCGGCGGCACGGGCTGGGGAGTGAAAGCCTCGCTGGCACAGTCGATGAGCAAGGCCTGCCCGGCATGAGCGGCGGCCACCACGAGAGGGTCCATCAGCCCGCAAGCCACCCCGAGGGCCTGAGCCTCTGCGGCCATGACGGCACGGGCCAACTGCAGGGGTGTCCCGTTGAAGCCCGTGGCCAGAGCCAGGGCCACGCCCAGCGAAGCGCTCGACGAGAGCCCGGCGCCCACGGGCAGATCGCCACCGATCACGCCGCAATAGCCCGTAGCAGGACGAAGCGCCGCGACCAGGCCGGCCAGGTGCGCAGCCCACGGGGGCCCGCCCGGTTGCGCTCCTGAGCGCTCTCCTGGGTGATCGCGCCCCACATCATCAAGGGAGACGCGAGCCGAGCCACCCAAGGCCCTGGAGGTGAGCTCGACCCAGCGGCCGCCCCGCTCGCCGGTGAGGGTCGTCCCCTGTGCGATGGCCATGGGCAGGACGAGGCCTCCCGCGTAGTCGACATGCTCGCCGATGAGGTTGACCCGGCCCGGCGCGAAGACAGCGACGCTCTCGCTCATGGCCCGCACGTTACCATCAGCCCATGACCGCGACGCCCCACTCGCCCGTGCCTGCTCTGCAGCCCACCCCGTTCAGAAGAGGCGGGTCCGCCGTGGTGGCGATGCTCGTGTCGTGCCTGCTCTGTCTGGGTTGCGAACCTGACCTCGATTCTGCGCAGCCAGGCATCCCCACCGCCGTGGACGCCCTGGCCGAGGGGCACGAGCGCATGCGCGACGAGCTGCGCCGCATCGCAGAGTGGGTCATGCACGACAACCGCTTTCTGGGGGATGGCGAGCTGCTCAAGCTGCAGGCCGAGCTGGCCAGGCGAGACGACACCGCTGACCCGCGCAGGACGTTTCGCCTGCACGCGCAGATCTCCGCCGATCAGTTGCGCCTGGGACGAACCGACGAGGCCCTGGCCTCGCTAGACGCCGCGGGCAAGGTGCTCGAGGCCGTAGGGCCAGACGACCGGGGCCGCCTCGCCGCCTTGCTGCACTTCTACAACGGGCTGGCCTGGCTGCGCTACGCCGAGAACGCCAACTGCGTGGCCTGCCGCACCGGCGAGTCCTGCCTGGCGCCCCTGCAAGGGGACGGCATCCACAAGGACTCCCTGGGGTCGACCCGCTCGCTCGAGGCGTTCAGCGCGTTCTTGAACCATCCCCAGCGAGATGAGACCCGGGTGCTCACCGCCCGCTGGTTGCTCAACATCGCGGCCATGACCTTGGGCCAGTGGCCCGACGACGTCCCCGAAGAGCAGCGCATCGAGCCCCAGCACTTCTTGCCGGGGGCAGAGTTCAGCCGCTTCACCCACGTCTCCAGCGCGACCGGTCTCGACACGCTCAATCTCTCTGGCGGCGCCGTGCTCGAAGACCTGGACGGCGACGGCCTGACCGACGTGCTCACCTCCACCTGGGACTACCAGGGCGAGATGCACCTGTTTGCCAACAACGGCGACGGCAGCTTCACCGAGCGGGCCGCCGACGCTGGCCTGAGCGGATTCTTCGGCGGCCTGAACATGCTCCACGCCGACGTGGACAACGACGACGACCCTGACATCGTCGTGCTGCGCGGGGCCTGGTTCGACGACCTGGGCATGCATCCCAACTCGCTGCTGCTCAACGACGGCGCCGCGAACTTCTCCGACGTCACCTTCGCCGCCGGCCTGGGGGACAAGGCCTACCCCACCCAGGGCGCAGCCTTCGCCGACTACGACAGCGACGGCGACCTCGACCTCTACATCGCCAACGAGGACACGGCCCGAAGCTACTTCCCCTCGCAGCTCTTCAACAACGACGGTCGCGCCCACTTCGTCGACGTGGCCGGCGCCGCAGGGGTGGCCAACAACCGCTACGGCAAGGCCGCCGCCTGGGGTGACATCGAGGGGGACGGCGACCCGGACCTCTTCGTCAGCAACCTCTTCGCCGCCAACAGGCTCTACCGCAACGACGGCGAGAACACGTTCGTTGACATCGCTGACGTGGCCCACACCGAGCGCCCCGAGATGAGCTTCGGCGCCTGGTTCTGGGACTATGACAACGACGGCGATCTCGACATCTACTGCGCTGGCTACGTCGAAGACATGGAGGAGGTCGCGGCCAGCTGGCTCGGGCTCGACCACGAGCACGAGTCGGGCCGCCTGCTGCGCAACCACGGCAGCGGATCCTTCGACGACGTGACCGCAGCGGTGGGTCTGGAGCGATTGGTCACCACCATGGGCACGAACCTGGGCGACCTGGACAACGACGGCTGGCTCGACTTCTACCTGGGCACGGGCTTCCCCAGCTACACCGCCGTGATCCCCAACGTGATGTACCGCAACGTCGCTGGCGAGCGCTTCGAAGACGTGACCGCTGCCGGGGGCTTCGGTCATCTGCAGAAGGGCCACGGCGTGGCCTTCGCCGACATCGACAACGACGGCGACCAGGACGTCTTCGAGCAGATGGGCGGGGCCTACACCGGCGACGCCTTCAGGGACGCCCTGTATCGCAACCCGGGGCACGGCAGGCACTGGTTGGCCATCGACCTGAAGGGCGTCACCAGCAACCGGGACGGTTTCGGCGCCCGGGTCTCGGCCGAGATCATCGATGGCGCGACCCGGCGCACGGTGCACCGCCAGCTGCCCACCACCGGGAGCTTCGGCAGCAATCCCCTGGAGCTGCACTTTGGCCTGGGCGCCGCGACCCAGGTCGAGAAGCTGGTGGTGTTCTGGCCCGCCAGCGGCTCGACCCAGGTCTTCGAGAACGTGGCCGTCGATCGCACCGTGAGCGTCACCGAAGGCGACGGCACCCTGCGCGTGGCGAGCCGGCCGCGCTTCGAGCTCCCATGACTCCCCGCCCGCAGGGCACGCTCAGCGATCTCTTGCGCGACCTCGCGACTCAACGAGGCGACGTGGAGGCCCTGGTCGTCCCCGATTTCGCGCGCGAGGGACACGAGCTGCGTCTCGACTTCGCCGCCCTCGACGGCCGGGTCGACGAGTTGGCCGCGGGGCTCATCGCCGTGGGCATCGCCGCGGGAGACCACGTGGCCCTGTGGGCGGGCAACGTGGCCGACTGGGTGCCGCTCGAGTTCGCCCTGGCCCGGGTGGGCGCGGTGCTGGTCACGGTCAACACGGCCCTGCAGCGGGACGAAGTGGCCTACGTCCTCCGTCAGAGCCAGGCCGTCGCCGTGCTGCACACCACGGGCACCGGCAGCAACGAAGCCAGCGCGCTGTTGGATGACATCCTCTGCGATGGAGAGCTCGGCCTGGAGCGCATCCGCCTGCGGGTCTGGCTGCCTGCCTCGCCGATCGAATCCGTCCCCCACGGATTGCTGCTGGACGACCGCCCGCTCCCCACCACGCGCGGCGCCGCCCACGGCCCGCTCATGTCCCTCGACGACGTGGTCGCTGCCGGGCATGCCCTGGGCGCCGCGCATCTCGCCGCCCGGGAGCGAGCCTGCAACGCAGGCGACGTGGTCAACATCCAGTACACCTCGGGGACCACGGGCTTCCCCAAGGGCGTCATGCTCAGTCACACCAACATCCTCTCCAGCGCCTGGGAGCTGGGCGACCAGATCAGGCTCACCGGCGACGACAAGACCTGCCTGATGGTGCCCTTGTTTCACTGCTTCGGCTGCGTGGTGGCCGTGCTGGGCAGCTACAGCTACGGCGTGGGCATCGCCGTGTTGCCGGGCTTCGATGCAGAGCAGGTGCTGCGGCTCGTCGACCAAGAACGCTGCACCATCATCCACGGCGTGCCCACCATGTTCTCGGCCTTGCTGGCCCACCCCGAGCGGTCGCGCTTTGACACCCGCTCCCTGCGCACGGGCCTCATGGCCGGAGCCCCGTGCCCCGAGCCGCTCATGCGGGCGGTGATCGACGAGCTGCACTGCGACGGCATGTGCATCGCCTACGGCCTGACCGAGGCCGCTCCAGGCGTAGCGGGCACCAATCCTGAAGACGACCTGTCCGTGCGCTGCGGCAGCCTGGGCCGCCCCCTGCCCGGCGTCTCCGTGCGCATCGTCGACCCTGAGAGCGGCGTCGACGTCCCCCCGGGAGAGGAAGGCGAGCTGTGGCTCTCCGGGTCGAACATCATGCTCGGCTACTTCAACGACCCGGAGGCCACGGCCCTGGCCGTTGTCGACGGTCAGTGGTTGCGCACGGGCGACCTGGCGCGGCGAGACGTAGAAGGCCTGCTCTACATCGTGGGCCGAGCCAAGGACATCATCATTCGCGGCGGGGAGAACATCGCGCCCGCAGAGATCGAGAACATCCTGCGCGAGCACCCGGACGTGATCGACGTGGCGGTGATCGGTGTGGCAGACAAGCACTTCGGCGAAGAGGTGGGCTGCGCCGTCATGCTGCAGCCCCACAAGCAGCTGGTGCCCATCGACTTCGCCCACTGCCTCCACGGCCGGGTGGCGTCGTTCAAGATCCCCAAGCTGTGGAAGCACTTCGAGGCCTTCCCCCTGACGGGCTCGGGCAAGGTGCAAAAATTCAGGCTGCGCGAGATGATGGACAACGCCCTGGTGCTGAGCCACCCGCCCTCCTGAGCGGGGCGCCTGCTCAGGCGGCCATGACGAAGTCTCGTAGCTCGCTCAGGCCCAGGCCCACGAGCACGGCACGAATGGTGGCTCGCGCCTCTTCGCCCGCCACGGAGACGACGATCTTGCGAGGCAGCAGCTGCGCCAGGGCATCCGGCGACACCACGAGCGCGCCGTGAATGGCGTTGCCCAGCCGGCCGGGATGCAGCTCGACGATGTGCGAGGGCTGGCAATCGTGGCCCAGGAGCGCGGCGCGCAGGGCCTTGCCCGTCTCGCCGTAGCCCCACAGCACGTAATCCTTGGCGCCGCGCAAGAAGTCTTGTGCCAGGGTCTCGGCCTTGCAGACCGTGAAGCGCTCTTGCGCGTAGCGCTCGTGGGTCCGCGAGAGCCTGGCCTCCGAATCGCGCCAGCCGAGCAGCCGCCGAGGCACCATGCCCACCCGGTGCCCCTCGCCCAGCAGGCGCAAGATCAGGTCGTAGTCTTCGGGCCAGCCGCGGTCGCGATAGTTCACTTTCTGCAAGACCTCGCGACGAATCATCAGCGAGGGATGGGCCACGGGACACTCCACGTAAGCGTTGCGGTGCACGTCGTCCGGGCAGCGGATGCTGTTCAGCCAGGACTCGTAGCGCACCATGCCCTCGGTAAGCGCTCGCCTGGGAAACAAGCGCACGTGGCAGCCCACCGCAGCGAGCGATGTGTCCATCTGCAGCGCGTGCAGCTGATGGGCCAGGCGGTCCCGGCGCATCACGTCATCGGCGTCCATGCGCGCGATGTACCGGCCCGAGCATTCACTCACTCCCAGCAACAGGGCGTCCACCAGGCCGCGGTGAGAAGCTGACAACAGACGAAACCGATCATCTCGGGCGACGAAGCTGTGCACCACGCTGGCGCTCTCGTCAGAGCTGCCGTCGTCGACGACGACACAGCGCCAACGCTTCTCGGTCTGTCGCTCGATGGATGCCAGACAGGCCGGCAACGTCGTCGCGGCGTTGTAGCTGGGCAACAAGATCGACAGGAGCGGGGCGTTCACCCCGGCATGATCTCACGGGATCGCCGAACCGGGGAAGAACTGGCCCCTCACTCAGCGACCAGAGGCCTCTTTCTCCAGGATCTTGGCCCAGTTGCTGTCGGCTTTCTTTTTCAGCCGGGCCGTGTCCTCGTCCCAGTCATCCCGGGTGTCGGCATACCAGGTGTTGAAGAAGAGGTGCAGCTGACCGTCGGTCATGCGGTACGCCTTCGGGTCGACCTCGACTTTTTCGGCAGAGGCGCCCATGGCGTAGGAGCACCAGCCCCCGTGGGCCGGCTCATAGCGGCTCGGGTCGGCGCGAAACAGCTCCAGGTGCTTCTCGCTGACGAAGTGGTAGACCACGCCGCCCACGCGATGTGACCAGCGGGCGTTGCCCTTCTGCGGCTTGGCTCCCCCTGCATGGAAGTAGCTCACCGGGTCGAAGCCCTCCATGGCCAAGGAAGCCCCGCTCAGGTTGAACGCCTCGTACGAGCGGTAGCTGCCCTTGGGCGCTCTGCGCGCGGCTTCGCCCGAGAAGGCCAGCCAATTCTTGTCGGCCAAGGCCAGCGACTCGTGCTGCTCGGGGACCCATTTGCCATCGAACTCCACGTAGTCCAGATCGGCGAACAGGGTCAGCCGACCTTCCGAGAGGAGAAAGGCCTGGGGATCGACCTTGTAGCGCACATCCTTGCTCATGGCGTAGGCGCACCAGCCACCGTGGGTCGGCTCGTACTTGCCGGGATTGCCCACAAACAGCTGGCGGTTCTCGTCGCTGGCGAAGTGATAGACCACCCCGTCGTGCTCGAGGGAGAGGCTGGCCAGCCCCCGGGTCGCTGCGGCGCCACCCTCGTCGAAGTAGGCCACGGGATCGAAGCCCTCCAAGGCCAGACCTCCCTCGCCCAGGTTGTAGAACGAGGTGTCCCGATCGGCCTCGGCCGCAACAGACAGGGGCGTGGTCACTGCGAGAGCCCCCATGAGCAGAGTAGCGTGCAGGGCGAAGCTGGGGATATTCATGGCTCGAACTCTCTTCAACACTGGGAAATCGGCTGGCAGCGACCATCGTGGGTCTGCTCAAGAGATGCTGACCCTCGGCCGCGGGTTACGCTGGCCTGGGGCGATGGTCTGCGGCGCGACAGTGGCCCGGGAAGCCGCGAGCGACATCCCGCCTTGCCTGGGCCGCTCTTTTGGCAATGATGATCAGCGTTCTGAACATCAGCGGGGTGCGATTGCGCAGCCGAACGGCCAGGACAAGCCAATCACGGGCTTGCGCGAAACCAGCGAGAACCTCATGTCCCACAGCGCCAAGCCACAGCTCTCCAGCACAGCCCTCGACTCCGTACCCGAGCTGTGTTTCGACGAGGGCCGCTACCGTATTCGCCTCGCCACGACCCCGGCAGATGTCGAGGCAGCCCTGCGTTTGCGCTACCAGGTGTTCAACGTCGAGCTGGGTGAAGGCCTGGCCAGCTCGCGGCTCACGGGTCGCGACAAAGACCGCTTCGACGACGGCTGCCATCACCTCGTGGTCGAACACGAGGGGCAGATCGTCGGCACCTATCGCATGCAGACCCCAGAGATGGCCGCCGCTCACAACGGGCTCTACTCTGACGGCGAGTACCACCTCAGCGATCTGGGGCAGGCCCGACTCGACGACGCGGTGGAGATCGGCCGGGCTTGCGTGGCCATGGAGCACCGCCAGCAGAAGGTCCTCTTCGGGCTCTGGCGCGGGCTGGCTCGCTACCTCAACTTGCAAGGCAAGCGCTACCTGTTCGGCTGCTGCTCCCTGACCAGCCAGGACACCGAAGAAGGGCGCACGGTGATGGCCTGGTTGCGCGAGCAGGATCTCGTCTGGCCAGGGCCTCTGGCCAGAGCCCGTCCGCGGCACAGCTGTGCGGGGCCCCTGCCCGACCCGGCTGCCGTGGCGGCGGTCAAGCTGCCCACCTTGTTCGGGACGTACATGCGCTTCGGCGTCCGCGTGGCCAGCGAACCCGCCATTGACCGCGAATTCAAGACCATCGACTTCCTCGTGATCATGGACACCCACGCCATCCCCGCCTTGGTGCGGCGGATGTTCTTCAGCAGCTGAGCTCGCCCCCTTGCCCCGCTTGCGTGCCGCCTTGCGCCTCGTGTCCTTCTTGCTCTGGTCTGCGGTGATGTTCATTGCCTACCAGGTCTGTCGGCCCCTCGGCTGGTTCTCAGCACCCAGACTGCGCACCGTGCAGACGTTCCTGTGCGGTGGCTGGGCCCGAGGCGTGGCACGGATCATGAACCTGCGCGTGTCCGTGGTGGGTGAAGCTCCCCAGGCGCCTTTCATCCTGGTCAGTAACCACCTGGGCTACGTGGACATCATTACCTTGATGTCCAGGGCACCAGGGATCTTCGTCAGCAGGGCAGACGTGGCCGGCTGGCCCGTGCTGGGGCTGCTGGCCCGGGCGGCGAACACGATCTTCATCGATCGCGACCTGCGTCGGGATGTGGCCAGGGTCAACACCCTGATCCACGACGTGCTGGCCTCGGGCCGGGGCCTGCTGATGTTTCCCGAGGGCACGTCATCAGGTGGGCAAGAGGTCTTGCCCTTTCGCTCCTCCCTGCTAGAGCCAGCGGTCCGCTGCGAACAGGCGGTGAGCTACGCGAGCCTGAGCTACGACACGCCCGCTGGCGCCGCCCCCCCGTCCGAAGCGGTCTGCTGGTGGGGAGAGATGACCTTCTTCGACCACTTCATCGACTTGCTGAGCCTGCCCCGCATCGAAGCCACAATTACCTTTGGTAAGCGGCCCATCCAAGCCGACACTCGCCACAAGCTGGCCAGGCACTTGCACCAGGCCATCACTCAGATTCATCAACCCACCGCAGCAGGCTGAGGCGAGCGCCCCCATCATGAGCCCCATGGCACGTCTGGCTCGGGGCTTCCTCTGGCTGTGGGCCTCGGCCCTCATCGCTTCGTGGTGCTGGCAAGCCGTGGCCAGCTCCACGCCGTCTGATCCGGCCTCCCCGGCCCTCGTCGGTGACTCGCAGAGCACAGGCGACCGCGTCACAGCGCTGGCAGAGGTCGACGCCTCAGGGAACGTCAGCGGTGGCCGGGTGCAGCTCGCCTGGCACGAAGCCGGGAGCAAAGACGCCCCCACCATCGTCCTGCTCCACGGCAGCCCCGGGCGCAAGGAGCACTTCGAGACCCTGGTGCCACTGCTCGCCGGTGACTACCACGTCATGGTCCCGGACCTGCCCGGCTTCGGTCACTCGCAACGAACGGTCAGCGACTACTCGGTGAAGGCCTCCGCCCATTACCTCCAGCAGCTCTTGGCCCGAGAGGGTGTGCGCCAGGCCCACGTCGTGGGCTACAGCCTGGGCGGCGGCGTGGCCTTGCAGTTGTGGAACCTTGCGCCCGAGCGCGTGGCCTCGCTGACCTTGCTCTCGGCCATCGGCGTGCAAGAGCTCGAGCTGCTCGGGGACTACCGGCTCAATCACGCCGTGCACCTGGCCCAGCTGCGACTCATCCAGATCGTCGCGCTGCTCACACCACACTTCGGTGCCACGGACGCCTTTGAGAAGGCCTACACCTACGCGCGCTCGTTCTGTGACAGCGACCAACGCCCACTGCGGGGCATTCTCGAGCAGATCGATGTGCCCGTGTTGATCATCCATGGTGAGCGGGACCCACTGGTACCTGCGGCCGCCGCCAGGGAGCACGTGCGCATCGTGCCTCAGAGCGAGCTGTGGATGGGACCAGATCGGCACTTCATGGTCTTCAAGGACCACCCACCGTTCACAGCAGCGCTGCTCGACTTTGTCTCTCGGGTCGAGTCAGGAGAGGCCGTGCGCCGCGAGGACGCGTCCCCAGAGCGGGTGGCAGCGGCCAACCTGCCCTTCGACCCCAGCTCCGTGCCCCCCGCCACGGGGCTGGTGCTGCTCCTGCTGATGTCGCTGATCGCGGTGGCCACGTTGATCAGCGAAGACCTGGCCTGTGTGGGAGCGGGGCTCCTGGCAGCCCGAGGGCAGATGTCCTTTCTGGCGGCGACGAGCGGCGCCTTCGTGGGCATCCTGGCGGGCGACCTGGCGCTCTTCGCGGCCGGGCGATTGCTGGGCCGTGCAGCCGTACGTCGTCGTCCCCTGCGCTGGATGTTCAGCGAGACCACACTGGCCCGAGCCTCGAGGTGGTTTCAGCAGCGAGGCATGGCGGCCATCTTCATCAGCCGCTTCATGCCCGGGATGCGGCTGCCGACCTACTTCGCCGCCGGCGTGGTGGGCACCAGCCTGCCCCGCTTCGCCCTCTGGTTCGCCCTGGCCGGAGTGCTCTGGACCCCAGCCCTCGTGGGCGCCTCCATGGTCCTCGGCGAGCAGATGCTCGAGAGCGTGACCTGGCTGCAAGACCACACCCTGACCACGCTGTTCACCCTGCTCACGGTGATGCTGCTCGTACTGCGTGTAGCCATCCCCGCAGCCAGTCATCGGGGGCGGCGACAGCTCTTCGGCAGCTGGCGAAGATGGACCCGCTGGGAGTTCTGGCCCCCGTGGCTGTTCTACCCGCCGGTGGTGGCCTACGTGGGCTGGCTGTCCCTGAAGCACGGCGGGATCGCGCCGGTCACTGCGGTCAACCCCGGCATCCCTGCCGGGGGCTTCGTCGGCGAGTCGAAGAGCGATATCCAGCACAACCTGCGCAGCCGCGGCGAGTTCTTGCCCGCCATCCAGCTGCTCCCTGCCCACGAGACACTCGACTCCCGCATGGCCCTGGCGGACGAGTTCCTTGATCAGCCGTGGGGCTCCTTGCCGGTGGTGCTCAAGCCCGACGCCGGACAGCGGGGGCAAGACGTGGTCTTCGCAGCGTCCCGAGAGGAGATCCGCGCGTACCTGAGCAAGAGCCGGGTTGACGTGATCCTGCAAGAGCGCCTCGACGGCCAGGAGTTCGGCGTCTTCTACACCCGCCACCCCGACGAGGCGCAGGGCCACATCTTCTCGATCACCACCAAGCGCCTGCCCACGCTGAGCGGCGATGGCGTACGCACGGTCGAAGAGCTCATCTTCGATGATGATCGAGCGGTCACCATGGCCCGGCTCTCCTGCGAGAACCTGTCCCACCGGCTCGACGAGGTGCCAGGCCAGGGCGAGTCCGTCCCCCTGGCCCGCCTCGGCACCCACTGCCAGGGCGCGCTGTTCCTCGACGGTGAACAGCTCCGGACCGAGGCGCTCGAAGAGGCGATCGATCACATCGCCAAGGGCTTCGACGGCTTCTTCTTCGGGCGCTTCGATTTGCGAGCCCCCTCAGCCGAGGCGCTCATGGCTGGCCGCGATCTACACATCATTGAACTCAACGGGCTCACCTCCGAGGCCACGCACATCTACGACCCGTCCACATCGCTCTTCAAGGCCTGGGCAGTGCTCTTCGAACAGTGGCGCCTCGCTTTTGAGATCGGGCAGCGCAACCAGCAGCTGGGCGCAGAGACCACAGGCGCCTGGGGATTGCTGCGCATGGCCTGGCGGTTCTACTCATCGCCGCCCACCGGCAGCTGAGGGCTCAGCGGCCAGAAGACGACTCCAAGCCGGAGGTCTCCGTCCAGGCGGGGTCCAAGGCCCCGCTGGCGAGAGGCTGGAGCGCGCGCCAAGAGAGCTGTAGCGCAGCGGCCATGTGCTCGTAGTCGAGACGGCCTGCCTCATCAGACGGACGATGATAGTCGTCGTGCAGGTCGTAGCTGGACAGGCTCTGAGCCACGACACCACGCTCAACAAAGGCGTAGTTGTCCGAGCGCCGAAAGAACATCTGCTTGGGCCGCGGGTCTGGTTTCACTGCCAAGCCCAAGCCTGCCCACGCCGGGCCCATGTTGCTCAGCTCGAAGCCGGTGAGCCACAGCTGCCCCGAGCCGCCGATCATGGCGTCGGGCCGACCGATCATCTCGAAGTTGAGGTTGTAGACCGTCTGCTCGAGGGGCGCGGCGGGATGATCCAGGTAGAACTCCGTGCCCAGCAAGCCGTGCTCTTCGCCGGTGGCCAAGACGAAGAGCAGGGTGCGCGCGGGGGCCGGTGCCTGGCCCGCCATCCGGGCCAGCTCCAGCACGGCGGCCACCCCTGACGCGTCATCGTCGGCGCCGTTGTAGATCTGATCCTCGCCCGGCGCCCCCCCGTGGCCGACGAGGTGGTCGTAGTGCGCAGAGATCACCACCGCTTCGCTGGCCAGGCTGGGCCCGCCGTCGGCGCCCGTCCCGGCCAGGCGACCGAGCACATTGAACGCTGGGCTTGAGCGGACGGCCTCCAGGTTCAGACGCAGCCGCTGGCTGCTCCGTGAGGCGAGGTTTGCCACCACCTCGCCTCGGGCCATGATCAGCAAGGGGCTCCCCGGCCTGGCGACCAGCTCGGTGGGGGCGTCGCCTGGCTGACCGGGCGTTGGCGGCCCCAGGAGCAGGACCGCTGGCCAGCCGTCGGAAGCGCCACCTTGCAGCCAACCGAACGCCTGGCGCATGTCCGCTGTGAGGACCAGCACGCTGCCTGGCCTGGGCTCTGCGGGCAGCTCGTCGGGACTGGCCGCATAGACGATGTCGAACGTCCCCGCCACTGGCCCGCCGCTGAAGATCTGCCAGTCGGCGCCGTAGGACAGCCCCCGCTCCTGTCCGTCCTCGTCGATGACGACCAGCTGCCCCGTCGCGGAGAGCTCGTGACGCTGCACATCGGTCTGCTGGAACCAGCTGCCGTCATCCCCGGCCGGTTCGCAGCCCGCGCCTGCCAGAACGCCAGCGATGTAGTGAGCTGCAGCGAGGCCGCCCACCGTGCCCGTGCCGCGCCCGTCGAGGCGGTCAGCGGCGAGCACCTCCACGTGTCCCCGCAGGGCGGAGGCGGACAGGGGCTGCTGGCTCGCGAGAGAAGGGCTGCAGATGAGCAAGGCGCAACAGACAAGGATCGACGGGTTGGTGAACATGGGCCCAGGCTAACCCGACGGAAGATGAGGGCTAACGGGTCAGACTGAGCAGCCCCAGAAGCCACACCATGGACACTCCGCCGGCTACACCCACGGCGGCCGCAGGGGCCATCTCCCAGCCCAGCCCGAGCAGGGCGCCCATGCCCGCCCAGCCCACGCCGCCCACAAAGGCCGCGACGCTGAGAATGGACAGGGGCATGAGGGCCTCATGGGGCCCGTCGACCTCGAGCCTCGGCTCAGCCCCCTTGCCCATGGCTGACAGGGCCAGGCGCGCGGCAAACACCACCGTGCCCAGCAATGCCGGGGTCGTGAACCAGAGCGCCTGGCCCCCGAACAGTTGGTCGAACATGCAGGGTCTCCCCGGGTCAGAGTGGCTGGTGAGCCAACTCGGCCACCACGGAGGCCGCGAGCCCGCCGCTCTGGCCAACAGGGGCGGTTGTTACGCCCTCACACGCCGCAATTTCACGGCGCTCGCCTGCCAGCCCTGAACCCCGCGGCGAGCGCTCTGCGGGGTCAGTCGAAGACGGCCTGGAAGCCCAGAGGAACGCATTCGGCGAAGTCGTCAGAGTAGGCATGGATGCGCTGGGTCGGCGCGCCCTGCTGATCGACCAACAGCCCGCCCACGAGGGCCCAGGCGCACACCCCGCCTTCGAGGTTCAGCGCCTGCACCCCAGCGTCCACGAGCTCGGCGGTGAACTCAGCCGAGCGCCAACCGGCCGTGCAGTAGACCACCACCGGACCCGGGTGGACCTCGTCGAGAAAGGCCTCGCGCAGGTCGTCGTCGGACAGGGCCCGTGAGCCGGGGATGACGGACACCGCGATCTCTGCCGCCGTACGCACGTCGACGATCACCGCGCCTGCTGGCAACTCGAAGCCCGCCGTGGGAAACAGCGACGGCGCCTCGAAGCGATCACGGGCTGAGACCACCAGATCTTTCAGCTGCTCAGGCCAGCCGGCAAAGAGGTCAGCGGCCTGGGGCCCGGTCTGCTCGGTCTGCACCGAAGAGTCGTTGGCTGGCGGCCCGTCGATCTCTCGCCGACACCCCGCGACCCAGAGCAGCACCAGCAAGCCGGCGACGACGGCGGTGGCTGTGGCCGTTCCCATGGGTCAGTTGGCCCGGTAGTCAAAGGGCTGCTTGGGTACGTCGGCCGACTTCATGGCCAGGTAGACAAGCAGAGCGATGAAGACCAGGATCGGCGGGATCCAGAGCTTCTTGTTCTGCTTCAGGAAGTCGAGAAAGCCCTTCATCAGCTCAGCTCCTACTTGAAGCGCCGGTGAGTCCCTGCGCTGTCTTCCGCCGAGAGTCCGCTGCCCTCACGGAGGTCACGACGCTTCTCGCGCCAGCTCTCGAAGTTGCCCGGGTGGAAGTGCACGCCGAGGTCAGGGTCGAAGGCCAGAATATGGGTGGCGATGCGGTCCAGGAAGTAGCGATCGTGAGTGACCACGATGCAGCAACCGGGGAAGGTCAGCAGGGCCTCTTCGAGGTGACGCAAGGTGGGCAGGTCGAGATCATTGGTGGGCTCATCGAGCAGCACCAGGTTGCCGCCCTTGGCCAGCATCTTGGCCATCTGCACCCGGTTGCGCTCGCCACCAGAGAGCGTCTTCATCAGCTTCTCTTGTTCGGCTCCACGGAAGTTGAACCGCGACACGTAGGCACGACCGTTCAGCTCGTCGTCGCCCACCCGGATCATCTCCGTGCCCCCGGTGACCGTCTCGAACACCGTGGACTCAGGGTTCAGCTCGCCGCGGCTTTGATCGAGGTAGCAGAGGTCGACCGTCTCGCCCAGCTCGATGGTGCCCGAGTCTGGCTGCTCCTGGCCGACGATCATGCGCATCAGCGTGGTCTTGCCCGTGCCGTTCGGCCCCACCACACCCAGGATGGCGCCCGGCGGCATCTCGAAGCTCAGGCCATCCAGAAGCTCGCGGCCGTCAAAGCCCTTGCGCAGCTCGGCCACGTTCAAGACCTTGTCACCCAGTCGGCGGGTGAAGGGCAGCTGCAGGCGGATGTCGTCCTTCACCACCTGACGGTGCTCTCGCACCAGGTCGTCGTAGCGCTGCACACGGGCCTTGCTCTTCGTGGTACGCCCCTTCGGGTTCTGGCGGATCCAGTCGAGCTCGCGATCGATCAGCTTGGCCCGCTCGTCATCCGATTTCTTGCGCTGCCGGTAGAACTCGGCCCGCTGCTCGAGGTAGCTGCTGTAGTTGCCTTCGTAGGCACGGGCCGCGCCGCGGTCGATCTCCAGCATCCAGCCCACCACGTTGTCGAGGAAGTACCGGTCGTGGGTGATCAGGATCACGGTGCCGTTGTATTCCTGCAGGTGCCGCTCCAGCCAGGTCACCGTGTCGGCGTCCAGATGGTTGGTGGGCTCGTCGAGAAGGAGCAGGTCGGGATGCTCCATCAAGGTGCGACAGAGGGCGATGCGCCGCTTCTCACCGCCAGAGAGGCTGGTCACCGGGCTGTCCCCGGGGGGCAGGCGCAGGGCGTGCATGGCCTGCTCGATGTGCCGGTCGAGTTCCCAGGCGTCCTTCTCTTCGATCTGCTCCTGCAGCCGGCCCATGCGCTCGAGCAGCTTCTCCATCTCGGCGTCGGACATGTCTTCGCCCATGCGCGCGGAGACGTCCTCGTAGCTCGCCACCAGCTGGCGCAGCGGCTCCACGGCCTTCTCGACGTTCTGCAGCACGGTGAGTTCGGGGTCGAGCTGAGGCTCCTGATGGACAAAGCCCACGGTCAGCCCGGGCACGCCCTGGGCGGTCCCTTCGAACTCGGTGTCTTCGCCGGCGATGATGCGCAGCAATGTCGACTTGCCCATGCCGTTCGGCCCGATCACGCCGATGCGAGCGCCGCGCAAGAAGGACAGGGTCACGTTTTCGAAGAGCTGCCGAGTCCCGAAGGACTTGGCCACATCGTGAAGTGTGAAGCAGATGCCTGAAGTACTGACGGCCATGGCGCGTAGATCGACTGGGGGGAGGGCGACTGGAGTGAGGGCTGGGCCCTGGCGGCTGGCCCGGTCATGGCCGCCACCCAGGCACCGCCCGAGGGCCTACCTGCAACCACGAGGATGGCCGCCGAGGCAGAACGGCGTAGTCTAGCCGTTCAGGCCCGCTCTCGTCGCCTGCCCTCCCGCCGCCCGGCCCATCGGAGCCTCCCCGTGACCCTCATGTTCCATGACGACGTGGCCGTCCTGCAGCTGGACAACGGCAAGGCCAACGCGCTCAACCCTGAGCTGCTGCAAACCCTGTCCACCGGCCTCGACGCCTTCGACGAGAGCTCCGGCCGGGCTCTCGTGCTCACGGGCTACGACCGTTTCTTCTCCGCCGGCCTGGATCTGGTCACGCTGCGAGCCCTCGACCGGGGCGCCATGGGAGCCTTCATGGGCTCCTTCGACGTGATCCTGGGGCGACTCTTTCGCTGCCCCCGTCCGGTGGTCGCCGCCGTGAACGGTCACGCCGTGGCGGGCGGCTGCGTCCTCGCCAACCAGGCCGATTGGCGGGTGCTCGCCGAAGGCAACAAGGTGAAGTACGGAACGAACGAGACCCAACTGGGGGTGGGCCTGCCCCCTGGAGCCCTGCCGGCCTCGCGCCAGAACTACGGGCCCGAGGCCACGGTGCGAGGCTTCTTGCTGGGCGAGCTGTTCCGGCCAGACCAGGCCCTTGAGCTGGGACTGGTCCACGAGCTGGCCCCGCCCGCCGAGGTCCTCCCCCGGGCGCTCGAGTTCGCCGAACGTCTGGCGGCGGTCCCGCCCTTGGCCTTTGCCCAGGTGAAGGAGGGCCTGCAGGGCAGCCCGCCCTCGTCCCAGGCCCACAAGCCGATCTTGGAGCGCTGGCTCGACACCTGGTTCAGCGATGAGGCCCAGGGCAGGATTCACGCCATCGTCGACGGCCTCTCCAAGCCCTGACCAAGCCTCGCCCAAGGCGTGGCCACGCCCTGTCCGGGGCTCAATCGGAGCCCGCCCCACCCTGCCGCGATCGCTACACTCCCCCGTGACTTCGCCACTCTCTCAACGCCTCGCGAGACGCCCCCCTTGCCCACCAACGCAGACCCCACCGACCTGCTCAACGACGCCCTGCAAGGCAGCGGTGAAGGCTATGTCGAGTGCCGCTACCACGGCAAGCGCACCCGCTCCGTCTCCGTGGAGAAAGGCCGAGTTGACCAGGCCCGCATCGCCGAGCACAGCGGCGTGGGAGTCCGCGTGCTCGACAGCGGCACCTGGGGCTTCGCCTCCACCGACCGCCTCGAGGTGAGCGCCGTGCGCCAGGCCGTCGACAGCGCCCGGGCCGCCGCCCGCTCGTCGGCCGCAGCGCGCCGGGAGAAGATCGAGGGCCTGCCCCCGACCGACCTGGCCAGAGGGACCTTCGACGCCCCCGGCTATGCGGAGCTGTCGTCTCGCCCTCTCGATGAAGTGCTGCAGCTCGTGGTCGACATGGAAGCCCGCACCCGGGGCAGCTCTGCGTCCATCGAGTCCGCGTCCTGTGGGTACAGCGAGGTCTTCGAGGAGAAGGGCATCGTCACCAGCGACGGCGCCAAGGCCTGGAGCCGCTTGGTGCGACCGGAGTTTCGGGTCGTGGCCGTGGCGCGCAAGGGCGCTGAGATCCAGCGGGCGGCCGACACGATGGGCGCCACGGGAGCGTGGGATTGCCTGTTCGGGCGCAAACCGCCAGAGGCCTTCGCCGACCACGCCGCAGCCACCGCCGTCGACCTGCTCTCCGCGAGCTACCCCGAGGGCGGCCGCACCAAGGTGATCCTCTCCCCCGCGTTGGTGGGCCTGCTCACCCACGAGGCGGTGGGCCACACGGTCGAGGCCGATTTCGTGGCCGCAGGCTCCTGTGCTGCGGGACGCCTGGGCCAGAGCGTGGCCTCCGAGCTGGTCACCCTGTGCGACTCAGGCGCCTCCGAATACACGGCGGGCGCGGGGGGGACGGTGCAGGTCGACGACGAAGGCGTCCCCGCCCAACGCACGGTGATCATTCGGGACGGCGTCCTCGAGAGCTACCTCCACGACCGCGTGTCGGCCGCCCACTTCGGCGTGGCCCCTACGGGCAACGCGAGAGCCTGGGAGTACGACGACGAACCGCTGATTCGCATGCGCAACACCTACATCGAACCGGGCACATCCACCCTCGACGAGATGATCGCGTCCATCGATGACGGGCTGATCCTCGACGGGCCACGGAACGGCCAGGCCGACGCCAACGGCGAGTTCATGTTCGGCACGGCCCAGGCCTGGCCCATCCGCAAGGGCAAGCGCGGCCCGCTCATGCGCGGCGTGAACATCTCAGGCATCGCCTTCGACGTCCTGGCCACGGTCGACGCGGTGAGCAGCGACTTCCTCTGGGACCTGGGCTCAGGCCATTGCGGCAAGGGCCAGCCAGCGAAGGTCGACGCCGGGGGCCCCTGGCTCTCCTGCGAGGTGCTGGTGGGAGGGCGCAAGTCATGAGCACTCCCCTTGCCCCCTCGGCCCCCTGGGAACCCGCCGCCAGCGAAGAGCTGCTGCTCAAGCGCTGCGCCCAGCTGACCCAACAGGCCCGGGACTTCGGCGCCGAACAGGCCGAGGCCATCGCCGTCCATTCACAGACCATTGCGGTGCGCTTCGAGAAGGGCGACCTCAAGCTGACCCAGGTCGACGAGGGCAGCTCGGTGGGCCTGCGGGTGGTGCGAGATCGCCGCCTGGGGTTCGCCTCGACCAATCAGCAGGACGACCAGCGCACGATCAGTGACGCCCTGAGCCTGGCCGCCATGTCCCTGCCGGACGAGGCCAACGGGCTCCCTGAGCCCCGGGCCCTGCCGCCGCGCCTCGACCTGGTGAACCCCGAGCTCGCCGCTCTCCCCGTCGAAGACGCGGTGGAACGGGCCCGCGCCTTGGTGGCAGACACCCTGGCCATCGACCCCCGCCTCTCCCTCGACCAGGCCTCCCTCGATGTGCGCAGGACGACCGTGGCCGTGGTCTCCAGCACGGGCATCGAGGCCGCCGAGAGCGACGCCGACGTGTCGACGGTGGTCTTCGGCATGGCCGTGGACGGGGACGACGTGGGGGGCTTCGACTACTGGGGCGACCACGTGCGCAGCCTGGCAGCGCTGCCAGCCATGACGGCAGAGATGATCGAGCGTTTCTCCTCCGCAGCCCTGGGCAATCTGGGGGCTGGCGCCGCCGAGAGCTACCGCGGCCCCGTGCTCTTCGCTCCCTCGGCCTTCGAGGACATCTTCATCGCGCCCCTGATCTCAGCCGCCAGCGCCATCGCCGTGCAGCGGGGCCGATCGGCCCTGGCCGGCAAGGTGGGCGACCGGGTGGCCAAGCCCTCGCTCACGGTGATCGACGACCCCAGAGACCTCGATCTCGGCGGAGCCTGCTGTTTCGACCGCGAGGGCCAACCCACCAGCGCCTTCCCCATCGTCGAGCAGGGCGTCCTCCAGGGCCTGCTCCATAATGGGTACTCGGCTCGGGTCGAGGGCTGCCTCTCCACGGGGCACGGGCGAGGTGGAGCCCGGTCCGTGCCAGGGCTCGGGCCCCACGGGGTGGTGGTGGCTCCGGGCACGGGCGGGGACCCCCAGGCCATGCTCGCCGCTCTCGGTCGTGGCCTGCTCGTACAGAGGTTCAGCGGCAGCGTCGACCCGGCCTCCGGCGACTTCTCAGGGGTGGCCAAGTCAGCCCGCTGGGTCGAGGGAGGCGAAGTGGTCCGGCCCGTCAGAGAGACGCTCATCTCCGGCAACGCCTTCGATCTGCTGGCCAAGATCTGTGCCCTCTCGTCCCACACAGAGTCCCTCATGGGTTCCGGCAAGGCCCCCTGGGCCCTCATCGACGATCTCTCGGTGACCGCAGGCTAGAAGTCGCGCCACAGATCAGACTCCCACCGATGGCACAGCCCCCTGTCCGGGCCGTATCCTCCGCGCCTCCACCCCCTCCCGGCCTGGGAGCCAGGGTCGGTTCGCGCACCTCCTTATCAGTAGAGCCCAAACAGATGACCGCAGATACAGCCCTGGCCGCCCTCGACGACTTCACCGCCCAGCAGCAGATCGACAAGGCCAATGGCCAATGGCGCACATCCCTGCCCAAGCCGCCTCAGGTGGAGTTCGATGCTGCCTCGACCTACACCTGGAAGATGACCACGAACAAGGGCGTGATCAGCATTCGCCTGCTGCCCGACGTGGCCCCCATGCACGTCTCCTCGACGATCTATCTGACCCGCTTGGGCTTCTACGACGGCCTGGACTTCCACCGGGTGATCCAGGGCTTCATGGCTCAGGGTGGCTGCCCTCTCGGCAGCGGCACCGGAGGGCCCGGCTACACCTATAACGGCGAGTTCAGCAACGCTGTGCGCCACGATCGGCCGGGCCTGCTGAGCATGGCCAACGCCGGCCCGGGTACGGACGGCAGCCAGTTCTTCCTGACCTTCGTGCCCACGCCTCACCTCGATGACAACCACTCGATCTTCGGCGAGGTCGTCGAGGGCGCCGACGTGGTCAGTGCCTTGGAGCAGGGTGGATCCCGCAGCGGGGCCACCTCTGAGCCCCTGGCCATCGAGTCCTGCGAGATCGTGGTCGCCTGACCATCGGAGTGGAGCTGAGCATGGGGCGGCCTCGCTGGGCCCTGCTGGCGGGAGCTGCCCTGTTCTCCACCGGCGGCGCGGCCATCAAGGCCTGCAGCCTGCCTGGCTGGGAGATCTCGGCCTGGCGGTCGGGCATCGCTGCCCTGACCCTGCTTCTGGCTTTTCCCGCCGCTCGCAGGGGCTGGACCTGGCGCACCGGGATGGTGGGCCTGGCCTACGCCGCCACGGTGACCCTGTTCGTCCTGGCGAACAAGCACACCACGGCGGCGGCGGCCATCTTCCTGCAGTCCACGGCGCCCCTTTATCTGCTGCTGCTGGCTCCCGTGCTCCTGCGCGAGCGGGTCCAGAGGGCCGATCTGGGCGCTGGTCTGGCCATGGCCATCGGTCTGGGGTTCGTGGCGGTGGGCACCCGGCGAGGCACCCTCAGCGCCCCTGACCCCGCCATGGGCAACACCCTGGCGGCGAGCGCAGGCTTTTGCTGGGCCCTGACCATTCTGGGCCTCCGTTGGCTGGGCCGCAGCGGTACCAGCAGCGCGGTGGCCCCCATCGCCGTGGGCAGCCTGATCTCCATGGCTCTGTGCCTGGTCTGGGCTCTGCCCCTCTCCCCCGTGTCCGGCGCCGATCTGACCGTGCTGATCTATCTGGGGGCTTTCCAGATCGGCCTGGCCTACGTGCTGGTCAGCGGTGGCCTCACCCGGGTCCCGGCCATGGAGGCGTCGATCCTGCTCCTGGCTGAACCTGCCCTGAGCCCCCTCTGGGCCTGGTGGATCCACGGAGAAGTGCCCACAGCTGCGGTGATCACCGGGGGTGGCCTGATTTTCGCCACCACATTGATCTTGTCGCTCAAGCCCGGGGCCACTGGCCGAAAATGAGCTGCGGGCGGGTTCGCCTCTCAACAGAAACCGTCAAGTTCCCGAAATCAGGGCAGATGACCCTCTTGAGGGGCCTAACTCCCGTTGAGGTGCCCTCTCAGCTATGACCTGAGCGGTCGCTCAGTCACAGATTGGCCAGATTATTTCCCACAGTCCTGAAAACGGCGGTAGTCTTCCCAGTCCTCCGCTCTCCGTAACCTCGGCATGTCCATGGGTTCAAGGGGCGAGGCATGGCGGTTTTTCCTGCGGCCAACAGCCTCAGGCGCCTGGTTTGAGTTCACATCACACGCTTCGACAGATGTGCTAGGCTCGCATGTATCTGCGCACATTTGTCCCCGATCGCTTCAGAAGCAGCTCCCGCAGGACCCAAAACGCTTTCTGGACGGTCGTAGTGCGCGCAGTACCAAGGCATCGCAGGCCCCAGGTGGATGTCGACGATGCCACCTCGTTTTGTCTCTGTTCGTTCACTCTTAAATGGATGACTCCCCTTGAAAATCACCAAGGTTCTTGCCCTCTCTGCGCTGGCCATCGGTCTCACCGTGAGCCCGACGACTGCCCAGAACGGCACCAACTACCGCGTCTTCAGCAACGGTTTTGATGCCATCTACGGTGGTATCGGTGCTGGTGGCACGTCGGTCCCTGGCGTTGACGGAATCGGCGTCAACCTCAACGGCGAAGATCTCCGTGGCAACACGCTGACCGTCCTCGGTGACTTCGGTTACCGCGAGGCTGGCTGGCGTGAGTCCCTGTGTGTGCTCGGTGCGCCCACGGGTTCTACGGCCCTCGATTTCCCCGTCCTTGTGACGATCGAGTTCGACGGCGTCGGCGCCATGGATCCGTCGTCGGTGTTCACGTTCCCCGCTTGCCTGGGCTCTTCCTTCCCCCTCGGTAACTCGGGTGGCTTCGTGCCGCTCGGTGGCCCCTCTGCGGGCGCCCTGGTTCTCCTCGGCCTGCCTTCGGGCGCCGGCTTCCCCAGTTCGACCACCATCCTGGCGCCGAACGAGGGTCTCGTCGGTACCGGCACCACTGGCACCGCGACTCTGATCGCTGCCGCTGGCGCCAGCCTGCCGATCGCCTCCACCGGCTTCTGCTGGGTTGTCCAGTTTGGTTGGAGCCCCTCGGCTCTCGCCTCCCTCGACGACATCGACAGCTGGTACACGTGGCGTTCCAACGGCTCTGGCGGTGCTCTCGGTAGCCAGTACTGGGGTATGTCCAACGATGAGCTCGGTACCTGGCAGAGTCAGACTCTGGCTTCTGGTGGTGGCCTGGCCGGCGCGTTCGGCTTCGGTGCCAACCTGAACTACGAGTACTACACCCAGTCGGTCAGCCCGACCACCCACGATGCCATCGCTCCGACGGGCTTCAACGGTGCCGGCACCTACTACACGGCTGGCGCTGGCGTGCCGAACAGTGGTTCGTCGCTCAACGGTGGTTTCGACGTTGGTTTCCACCAGGGTATGTCCCTGAACGGAACCGGCGGCGTGCCCAACGCCAACACCGGTGTTGCCAACCAGGATCCCGCTGGCAGCCCCACCGCTGGCTTGATCCCGACCGTTGGTTTCTTCAGCTACAACAACAGCCCGGGCGCGTCTGCAACTCGCTTCCGTCTGACGTGGTTGTCGATCTACAACGAGCTGTCGTTCGGTCTCGATCCCGCTGCTAACGGTGATGCCACCCTGTCGTTCGGCACTGCCCGTACGCCTAACAGCATCTCCCAGCTCGGCGGTCCCTTCCCGACGCCCACCACCCTGAGCTTCTTCCCGTTCTTCATCCACTCGACGTCTGATCAGAGTGCGCTGGGTAACTTGTGGACGGATCCCTCAGGCTTCCCCGGTGGTACGTTCGGTGTTCAGCCCAACCTCGGCGCCAGCATCCACCTGCCGACCCTCGGCGTGACCGGCACCTGTGTCGGCCTGCCCCTCGGTCTGCAGTACGGTTCGTCTGCGCTGGGTAGCGCTTCCGGCCCGCTCGCCTGGAGCCGCAGCACCTCCGATGCTCCGTCGAACAGCGGTGTTCTTTCGCTCATCGACTGAGTCGGAACCTTCCTGAGTCCCTCGCAGTCTGAGAGATGATGGAAACCCGGGTCCCACCGTCCCTGTGACGGTGGGGCCCAAACGAGAACCCCCCTCGCGATCTTTCGCGAGGGGGGTTCTTCACGTTCATGGGCACCCTGATGACACCTCGGTGAGCGCTGCCCCGCTCGCGGTGCGCCAATCGCCACGGTGCTGGAACTGGTCCGCCCTCTACCCTGCCGTTAGAGTCAGCGTCGACCCAGGTGAACTCGACCCGAGAGCGCATGACCACCACCTGGGCGTCTCCTCTCCGACCCGATTCCTCGACCGCCGGACCACGCGATGTTCACCCAGAAGTGGCGCGATCATTGGGGGCTCATCGCCGACCCCTTCGCCTGTGAAGATGCTGACAAGGACCTGATCCTCACCCAGATCGAGATGTCGGCGGTGCACTCGGGGTTCGACCGGGTCTTCGGTGACCCCGCGGCGCCCTCCCCGGGGATCGTGTTCGGCGAGAAGGGCAGCGGCAAGAGCGGCCTGCGCTTGATGATGCGGCGCCGGCTTGAGGCCCACAACCAGGCCCACCGGGACAGGGCCGTGTTCGACGTCGAGTACATCGACTTCAACGGCTACATCGAGGCCCTGGGTCGAACGGTGGGCGGACGGCGCTCCGGAGTCACGTCCTCTCCAGAGGTGCTGGGCAGCTGGGAGATCTCGGACCACCTCGACAGCATCTTGTCCCTGGGCGTGACCCAGCTCGTCGACGGCCTGCTCGATGGCAGCCACAAGGCCGAGCTGAGCCACAAGCAGCAGATCGATCTGGCCCTGCTCACCGCGCTCTATCACGACTCGAAGACCCACACCACGTCTGACGCCTTGAGCGGGCTGGCCAGGTCCGCTGGTCTGGCCGTGATGCGTGGCGGCTCGGGCGCGCTGCAGCGCGTGGCTCTCTCGGCCCTGGGTGTGCTGCTGGCCGTGTCCCCTCACATCGTGCCCCGCTTCGACGAGCTCTCCGATCTGTCGTTCCTCGCCGAGCACCGGCCGGTCTGCTACGGAGTGGGCCTGGCCCTGGCCGTGCTGCCCTGGCTGGTGGCCGCTGCGCGCGACGCTGCCCGAGCCCGACAGGCCCGCCGAGCCGACCGCTCGGTGCGTGTACTCCACGCCGATCACGAGCCTCTCGCTCGCCTGCTGCGCACTCTCGACAGCAAGGAGCGCGCTGACCTGGTGCTGCCCGAGGGCAATGACGAGGCGTCCCGCTACGAGCTGCTCCAGCGCTTCCTGGGGCTGCTCGATGCCGCGGGTTACCAGGGCCTCTACGTGCTCATGGATCGCGTCGACGAGCCGACCCTGCTCTGTGACAGCCCGGCGCGCATGCAAGAGTTCGTCAAGCGCATCCTCGACATCAAGCTGCTCCAGCATCCGCGACTGGGGCTCAAGCTGTTCCTGCCCATCGAGATGGAGTCGCTCTGGCGCAACGCCTCCAGCGACGAGCTCAAGCGCATGCGCCTCGACAAGAGCAACCTGCTCGCCGAGCTCAAATGGACAGGCCGGGAGCTCTACGAGATCGCCAATCAGCGCCTGGCCGCTTGCAAGACCTCCGCGAGCCCGGTGCAGAACCTGTCCGAGCTGCTCGGCGATGACCTCGACCTCGACTACGTGCTCGAGACGTTCGCCGCTCTGGGCACGCCCCGATACGCCTTCGGCTTCCTCTCCGAGGTCTTCCTTCAGTACGTGAAGGACCTGCCCAACGACCTCGCGGACGATCACGAAGCCTGGCGCCTGCCCCGTGCCGCCTTCGACGTGGTGCGGGCCAGCTGGATCGATCGCGCCGGCCTGCTGCGGCGCACACTCAACTGAGCGCGACGGCGACCATGACCACGCTTCAGACTCGGCACTCGCGGCACGCCCTGGCCCTCACCGGCTTGGCGCTGCTCGCGGCCCTGGCCGCCACAGGTTGCAGCGACTCTGAAGACCGCGCACAGGCTGCACGCCCCCACGTGGTGCTGGTCTCCCTCGACACCCTGCGCGCCGACAACCTGGGCTGCTACGGCCACGAGCGCAACACGAGCCCGCACCTCGACGATCTCGCCCAGCGTGCGGTGCGCTTCGCCCAGGTCTTCTCCCAGGCCAGCGTGACCCTGGCCAGCCACCTGTCGATGCTCACGTCGCTGTATCCACCCCAGTTCGGCATCGTCCGGGACGACGGCGCCAACCACATGCAGAACGTGACCAAGCTCCGTCTGTCCGACACGGTGGTGACGCTGGCCGAGGTGCTCGAGGACGCGGGCTATGACACCGCCGCCTTCACCGGGGGCGGCCTCGTCAGCCGCACCTACGGCTTCGCCCAGGGCTTCGACCATTTCTGGAACGCGTCCAGGCCCACCGAATCCACCCTGGCCGAGAGCCTGCCGCGCCTGTTCACCTGGCTCGATGACTGGCAGGCCGACGCCGATGACGACGACCGCATGTTCCTGTTCTTGCACAGCTACGACGTGCACGACCCCTACCGGGCGCCCGTGCCCTTCAAGAAGGCCTTCACCGAACGGCGCTCCGAGCAGTTCCTGAAACAAGAGGGCTATCCGGCGATCACCACCGATCTCACCACCCACCTGCCCCACCCCACCCCGGCGCAGCTCGATGAGATCATGGGCTTCTATGACAACGGCATCGCCTACGCCGACGACCGCATGGCCGCCCTCGAACAGGGCCTGCGAGACCGGGGCCTCTGGGACAACACCCTGCTCATCGTCCTCTCCGACCACGGCGAAGAGTTCATGGAGCACGGCGGCTGGGGACACGGTCCGAAGATCTTCCGCGAGCTGACCCACGTCCCGCTCATCGTGCGCTTCCCCGACGACGGTTTCGCTGGCACGGTGATCGAGTCGCCCGTCGAACTGCTCGACGTGGCGCCCACGATCCTCGACTGGCTCGACCTGCCTCAGCCGTCCGACTGGCGGGGCTCGTCGCTGCTGCCGATCCTCGACGGCGCCGGGCCCTCCTCTACCGACGCAGCCATCTACTCCGAGGTGGCCAACGAGCGCTTCGCCATCAGGGGCATTCGCCGCAATGGCTGGCTGCTGGTCTGGCACGGCGCCGCAAAGCGAGTCGAGCTCTACGATCTGCAAGCCGACCCAGAAGAGCAGCACGACGTGTCCGCCGAGCACCCCGAGGTGGCCGACGAAATGCTCGCTGACCTGCAGAGCTGGATGGAAGAGCTGCTGCGCTCATCCCAGGAGCTGCAAGCCGTGCCCATGGACGCCGACGGCCTGAACCTGATGGAGTTCGAGCAGTCCGTGCTGCGCGAGCTGGGCTACCTCAAGTAGGGCCCGCGCCCCGGAGCGCAACCCTTCGGCTCAGCTCGCACGCTCGTCCGCTCCGCTCAACGCAC
>CAZIAK010000014.1:44688-57106 GCA_964537035.1 uncultured Phycisphaerales bacterium | reverse complement strand
CCGCTCCGCTCAACGCACGCGCTCGGTCGCTCAGTTCGCCCGCTCACGGCGAGCAGCGACCCAGGCCTCGGCCTCGGCCGCGGGGAAACCGATCTCCACCGCCTGCCAGCGACCCACATGACGGGGTCCGTCCCCCACGAAGAAGCCCTGCTTGGGGCCGACGAAGGTGACCGTGCGATCGGCCCGCACCGCCACGCCTCCCGACGAGTCTGCGGCGGTCTTGCCCAGGACCTGACCGGTGGTGGCGCAGAGACCGCTGGGGATGTCCACGGCCAACACGAAGGCGCTGCTGCCCAGGACCAGCTCGACCGCCGCCCGGGCCGCGCCGCTGAGGGGCCTGGCCAGCCCCACGCCGAACAGGCCATCGACCACCAGGGTCTGCTCGTCGAGGTGGGGCACCCGGCCGTCGGCCAAGGGCTGCCAGATCTCGCCTGGCAGCTGGTCTGCTGTGACGGAGCGAGCCACCAGGGCATCCCCGCCGTTGTTGCCCGGCCCCACCATGTACACCACCCGTTCGAGTTCACGCTCGGCCGCCAGCTCGAGCACGGCCACCGCCAGACAGCTCCCGGCAGACTCCATGAGCGTCTGGATCGAGAAGCCCCGCTCGTCGGCCAACCAGAGATCCATGTCCCTGGCCTCCTCCGCCGAGTAGGCGATGGATGGCGACGCGTCGCAGTCGTGCCAGTGGGTCATGAGTCGGTCGCAGCTGCTGAAACGGATGAGCTCTGGGCGACGAGGCCTTGCGGAGCGGTCCCCGGCCCACACAATGCTATCCGCTGAGCCATCCTGTGCCTCCCCTGCCTCCTGGAACCCCGCCGTGAGCTCCCGCCCCGACACGCAGCAAAGCGTCGTCTCGTCGCGACACTCCGTCATCCAGCGGCTGAAGCTCTGGCAGAAGCGCACCCCGTTCAGCGCCTACTGGCTCGACAACAAGCACCTGCACGCCTGCGTGGCCGCCCTGGCCCCCCACGCCAAGGGCACCCTGCTCGATGTGGGCGTGGGCGAAGGGCAGTTCGACCACTACTTCGCGCCCTACGTGGAGCGCACCTGGGGGCTCGAATATCCCCCCGTGGTGTTCGGCATCCTCAACCCCAAGCTGTGGGACCACATCGAACGGGTGCGGGGCATCATCGACATCTTCGGAGATGGCCAGGTGCTGCCCGTGGCCAGCGCCAGCTGCGACACCGTGCTCTCTGTCGAGGTGCTCGAGCACCTGCCCGACCCCGAGCGCTGCGTGGCAGAGATGGCCAGGGTGCTCAAACCCGGTGGCAAGCTGCTCTTCACCGTGCCCTTCGTCCAACCCCTGCACCAGCTGCCCTTCGACTTTCGACGCTACACCCTCCACGGCCTGAAAGACGTCCTGGAGCGCAACAATCTCGAGGTGGACAGCATCACGCCCCGGGGCAACGTGGCCACCGCCGCGGGCGCGGTCGTCTCGCAGTACATCTTGCGGCACTGGGCAGCAAAGAGACGTAACCACGATGGTGCGGTCACGATGCACCCTGTTAGAGGTCCTCTGGCCTTGCCGTTCCTGGCGGCGGCCCAGCTCTTTTTCGCCTTGATGGAACGCTTCGCGAAAGACGATGCCCTCTGCCTTGGCTACGGCGTGGTGGCCACCCGCAAGAGCTGACCCCGCGGCAGTCGGAGAGCGCAGTTCCCGGGGCAGAGCGAGAGCCTGCCCACCGGACCGCCAGGAGAGAGCCGCCTCGGGGTGCCCGGCTCGCCGCGATCGTCCCGGAAGCGCCACTTGCCAGAAGCTACAGCTACACCTGTAATAGCCAGCCTTCAACCCCGGGCTCGTCGTGACCCAGCCACCCGCTCCGGTGGACTGGTCAGGGGGCCTACCCAGGAGCGCTCGCCATGGTGTCGCTGTGTTCGTTGGTCACCTGCCTTGTTCTGCTCCTCCCCGGACCCGTCGACGACGCGGACGACCAGGCTCGCTACATCGACGGCCTGTCTGACCGTGACCTCCACGAGCTCATCGTCGACGAAGCCCAGTCGTTCCTCGCCGACCACGCCCGGCACGATCGCAGCGATTTGGTGCGCTACCGCTTGGGCACGGCCCTGTTCGAGCTGGACCGCCAGAGCGAGGCTCGCCCCCACTTCGCCGACCTGGCCGGCCGACCGAACTTCTCCTTCAGGGCCGAAGCCTGCCTGCGTCTGGGACAGTGCGAGCTCGCCGCTGGCCGCCACCGCGAGGCGGCCGCCGCGCTCCTCACCGTGCTCGAGCTGCCGGCCACCTACCTGCACACGCCAGCGACGTTTCTCCTGGCCGAGATCGACTTCTCCCAGCAGCGTTGGGGGGACGCCATGCCCCGCTACGCCAGGGTGCTCGAGGAAGATCCCGACGGACCGTACAGCCACGACGCCACCTCGGCCCTGGCCTGGTCGAGCTACCGGCTTGGCGAAAACCTGCCCACGGTCGAGCTCATCGAGCAGCTGCTGCGCAGAGACCTCGACGCCGAGCTGTCCCGAGAGCTGCAATTCTTGCGGGGCGAGGCCCTGGCGGCTCTCGACCGTCCCAGCGCTGCCCTCTCCGCCTACGAGCAGGTGGGCACCGGCCCCTATGCCGACGGAGCCTTGCGCGGCGCCGGTTTCGCCCATGCCCAACGAGACGACCACCGCTCGGCGGCGCACACTTTTGAGCAGCTCGTCGAGCGTTTTCCGGCCAGCCCCTTCGCTGCCGAGGCCATGTTTCAGCTCGGCGTGCAACGGCTGGCCATGAACGACGCCAGCGGCGCCTGGGAGGCCCTCTCGGCAGACATCGTCGCGGACAACGCAGAGACCGACTACTGGCGCGCCAACGCCCTGGCTGAGCTCGGCCGAGACGACGAGGCCCTGGCCACCCTCGACCGGGCCAGCGCGGCGTCGCCCGGCGAAGAGCTCGCGGGACACATCCAGGTGGCCCGGGGAGACCTGCTGGTGGCCGGTGGGCGTTCCGCAGAGGCCGCCAGGGCCTACGCCAAGGGCAGCTCGGCCAGCGCCCTGCACGCCGCCGCAGTGACCAGCCTGAACAGCGGTGATCCCGAGGGAGCGTTGCAACTGGTCGATCAGCTGCTCGCCGGGGGCGCCGCAGAGCCAGACCTCTTCCTGACCCGTGGCGAAGCCCTCTTTGCCCTGGAGCGCTGGGGACAGGCCGAGGCCGAGTTCGCGCGCTCGGGGTCGAGCACCCGCGCCGCCTCCCGTAGGGCCTGGTGCCACTACCAGCTGGGTGATCTCGGCGCCGCCGCCACGGTGTTCAGCGACCTCGCCAGCCAGCACCCAGACGCCCCCGAGGCCGAAGAGGCCCTGGCCATGGAAGGCCGCTGCCACTCAGAGCTGGGCGACACCAAGCAGGCCCGAGCGGCCTGGCAGCTCTACCTGCGACGCCATCCCCAGGGCGACCACGGTGCCGAGGCCCTGCTGGGGCTCTCGCGAGGGGCTGACGACGGCGAACGCATCGTGCAACTCAGCGCCTTGCTCGACCGCCACCCCGAGAGTGATCAAGCCCCCCAGGCCCTGCTCGAACTGGCCGATGCCCTGGCCGCCACCGGGCAGACCGCCGTCGCCGCCCAGACCTACCAGCAGCTGCTGGATGGGTATCCCCACCACGCCACGACCCACGCCGCTCGCTACGGTCTGGCCTGGGCCCTAGTCGACCTGGGACGAGCTGACGACGCGGTGACTGCCCTGGCGCCTCTGCTCTCCGAGGATCCCCGGCGCACAGGCGCAGCATCCGCCGACCCGGCAGCCGCCCACGAGCTGCACCTCGCGGCGCTGGAGCTGCTGGTCTGGTGCCGCCACGAGCAGGGCCGCCCCGACCTGGCCGAGCAGGCCTGGAACGCCCTGGAGGCCCTGACCCCGGCCAGCGAACGGCTGCTCGCCTCGGCCCGCACGGTGAGCGCCGCCTGGGTCGCCGCGGGCCAGCCAGAGAAGGCTCAGGCCCTCCTCGATCAGCTGGCGAACGACGGGGCGCTTGCTCCTGCCGCTCTGGTCGAAGCCACCTGGGTGGCCCTCGACGCAGGCGACCTCGCCGCAGCCCAGGACACCATCGGCCGAGCCCTCGAACTGGCCCCTGACAACCGGGATGCGGCCGAAGCCGCGTTCTTCGTCGCCGAGGCCCACTTCGCTGCGGGAGACGACGCCCGGGCCCTGCCCCTCTATCAGGCCGCCGCCTCCGCCGCCGCCAGCCCCCTGCCGGACAAGGCCCTCTACAAGGCAGGCTTCACCGCCCTGCGCGCTGACGACCCGGTCGCTGCCAGCCGCAGCTTCGCCCAGCTGGTCAAAGACCATCCCCAGAGCGAGCTGGCGGGAGAGGCCATGTTCCTCGCGGGCGAGTCGGCCTTTCGCCTCGACCAGTTCGAGACCGCCGTGCCCTGGTTGCAGCTGCTGCTTGACGAGCACCCTGGCCACGACGTGGCCCCCTCGTGCCGCTTTCGCCTCGGCTTGGCCCTGTGCCAGCTCGACCGCTGGAGCGAGGCCGAGAAGGTGCTGGGGGATCTGGCCCGCACGGCCCCCGATTTCGCCAACCGCAACGAAGCCGAACTCTGGCGCGGACGGGCCCTGGCCCAGCAAGGCAAGAGCCGTCCCGCTCGCGCAGCGCTACAGCGTGTGGTGGCCGACGACCAGGGAGTGCTCGCCGCCCGAGCCCGCATCGCCATGGGCCAGCTGAGCCTGGCTGACGGCCGCACCGAAGAGGCGCTGTCAGAGTTTCTGAAGGTCGCCGTGCTCTACGCCCACGACGACGAGGTGGCCCAGGCCCTGGTGCTGGCGGGTGGCTGCCTCACCGCCCTGGGACAGACCACCCAGGCCGCGGCCCGCTACGAAGAAGTGCTCGAGCGATACGGCCACACGCCCTCTGCCCCAGCCGCCCGCAATCAGCTGGCCGCCCTCTGACCTGCCCCCTGGTTTGCCCAGCCCTCTGCCTGCATCACCCACCACTTGAGCCTTCGCCATGCCTGACCTGAACTCACAGCTCGCGTCCCTGTTCGAGATCATTCTGAGCGGTGGTCCGTTGATGGTCCCCATCGGGCTGTGCTCGGTGATCGCCGTGACCTACATGGTCGAGCGCTCCGTCCGCCTGCGCCGAGGGCGGCTGTACCAGCGTGCGTTCGGGGAGCAGCTGCTGACCCTCGTGCGCGACCAAGGCCCTGACGCGGCCGTGGCCCTGTGCGACAAGACCCACACGCCCCAGGCCCGAGTGCTCGCCGCAGGCCTGCGCCGGGCAGAGGCAGACTGGATGGAGCGAGAGAAGGCCGTCGAAGACGCGGGCGCACGAGAGATCGACCGGCTCTCCGCCAACCTGCGCCCCCTCGTGGTGATCGGCATGATCTCCCCGTTGCTGGGCCTGCTGGGAACGGTCTGGGGCATGATCGAGAGCTTCTCCACCATCTCGTCCGGCGAAGGGCTGGGCAGCCCTGAAGCTCTCGCGGGAGGCATCAGCCAGGCCCTGGTCACCACCGCCGCCGGGCTCTCGGTGGCCATCCCCGTGAACGCCGCCTACTACTGGTTTCGCAGTCGCATCGATCACTTCGTGCGGATCACCGAAGACCTCTACATGGAAGTCTCCGACCTGCTCGGCGTGCGACGCAAGCCCGCCACAACGCAACGCGCCGCGCCCGCTGACGACGGGCCCGCGCCCACCAGCCCCGCCATCTCGGCCAACCCCTCGTGAGGCTCAAGGCGCGCCACGGTGACGACGAACCCGTGCTCAACCTCACGCCCATGATCGACGTGGTCTTTCAGCTGCTGATCTTCTTCATGGTGGCCACCACGTTTCTCGATCCCGAGAAGGAGATCGGCATCGAGCTGCCTGAGGCTGCCGCGGGCGAGGCGCCGGACACGGAGCGAGAAGAGCTGGTGATCAACGTGTTCGCCGACGGACGGATCGTCATGTCCGGCCAGCAGTTGCCCGAGGGCGAGCTGCTCAACGCCCTGAAGGCGGCGGCCCACGCAGACCCCCAGATCCCCGTGAGCATCCGGGGCGACAAGCTGGTGCACCACGAGAACATCGTCCAGGTCATGGACGCCTGCGCCCAGGCGGGCCTGCTCGAGCTCGCCGTGGGCACCATGGAAGGCAGCTAGAGCCCATGCGCCTGCCCGCCCACACAGCACGCACGGCCGTCATCGTGCTGTCCCTTCTGGGGGCGGGATTCTTCGGGGCGTACCTGCGCTTCTTGCCGTACCTGCAGACCTCGGCGAACTACACGGACGGCTCCCAGACGCTCGAGCTGAGCGACCTGGAGCAGCTGCGCTTCGCCGTCTGGGACGATCCCGTGCCCCTGCCCCCGGCCATCAACACGACGGGGCACGAAGGGCGCGCCACCGTGTCTCCCGACGGCAGGCTGCTGGTCTTCGCCTCGGGCGAGCCGGGCCTCAACGTCGATCTGTGGGTCGCCGACCTGGTCGACGATCAGCCCGTCGATCCCCGTCCCCTCGATCTGCTCAACACCTCGGCGGACGAGCTGTCCCCCGCGTTCGGTCCCCACGGGCTCTGGTTCGCCAGCAACCGCGCGGGCGGCGCCGGGGGCTTCGACATCCTCTTCGCTCCCTGGAACGACGGTCAGCTGGAGCGGGCCGAACGGCTGCCTCCAGGGCTCAACGGCGACTTCGACGAGCTCGACCCTGCGCCGGTCCCCGGCAGCGGCGCCCTGGCCTTCGCCTCCGATCGCCCCCGGGGTCGACGGCACGACCTCGACCTTTACCTGGCGGTCCCCGGTCCCCCAGGCCACGGGCCGGTCGACGCCAGCAGCGCCTGGACCCTCGCACCCCTGCAGCCGCTGAACACGCCCTTCGACGAGCGCGAGCCGTCGTTCACCGCCGACGGTCTGGGCCTGCTGCTGGCCAGCGATCGCGACGGGGGCGAAGGGGGCTTCGACCTCTATCGCTCGCTGCAGAGCTTCGGCGAGTGGCTCGAGCCCGAGGCCCTGTCCGGCATCAACTCTGCAGACCACGAGCGGGCGCCCATGGCCAGCGCCGACGGCTTCACCCTGCTCTTCTCCCGAGGACAGCCAGCCGACCTCTCCCGTGCCCGGTCGCTCGAGCTGTTTCGCATGGAGGGTCGGCCCCTGGGTTGGCTCGACCTGACCATCTTGGCGGTGCTGCTGCTCATCGCCCTTCTGGCCTGGCTGGGGCGGCGCTGGGAAGCCCTCGACATCCTCTACAAGTGCCTGCTGGTCTCGCTGCTGGTGCACGTGGCGCTCATGCTCTGGTTCAGGGAGGTCATGGTGGAGAACGAGCCCGTGCCCGTGGAGAAGGCTGCGCCCACGTTCAAGGTGCGCCTCACCGCGTCACGGAGTCAGCAGCGGCAGAACCAACGCCGTGACGGCGAGGTCTCTGCAGACCCGGTGGCTCGTCTGATGGGAGGCGCGCCCGAGCGGGCCAGCACCCAGAGCGCAGAGCCCGCGGCGGCCCGCAGCGCCCAGCAAGCCAGCCTCGCTGTTCCCAGGGTCGACAGCGCCCCCGCCGCCGAGCGGGCCCAGGGTCAGAGCGCACGGGCCGACGTACAAGCGGAGCACGTCGTCGCCTATCAGGACGCCGCCGCAGCGAGCCCGCTGATGTCGGGCGAAGCGGTCTCCATGGCCCTGCCCTCTGCGCACGTGACCCGAGGTGAGCAGCACGATGCGATGAGTGCGACGGCTCCCCAGCGTGCGTCCGTCGATGCGGTGGCCGGAGCCTCGCGCACTCGCGCAATGCGAACCGGGCGCCCCAGCCTGACCGTGCCCGCGGTCACCAGCGGGGCCGGCCTGCCCGGCCCCGCGACGCCCTTGGACCCCATCGCCCGAGCCTCCGGTGGGCAGCCCAGCCCGTCCATCGAGGTGGCCGCCCCAGCGGGACAAGCCGCCGGACAGATCACCGCGCATCAAGCCGAGGCCCCGGCGTTCTCCGTCGCAGGGCTGGCCCCCCAGGAGACCACCGTGGCCACCCAGCGCAGCGGCGGTGCTGCCCGGCCCACCCGACAGGGACGATCCGCAGACGTCGGCGGCACGTCGTCCACAGCATCAGGCGCGGCTCGGCCAGCCCCGTTGCCCGCCATCGTCTCCGCCGCCACCGAGCGCACTGCCCTGCAGACCACTCGTCAGGGAGACGGCGCCCAGCGAGGCCCCCAGCACAGCGAGCGCCCTGCCATAGCCCTGGCCGACGGGGTGGCCAACGAGATGGCCACCGGGCTGAGCGGCGACTTGTCCTCTGCTGCGAACGACAGCTCGGCGGGCGCTGCGACAGAACAGCCGAGCCACGGGGGGCAGAGTGAGCGAGCCCTCGACCTGGGCAGCCTGGCCGCCGTCGAGGTGAGCGCTCCTCGGGGGGCACGGCTCGGGGCCGCCCGCCCCGGCCGCCTGAGCACGGTGGCTCCGTCGGCTCCCGCGGCACGACCTGCCCTGCGCCCCTTGGCAGCCCTGACCACCCTGGCCGTGGCCCAACCCGAGACCTCTGCCAGCGACTACGAGCACACGCCCTACCGCACCCGCTTCGGAGAGGCCAAGATCGCCGCCCTCGCCGAGCACGGCGGCACCATCGAAACCGAGCAGGCCGTGGCCGCGGGTCTGGCCTACCTGGCCCGTCAGCAACGACCCGAAGGTCACTGGGGCAGCCCGGACGACTTCGATGACAAGTACGGCCACGTCTCGGTGGGCAAGACCGGGCTGTCCCTGCTGGCCTTCCTCGGCGCGGGACACGCCCCCGGCTCAAGGCGTGAGCACGCCCAGGTGGCCGCCCGCGCTCGCGACTTCTTGCTCGGTGTCCAGGACGAGCAGACCGGGCACTTCGGCTATTCGACCTCGTACTCCCACGCCATCGCGACCTATGCCCTGAGCGAGTGCTACGCACTCACCCGCAACGACGATCTGCGCGGCCCGCTGGAGCACGCCGTGGCCTGGATCGTGTCCCAACAAGATCACCGGCGCAATCGCCGACGGCTCGGGGGTTGGGGCTACTACTACCCGGACGGCCGAACCTACGACTCGTGGCCCCGCACGTCCGTCACGTCGTGGCAGGTGATGGCGCTTGAGTCGGCTCAGCTCGCCGGGCTCGACGTGCCCGCACAGGTCTTCGACGACGCCCGAACCTTTCTGCTCAACGCCCAGGACAGCGGTCGCCAGACGTTCACCTACAGCCGAGACCCGGAGCGGCTCAACGGCGCCTACCCCTACCTTCCAGGCTCGACTCCCGCAGGCTTGTTCGCCCTGTCGCTGCTGGGCGAAGACCTGGACGAACCTCTCTACGCCCCCAACCTGCGCTTCTTGCTCGAGCGGGCGCCCACCCGATTCGAGGAGGCCAGCAGCGACGGCTTCGTCAACCGGGCCGAGGGCAACCTGTACTTCTGGTACTACGCGTCACTGGTGCTCTTTCGCCAGGGTGGCGACGCCTGGGAGACCTGGAACCGACATCTGCAGAGCACCCTGTTGCCGAACCAGCGCGCCGACGGCTCGTGGGAACCGATCTCGCTCTACGCCGATTACGCCGGGGACAGCCGCTCAGACCGCAGCTACACCACGGCCATGTGTGTGTTGACGCTGGAGGTCTACTACCGTTACTTCACGCCGCTGCTGAAGGTGCGCTGAGGCAGCTCGCCCCCCGTTGCGAATCGGACGTGAACTACCGGACGCCCGGTCCATGCTGCCCGGGCCTGAAGTGCGGCGCGCCAAGGCCTTGCTGCCGTGGGCGTGAACTGCCGCGCGCCGAGTCCTTGCTGCCCAGGCTTGATATGGGTCAAGGCGCGGGCGCTGCCGGGGGTCGATAAAGGTGGTCACAGCCCCACACCGGAGACCTCCCATGGCCCTAAATCTCAGCGCCAAAGATCAGCTCATCGCTCTGCTCGACAGGTTCGAATCAGGGCAGGACCCCGCAGGTGCCCGGGCCGAAGCCACCGAGCTGATCCAGCGCCTCGGCAGCGCCGAGCTGATCGACATCGAGGAGCGCCTGGTGGCCGCAGGCATGCCCGTGCAACGGATGAAGCACCTGTGCCCCAGCCACATGGCCGCGGGCAGCGGCGACCGCGCCGCGTTCAGGGGTTCGTTGCCGGACGAGCACCCGGTGGCCGTGTTCATGGACGAGCACCTGAACATCCTGGCCAAGCTCAGCGAGCTCGAAGACGTGGTGGCCACGGTCGACGCCGATCGGGAGACGATCCTCCGCGCCGCTCAGCTGGGCAAGGCGCTCACCGATGCCGAACCCCACCACGCCCGTGAGGAGCAGGTGCTCTTCCCCGCCCTGAGCGCCCGGGGCATCGAAGGTCCGCCAGCCATGATGGAGATGGAACACCAGGACATCCGCCGGCTGAAGCACGCCATTCATGACGACGCCCACGCCGCCATCGAGACCGGCGAGGGCTGGGAGACCGTGCGCAGCAACGCCCTGCGGCTGATCCCCTTCTTGCGCGACCACATCATGAAAGAGGACACGATCCTCTACCCCATGGCCGTGCAGGTGATCACCGACCCCGCCCAATGGGACGAGATCAAAGCCCGCTGTGACGCAGTGGGCTACTGCTGCCACGTCGAGGGCGCGGGGGGCTGTGGAGGTCACTGAGGTTTTTTTCGCGAGAGCCTCTACGGCCCCACGGTGACCATCAACGCCGGGGTTCCCGAAACGCCCAGCGGTACAGCGGGGTCGGCGAACAGCGCCTGCACACCAAACGTGCCAGCAGGCACTCCCGGCGGCACGACCGTCGACAGCAACAAGGCCGCGCCGGAGGGCCCGCTGGGTGGCAACGGCAGCACGACCAGTGGCGACGTCAGCGGGCCGATCGACAGAGAGCAACCCGGCTTCACGGGCACGGTGGCGTTGCCCAGTCCGAAGAACAGGAACAGCGTCGAGCCTTGGGGCGTCAGGTGGCGCAGCGACATCCAGATCGTGCCCCCCGGCGTGGGGCAACCCATGCCATCGATGACCTGGTCGCTGCCCAAGACCGAGGGGCAGCCCTGGCCGAAGAGGGAGAAGCCGCCGTCGCAGGCCGACCAGTCCATGGCTGAGACCCAGGCATCCCACTGGCCGTTGGGGGTGGGGTCGAACGCGCTCGCGGTGGTGGGGAAGTCAGGCGAGCGGGTCGGTCCTGCCAGCCACACCAGGCCCTCGGGGTCGACCGCCAGAGCATGGGTCGTGGTGCGGTCGAGCCCTGCCAGATAGCTGCCGTACAAGACCGTCGAACCGTCCGCGCTCAACCGAAACAGGAATGCGTCCTCGCCGCCGTTCTTGTCCTGATCAAAGCTCGCCACCGTGGCTGGCAGACCGTTCGACTCGGAGGAGCAGCCCACCACCACCGTGCCGTCCGGGGCCAGGTCGAGGCCGTGAACGTGCTCGTTCAGCGGGCCTCCCAGGTAGGTGGCCCAGGTCAACGAGCTGCCGTCGGCTTCCAGGCGCGCCAAGACCACGTCGCCCGCGCTCAGGAACGGGGCGCCGTCATTCTGGGTCGTGTCGAAGGCACCCGGCGTCACGGGGAAATCGATGGAGCGACAGTCGCCACCGACGAACACAGCCCCCGTGTCGTCCAGGACCACGCGCCAGAAGTGCTCGTTGTCACTGCCCCCGAGGAAGGTCGACCAGACCAGGGCCGACCCGTCTGCAGCGACGGCCGACACGAAGCCATCTGCAGGACCGCCACCATAGGTCTCTTGGATGGCAAGGGCGGTCACGGGAAACCCCGTGCTGTCTGCGGTGCCCACGACGACCAGTGCGCCCGTGGGCGAGAGCCGAGAGTCCAAGGCCCCTTCGACCACTTGGGGGTCGGTGGCTGCGTCGCCGTCACCGCCCAGGAACGTGGCCCAGATCAAGGCGCTGCCGTCTGGGGAGAGCCTGGCTGCGAAGGCGTCGTTCACGCCGCCGTTGAAGGTGCTGTCGAACGCGCCCGGTGTGGCAGGCAAGATGATCGACGCCACGCCGGCGACCAGTGCCGTGCCGTCGAGGTCGGCCTGAACCGAGCGGATCCGCCCGCCGGGCAGCTGGGTGGACCACTGCGTCGCACCATCGCTGCCAGACAAGCGCATGACGAAGCCCCCGTCGACGTTCGTCGCGTAGGCGCCAGGAGTTGTGGGGAAACCCGGGTCAGACAAGCCGGCCACGAGCACATCTCCCGAGCCGTCCGTGACCAGGTCCACGCCATAGGCCCGGTCGTTGCCGGGGCCACCAAAGAGGCGGGACCAGAGCAGCACCCCGCCGTCGTCGAAGCGAGCCACGAAGGCATCCTCTGCGCCGCCGTGGGCAGATCCTGCAGGCCACACCGGAAACCCCACCGACCAGGTCCAGCCCGCGACAACGAGGCCGCCGTCCGGGTGCAAGACCAGCTCTTCGGCGAAGTCATCGCCGCTGCCACCCAACAGGGTCGACCACTGCATGCCCGGTTGCGCCAGGGCCACGGCGGGCCAGAACAGAAGCGCCCCCAGGCAGAACACAGTGGCTCTCAAGACCATGGCATCTCCTCTCGTGGTCCCAGGGTAGCAGCTGT
>CAZIAK010000014.1:34603-44588 GCA_964537035.1 uncultured Phycisphaerales bacterium | reverse complement strand
GGCTTCGAGGTGCTCGACGCCCACCCCGTCGACCTCGATCACGACGGGGACATGGACCTCATCGTGGCCACGGAGAACGACCTGCGCTACCTGCGTCACGAGCGCCTGCGCTGGACCGACGAGTCTGCCGGGACGGGACTGCCCGGGCTGGCTCCCGCCGAGCGCCTGCGCCGGGTGGGCGACGACTTCGTGCTGGAGCGGGGAGGGAAAACCACCCGTCTGGTCTACACGGGCATTGGCAGCTGGGAGGAGCAGGGCGCTGACAGCAGCGGCGGGCTGCAAGCGGACAGCAACAGCAACGGCGACAGCGGCCGCGAGAGCGAGGCCGTTGCACCAGCAGTGACCAGTACGGGCAACGCGACCGACGCGACCCTCGAGATCGTGGCTGACCTCAACGGCGACGGCATCGACGACAAGGCCTGGGTCGCAGATCGACGAGTGCGCGTGGCCCTCGGCGACAGGTCGGGAGCGCTGCTCGATGTGACCCACGCCGTGGGAGCGGACGCCCTGAAACTCCCCGCAGCTGCCCGTCGCTTGCACGCCGTCGACATCGAAGGAGATGGCGACCTCGACCTGTTCGTGGTCGCCGGACGTCTCTTCGCCCTGCTGAACAACGGCGGCAGCTCCCCCGCCACAGCGACCCCGGTCGACAGTGCGAGCGCGCCGGGCGTCGAACATGACGGGTTCGAAAGCGGCGCAACGCCAGGGCAAGTCAGCACACCAGCTGGCAGTCAGGACCGCCCCGGCAGCAGAGCAGCACAGGCGCGAACCGGCGCACTGAACAGGCGCCCATCCGACGACAGCACAGCAGCGAAGCGGACGGTCCCGTGGTTCTGCGACGGCACCGCCGACGCCGGCCTGCTCTTCGCGCACGAAGAGGGTGGCGAGCAATGGGACATCCGCCCCACCATGGGACCGGGCGCCGCCTTCGCCGACATCGACAACGACGGTGACAGCGACCTCTTCGTTGCGGGAGGCGCAGACCAGGACAGCCGCCTGTTCCTGAACGACGGCGCGGGACACTTCGCCGATGTGAGCGCAGCATGGGGCCTGACTGGCGTGCGCCGCGCAGGCATGGGCGCCCTGTTCGCCGACTGGGACAACGACGGCGACCCGGACCTCTACCTCACCTGCCAGGGACCCAACGTGCTCTGGCGTCACGACGGCGACCACTTCACCGACGTCACCGAGGCCTCGGGCACGGGCGACGCCCGTTGGGGAGCCAGCGCCGCCTGCGCGGACATCGACCGGGACGGCGACCTGGACCTGTTCGTCACCAACTATCTAGAGTTCGACCTGTCCGCCATCCCGCCCGAGTCACGCGACCCGTCACGACGACGGGAAGACCCCATCGCCATGCTGCCCTACGTGTTCGCCGGGCAAGCCAACGTGCTCTACCGCAACGACGGCGCGCTACGCTTCAGCGACATCACCGCAGCGGCGGGCGTGCTCAACCCGGACGGCAAGAGCCTGGGCGCCGCGTTTCTCGACCACGACGACGATGGCTGGCCCGACCTCTACGTGGCCAACGACACCACGCCCAACACGTTCTTCCGCAACCTCGGCAACGGCACGTTCGAAGAGCTGTCCCTGTTCGTAGGGCTCGACGACCCCCGGGGCGGCATGGGCCTGGCGCTCAGCGACATCGACAGCGACGGCGACGAGGACATCGCCCTGACCAACTGGCAGCTGGAGCCCAACGCGCTCTACCGCAACAACCACATCCACGGTGAGACGCAGCGCAAGTTCATGCCCGCCTTCGAGGACATCGCCGTGCCCGCGCGACTGGCTCAAGCCGCCGTGGGCTATGTGGGCTGGGGTTGCGTGCTGGCCGACTTCGACGGAGACGGCGACGACGACCTGTTCGTGGCCAACGGCTACACCAGCCCGGACTACGAGACCACCATGACCTGCGTGGGACAGGCCAACCAGCTGTTCGAGAACGTCAGCGGCCCCGGCCCGTTTGCCAGCCACCGCGACATGCCCTGCTGGAAGCTGCTCGACGCCGAGACTGCTGGCGCTCCGTTTGCACAAGAGCTCGCCTCACGCTCGACGGCTGCCGCCGACATCGATGGGGATGGCGATCTCGACTTGGTGGTCACGTCCAACAACGGCCCGCTGGTGCTACTGCGCAACGAGCGGCAAGTGCGCTCTCTGCGCGTCGTGCCGTCGGGCCGAGGGCTGGCAACCGCACGCGACGCCATCGGCGCACAGGTGACCCTGCAACTCTCAGACGGCCGCGCACCCATGGCCGTAGCCCACAGCAGCTCCGGCTACCTGGGCCAGAACGAGCGGGGCGTGCGCTTCTCCCTGGGCGATGCAGACGTGCTCGCGGTGGACATCACCTGGCCCGACGGCAGCCACTCGACCCACCCCGCGAGCGGCCCGGGCGTGCTGGCTATCGAGCAGCCGGACAAGTAGGTAACGCGGACACCCGCACAAGATCAGAGCCACGACTCTCACCATCGGCTGGGGCCACAGGCGCCACCCATTCCACCGGGCAGGGGGTCCCTGGCATTCACCAGGGGGGTCTGAAGCGAGTGTGGAGGCTCTGCCGACCCTGTCCGAGCGAAACGGCCCCCCTGGTGAAAGCCAGGGACCCCCGGAACATCGCCATCAGGTCCGACCTGTGCCCCAGCCCCCTACCTGTCCACGTACCCCAGCGCTTTCAACTGCTTCAGCACCTTCTTGTCGATGATCACGCTCTCGTCCGAGACCGGAACCCGCTCGAGCTCAATCTCCGCCCGGGCCACACCGCCAGCCGTCACCAACACCTCCTGGCTGACCTTCAGGTACCCCCGGTGACTCACGTCAACCTGGTAGCGTCCTTCCGGCAAGCCGGTGGCCACCATCTGTTCGCCGCCGGTGGTCTCCGACAATCGCCGTTTGACCGAGTGCTTGTGGTCCGAGCCGATGCTGCGCACGGAGGCCCGGGGGCGCGCCATGAGCTCTCCGGTTTCATCGCGCACGACCACGGCCACCGTGCCCGTGCCGCCCACGTTCAGGAAGCGCTCGGTGACCGCACCGGGGTGCACGCTCACGTCGAAGTCGTCGACCCAGGCGCCGGGCCCGGAGGCCAGACGAAAGAGGCCACCGGCTCCCAGGTTGAAGCGCACCTTGCCGTCGCTGCCCGTGCGGGACGACTTGGACTTCTTGCGCATCTTGCCCTGGGGCGTGGCGCTCTTGTTCGCCTTCGCCGACGGGACCGCCGAGAGGGCGTAGCCCTGTACGGGACGGCCTGCGGAGTCGGTGACGGTCACGTCGAGCAGGGCAGCGCGGGTCAGGAAGACGTCGGTCCAGGGCGGCGGGTTCAGACCGTCAAACAAGACGGTGGCAGACTCGCCGGTGACGTAGTCGGGGGCGCGCACCTGCAGCATCACCGTCCCAGCCTCGTCCATCTCGACGGCGAACTCGCCGGGACCGCTGGCAGGCTGGGTGACGGCTCCGGTGCGCCAGGCCGAGCGGCCGCTCTCCAGGGTCTCGACCAACACCCGACCCGAGAAGACCTCCAGCGGCTCGCCAGTGGTGGCGTCGCTCACCTTGCCGCGCCAGGTCACCACGGCTTCGAGGGTCAGCACCACGGGTTGCAGGGGCGAGACATCCCGCTCCGTCGTGGAGCGGAAGCCCTCGGCGTGGGCCATCACGGTCACGGTCTCATCGGGCTCGACGTCGACGGGCCCCACCGAGAAGTGACCCGCGCTGTCACTGCGTGCGGCGCCCCGCCCTCGCACGGAGACCATGGCGTAGGGCAGAGGCGCGCCGTAGATGTCTTGCACCGTGCCTTCGACCCAGGCGCCCGCCGACAGGTCGAGCAGCATGGGCTCATCCGGGCGGTCCTTATCGAGCAAGACCTTCTGGGACAGTGAGTGAGCCGCGCCGTAGCGAGCTTGAACAGACGCCGCCGAGATGTCCGGGCCCGCCAGGGGGTGCACGAGCCGTGCCCGTCCCCCGCCGTCGGTGGTGGCATGGGTGGGCTGAGCCTCCTGGGACGTGATCGCCACCTGGGCCCCCGCCACCGGGCCGTCTGGTCCCGTCACCAACACATCGAGCTCCAGGGGCTCGACCAGAGCCAGCTCGACCTCGCGGGAGCGCTTGCGCACGCGGTGGCTGGCCCGGCGTCCCTCGGCGTCTCGGGCGGAGACCAGCAGCTTGCCCCGGCCGTCCCACCGGGCCAGGTCGAGAGAGAAGCGGCCTTCTCCATCTGCCGTCGCGTTGGACACCGGCCCGGAGGCAGAGGACAGCAGCAACTGCGCCCCGGCTGCGACCGAGCCATCAGCGGCCACGGTGACCTGGCCGACGATGGCCTCCGCCGGGCTGAGCATGACCGTCAAGACCTGGTCGGCGCCCAGCACCCGGTCGGTGTAGCGGTCGGAGCCCGAGGGCACGTAGCCCTCTGCGCTGGCCGTCACCCTGAACTGGGCGGACGGACAGCTCTCCAGGGTGAAGCGGCCGTCTTCATCGGTGACGGCGGTCCACTCGATCAGGGTGCTCTGGCCTGCGAGCGGGTCGGGCTGGCTGCCGTCCCTGCCCACGCTCTTCACTTGCAGCGCCACGGACGCCCCGGCGATCGGAGCGTTGGTCTCCCGGTCGAGGACACGTCCATCGATGGTGCGGCCGGGGGGCAGGGCGATCTCCACTGCTCCCCAGCCAGGGACTGCCCCCTCGCGGAAGCCGATGTCGAAGCCCTCAAGGAAAGCACCGATGAGCACGGGCTCGTCGGGCAGGGGCGAGAGCGAGAAGAAGCCCCGCTGATCGGCCTGGGTCAGCAGCTTGTCCGTGCCAGCGAACGAGCCCACCCAGGCGCCGGGCACGGGCAGGCCGGTCTCCTCCTCGACCACGTAGCCCGAGAGCACCAGGCCGTCGGCCAGCTCGATCTCGACCGTGTCGCCCGCCGAGACGGGGACGCCCCGCACCCGAGACCAGTTCAGACCGCCAGCGTGCAGGACCTGCACCGCTCCCGCTCGCGCCGCCAGGACGAAGCGGCCCTCGGCGTCGCTGAAGCCCCTGTCGACCACCTCGGGGACCTCGTCGTGGCGCAGGGCCGTCCACCAGGGGTCGTCCATGGCCAGCAGGTCAACGGGCTCGCCGGGGATGGGCTGGCCCAGGGCATCGACCAGGCGCCCGGCTACCTCGCCGGTGGGCGGCAACAAGCCCTGCTCGTCGAGGGCCAGGCTTGGCAGCTCCGGTGCCTCGGCCACCAGCCGGGTTTGGGCTTCGCCGTCGGCCTCCGTCCCTGCCACGTCGGGCGTCAGCGCGGTCGACGAGCCCAGGGCCTGCTGCCCCCCGGCGACCGCCGCGGCCCCCGGCCCAGCGACCCCAGGCTCATCGAGCAGCACCACCACCGCGCCCAAAAGGGCGACGATCAGGGCCAGGGCCACCAGGGATGTGCGAGCGGTCATGGGCATACGTCCGGCCGGAGGATGGTCAACTGTAGTGGTTTTCGGGCCGCGGGTGTCGCTGAACAGCCCCCGGCCCCCTGGCCACTCTTCTGACATGCCCCAAGAGCGGCCCGAGGAAGACAATGGGCCCGTTCTCCCAAGGAGCAGCCTCGAGCCGAGGCATCGAGGTCGTACATCCCGCCCGGGTATCGAGCCTCGGGAGCACCTCCCGCCGCGCACCTGTCACCCCCGACCTGATGGAGGCCACCGTGAGACACCCGCAGACCCGAGGGACAGACCGATCCCAGGGCACCAGCGTCACCAGCCTGCTGGCCCTCGTCGCCGTGGTGGCCGGCATCGCCCTGACTTTTCTCTGGCTCAACCAGGCCCCCGCCGAGGGGGACGACGGCCCGGCCACCGTGGCACCGGGCACAGCAGACAGCTCCCAGGACACCACCCTGCCCGCCCTCGCCACCGCGGACCCCGTCGAACTCACCCCCGATCTCACGGGCAGCGCCGCCGCCAACGCCCTGGCCGCCATGGTCGAGCCCGCCGAGATGCTGGCTGACTACCCACGGACCACGGTCTCCGGGCAGGTCGTCCTGCTTGATCTCGGGGAGTTCCCCGACGACATGATGATCGAGGCGTCGAGCGTGGCGCCGAAGCCGGGCCTGCGCCGACTCAGCATCACCATGGTGCGAGAGTCGGAGCCCACCTCAGACTTTGACGCCATCGGCAGCAGCGCACTCAGGGCCCGCACCCGGGTAGCCGTAGGGCAGGACGGCCGCTTCGAGATGGCCGACTTCCCCCTCGACCACAAGGTCTGGCTCGACGTCGGCCATCCCCACTGGTACCAGGCCAGCGCCAAGCTCTACGAGGCGCCCGAATCCGGCGGCGAGCTGGTGGTCGAGCTGACCCGTGGCGCCACCATCCGCGGGCGAGTGGTCGACAGCAACGGCGCGCCAGTGGCCGACCTGAACGTCTCTGGTGGTTCGACCGTAGACCCCTACGCCATCCTCGACGGCACGTCCGTGCTGGTCACCTTGGGGGATGTCACCAGCGACAGCGATGGCCACTTCGAGATGGCCCCGGTGCCAGCAGACAACGCCGTGGTCCTGTCCACCAGCGCCGCGTTCGGATTGCAGCCCGTGATCCACGAGGTCGCCGCCATGGCTGGTGGAGACGTGGCCGAGATCACCCTGGTCGTCCTCGTCGGCGGCACCATCGAGGGGCTCGTGCTCGACGGCGACGATCTGCCCGTGGCAGGCACCCAGGTGCAGCTCCAGCCCACGGCGTTCTCCATGAAAGACGTGGGCCTCATGGGACGGCTCAACGCCGGGGGGCGCAAGACCACTGACGGCGCAGGGCGCTTCGTCTTCGACTCGCTCTCTGACGGCAGCTATCGACTGGCCTTGTTCAAGAGCGAGTACCTCCCCACCCAGTCCGAGGCCGTGGACGTCAAGGCTGGCCAGGTCGCCTCCGAGATCGTCCTGCGGGCCGATCGAGGCCTGGCGGTCTCCGGGCGAGTGATCGGCCCGGACGGCGAGGCCCTGCCCGAAGCAGAGGTCACGGGCTACCTGCCCCCGTCCATGTTCAGCATGCGCGCCGCCGCTGACCGGGAGTCGAGAGCCACCGAACCGGTCGACGAGACGGGGCACTTCACTCTCTGGGGCTACGAAGAGGGCGACGTTCGAGTGCTCGCCGAGGCGGACGGCTTCGTGGGCAGCTCGCTCGACGTGTCCGCGGGCGCCAGTGACCTCGTGATCACGCTGCAGCCCAAGGCCGCCATCACGGGCATCGCCATCGACCTCAGCACGGGCGACCCCCTGACCGACTATCAGCTGCGCTTGCTGCCTGCCGAGACGGGGTTCGACATGTCGGCGATCATGGAGCTGGGCGACAAGCTCAAGAACATGCCTCCACCGCTCGACGTCTCCGATGACGAAGGGCGCTTCTCCATGCCGAACATCACTCCAGGCCTCTTCGATCTGGTGCTGCTGGCAGACGGCTACGCCCAGACCGCCCTGCGAGACATCGTGGTGGACGAGGCGAAGGGCGCCAGCGGCCTGATCATCATGGTCCCTGAAGAGGCCTCGGTGGTGGGCCAGGTGATCTCGGGCCGCACGGGACTGCCCCTGGCCGGGGTCACCGTGACCACGGGCAAGACCGACGCCATGAGCGCCTGGATGCAGCTGATCTCCGGCCCCGTCCCCAAGACAGTCTCGGACAGCGAGGGACACTTCGAGCTGGGAGGCATGGGCGCCGAGCCGGTGACCATCACCTTCCAAGATCGAGACCATCGCTCGGTGGTGCTGCCCGACGTGGCGCTCATGCCCGGCGACACACAGGACGTGGGCCTGGTGACCCTGCCCCCCGGAGGCATGATCTACGGCACGGTGTTCGGCCCCGACAACCAACCGGTAGCTGGCGTGACCGTGATGGCGGCGGACGCCATGGGCAAGCAGATGAAGCGCAGCACGACCGACGAAGACGGGGGCTTCGAGGTCACGGGCCTGGACGCCGGCACCTACAACGTCATGCGCCTCGACTTCACCCTCAGTCTCGATTCAGACAACCCCGCCAGCATGATGAAGGACATCGCCTTCGAGACGGTCAAGCTCGAGCTCGATGAGGTGAAGCAGGTCGATCTGGGCGCGAAGGACGAGTCGGGTACTCTGCTGGAGGGCGTGGTCCGGAGCAGCGCGGGACCGGAAGCCGACGCCATGGTCGTCGCTGTGCGCGAGAACGGCCCCCCCGGCACGGAGTTCTCGGGCACGAACGACGACGGCTACTACGCCATCAAGGGGCTGGATCCCGGCAAGTACCTGATCCAGGTGATTCCGTCGGGGACCATGATCGGCGGCGGCAGCCAACCCTCGTCACCGGTCTTCTCCAGCGTGGTCATCGGAGACCAGGACAACGTGCGCCACGACGTTGAAGTTCCCGGCGGCGTGTTGCGGGGCGAGACCCGCGCCGTCTCCGGCGAACGGCTGAAAGGCGTCCGAGTGCTGCTCGAACGCACCGACGACGGCCGCCCCCGCAGTCGCTTCGTGGAGCGCATGGGCGGACGGGTCGGCGAGGCCTACTCCGATGCCAAGGGTGAGTTTCAGTTCGAGCACCTCCCGGCTGGCACCTTCGCCCTGCAGGCTGGCGGCACCAACCTGATCGGCATGGGCGAGGCAGGCTGGGCGGTCACCCGGGTCGAGGACATCTCCGTGCGCGAGGGCAGCGGCAGCTTCAAGGTCGTGGTCGAACTCGAACCCGGTGGCGCCATCAGCGGCGTGGTGCACGACGCCGACGACAAGCCCCTCGCTGGCGTTCCGGTCTGGGCTCGCAACGAGCTGACCGGCCGCTGGATGAGCGCCCTGTCCGAGGTGGTCACCGACGGGGCCGGCCGCTACACCATCAACAGCCTCGAACCGGGGCCGTGGAGCCTGGCCTTCGGCGGGGACAGCTGGGCGCTCACCGTGATCGAGGGCCTCCGCGTGCGAGAAGACGTGATCGCCGAGCGAGACGTCGAGCTGACCAAGGGCGTCGAGGTCTTCGCCGAGCTCGGCCCCTTCGCCGGGCGGCAGCTCTCGGTGCGCATCGAGGGGCCAGCGGGCGTCGTGCCCACCCAGCTCACCTCGCTCACGGCGCTCATGAGCGGCGGCTCCATCCCCGGCCAGCGGCAGCGGTTGGGGCGCTTGCCCCCCGGGTCCTACTCGGTCTGGCTCCACGAGAACGGCGAGGCCGTCTTCGAGGACACCGTGCGCCTCGATCAGCGGGACACCGAGGTCGTGGTCACCCTCACCGGTGATGAATGACAGGGGCAGCTTAAAGACCTTCAAAGAACGTCGATTCGACGGCCATGCAGAGATCAGGCCACTGGCAAGGGCCCCCAGAGCCCAGCACCCCCGCTTCGTGGGGTCTGCGCCACAGAGGCGCTGGCTGACCCCCAAAGTGACCGTTCCCGGATCCCGTGCTAGGCTTGGATGAGCTTCCGCTGTCCTCCTAGCCGACCTCCGATCGAGGCCGTTGCCCCATGACTTCCCTCTCCATTCGACGCCTCGTCTCCGGACTGCGCGCCCGCTACCACGTGTGGAGCGGTCGGCGGGCCTATCGGGTGGGCAAGCTGGATGAAGCGGGAAGGCATCTCGACGAGGCCGTCTCCCAGGGCCACGAGTCCTTCGCGGCGTTCCTCCTGCTGGGCAAGATCGCCTTCCGCGAGCGAGACCACGGACGAGCCGCAGAGTGCTTCACCCGGGCCCGCTTGGCCGACCCCGCCCGCTACGCCCTCGAGGGCTATCCGGACGACTTCATCGCCGGCCTGAGAGATCTTCCGGCGGGCAAGGCCCCCAGGCTGCGTTTCCGCATCGTCATCGAGGCCACCAGCCTGTCTGCTGCGGCGAAGGCAACTCCTCAGAGGGCTCAGCGCCGCCCGACCATGGGCGACTTCTCCTCCCAGGCCGAGCTGGCACGCCACAGTGGCCGGCCCGCCATCCAACCTGGCGAAGGTGCAGACGTCGACTGGGACGCCGCCGCCGACCAGCTGTTCGAGGCCTGACCCCAGCCTGACCGAGCCTGCCCAGGCGTGACCAGGGCCCGCCTGGGCTCTGACCGGGGCC
>CAZIAK010000014.1:0-34503 GCA_964537035.1 uncultured Phycisphaerales bacterium | reverse complement strand
GGGCCCGCCTGGGCTCTGACCGGGGCCAGAACCCGCGACGACCTGCCGGGTGACGGAGGGGTCCCGAGGGCGCACGTGCATCAGCCCCCCCGGGCTCTGGTCTCAGAGGGGCGTTTCAGCGATGATCCAGGGCTCCCGCTGTCCCTCAACAAGAGCCCCTTCGGGGGTATCGGAGCCATGGCCACGCCCACCGATCTGCGTTCTACCCCGCTGACTGACTGCCACCGCGCTGCCGGCGCCCGACTGGTCGACTTCGCGGGCTACGCCATGCCCGTGCAGTACGAGGGCATCCTCGATGAGGTCAGCCGGGTGCGCACCCAGGCAGGCCTGTTCGACCTCTGCCATATGGGACGGGCCCGCTTCGTGGGTGAACACCGCGAAGAGGCCGCCCAGTTCCTGGTGCACATCAACGTCGAGAAGATGAAGCTGGGAGCCATCCGCTACTCGTTCTTCGCCCGTGAAGACGGCACGACCATGGACGACGTGCTGATCTACAAGGACGCCGACGAGATCTTCTTCTGCATCAACGCCGGCAACCGCGCCCGCGACCTCGAATGGATGCAGACCGTGGCCGATCGCTTCGGCTGCACTCTCGAAGATCAGTCCGAAGAGCTGGCCATGATCGCCATCCAGGGTCCTCGCTCGGTCGACACGGTGACGCCCTTGTGCAGCGGGTCCCCAGGCGAGCTCAAGTACTACGGCTTCTACCGGGGCACGGTCTGCGACGTGCCCGCCATGATCTCCCGCACGGGCTACACCGGCGAGGACGGCTACGAGCTGTACTTCCCCGCTGCCGAAGCGCCGCGCATCTGGGACGCCCTGCTCGAATCCGGAAAGGCCCACGGCGTGACGCCCATTGGCCTGGCCGCCCGGGACACCCTGCGCCTCGAAGCGGGCATGGCCCTCTACGGCCACGAGCTCGACGACACGACCAACCCGGTCGAAGCTGGCATCGTGTTCAAGCCGATCAAGCACACCAAGGACTTCAGCGGTCGCGCGGCCATCGACAAGATGATCGCAGAGGGCCCGGAGCGTGTGCTGGTGGGTTTCACCACCGACAGCAAGCGCGTCCCCCGTCAGGGCTATGACCTGGTCTCGGTCGACCACACCCCCGTGGGCAGGGTCTGCTCCGGATCGCCTTCGCCCACCATGGGCACGAACATCGGCACGGCCTACGTCACCGTCCCCCATGACAGCCCGACCACCGAGCTGGCCATGGAGATCCGCGGCGTCCGCCACCCGATCAAGCTGCACGCATTGCCGTTCTACAAGCGCGAGCGCTGAAGCTCGCGGCTCGTCCGGACCTCTCCAGGCGAGCTTCAAACGTCGGCCCAGCGCCGGCAACCAGATTCGACAGGAGTACCACCCGGGATGAGCAACCCGACCGACTGCCAGTACACCGAAGACCATGAGTGGGTCCGCATCGAGGGCGAGATCGCCACCGTCGGCATCACCGCCCACGCCACGGAGACACTCTCCGACCTGGTCTTCATCGATCTGCCTGAAGTGGGCGACGACGTCAGCGCCGGCGAAGGCTTCGGTGAGATCGAGTCGGTCAAGGCCGTCTCCGACCTCAACGCGCCCCTGAGCGGCACCATCGCCGAGGTGAACGATGCGCTCGAAGACAACCTGGGCGACATCGGCGCCGACCCTTACGGCAAGGGTTGGATGGTCAAGATCAAGTTCTCAGCGGCCCCCGAGGGCTTGATGGACGCTGCCGCCTACGAAGCACACGTCGCCGCGTCGAGCTGATTCACCCCAGAGCCCTGCGGGGCTCTGAGCGATCGCTCATGTATTGCACCACTTCGTCGAGGGCGCCCAGCCATGGGTGCTCCTGACTTCCTGCCACGGGGCCCTGAGCCCCGACACCGTAGCTGCGCCGCCTGCCGTCCCGTGCCAGCCGGTGCCAGACGGAGAGAGCTGTGAACTACGTTCAGAACACTGACGCCGACCGGGCCGAGATGATGGCCGCCATCGGCGTGGCCAGCGTCGACGAGCTGATGGCCGTCATCCCCGAGAACTGTCGTTTCGACGGGCCCCTGCCCATCGACCCGGCGCTCACCGAAGACGAGCTGTTTCGCCATCTCAAAGAGCTCGCGTCACGCAACATCTCTGCGGACGACCACCCGAGCTTTCTCGGTGCGGGCAGCTATCACCACTTCTGCCCGGCGCTCGTCGACAACCTGCAACAGCGCACCGAGTTCTGGACGGCGTACACCCCCTACCAGCCCGAGGCCAGCCAAGGCACGCTGACCACCATTCTTGAGTGGCAGACCATGATGTGCCGACTCACGGGCATGGAGGTCAGCAACGCCAGCCTCTACGACGGCGCCACCTCGGTGGTCGAGTCGGTGCTGATGTCACTGCGCATCAAGCGCAAGGCCAAGCGGGTGGTGATCAGCGAGGGCGTGCACCCCGACTCCATCGGCTGCCTGCGCACCTACCTCAAGAACATCGACATCGAGCTGGTCACCGTGCCGCTCACCGATGGGGCCACCGACTGGGCCGCCATCACGTCAGCCATCGGCGACACACAAGACGTGGCTTCGGTGGTCATTCAGAGCCCCAACTTCCTGGGGGTGATCGAGAAGGTGGGCGCGCTCACCGAAGCCGCCAAGGCGGGCGGCGCCCTCTCAGTGGTCTCTGCGGATCCGGTGTCCCTGGCTGTCCTCGAAGCACCTGGCCACAAGGGCGCGGACATCGTCTGCGGCGACGCCACGGGCATGGGCAACCCCCCATGGGGCGGCGGCCCCGGCGTGGGCTACCTCTGCACGCGCATGGACAACGTGCGCCAGGTGCCCGCCCGCATCGCGGGTGAGACCGTCGACGGCGACGGCAACCGGGCGGTGGTGCTGACCTTCCAGACCCGCGAGCAGCACATCCGCCGGGCCAAGGCCACGAGCAACATCTGCACCAGCCAGCAGCTCATGGCCCTGCGCGCCACGATCTGGATGACGCTCATGGGCAAGCAAGGCTTCGTCGAGCTGGGACGGGTCAACCTCACCCGGGCTCACCGGGCGGCCCACGCCATCGCCGCGATCGATGGCTACGAGCTGGCCCATCCGAACCGTCCCTTCTTCAACGAGTTTGCCGTGCGCACACCGCTGCCGGCGGCCGAGGTCAACCGACTCCTGCTCGACGATCACGGCATCATCGGCGGCTACGACCTGGCCCGCTGGGACGAGAGCCGCAGCCACGAGCTGCTCATCGCCGTCACCGACATGAACCCGAAAGAGCAGATCGACGCACTGGTCGCCGCCTTGGAGACGATTCGATGAGCAACGCCACCGACACCCCTGATGCGGCACCCAGCACGACCCGGACGGCGCCGAAGCTGACGGCTGACAACCCGCCCCTGACCATCTTCGACATCTCCGTGGCCGACCGGCGCGGCGTCCGCCCGCCGCCCGCGGGCTACGACGACGTCGACCCTGGCTCCGTGCTGCCCGACTTCGCCCTGCGCGCCGAGGCGGCGGAGCTGCCCGAGGTGGGCGAGCTCGACACCCAACGTCACTACACCCGGCTCAGCTCGCTCAACTTCTCCATCGCCAACGCCTTCTACCCCCTGGGCTCGTGCACCATGAAGTACAACCCGCTGATCAACGAGCGGGTCAGCGCGCTGCCGGGGCTGGCGAACATGCACCCCCAGCAGACCGACGATCAGATGCAGGGCATGCTCGAGGTGTGCTGGCGGGTCGAGGAGATCCTGAAGGCCGTCTCCGGGCTGCACTCGGTGAGCCTGCACCCGGCCGCCGGTGCCCACGGCGAGCTGACCTCGCTGATGGTCATGCGCGCCTATCTCGACGATCACGACGGGCAGAACCGCAAGGTCATCTTGATCCCGGACAGCGCCCACGGCACCAACCCTGCCAGCTGCACCATGACCGGCTTCATCACCCGCGAGCTGAAGAGCGACTCTCGGGGCCGGGTCGACATGGACGACCTGGCGGCCAAGATCGGCAGCGGTGACTCCATCGCCGGGCTGATGATCACCAACCCGTCGACCCTGGGCCTGTTCGAGCCCAACATCAAGAACGTGTGCGACGCGATCCACGAGGCCGGCGGGCTGGTCTACATGGACGGCGCCAACATGAACGCCATCCTGGGCCACACCCGCCCCGGTGACTTCGGCGCGGACGTGATGCACTTCAACCTGCACAAGACCTTCAGCCAGCCCCACGGCGGCGGCGGTCCCGGCGCAGGTCCCATCGCGGTGGGAGAGAACCTGGCCCCGTACCTGCCCGTGCCCAAGATCGCCCGTCACGAAGAGGGCGGCGAGGTGCGCTTCGAGATCGTCGAGTCAGCCGACAAATCGATCGGCCGCACCCGGGGCTACCTGACCAGCCCCGGCGTCATGGTGCGCAGCTACACCTACATGCGCGCCCAGGGTCCCGAGGGCATGGTGGCCATCGCCGACAACGCGGTGATCAACGCCAACTACCTGCGAGCCAAGCTGCGCGATGTCTACCGGGTCTGGGTCGACGAGCCCTGCATGCACGAGTTCGTGGCCAGCGCCAAGGGCCTGCCCAACGGCATCAAGGCCACCGACGTGGCCAAGCGCCTGATCGACTACGGCATCCACCCGCCCACGGTGTACTTCCCGCTCATCGTGCCCGAAGCCATGATGATCGAGCCCACCGAGACCGAGTCGAAAGAGACCCTCGACCGGTTCATCGAGGTCATGCGCGCCATCGTCGACGAGTGCGCCACCGAAGAGGGCGCGGAGTACGTCAAGCACGCGCCCTACACCCGCAACATCGGCCGGCCCGACGAGGTCCGTGCGGTGAAGCAGCCGAAGGTGATTGTCTGAGCCGAGTCGGGTGAGTTCGACGGGGCCGTTGGGGCTAGAGGCCATGGCCCGGCCATCCAGGGCTCCCACGGTCCACCGCCACTCGGGCCTTGAATGCTGGGCCATGCGTGCTGCGTTTCCTGCTCATCGGCTTCTCCGGCCTGGCCCCCTGGCTCGGCGCTCAAACTGAGCAGCCCGCTGGCTCCGTTCTCCCGGACCACTTCTCACCTGCTGCGAAAGAGGCCGGGCTAAAGGTGTTCCAGCTTGCGGATCTGCTTCTCGCGGCCAAAGACCAGCAGGCGGTCTTCGGCCCGCAAGACCGTCTCCGGCTCGGCGAAGACGGGCGAGGGTGACAGGCCGTCGTGGGCGGCGGGGCGGATCAGCAGCACGTTCACGCCATAGCGGCCTCGCACCGAGGCCCGCAGCAATGTCCGGCCGACGAAGGGTCGCGGCGTGTCGATCTCCGCGAGGACATACTCGCCCACTCGATGGACCAGGTTGCCCCCCGCTGCGCTCTCCATGCCCACGGCCATGGTCCCCGCCATCTCGTGCTTGAACAGCTCCTTGCGGTAGCGATCGAGGATGCTGTTCATGGAGACGGCGCCCACAAAAGAGCCCTCGGTATCAATCACGGGCAGATCGTCCCGGTAGCCCATGTCGAGGCTGCGCACGACCTGATCGAGGGTCTGGTCCGACGACACCGTGGGCCACTGTGTAGAGGCCACGTCCTGGGCCACGATCAGACCTCGCAGGTCGCGCAGCTCGGACAACATGGGCACCAGCTCGTTGGTGGAGATCACGCCCACGAGGTGCTGCTCGTCGTCCACCACGTAGAGGCAGCCCTCTTCACTGGAGAGCAGACGCTCGAGCAGGGGGGCCACCGGTTCACCGGGAGGCACGATGATCGTGTCCGGCTCCAGCACCTCGGTCACCGGGATGTTCTTGAGGATGTTGATGTCCTGGCCAGCGCGGATGTTCACACCCCGTCGGGCCAGCTTGATGGTGTAGATCGACTCCTGGAACAGCCGCGACGAGACCAGCGTGCCCACGATGCAGGACGTCATCAGCGGCAGCATGATGCGGTAGTCGTTGGTCAGCTCGAAGAGGATCAAGATGGCGGTGATCGGCGCGTGGGTCGTGGCGGCCACCACCGTGCCCATGCCCACCAGGGCGTAGGCACCCGGCGATGCCACGGCGCCGGGCATGATCATCTGCATGCACTGTCCGACCAGTCCGCCCAGCATGGCGCCCAGGAACAGCGACGGCGCGAAGATGCCGCCCGAACCGCCCGAACCCAGGGTCAGGCACACGGCCAGTAGCTTGAGTCCCAGCAGCACGGCCAGATGGCTGATGCCCGGTGTGTTGATCAGCGACGCGTTGACCTCTTCGTGGCCCACGCCGAGCACGCCCGGCCCGGCCAGGGCCACCAGACCCAGGCCCAGGCCGCCCAGGGCGGTGCGGAAGGGCAGGGCGAAGGGCATCTCATCGAAGCGGTCCTCGAAGAAGTCGAGGGTGCGGATGAAGATCAGCGCGACCAGGCCGGCCAGCACGCCCAGGACCGCGTAGCCGATCAGCTCCAGCGGATGCACCATGGAGTACTCGGGGATCACATAGGCGGGGAAGTCGCCCAGGAAGTGCCGGGCCACCATGGTGGCCATCACCGAAGAGATCACGATGGGCGAGAACTGGGGCACGCCGAAGTCGCCCAGGATGATCTCCACGGCGAAGAGCGCGCCAGCCACCGGGGCGTTGAAGGTGGCCGCCATGCCCGCCGCGGCGCCGCAGCCCACCAGGGTGCGCATGCGCCGGTGGCTGACCCGCAGAATCTGTCCCACCGTGGAGCCCACTGCCGAACCGATCTGGATGATCGGCCCCTCGCGCCCCACCGAGCCACCGGTGGCGATGCAGAGACTGGAGGCCAAGGCCTTCACGGCCACGACCCGGGGACGGATGGCGCCGCCGTGCTTGGCCACCGCCTCCATCACCTCGGGCACGCCGTGGCCCTTGGCTTCGGTGGCGAAGAAGTGCACCAGGGCCCCGACCACCAGGCCGCCCACCGTGGGGATGACGATGATCTGCCAGTCTGGCAGGCTCTCGACCCAGCTCAGCTCGAAGCCGTCCGTGCGCCAGATCAGGTCTTCGAAGAACTTGATCAGGAAGCGGAAGCCCACGGCGCCGTAACCGCCCAGCACGCCGATCACCGCAGCGACCAGCACCATGTAGATGGTCGTGGAGCGCTTGAGCGAATCGTTGAGAGCGAGCAGGGCTCGGCCGATTCGTTCCATGATGGTGGCCCCGGGGCTGTGTGGCGAACGACGGATCGTAAGGTGGGGGCATGTGCGGGTCTAGTCTGACCTCGTCACGGAGTTCTGCTGGCAACGCGGCTGCAGCCCGGGCCCAGCGACCCCGGCGGCGCGCGGGGAGAGCGCACTGAATGATCTCCGAGCCCTGGCGCGAGACGCCGGGCCGTTCAGGTTCGAGGCGCTGTGCGAAGCGAAGCCGACCTCGCAACGAAAGCTGACCACCGCCCCGTCGATCATCAGGCATCCCCGGCAGGAAAATGCCTGTCGAACGACAGGAGGGTGGTCAGCGCAGAGGATTCGTTCACAGGCCCCGACCTGCTGGGACGCGGCCCGCGAGTGCAGAACTGCGGGCCGTGGGTGCAGAGACTGTGGGGTAGCCCGCCGTCGGGCTGTCCCCGTGGGACGATTCGAGTTCCCGACTCATGGCAGGGTCAGAGCAGATTCTGCTGATGTTCTTCAGTCGCTTTTGAAGCTCGGAGTGAGCGGTGGACGGGCCAACAGCGGGGCCCCCACGCTTCGCTTGGGTTTCGGAATACCTGCGCTTCTGTGGGACCCCCGCCGTTGGCCTCGGCGCGCCTCTCGTGGTCTGGGGTGGGCGTTCCTTGGAGTACTGATGGCACGGCGAAGCATCTGGAAACTGAGCCCAAGCGAAGTGACTACGTCGAGCGGGAGCAGACCGACCCAAATGACGTTCAAGTGAGAAGAAAGGATGCTGTGAGAAGCCCAGTAGATTCTCAACATGTTGCCGCCAGTTGATGTAGCTTGAAGCTGTCGCAGCCAGTGAGGCCATGGGTCAAGCTGCCGCACATTTCTCCGGGGGAGACGATCTCATGAGCTACACAGCGTTCGGTTTGGGAGTGCGAGTCCTTTGCTGCTTGGTCGCAGCGGTAGGATCAGCGACGAGCGTGTTGGCTCAAAACGGGCTGTCCGTCGACCACGTGCGCACAGCGCCGCCGGTCGCCACGCTGCAGGGCTTCGTGGAGAACCGCGGCCAGTGGGACGAAGAGGTGCTCTTCTTTGCGCGGCAAGGTGTCATCGAGGCCACCCTGACCCGAGATGCGTTGGTCTTCCGACCGATGTCAGAGTGGGACTCTGACCGTGACCAGTGGCTGCCACGGCCTGCGCCGCTGGTGCTACACTTCCCTGGCCGTGCTGGCGGAGCCGTTGCAGGCGTGGGTGAGTTGCCCACCCTTCACCACTTCATCCGCAGCCACCGATCGGCGAGCAACGTGCCCAGCTTCGGGCAGGTCGTCTACCGCGACGTAGCGCCTGGGATTGACATCGTGCTGCGCCGCGACGCTGAGAGCTTCGCGTACGACATCCATGCGGCACCTGGCGCTGACATCGAGTCGCTGGTAATCGAGGTTGAGGGCGCCGAGCGTCTCACGATCGTCGGCGGCACGGTGCTCGCGATGGACACGGCAGCTGGGCGGGTCGAGCATCGCCTTGGCGCCTCTTGGCAGCTCGACCCCATGACAGGCGAGCGGGTGCCCGTGACAAGCAGTTTCCGGGAGCTACCAGCGGCCACAAGCGAGCGCTTGCGTTTCGGTCTCCAGGTGCAAGGGCGAGACTCTGAGGCGTCTCTCGTCATTGACCCCTCCCTGGTCTTCGCCACCTACGTCGGCGGCACGGGGCAGGACTTTCTCAAGGACATGTTCGTAGCCCCCGATGGCTCGGTGTATCTCACAGCCTTGACGTTCTTCGACGCGCCGACGACGCCTGGGTCCTTTCAGCCAACGTGGCCCGGGTCACTTGATGTCTGGCTCGCGAAGTTGTCGGCGGACGGCACAACCCTTGAGTGGGGTACATGGCTTGGGGGTTCGGACGTCGATGACCCCTTCGGCATCGAGGTCGACTCCGACGGCTCCGTCGTCGTGGCGGGCAATTCGTGGTCTGACGATCTGCCGACGACCGCCGGGAGTCTGCAACCGCTCTTCGGCGGCACGGCGGGGCAGAACAGCGATGTGTTCATCAGTCGCTTCACTGCAGATGGTAGTGCACTGGTCTGGTCTACTTTCTACGGTGAAGAGAGTTTCGAGAAAGTCACGACTACCGCACTCTTCCCATCGGGCGACGTGTTGGTGGCCGGAAAGCCCAAGGCAGCGAGTCCTCCCGCGACGCCGGGTGCGTTCGACACGGTCTTCGAGTCAGGCAAGCAGTACCTCGTGCGGATCACGGCCAACGGGACGCAGCTGGTGTTCCAGACCTACCTCAAGTCGGGCACCATCCGAGATCTGGTCATCGACGTAGGCTCGAACATCTACCTCTCGGGCGATGTGCTGGCGGCCGATGGCCCCTTCCCCACGACGCCCGGCGTTTTCATGGAGACGATGGATCCTGGCGATTCGAGCAACGGCTTTATCGCCAAGATGGATGGCATGGGCTCACTCCTGCACTGGGGAACGTACCTGGGGGGCGACACGAACACTGACCTCATCGCTGGTCTCGGGGTGGATTCCAGCGGCGCCGTCTACGTCACCGGAACCACGTCCTCAACCGACTTCCCTGTGACGGCTGGTGCGTTCGATACCGAACCTGGCAGCAGCGGAGCATTCGCGACCAAGCTCCTGCCCTACGCCACCGGCTTGGTGTGGTCGACTTTCATTACGGCAGTTGGGAGCGGCTCGACGAACCTTCACAACCTTGTGGTCGATTCGGCAGGTAACCTGCTCGCTAGCGGTGCGGCCAATGAGCCCAACTACCCCGTTACTCCAGACGCCTTCCAACCGAACTACATCGGCCCGGCGCCCTCATCAGCGGATGCGGTGCTGACGAAGTTCGGCGTGTTTGGCGAAGCCCTCATCTACTCCACCTACTTCGGTGGGAATGGCGGAGATACTCCCAGGGCGCTGGGGCACGGTGTTGATCAAGATCCAGTAATGGCGATGTTCTCCGGGTCGACCAGTATCCCCGTGACGCCCGGTGCCTTCGACTCGACCTACGCGGGTGGGGGCGGCGACATCGTGGTAGCGAAGTTTGACCTGGACGTCGCACCCTGGCGCGTCATGGGTGGTGGGCTGAAGGGCACCGTAGACGTGCCCAACCTGGCTGGCTCGGGCGATCTTCTGCCTGGAAGTTTCGCACGTGTTTCGCTTCGTGGCGCTGCACCGTTGTCGCAGTCGTTCCTTGTCGTCGGCCTGCTCGACGTATCGCTGCCGTTCAAGGGCGGCACCCTCGTGCCCAGCCCAGATGTCTTGCTGCCGATCGGTAGCAATGCACAGGGCGCTTTCGACCTGCTGTTCCAGTGGGTGGGCGTGCCTGCTGGCCTCGATGTCTACGTGCAGACATGGATTCAGGACCCAGGTGCAGTGAGTGCCTGGAGCGCGAGCAACGCGCTCCAGATGATGTCGCAATAGGGAACAACTGGGAGGGAGAGAGGGGAGGGTAGGGCATGCGTGCCGTTGGACGGCACCGGGATCGCTCCACCCTCGATTCCTCATGTCGTGAGGCTGACGGTACGGCTGAGCCGCTCCGGTGGCCTCGATCGTCAAGGGAAGTGGAGAACATCATCATGGTTTCATGCGTAACCAAGGCAACGTGTCTCGTTGTGCTCATCGCGATCGTGGGGCTATCGAACCACGCCCAATCCCAACCAGAATGGCACCACCTTCACGGGGGAAACATCAACGATGTCTTCTTCCTGGACGCGAGTAGGGGCTGGACCGCAGAGGAAGGCGGCCGGAGCCGGTACACCATGGACGGGGGGTTCACCTGGGAGTACGCCACCATGCCGGATGACCTGGCCCTCAACACACCCTTGCGCGGGTTGTTCTTCCTCGACACCAGCAGGGGCTGGGCTGTCGGCGATGGCGGTGTTGTTCTCCAGTGGGACGAGGCCTTCAAGGAATGGACCGACGCCAACCCCTTCAGCCGCGTCACAGACAAGAAGACCACGGGGGAGATCGCTTGCGGCACGCAACTCGCGAGCCTTGAAGACATCTTCATGATCGACGAGGACATCGGCTGGGTGGTCGGCTACGACGGAGCGATCGCAACGACCACGACCGGCGGAGCCACTTGGGTGGACGCAACTCCACCGCCACCCATCAGCTGCGAGGTCGATCCGCACGATCTGTATGACATCCACTTCTTCTCAGACGGTGGCTCGTTCCTGAAGGGTGCCATCTCGTCGGACTACGGCATTCTCTACTCCACTACGGATGGAGGCGTGAACTGGAACGCCAACAACATGCAAGGGCTCAGCCTGAACAAAGTCTGCCCCTCAGTTGTGAGCTCAGAGGACTCCATCGAGCTCTGGGCGCTCGGCCCAGCGGATCCGGCCGACTCGACCTCAGCCTTCTGGGTGGTCGGAGGATCTGGCGTCAACAACGGGTACATCTTCACCAACGACAGCCTCTTCGGCCCCCTGCCTGCGGATGACGTCACCAACAACTTCTACCAATCCCGCTGCTACGAATTCATGACGACAGCGACAGTTTGCGGATTGTCGACGCTCTACGGATTCGCCGTGCTTGACGGGACGCCTCCCTACCGCACTGTCACGGCGGGCTACGCCGGGGATGCGTGGGTCTTCGAAGGTGGGGGCACGCCCAACTTCGACCCCTGCAACGACACGAGCTGTCCGCCGTTGGGTCTCCCAACGGTCTGCGATCCGCAAGGCAACATCTGGGTCGAGAAGAACACCGATGTCAACGTGGCGAACCCTTGCAATGCCCAGGTCTTGTTCAACGCAGCCGCCAAGATCAACACGACCGAAGCCTGCATGGTCGGCCGCTTCGCGCGCATCTCTCGGTACAACTCGAATGGGACCGTGACCGAGACGGGCACCACCTACTTCACTCGCATCTTCGGCGGCGAGTTCATCAACGGCTCAAAGGGCTGCGCCATCGGGCAGGCGTTCGTCATCATGCGCACGACTGATGGCGGTGTGACCTGGGCTGATGTGAGCATCCCCGGCACGGTTTGCGATGGCGGCCAAGGGAACGCTCTAGACTTCTCTCAGCTCACAGGAAGCTACGGGGTCACTGTGGGCACTGGTGGCTTCATCGGCTACAGCACCGATCAGGGAGCGACCTGGAGCGAGGCCACGTCTGCGCCGCGAGACCTCAATGCTGTGTCCTTCGTCGAGGTGCCCGGCCTACCCAACACTGCGGACGTCTATGCGGTTGGCTCCGCAGGGCTCGTGGTGCGGTCAGATGACCAGGGGGCGACGTGGGCGCTGAAGGCAGAGCCCTCTTCAGGGGCGGACCTCCACGGCGTCGCCTTTGCCAGCCCCTTGGTGGGCTGGGTTGTTGGCGACAATGGCTCGGTGTACAAGACCGCGAACGGCGCTGACAGTTGGCAGAAAGTGAGAGTCCCTGCATCAGCGACAGGAACATCGTTCTATGACGTTGAGACCTGGGCCGGGGGTAGCCAAGCGATCATTGTCGGCGAAAACGGGACGGTCCTCAAGACGGACACATTGGGGCATCTCCTCGTCGAGAGTCTCGGGGGTCTCGATCTGGCGGGCATTGATCTTCGTGACGTGGAGGTCCAGTTGGCAGGCTCCAGCGTCCAAGCGTGCGGGGACCTCGGCGTGGTGATCATGCGTGACAGCCTCGGCACCTGGAGCCAAGCCCGCAGCTTCACAAACAACCCCCTGTACAAGGTGGCCTTTCAGGACGCCGACAACGGTTTCTCTCTGGGGAAGAATTTCAACGTCCTGAAGTACGGCTTCTAGGGTTCTTAGCGCTTGGTAATGCGCTCGGTGGTAGGGAAAACGCTTACTGCCACCGAGCGCTCCAACTCGCGGCTGCTTGCTACACCACCTCTCGCTGGGCCGGGTGCTGGCATTGAGTGGCTCAGCACCCCTGCCCCCCCTGCAGAACACAGCAAGCCCGGCATGCCTCGGCGTTTTCCAGGGCGGCATCAGTCACTCGCCCGAAATGACAATCGGCTGGCAACCAAGCGACACAGAGCGACCCAATCTGCGCCTATAAACCCCGCAGCCGATCTCGTAGTCTTTGGCACGCGGGTTCTTTCCGCGCCCAACGGGATGGGCGAGCACGGCGGGCCGTTGATTATTCAGCGTGTCGAGATCCATGCCCTTCTCTCTCGACGGGCCTCGAAGAGTCCTGCCAGGGCTTGCCAAGACGGCCACCCACGTCTGGGGAGTCCTGCCATCACGACGCACACCTTTGAGTGAAGGCCAGAGAACCGAACCGACCGTGGACAGCGCCTGACGGGGCGGGACACGCGCGAGGAACGGCGATCACGGAGTTGCCAGGACCCCTCACCGGGGCTTCGGAACGAACGAACCGGAGCGACCAGGGTTGAACCGAGTCTCCCCCTCTCCGCAGCTGCCTTCGAGGATGCACAACAGAGTCATCCATTAGCCACCCGGACTTGTTCCGCTAGGCGAGCGCAGGTCGTGCTTTGCGCGGCCTGCGCTTTTCTATGGCAGCGCCCTCTGCAGCCCACCGTCAGCCCCCGCGCTGCGGCCATTGTTAGACTCCCGCCCATGTCGACTCCGCCCCCCGCCCACGACCCCTCGGCAGTGCTCCAGGAGCGCTTCGGCCACGAGAAGCTGTTCCCGCTCCAGGCCCAGGTGGTGCAGCGCTTGCTCGCAGGCCACGACGCCTTGGTGGTCATGCCTACCGGGTCGGGCAAGAGTCTCTGCTTTCAGCTGCCCGCGCTGAGCCTCCCCGGCCCAGGGGTCACCCTGGTCTTCAGCCCGCTCATCGCCCTCATGGAGGATCAGGTCTCCGCCCTGCGCGCCAAGGGCATCGAGGCCCAGTACATCAACTCGACCCTCGATCGCAAGCAGCGCGAGCAGCGCTACGCCCGCCTTGCAGAGGGCGCCTACGAGCTGATCTACGCCACGCCTGAGCGCATGTACAAACCCGAGTTCATCGACGCCTTGGCCCGTGTCCCCGGGGGCGTGCGCCTGCTGGCCATCGACGAGGCCCACTGCATCACCAAGTGGGGACACGACTTCAGGCCGGCCTACAGCGAGGTGGGCGAGTTTCGACGCAAGCTCGGCTGCCCGCCCACCGTGGCCCTGACGGCGACCGCCACCGCCGCCGTGCGCGCCGACATCCGCGCGACCCTGGGGCGCAGCGACGAGGAGATGCCCCTCTTCGCCTCTGGCATCGATCGCCCCAACCTCGATTTCGCCGTGGCAGACGCCTGGGACGACGACGCCAAGGTGGCCGCGATCCGCGCCCACGCCGAGCAGCACCCGGGCACGGGCATCGTCTACTTCGCCCTGATCAAAGACCTCGAGGTGTTCGCCGCCCGGCTTGGCGAGGGCGATTCGCCATTCCAACTCGAGACCTATCACGGCAAGCTCGACCCCCGGCAGAAGAAGCGCGTCTACAAGCGCTTCATCGCCAGCCGCCCCGAAGACAGGCTGCTGCTCCTGGCCACCAACGCCTTCGGCATGGGCGTGGACAAGCCAGACATCCGCTTCATCGTTCACGCCCAGTTGCCCGGGTCGGTCGAAGCCTACTACCAAGAGGTAGGGCGGGCCGGGCGCGACGGGCAGCCCAGCCAGTGCACCCTGCTCTACTGCCAGGACGACCTGGCCGTGCAGCAGCAATTCGTCGAGTGGATGAACCCGTCTGCCGAGTTGCTGGCCCAGGCTGCCCAAGAGGTCGAGCGCTGGCCCCACGGCGACTTTCACGTGGACGACATCAGGCCACTGATCATTCGCCGAGACCGGGGCGACCGGCGAGCCGAAGCCTGCCTGACCACCCTGGGCAGGCTGGGCGTCATCGAAGAGGCGGGCCCTTCAGACTGCTGGCGCTTCGCCCGCGCACTACGGGCTGGCGAGATCAACCCGGACGACTGTGCGGCGAAACGTGAGCGCGACCTGCGCCGCCTGCTCGATGTGGTCCTGCTCACCGAGGCAGACGACCTGCGGGCCTATCTGCTCGACTACTTCGAGCTCACCGCCACGTCCTGACGGCCTACTCCGCCTCGTCGGCGCGCGCCCCCATGCGCTCCTCGATCATGGATACCAGGCCGTCGGGGTCGTTCGTGCCCACACGCAGGCGCGAGCCGTCGACCTGCAACTCTGCGCAGTCCCGGCCCCACACGTTCCAGGTCCAGCCTCGCCCCGGCGCCATGTGGATCCCCCAGCCATCGATCCACGCGGTGCGCCCGCGCTTCACGGTGACGATGTCCTCGTAGCGGACTTGCTTGCACAGCAGGGGCAAGGGCCCGAAGTTGATCTCCATCACGTCCCCACGATCACGGACGCGCATGTACTGAAAGCTCATGCCCAGCAGCACCAGCAGCCCGGCGAGGACGAAGAACAGCCAGAGGCCCGGCGAATGGTCTTCGGGCGCTGGCACGGCCGAGCCATCGAGGATGGCGATGCCCGCCCAGAGGCACAGCGCAGCCCCGGCGTAGACCAGCCAGTGGAGGCGGCCCTGCTGCACGTGGTCATAGCCCTGTCGCGGCGACATCGTCACTCTCCGGAGATCTCGGTCCTGCCCGGCTTCCTGGGATGGTAGCGCCTGCCGTTTCGCCATAAAAAGGCCCGGGCCCAGAGTTTGGCCGGCCACTGGCCAGATTCAGCGCCAGGGTCGGTGCTCGCTGGGCGTCCAGGCCGCCAGGGCGTCGAGAATGCCCACAGGAGTGTCCGCCTGCTGGAGCAGGGTCCGGTGGGCAGGCTTGAGAAAGCCAGATCCCACAAAACGATCGAACATGCTCAGCAGGGGCTCCCAGTAGCCGTCCAGATTGAGCAGGCCGCAGGGTTTGGCGTGCACCCCCAGCTGGGTCCAGGTGAGGGCCTCGGTGATCTCCTCCAGGGTGCCCACGCCCCCGGGCATGGCCACGAAGCCATCGGCGAGGCTGGCCATGAGGAACTTGCGCTCATGCATGGACTCGACCACGTGAAGCTCGGTGCAGCCGCTGTGGCCCAGCTCACGCTCCCGCAGCTCCCGGGGGATCACTCCCAGCACCTCGCCGCCGCCCTCCAGCACCGTGTCCGCGACGATGCCCATGAGGCCCACGCTGCCGCCGCCGAAGACCAGACCGAGGCCCCGCGCCAGGAACTCCCGCCCCAGCTCACGAGCACACTCGGCGAACTTCGGATCATTGCCCGGGTTCGAACCGCAATAGACGCAGACACGCTTCAAGTGAGATCCCTCGACGCCGCTGTGGGAAAGGGGGCAGACCCTACCAGACAGGGCATGCTCCAACGCACCAGCCGCTCAGTTGACCCTCATCACGAGCCCCGACACAATCCGCAGCCCACCGCCACCGAGGTCCTCGATGTTTCTGCTCCGCCTGCTCTTCGTCCTGGCCCTGGCCCTACCAAGCTGTCGCACCGCCGAACTCTCCAACAGCCGGGAGTTCACCTTCACCTACGGTGCCACGATCACGGACCTGACCCCGGGAGCCCTGGCGCGCATCTGGCTGCCCCTGGCCCAGAGCGGGCGGCACCAGCAGGTCGAGATCGAATCGGTCGACATCCCTGGCGAGCCCCGCTACACCACCGAGGGTCGCTACGGCAACCGCCTGCTGTTCAGCGAAGCTCGCGCCGACGAGAACGGCCGCATCGCAATGAAAGTGGTGTACTCCGTGCGCCGCGGCGAAGTGTCGCCCCACTCAGGCGCCGCACTCAGCGACGAGCAGCGAGCGCTCTTTCTCCAGTCGAACGCCATGGTGCCCGTGGGCGCCGAAGCTGTGGAACATCTCGTGGACACCCAGGGCGAGGCCACCACTCCCCGGGCGCTCTACGACCTGGTCGATGATCAGGTGAGCTACGACAAGCCCGCCGGCGGCGACTGGGGACGGGGCGACGCGCTCTGGGTCTGCGACAGCAGGCACGGCAACTGCACGGATTTTCACAGCCTGTTCATCGCGCTCTGCCGCAGCAGCGACATCCCCGCCCGCTTCGAGATGGGCTTTCCCCTTCCTGCTGACGAGCTCGCGGGGACTCTGGGGGGCTACCACTGCTGGGCCTGGTTCGAGACCGATGGGCGCTGGTCGGCCTGCGATATCTCAGAGGCGGACAAGCATCCCGAGCTGAAGGAGTACTACTTCGGGCACCTCACCCCCGATCGAGTGGCCTTCACCACCGGGCGGGACCTGACTCTTGAGCCGCCGCAGGCTGGCCCGCCGCTCAACTACCTGATCTACCCCTACGTCGAGGTGGCAGGCCAGGCGCACGGCGCGTTCGAGAAGCAGTTCAGCTTCGGCCCGGTCAGCGAATGAGCTGAACCCGCGGGGCTGGCCAAAGCTGGTAGGTTGAGTCCATGACTCACCTGCACACCGAACGGCCCCTCTTGCCTCTGCTCGCCCTGCTCCTGCTGGCCTGTTGTTCCTGCGCCAGCGATCCCTCTGCAAGGCGAGCGCCGAACATCGTGCTGATCGTCGCCGACGATCTGGGCTACGGCGAGCTGGGCAGCTACGGGCAGCGCCTGATCCATACCCCGCGGCTCGATGAGCTGGCCGCCGAGGGCATGGTCTTCAGTCAGTTCTACTCCGGCAGCCCTGTGTGCGCGCCGGCTCGCTGCACCTTGCTCACCGGGCTGCACACGGGCCACGCCGCGATCCGCGACAACGACGAGATGGCCGAGCGAGGCGACGTGTGGAACGACCCCGCCCTCGAAGGCCAGCGCCCGCTCCCCGAAGGTACGGTCACCCTGGGCCACCACCTGCAAGCCGCCGGTTACGCCACCGCCTTCGTGGGCAAGTGGGGCCTGGGCTGGACGGACAGCAGCGGCGACCCCAACGCCCAGGGATTCGATCACTTCTACGGCTACATCTGCCAGCGAGAGGCCCACAACTACTACCCCACCCATCTCTGGGATGACGGCACCTCCGTGCCCCTGAACAACCCGCCCTTCAGCCCGCACCAACGCCTGCCCGACGACGCCGACCCACAAGACCCGGCCAGCTACGCAGGGTTCTCAGGCAACGACTACGCCCCCGACCTGATGATCGAGGACGCCCTGTCGTTTGTGCGGGCTCAGGGCGACGAGCCGTTCTTGCTCACCTTCGCCACGCCGGTGCCCCATCTGGCTCTGCAAGTGCCCGACGACAGCCTGGCCGCCTACGCGTCGAGCTTCGACGATGTGCCCTACAAGGGAGGCGCGGGCTACCTGCCCCATCGCCAGCCTCGAGCCGCCTACGCCGCCATGATCAGCCGCATGGACCGGGACGTGGGCCGGCTGCTCGACCTGCTCGCCGAGCTCGACCTGGCCGACGACACCCTGGTGCTCTTCACCAGTGACAACGGGCCGTCCTGGGTGGGCGGTGTCGACCTGGAGTTCTTCGAGAGCAGCGGCGGCCTCCGTGGTCGCAAGGCCCAGCTCTACGAAGGGGGCCTACGGGTGCCCCTGCTCGCTCGCTGGCCGGGAAACATTTCTCCGGGGTCCACCAGTGACCACGTCAGCGCCTTCTGGGACGTGCTGCCCACGGTGCTGGACGCCGCTCGCACCGCCACGCCCGCCGGGCTTGATGGCCGCTCACTCCTGCCCACCCTGCGCGGTGAGTCCGCAGAACAGCTGACCCATGAAGCGCTCTACTGGGAGCATGCCCGCCGTCACCAGGCCTTGCGCATGGGCGACTGGAAGGCCGTGCGGCACCACCCTGGCGAAGCGCTGGAGCTCTACGACCTGGCCGCCGACCCCACAGAGGCTCACGACATCGCTGCCCAACACCCGGCCGTCGTGGCCCGCATGCAGGGGCTCATGGCCGAGCTGCACACACCCTCACAACACTTCCCCTTGGCGGGAGAATGAGGCGCAGGAATGACTCCCAGATTGCTGTGAATCAACTCGGTTACCGCTCACATGGGTGGGTGTAGATCGGCGCATGAAGTGGGGCGACCACCCAGGCCGCTCGCTCGATCGTTCGGCCCGTCCCGACTTCTGTTCACCGCGACAGTCATCCCGCGGTGAGCCCAAGACGGGCCGCATGCATCCACACCGCGCATGTCGACCGAATGATGTCCGGATGGGCGATTCAGGCCAGTGCTATTGTTGGCCGGGGCTCTGACCTGATCGCCTGTCCGGCTCTTCGGTTTTCTCACTCGCTGGCGAGTTCGAGCCAGGCCGACGTGCCCCCTCGGCCATGAGCGGGGTCGGGAGTCAGCAGGGGGATCACCCTGGGTTCCGTCGCGGCCGCGCCGCCGCCCATGGTCGCCCGGCGCTGGGCCACGGCTTCGTCAAGGGGCCCGCGGGCGAAGAGCAGTCGTCCCGGCGCCGATGCGAACGGCGCCAGGAGGTTCATCCACTCGGCGGCCACCCGGCCGAAGGTCATCCGTGCGTTGATCTCGCAGAGCGGGCGCAGGACCACCTGGCCGTTGGGCTGACGATGGGTGAAAGCGTCCACACCGAAGGGGCCCTCGTGGCCCGCGTCGACCAGGGCCTGTCCTACCCGGCGGGTCACATCGGCCAGCCGCTCCGCCACCTCGTCGGTGAGCCCGGGGATGGCCTGGTCTGCGCCCTCCGCAGGTGCTCCGCGCGCAGGTGGGTACGCCGCCTTGCCTGCCACCCCGGGGGAGGCCACCACGATCCCCGCGAAGGCGCCGGACGGCCCTACCACCAGGCCGTGCATGCCCAGCACGTGCACCTCGCCCCCGCGCACCTCGCCTCGACAGCCCAGGTCGTGGACTCGATCCAGCCAGGGCTCGAAGAGCAGCTCGCCGTGAAGCTCGAAGGCCTTGCAGACTCGCTGCTGCCAAGCCGGCGCCGCCTGGGCCAGACCAGCAGGTGAGAGCAGCTGACCCCGACCCGCCGCGGAGTATGGCGGTTTGAGCACCCAGCGGCCGTCGGGGGCGGCGCGAGCGCCACCGTCTGCCAGGTGATCGTGCAGCTCAGCCACGGACGTGAGCCTTCGCGCTCCGGCGAGGCCCAGGTCCCAGAGATCACAAAGCTCGAGCCCGAACCTCCGATGACAGACGCGCCTGCCCAAGGCCAGCGCGCTCTCGGGGACGCACTCGCCGACCGGGCTGGCCATCCAGGGCACGAGCTGCTCGTCCGGCTGTTGCTGCGGTGGCTTGCCATGAATCAGCCGTGGCGCCTCGCAGCCCGCCACCTCTGGCAGGCACGAGCTGTTCACCGGCAGGGGTGTCCACAATCGATCGGAGCCGTGACAGAAGACCCGCAGCAGGGTCCCCGTGGCGGAGAGGCGCTGCATCAACGTGAGCGGGAGTGAGTGCCGAGTTGCGCCTGCGGCTCGGGCCAACAGGGCCTCGCCGTCCAGGTTGGCCAGGACAAGACGGCTCATTGCCGACTCGCGCCGTCGAGCAAGGCCAACCATTCGTCGTCGAAACCCAGGCCCTGCCGCGCCTCCGGATGAAACGACCGCCCACGCGCCAAGGCAGGACGAAGGGGCCAGGACAAGGCGCCGAGCCAGGCGTCTCGCAGGGACTGCTCGGGTCTCTTGAACGACGCGAGCCAACGCAGACCGAAGGCCACGTGGGCCCGCTCTTCGTTGTGCACCTGCAGCAGCACCGCCGCCGTCTGCGGGTCGCGAGCCGACTCTGCCGCCCGGGAATAGTCGAGGGTGTGATCGAGGTTCGCGCTCTCGAAGGTCAGGCACATCGAGCAGACGAACTTGAGCGGCGTGGCCAAGTGTTCGAGCTTGTTCCAGAAGTAGCCGCTCACGGGCCAATGCCCGAACGGCACACCGAGCGCATCAAGTCGGCGCAGGTACAAGGCCAAGTGTCTCTGCTCATCGGACAGGGTCGACAGCAGCCCGCTGCGAAAGGCCGCTGGCGCCTCCGGAAACGCCAGCAAGGCCCAGGCGAACAGCTCCACCGCCTGCAGCTCGTGGTTCGCGAAGGCATGGAGCACTCGCCGAGCCTGCTCCGGATCGGCCATGCCCTCGGGGGGCGGCACCTTGGCGGCCTCGCCCGGTTGGGGTTGCAGCTCGGCGGGTCGTCCAGGGGCGCGGGGCAACTCAAGCGGTGCACGCCGCTCGTCCACGAGCTCAACGGGCGGGGCCTTCAGCTTTCCCTGCAGATCCTTGCCGCTCACAACCGCCAGAGCAAAGTCGCACACCGTGTCGGTCATGCGAGCACGCGCCAGGCCAGCCAGGCCAGCCCCCCCAGCAAGACCAGGCGCAGCAGCTTGAACACCAGGGGCAGGCGCACCTTGCCCTTCACGCGCCGGACAGCAAAGGGCAGCTCACCACACCAAAAGGGGTTGCTGTTCACGCCGAAACTCAGGGTCTTGCCCCCGCTCTCCACGCGAAGCACATAACTGGGGACGAAGAACTGGCGCACGGAGATCAGCACCGCTTCGTCAAGGGCCTCGTATGACAGGTGTTGGCCGGCAAACTCGAGGGCATCGCCATGGATTCTCAGACGCACCCGGCGCGGACGCCTCAGCACACCTGAACCCGACGAGACACCGTCGCGAAACCGTGCGCTGGTGGAGAACAACGGCTCTCTCACGAGGCGACCGTCCACACGGCAGCGAGGGTGCTCAGCGCGACGTCGAGAGCTCGGCCAAACGCCTGAGGCTGCTCCAGGTGAGGGAAGTGCCCGGCGTCGCTCACGACCTCGGCAGCAGCAAAAGGCACCAAGGCCCGCAAGGCCTCCAGGTCGGTGGGACGCTGATCCCCGTTGATCAGCACCAGAGGCACGGGGAGGGTCACCAGCGCCTCCCGCACATCGTGTACGAAGGCCGCCTGCAACGTGGTCAAAGCCGTCTCCACGGGGAGCGCCGTCATCGCCTTGACCAGGCGTGGTTGCCAAACCGCCCGCGCCTCTCGACCGATCAGCCAGTCGAGGTAGTGGCGCATGGTGCCTGCGAAGTCGTCGGTGAAGGCGCTCTCCATGAGCGTGGCCTGCTCGACGGTGTACTCCTGGCTGAGATCGTGGAAGGCCTCCACCGCCACCACGCCGACCACCGCCTGGGGTCGCAAGGCCGCTGCTTCCAACGCAACTTGTGCGCCCAGGCCATGCCCCACCAGGACTGCCTCGTCCAGTCCCAGGTGATCGATCAGCTCGGCCACGTCGCCGGCGAAGGACTCGACAGTCAAGGCCTCGCGGCTGGTGGTGGACAAGCCGTGAGCTGCCAGGTCGAGCGCCACCACGTTGTGCTGAGACCAAGGCGCCTCGTCGAGCGGCCCCCACAGGCTCCCGTCACCACACCAGCCGTGAATCAGCAGGATCACCGGCGTGTCAGCCATGGCCTCTGGACCGGGGAGCGATGCTCGAAAAGACAGCGCTGTGTGGTCGGCTCCGGAGACCTCACCGGCCAGATCTCCTGCTCGCACCAAGGCGTCCCAGGCGGGTCCGTGACCCGGGGTGTGGCAGCCGCTGCCGAGCACCAGCAGCACGAGGAGAGCCCAGCGGGTCTGCAACGAAAGGACCTCTGCGGTCGACGGCCAGCGGCGAGGGTCGTGCACGCCTCGAACCGCTCGCCCGATGACAGGCGAGCTTAACAAGCTGTGGGGAAAGTGCCGTACGCCGAGGCCGCCGGGCTGGCACTTTCCCCCCAGCCTGAGGGCACCTGCGCCAAGGTCAGCCCGCCACCAGGCCACGGAGCAGATAGCCGATGCCGTAGGCCATGAACGCCGCCGCCGCACCCACCACGAGCGTGGCCGAGCCCTCCCGCCACCAGGGGGCCACCGCCCAGCGGGCCTTGACGGAGCCGATGGCAAAGAACACCACCGCCGTCATGGCCACGGACAAGGAAAAGCCGCCCTGCCAGTCGAGCACGAAGGGCAGCAGCGGCACGGCACCACAGACAAGGAAGGCCGCGAAGGTCGAGATCGCAGCGCGCCAAGCCGAGCGCAGCTGATGGGGTTGGCCGTGCTCCTCGATGAGCATGGTGGACAGCCAACGCTCCTCGTCGGCGGTGATGTGCGCCACCAAGGACTCGAGCATCTCCCCGCTGAAGCCCTTGTGCCGGTAGATCTCTCGCACCTCCGCCGCTTCACCTGCCGGGTCCTCACGGATGTGCCGCCGCTCCATCTCTTCGAAGAACTCGTACTCGTCATGTTCGGTGCGAGTGCCCGAGTAGTTGCCCGCGGCCATGGAGAAGCCGTCGCCCACGAGGTTGGCCAGGCCCAAGATGATGATCACATGGCCAGGCAGACCGGCGCCCACCACGCCAGACACCACCGCGAACGTGGTCACCGCGCCGTCGATGCCGCCGAAGACCCAGTCTCTCAGGTAGCTGGGCTGGGGTCCCCGCAGAATGCGGTCGCGGATGTCATCCAGAGTATGGAGGTGGTCGCCGTTGATTGCGCTCACGGGCTCGCAGCCGTGGGCGCACCTGCAGAGAGCGCCTGCTGAGCTGCGTCCAGCAGCTCCTCTGCGGTGAAGGGCTTGCGCAACAGGCGCCCCTCTTCTTCGGGATTGCCCAGTGCACCCAGCTCCTTGCCTGCGTAGCCGGACACGAACAGCACAGGCAGGTCCGGGGCCAGTTCGTGCGCGCGGCGGGCGAGGGCAGGGCCGCCCAGGCCGGGCATGATCACGTCAGAGATCAGCAGATCGTAGGCGTCAGGTTGCTGCTGGATGCGCGCCAGCCCCTGCAGGCCGTCCGCTGCCTCGTCGACCCTGAACCCCGCGCTCTCGAGAATGCGCCGCACGATCTGGCGCACGCGACTCTCGTCCTCGACGACCAGAACGTGGCCCTGCTGTTCTCGTCGCGTCCCCGCCGGACGCCGGGATCGTGCCATGGCTGCGGGCGCGCCTTCAATGCGAGGCAAGAGCACATCGAAGTGACAGCCCCTTCCGGGCAGGCTGTCGACCGTGACGTGACCGCCGCTCTGGGTCACGAAGCCGTGCACGGTGGCCAGCCCCAGGCCCGTGCCCTCACCCACGTCTTTGGTGCTGAAGAACGGGTCAAAGACTCGCGCCTGGGTCTCCCGGTCCATGCCCACGCCGGTGTCCTTGACCGTGAGCACCACCCAGTGCCCCTCGGGAACACCGCCAGAGGCATCCCTGGGGATCTTGCGCTCGGCCACACCGAGGGTCAGCGTCCCCCCCTCGGGCATGGCGTCCCGGGCATTGAGGGACATGTTCACCACCACCTGCTCGACCTGAGCCCGGTCGACCCGCACAGGGCCCACCCCAGGCTGCAGTTCGATCACCAGCTCGACGGTCTCGCCCAGCAGGCGGCTGAGCATGTCGCTGACCTCGCAAACCACGGCGCCAAGATCGAGAACCTCGGGGGCCAAGGGTTGGCGCCGGCCGAAGGTGAGCAGCTGATTGGTCAGGGTCGCAGCACGCATGGCCGCCGCACGGATACTGGTGGCGTCATCGCGCCATTCGGCCTCCCCTTCGCCCTCCACAGAGTCCAACATCATCTCGGAGGAGGCCAGGATCACGGTCAGCAGGTTGTTGAAGTCATGGGCGATCCCCGCTGCCAGGCGACCGATCGAATCGAGGCGCTGCGACCGGGACAGCTGCCGTTCGAGCTCGGCCCTGCGACGCTCGGCCCGCTTGCGCAGGGTCACGTCTCGCAGGGTGGTGAAGAGCGCGGCCTGGCCGTCATCGAGCTGGAAATGCCGAGTGGTGCACTCGACGTAGACCGCCTGACCGTCGCCTGTCTTCAGCACCAGGTCGAGGGGCGGTCGACTCTCCCCTCCCAGGACGGCGATCTGCTCGGCCCGGAGGCGCTCTCGCTCTTCAGCTGCAAAAATGTCGAGGTCGCACACATTGCGACCTTCTGCGTCGGCCTCGGCGAGGCCGGTCAGGGTTTCGGCTGCACGATTGCAGCTCAGGAGATGCCCTTGCGCGTCGAGCAGAAGGACGCCGTCCGCCGACTCGACGATCAGCTCGGAGAGTCGCTGCCCGCTGGCTTTCGAGTCTCTCTTCAGCCCCGCCAAGGCCCGCTCCGCCGCCCTGACCAAGACGATGATCACCCCCAGGCAGCCCACCATGGCGGCCCACTCACGAACAGGTGAAGGCTTGAACAACGCCGCTGGAAGGACGTCGTTGGCCGCGGCCCAAAAGACAGCGAGGGTCCAGATCACGGTGGCCAGAGCGAGCACCATGGCGCCGCGCACCGACCAGAAGCACGCTGCAGACAAGACGATGAACGGGAAGAAGAGCAAGGACGGGCCGCTCACGCCCCCCGAAAAAAAGAGCACCCCTGCCTCGACCAACCAGAAGCCCACGACACAGACCATGGCGGCTGAATGGAAGCGCTGCCGCTTCAGGGTCACCAGGCAGGCGGCTATCAGCGCCAGCACTGCCCCGTCGGCTACCCAGAGCGGGATCGGATCGGCGACGAACGGATGCACCCCAAAAGCCACGCCCAGCACGAGGGCAAAGCTGGCCTTGAGGTAGCGCCTGAACAGCCGCAGCCCGCGCAGCTGGTCTCGCTTCGAACCGGGAGCCGTGCCGAACAGGGCTCCCAGGGTGTTGTCACCCATTCGCACGCGATGTGGCTCCGTGATTGGTTGGACTGTCGCCTCGTTCTGAAGGGCGACAGTCTACCTGCCATGGGGGCGCCGACAGAACGGTCGCGGCGTGACGGGCCAGAAGAACTGCGTGGGTTCTTCGGCCCGTCACGCCGCGAGGCACAACGCCCTGCCACCGTGAGCAGGCAGCTCAAGGGAGTCGTGGTCAGGTCAACGGAGACGTGCCCGACGCCTTCCCTCCGGTCGCCATCAGTTCCTTCAGGCTACCGAGCGCGCCCAGGACACCAGCGCTCTCGTAGGGCAGGAAGACCGTGTTGTTGGCGCTGGGAGTCTGGGCCACGTCCCGCATCATCTTCAGGTACTCCATGGCGATCAGGTACTGGGCCGGGTCGGTGCCTGCTTCTCTCAGCGCCTCCGCCACCTGCGAGATGGCTCCCGCTTCACCTTTAGCCTGGAGGATCAGCCGTTGACGGTCACCGTCGGCCTCGGCCACCGCGGCATCGCGCACACCCTCGGCCCGCAGCACCTGGGCTGACTTCTCGCCCTCGGCATCGAGCACCACCGCTCGGCGGTTGCGCTCGGCCTTCATCTGCTTCTCCATGGCCTGCTGGATCTCGGGCGGCGGCGAGATGTCCTGCAGCTCGACCCGGTTGACCTTCACGCCCCACTTGTCCGTGGCCTCATCGAGCACGGCGCGCATCTTCGAGTTGATCTCATCCCGGCTCGACAGGGCCCGGTCGAGGTCAAGCTCACCGATGATGTTACGGAGCGTGGTCTGGGCCAGCTTCTCGATGGCGTTGGGCAGGTTGTTCACCTCGTAGACCGCGCGCATGGGATCGGTGATCTGGGCGAAGAGCAGGCCGTTGATCTCGATCAGCACGTTGTCTCGAGTGATCACTCGCTGCTGAGGGAAATCGAGCACGACCTCTCGCAGGTCAACTCGCTCCTTGATGCGCACGACGTTGCCTGCTCGCCCCCCTGCGGCAGCGGCATGGAGCCAGGCCACGGGGCGCGGCTTGTCGATGACCGGCATCAGCACGTTGATCCCCGGTGTGAGCGTGGCGTTGTACTTGCCGAGCCGCTCCACCAGCATGACCTCGGCCTGGCGGACCACCTTGATGCCCCGGGCCACGAGAACAAGAGCCAGTACCACAAGCGTGATCAGGATGCTCGTCAGGGCATCGGCCATCAGAAAGGTCGGGAAAGTCATGTCGACCTCCTATCGTTGGTGCGCCCTTCCCGTACCCCGGGCTTGGGCTGACGGGCGGACACGCCCCAGCGACGCATCCGAAGGATTGGTTGGTTTACGGTGCGACGGTCAGCGTGCTGCCAGAGACTGCGTGAACCTGCACGGCCTCACCTACGTTGAGGGTCGAGAGCGAAGTGGCTCGCCACTCTTCGTTGGCCAGTCTCACCCGGCCCACGCCGCCCGCCGGGACCTGCTCGACCACCGTGGCTGTCTGGCCCACCAGGGCGTCTGTGTTCGTGGCCACATCTTTGGGCGCGATCAGATTGACGAAGACCGGGCGAACCCAGAGCAGCGAACCGATCGAGCTGACTGCGAAGAAAGCCACCTGGATTGCCGCGCTCATGCCGAGCCAGGCCGCACCTGCGGTGAGCGCCGTGCAGATGGCCAGAGCGCCCAGGAAGAACCCGGCGGTGAACACCTCTGCGATGAGCAGGAGCAGGGTGGTCCACAGCCAAAACTCTGTGTGCGTCTCCAGAAAGCCGTAGAGCCGAAGGATCTCGTCGAAGCCTGATGCTGTGGCGGCGAGTAGAGCAGCCATGGAGTGGCCTCCCCTGATTGGGTCCGTTGGGTGCTGCAGGCAGCCATTGTGCCACAGCGGTGGGGTCAGTCGCTCGCTGAGCCCCGCCCCCCTCGACCTGCGTCGGGACGGGCACGGAACTCAACGGCAGCGCGGTGCTCAGCCTCACTCAACTCACTGGGCTCGAAGACCCCGCTGCCGAGTGTCGTTGCGAAGTGTCGGGCCAGGGTTTCGGCGGCCTCGTCCCAGGACACAGGCCGACCGCAGGCCAGATCGAGGGCTCCGGATGCTCGCGAGAGACCCGGAGGAGTCAGGGGGATCGATCCATGGTGCAGCACCCTGCCGTTCTTGCGCCGCTGAGCAGAGCCCACGACTTTGCGCCCCTGGCCGTCGACCAGGTCGAGCGATGTGGTGTCCTCGAAGCAGAGCGTGGCCCCCTGAGGACGCACGGAGAGGGGTGCGCCATCCCCTCGAAACGAGAGCTCGGCCCCCAGCTCGGCCAGGGCCCCGCGGATGATGCCGTGAACCCAGTGGTAGCCCGCCACCACCTCTACCGGGTAGCCATGCCGGCCCGGCGTGGCGATGAGGCAGAAGGTCAGCTCCTGATCATGGTGGATCGCTCCACCGCCGGTGGGCCGCCGTACCAGCTCCAGCCCCTCGCGCTCGGCCAGCTCGACAAAGGGCTCGAGAGGCTGAAACCAGCCCAGAGACAAGGCCGGCGGATCCCAGGAGTAGAGCCTCAGCAGGGGGCGGCGATCGTCCGAGGCCAACAAGGCCTGATCGCAGCCCATGTTGAACGACGGCGAGCTGGCGCCTGAGTTCACCAGGCGCCAGCTCGCAGAGGTCATGACGGCTGTGCTCGTCCGCGGTCTTGCTGCGTCAGTTGCCCACGGTCACACGAGGGAGCAAGGACTGCAGACACTCCTGCGACCAGTACATGTAGTTCAGGTCGAGGTAGTCATCTTCAGCCTGGCTCAGGTTGGTGCCTTCGAGGGGCGCCAGGGGACGGCTGCGAGTGAACTGATCCACCCGTACGAGCCACGCGCCCGCGTTGAGCTCGGCGCCCCACGCGTGACGGCGACACTTCTGCACGTAGGGGCCGAAGAACTCCCCCGGGGAACCGTGATAGAAGATGTCGTCGGCCATGCTGTAGCCGGTCAAGAAGATCGACAGATCCGACTCGGTCATGCGCAGGCGCAAGGGATTGCGCTGGAACGCCCGGTCGCCGCCCTGGGGGTTCTGAACCACGGGCTTGGGGAACTCAACCATCAGGTCTTCGAAGGTCATGGTGTGGGCAGCATCGCCCTCACCCACCATGGAGCCCATCATGCCGAAGGCAGTGGTGATGTCGCCCACCGCGCTGTTCAAGGACATCATGGTGAAGGGCTGGGTGGACACGCCCTTGAAGGCCATGTCCACGTGGACGCTGCCACGCTCGAAGAACAGCCGGCCGCCCTCGCGATAGTGGTTCTCGACGTCGTCCTGGTTCATGAACGCCTTGCGCCAACGGCGGTAGCCGTCGCGGTAGCGGAAGTGCTCCCGGTAACGATCGAGGGAGCTGTAGCCCCTGAACATGATGATCGCGGAGAGGGGAAACAGGGTGCCTTCGTAGACCGCCTCATGCTCGGCGTAAGCCGCGTCAAAGGCGTCGTTGTCGAGCCAGCGATCGGCCTGGCGGAGCGTGCGCTCCATGGCCTCAAGGGTCAGCAGCTCACGAAGGATGATCTCGTGATCAGCGTCCGAAAGCGTCGCCGCCACCAGATGCCACAGCTCGTCCGTGGTCACGTCCCGTGTGGCTGCCTCGGCTGCAGGAACGCCAGCGATCGCGGCCTTCAGATCAGCGGGAGCGTTCTCCACGGCCATGGCGGCCTTGTCTGCGGCGGTCTTGGCGCTGGCCAAGGCGTCCTCTGCCAGCACCACGGCACTGTCCTTGGTGGCCATGACATCTTCGGTCATGGCGGCAGCCACGACCTTGGCCTCAGCCAGGGCGGCCTCGGCGTCAACGACCGCTTCATGGGCGGCTGCGAGAGCGACCTTGCTGCCTTCGATCCACTCGCTGGCCTCGACGACGGCGGACTTTGCGTTGGCCACGCCCATCTCACCCAGGCGCATGAAGACGCCGTCGGGGAGATCTCCGTGGTCGAAGAAGTACTCCACACCGAGATGCTGCACCACGCCGGCGCGGATACGCGTCAGCACCTGTCCCTTGAAGAAGGCGGGGATGTCCTCGCCCCGCGCGCCCGCGCCCTTGACGAACTGACGCAGGGTCAGGCCGCTGGCGTCCATGGCCAGGGCGTTCCAGGTGATGGCGGGGAGCCAGTCGGGCTTGGGGTCGTCTTCGGGCACCGGCCCGTCGGCCAGATCCCAGAGCTCACCGCCCACGGCTTCTGCTGGCAAGGGCAAGAAGACCTTCTCGAAGGCGGCCTCCGCACCGAGCATCTCGCGGTACTTCTCCTGGCCGACCGAGCTGTTGATCGACTGGAGGAAGTCCGCGACAGCCTTGTCGCCCACCGAAGAGCCTTCGACCTGATCGCCACGCTGGGTGACCTGCTGCTCGGCGTTCATGCGCACCAGGTCCTTGATCTCTTCGATCTTGCGGTCGACGTCAGCCTGGGAGGGCAGATAGTCGCTCGCGCTCTCGCCCTGGGCCACGCGCTTGTCGATCTCGGCCAGGGTGATCAGCTGGGTGATGGTCTGCTCGACCTCGGCCATGCCCAGGTACATCAGCGCCCGGCGCCGGAACTGAGCCTGGGACACAGGGCTGTCGCCGATCATCAGCACCGGGTCGGCAGTCAGGTCGATCTGGGCCAGCAGGGCGTCCAGGGACACGATCTCGTCCATGCGCCGGATGTACGGCAGGGCCTCGACCCGATGTGACGAGATGTCGTCAATGGCCACGCCCGGGGCCTGGCTGCCAGCAGGGTTGAGCGGGACCTGCTGGAGCTGCCCCTGTTCGGGCTGAGCTGGCGAGGGGCCAGAGCCCTGTGCGTCCTGAAAGGGGACAGCAGCGGCGAAGGGCGCCAGAAGGACGAGAGAAAGGGCGGGGATCAGGAGCTTCATCGAGCTGATTCCGGTTCCGGTTCGGGAGGGCGAGGACGGGGCGTTACGGTGAGCCTGGTTGGCCCGTTGGGATCGTTTGTCGACCGTTTCGTCCTCGCAGATACAGCCCACCATGAAAGGAAAGGTCTGAGCAGGCTGTCAAGCCAACCCTCGTTGATCCTGCCAGCCTCCGCCGCTAGGGTCCGCCGACCATGACCAGCCCCACCACACTCGCCGCCGCTGTCGACCGCCCAGGGGGTGATCCGCGCCTCCGCTGCCTCGCCTTGCTGCACGGAGCGGCCATGATCAGCCGCTTCGACGCCGTCGAATCGCTGATCAGCCTGGGCAGCGCACGGGGGGTCTCCTGGGCAGACATGGAGGAGGCCGCGCTGCAGCTGGTCCCCTACGGAGGCTTTCCCCGGGCCATCGAGCTGCTCACTTTGCTGGCCGACCGCCGCCCCGGGCAGCCCAGCACCGCAGCAGACGACCCAGGCCCTCGCCCCCAGACCCTCGCAGCCGGGCGGGCTCTCTTCGTCCAGGTTTACGGTGACAATGCCGACAAGGTCCTCGCTGGACTCGACCAGCTGCTTCCCGGCTTCGCGCCCCTGGTCCTCGAATCGGCCTACGGACGCATTCTCGCCCGACCCCAGCTGAATCTGGGGGAGCGAGAGCTGCTGGCCGTGGCTGCCCTCGGTCTGGCTGCCCTGGCGGCTCCCCTCGGCTCCCATGTGCGCGGCGCACTGGTCAACGGTTTTCCGCCCGGGGCTGTACAGGATACTCTCCTCACCTGCAACGTCCTGGCCGACGACCGGTCCCGCCCCGTCATCGCCCAGGCTCTAGATCGCATCGAACGGAAGGTCTACTCCAGATGACCCCCAATGGTTCTCCAGAAGGCGCCCCTTCACAGGCCCTGAACCCAGCCCCCGAGGCCCCCACAGCCGGTCCCGCCAAGGGCGGCAAGGGCTTGGCCGGGCTGATCCTGGTGCTGCTGTCGTTGGCCCTCTATCTGCCGACGGTCGACCACAATCTGGTCTATGACGATCTCTTTCTGATCTCGCCTGAGCTCAACTCGTCGATGATCCCGGTGGTCGACGACCTGGGCGCCACCCTCGACCTGTTCACTCAAGAGTATTGGAACGGCGTCAACCCCGAGAAGACCCCTGAGCTGTCCATGCGCGGTCAGGCCCTCTACCGGCCCCTGACCCTGTTCATCTGGGGTGTGATCCTCAACGTGGCCGACGTGGCTCAGACGGGTGTGCCCTTCGACCTGACCGCCGCCGCCCCCTATCACTGGGTCTCCATCCTGGTGAACGCGGCGGTGGTGCTGCTGTTCTTCCTGCTCCTGGCCAAGCTCTTCGACTCCAATCGCCTGGCCTTCATCGCCGCGGCGATCTACGCCCTGCATCCCCTGCACAGCGAGGCCGTGGCCTACGTGGCCGGGCTCTCCGATCAGCTGGCCACGCTCACGGTGCTGGCGGGCATGCTGCTCTTCCTGAAGGCCATGCGCCCGGACGGCACCGTGGGCCTGGGCGCAGGTATCGCCCTGCTGGTGACCCTCTTCGTGGGCCTGCTGGCCAAGGAGAGCGCGGTGCTGGTCATCGCCGCCATCGCCCTCACCGACGTCATGTGGACCCTTCGCGGCCGAGGCCTGGCCATGGGTCAGCGGGCCTTCGTCTACGTGGGCTCCCTGGCCATGCTCGCCGCTCACGTGGGCGTGCGCTGGGTGGTTCTGGGCGGACAGCTCAAGCCCGATGCTGCCGCCATCGGCAAGCTCGACAACCCCATGGTCGACCTGGAGCCCGGTCTGCGGGTGCTGAACTCGTTCACGCTCCTGGCCAAGTACATCTGGCTGGTGCTCTGGCCCGATGAGTTGTCCATCGACTACTCGTTCAACGCGATCAAGCTCTCCGATTCGTGGTCTGCCCCCGAGCCCCTGGCTGGCGTGATCCTCGTGGGGGTCATGGTCGTGGTGGGTCTCGTGGCCCTGCGCCGCACCCCGGCCTTCGGTTGGGGACTGATCTTCTTCGCCGGCACCGCCATCTTCACCTCCAACATGCTCATCCCCATCGGCACCATCTTCGCCGAGCGGTTGATGTACCTGCCCACCCTGGGCGCGGCCTTGGCCTTGGGCATCGTCTTCGATCGCATCGTGGCTGCGGGCCCGGACCGCAAGGGCACGAACCCCTTGGGATTGTTCGTCCTGGTGATCGCGCTCAGCTGTCTCGGCTGGCGCACCTTCGATCGCAACAAGGAGTTCAAGGACTCGGTCACCCTGTTCACTGCAGCCAAGGAGATCGTCCCGGACAGCGCCCGGGTGCACTATCAGCTGGGCTCGATCTACGCCACAGAGGGCCGCATCAACGCGGCCATCGAGCAGTTCGAAGACGCCCTCGCAGATGATGGCTCGTTCATTCAGGCCGCCATCAGGCTGGGCGACGTGCAGGACGCCGACCGCAACTTCGATCTGTCCATCGACACGTATTCGCGGATCTACAACGACCTCAACAACCGGCGACCCACGACCGAGCAGATCCAGGCCGTGAAGTCGATGGTGCTGCGCAAGCGCGCCACCTCGAAGCGTTCGTCCGGGGACATCGACGGCGCCTTGGCAGACCTGCAGATGGCCATGGACCTCGGCATGGCAGACACCCCCGACGCCGTGCTGGCCTGGGTGCGCATCCAGCAGAACAACGACAGCTGGGCGGAGACGATCCCTGTGCTGCGCCAGGCCCTGGTGCAGTTCCCCGAACACGTGTCCCTGCTCACCGCCTACGCCCGGGCCTCCGTGAACACCCAGGACAAGCCAGCCTACGATGAGGCCCTGACCAAGCTCAAGGCCACCGAAGGCGGGCGCCCCCTGGCCCTGGTCATGGAAGCCGAGGTGATGTACGAGAACGCCGCAGCGCTTCAGGACGGGAAGTTGCGCGATGAGGCCATGACCATGTTCGAAGAGGTCATCGACCTCACCGATCGCCTGGCCACGCCGTTCTACTACCGCGGCCGCTACCTGGCCGAGAAGCAGCGGGCCTTCAAGGACGCCATCGTCGAGTACGACAAGGCCATCGCCCGAGATGCCGACCATCCCATGGCCCTGCTCTACAAGGCCCTGGCGCACATGGAGCTGGGCGATCTGGAGGGCGCGCTGCCGCCCCTCGAGAACCTGACCACCGTGCGGCCCAACGTGCCCTGCTACGCCCTGATGGCCGAGGTCTACTTCAAGCTCGGCGACGTCGAGAAGCAAGAAGAGGTCAACGCCAAGCTCGAAGAGCTGGGCAAGGCGCCGCTGCAGATGACCATCAACCGCGCCGTGTCCTATGCCGAGAGGGGCCAGCCTGAACGGGCCCTCGAGATCCTCGACCAACTGCTGGTCGATCCCGAGACCGCTGCCATGCCGCAGGTCTTGCGGACCTACGGCCTGCTGCTGCTGGGCATGGGCCGGTGCGAAGAGGCCCTGGCCAACTTCCAGGCCCAGGCCCAGGCCGAGCTCATGGACGCAGAGGGCCAGCCCGACCCGTTCGTGGACATCAACCGGGCCCGGGCCCTGGCCTGCAGCGGCCAGTGGGAGCAGGCGCTCATGGCGCTCGACTTCGTGGACGCCCAGCTGCCCAAGTACGACGACAGCCCGGGCCTGCAGAACAGTCTCCGGGCCAGCATGCTGCAGCGCCGCGCCGAGTACCTGCTGGAGCCCGGCACGTCGACCTTTGATGCCAACCGCGCCCTGGCCGCCACCAGCGAGGGCCTGGACATCACCGGTCGCAACAGGCCCCGGCTGTTCGACCTGGAGATCGAAGCCCTGGTGGCCAACAACGACCTGGCAGGAGCCCTCGACCGGGCCAGCGAAGCCGCCACCATCCTCTTCGGCCTGAAGCACTACCCCGTGCTCATCGAAGCCCTGGAGCAAGCCTCCGGCGGCGACCGCACCGGCGCAGCAGCAACCCTCCGCGCCTTCACAGCCCAGCCCGAAGACAAAGCAGCCCCCCAAAGCCTGGAGCGCATCGCCGCCCAGCTCTGACCCAGCGAAGGCTCAGCACAACGGCCAGCCAGCCCACCGGCGCCAAGGCTGCCCATGCTTCTCGAGCACGAGGTCCGCATCAAGGACACCGCCCCGAGATGTTGGCCCTTCCGCCAATCACAAACGCACGGAAGCCCACAGTCCCCGACCTCTCCACAGTTGAGGGCAGCCCTGTTTTTCACCAGGGGGGGTCTGGAGCGAGTTCACGAGGCAAAGCCGAGTTGTCTGAGCGCCACGGCCCCCCCTGGTGAAAAACAGGGCTGACCGGAACATCGCGAGCCGTTAGACCTGGAGCGCAGCCTGCTAGTC
>CAZIAK010000013.1:89667-109999 GCA_964537035.1 uncultured Phycisphaerales bacterium | reverse complement strand
CGGAGCCTCAGTACGTGCTGTCAAACCCGTCCGTGCGCAACACCGAGCCGCTCGCTGCAGGGTTCGCCAACCCCGTGTTCTCCACGCGAAGGATGTGTGCGGCCACTCCCGTGAACGTCCTCTCAAAGCGCACCTCCGCGCCCTCGACCAGCGGCGCGTAGAGGTCGACGAGTTCAACGGGTGCACCGTCGAGGAACACCTGGGCCAACCCTTGGTCCGGCGCAAGCGGTGCGTACCAGCGCACGGTGTCGCCCACGAAGCGGTACTCCACCGCGTCACCCACGTCATCGCTGCGGGAGACGGCGATGGCCAGGGCCGCGGGCTCGCCGTCCACGATCCAGGCGGCGATGGGCCAGCCGCTGTCGCCGTCGTTGGCGCTGCCACCACGCCGGCTGTCCGTCCCCAGGGCCAGCTCGTAGGCCAGGGCCGGGTTGCCGTCGTCGAGCCTGGCGTAGCCGGGCAGGCGCGCGAAGCTGTTGCCTCCGTCTTCGCTGCGGTAGACCCAGTTGTACGTGGACACGATCAACGTGCCGTCGTTGGCGTAGTCGGGCGAGAGGGCCACGACCCGTGGGGCGTCTTGGGGCAGGCCAGGGCCCACGGGCTGCCAGGTGTTGCCGCCGTCCGTCGAACGGAAGACACCTGCGGCGAGTACGGCCATGAACACCGTGCGGTCGATGACGAAGTCAGGCGAGAAGACGATCGACTCCACGTTCAGCGGCAGGTTGGCGGGCAGGCCTGTGTTGCTCGCGCTCCACGACGCGCCCCCGTCTGACGACTTGTACAGCCCCATCGTCTCTGTGCCCGCCAGCAACGTCTGATCAGCGCTGAAGTCCGGTGACATGGCCAACGCGTGCAGCACCAGCTCGTCGAGCCCCGTGTTGCTCGGCGCCCAGCTGTCGCCGCCATCGTTGCTCACGTAGAAGCCGGTGAGGCGGTCCGCCAGAAAGACCTGCTGATCGGAGAGGTAGTCGGGGGAGAAGAGGAATTCGTGGGGCAGGGTGCTGGCTGGCAGCCCGGTGGTGAGCGGTGTCCAGGTGGCGCCACCATCCTCCGAGCGAAAGCACCCAGCTCCCTGACCGGCGCCGAGAAGCACCGTGTCGTCATCGCTGAACTCTGGCGAGAGGGTCAGGGCCCGTATCACCGTCACGCCGCTGGGCATGGGCAGCTGATCCCATGAGAGCGCCCGGTCCCTCGACCGCCACAGGCCCACCTGGGCGTAGTACATGGTGTGGTCGTCGACAAACTCGGGTGACAGGGCGAGCCGCTGACCGAACAGCGCGGTGATCCTGCCAGAGCGAGAGACCCAGGGCGCCACGGGTGTGAGCGGACCCTTGCTCGACGGGCCGCCGTGGGGCGAGCTCAGCTGCTGCCGACCGAGTGAAGACCCAGGGCTGGCCGAACCTGTGCCGGCGGAGCTTCCCGCTGGTGCGCTGCCAGCGCCAGGCGGTGTCACCGTGGGATACGCAGGCGAGGTGAACAGGCCGCCGCCGTAGGTCTGCAGGTAGACGCGCCCCGTGCTGGCGTAGTCCGGAGCGAAGGCCACCGAGCGCGCAAACTTCTGATGATAGATGTCCATCTGGCGAAAGTTCGCGCCCTTGTCCTCAGAGACGAACAGGCCTTCGAACGCTCCCACCCAGACCGTGCTGTCAGCGGGGTAGTCCCGAGACAGCACAACGCCCGTGTAGTGGTCGTTGGTCAGGTCGGACAGCTCTTCGAAGCCCTTGCCCACCAACGCGAAGGCCTCGCCCATGAGCCCGCGAAACAGGGCCGCACCGCTGCTCACCGCGAAGACCACGCCGTCGCTGCCCAGGGCCACGTCGTTGACGGCCGGGTCGCTCAGCCCCACGACCATGGGCTGCCACACCGCGCCGGCATCGCTGCTGGTGAACACACCGCCTTCGGTCTGCAAGGCCACCACGAGGCGGGTGTCCGACGAATAGGCGGGGGACACGGCCAGGGCAGCCACGCGCTGCTCGAACATGTGCAGCGGCGTCCAGGTCAGGCCCCCGTCCATCGAGCGATGAATCGTCTGGCGGCCTGTGAAGACCACGTTCGGAGCGTCGCTGGCGAACTCGATGTGATCGACGACGGGCTCGATCAATCCCGTGCCGGATGGTGACCAGGTCAGGCCACCATCCGTGCTCCGTTGCACGCCCGTAGCGGTGGCTGCCAGCAAGGTCTGGTCGCTGGGATAGGTCGGCGAGAGGCTCAGGTCGAGCACGGCAGGATCAAGCCCGCCCCCGGACAGCAAGGCAAACGAGTTGCCCCCGTCAGTGCTCTTGAGTACGCCCAGGTCGGTGGTGGCCAAGAACACCGTGCCGTCGGCTGCGAACTCAGGCGAGAAGGCGATGCGGCTCACGTCCCTCGGCAGCACGGGCAGGGCGGTGATCGTCCAGCTGTCGCCTCCATCGGCAGACCGAGCCAACAGCTCCCGGCCGGTGAGCTGCATCATGGCGAAGACGATGGGCTGGCCATCGGCGCCGGCGCTCACCCCCAGCACGTCCACCGCGTCGTGGGGCGAGTGGGCTGATACGGGCGCGGCGACGGCCAGGACCCAGACCACCATGGCCAGGACAACCCTGGCGGCTCGGGCGACGATCCTGCGATCCACCGAGGTCGTGGTCGAGGCGTGGACGTCGCCCTGGCAGGGGCCAGAGCGGCTCGCGGCTACGGGCCGGGGCGAGAGGGGGCGATTCCAGGCTGCCGTCATGGGGAGGACACGGTCCGCTACGGGGTGGGGTGCCAGAGCAGGTTAGCCCAACTTCATGGCCTCGGGGTGAAGGGGCTCTGCTAGACCCTTCGCTGACCCGGGTGCGCACCGCTTAACATGCTGTGCTGCCGTCTCGCCCTTTCGCCGCCCCTCCCTTGCTGACCAGCCCGTCGTCCATGTGTCCCCCAGAAGAGAACGATGACGTGAACGTCGATCCGGAGGAGCTGGCGGCCCGATATGTGCTGGCGCAAGAAGACGGAGAGGCTCTCGATCTGGACGACCTGGCCAGCCAGTTGCCAGATGACAGCTCGCGGCACGAGTTGCGCCAGCTGGTCGCGGACGCCGGCGCACTCGCCGGATTGATGCCGGTGCAGGTGCGTCCCGGGGTGCTGCTGGCCGGGCGCTACAGGGTGCTGCGCGAGGTGGGCTCCGGTGGCATGGGCAAGGTCTTCGAGGCCGACGACACCCAGCTACAGCGTCGGGTGGCGGTGAAGGTCTTGGCGACCATGGGCAACGCCACCTTTGATCCCGCCGAGCAGTTTCGTCGCGAGGCCCAGTCGCTGGCGGCCCTGCAGCACCCGAACATCGTGGCCATTCACGAGATGGCGCAGGACGGCGACGTGGCCTTCATGGTCATGGATCTGGTGCAAGGTCAGCCCCTGCATCGGGTCATCGAGAACGCCCGCAAGAGCCTGGGAAAGCAGCAGCCTAGAGAAGGCACCTTGCTGGAGCAGTCCATCGCCCTGAGCCCTGCCGAAGGAGCAGAGCCCCTGCCCCCGGAGCGCAGCTGGTTTCGCGCTGTGGCTCGACTCAGCCTGGGCGTGGCCCACACCATCGAGAGCGCCCACGCCCACGGCCTGGTGCACCGGGACATCAAACCCCAGAACATCCTGCTGCGAGGCGATGGCACACCGGTGCTGCTCGACTTCGGGTTGGCTGGCATGGCCGGCAGCGAGAGCGGCAACGTGACCCGCGGGCTCTTCGGATCACCGGCCTACATGGCGCCCGAGCAGGCGGTCTCGGGCCAGGTGGGCTCGGACCCACGCACAGACGTCTACCAGCTCGGCGCCGTGCTGTACGAGTTGCTCACCTTGCGCAGCGCCTACGAAGGCAAGAGCGTCACCGACCTGCTGCGGCGCATCTCCATGGGCGACTGTGTTCCGCCCCGCAGTCACGACAAGCGCATCCCCTTCGAACTCGAAGCGATCTGCCTGCGAGCCATGGAGACCCATCCCAATCGTCGCTACCAGACCGCGAAGGATTTCGCCGAAGACCTGACCTGCTACCTCGACGGCTCGGCCTTGCCCGTGGCGGCTCGCAGCGGTCGGCTCGGCGGCTACGCTCGTCGTCTGCGCTATGCCGTGCGTCGACACGCCACGGCAGCGCTGGTGGCGGCCGCAGTGTTGCTGGCGGTGACAGCGACCTTGGTCTATGGCCCGTTGGACGAGATCTTTCTGCAGGACGAAACCCGCTTCTTTCGCTGGACGGCCGACGAACCTGCCAGCGCTGACGGTGCCGACGAAGACACTGTCGCTCAGGCCAAGGCGGGGAAGGGCCGGTTGGTGTTTCGTTCACAGTCTGATCGGGCTCGCCCCGGAGACGTGCTGGGGGTGGAACTCAGAGCCTCTCGTGAGACTTACGTGTACGCCCTCTCCACCTACGGTGATCAGGTCGAGCCCCAGTGGTTCGCGCCCATGGAGATCGAGGAGATCTCGTCTGAGCCCGTGGGAGAAAGCACTGGCCTCTGGGGCCTGAAGTTGCCCGAGGGCACCTCCCGCCTGATCTGCACCGAGTTGGGACCCGCAGGGGTCGCCGCGGCTCACGAGGGCCTGTGGGTCTTCACCAGCCCCGAGCCCCAGCCGCGCCTGGACGCCTGGATGTCGCGCATGGCTCGCCATCCCCAAGGAGCCGCGTCCTACGCCGAGGCCCAGGCAGCGTTCGAAGCGGCGGCTCAGCCCGAGATCACCCGAGGGCAGGGCGTCTCACTCAGCGCCGAGCAGCTCGCAGCCCTGGCCGTGGACTTCACCCTGGCCGACATGCTCAACGACGACCACTGGCAGCTGAGAGATCTGCAGCTCCATGCTGTATCCTTCTCGGTGCACGTACCGTAGCGACCGTCACCGGCGAGGGGTGACTTCAGGGCTGGCTCGCGATGTGGGGCGCACCGCGAGTCGACCCTGAGACAACGTCGCTCCCGCCAGGGCTGCCATCGATCGTGGACCACGACCTGACCCGCACCGCCGAGTTGATCCGTTCTGCACAGGGCGGTGACACCGAGGCGCTCAATCGGCTGATCGCCCGGTACTACGAGCGGGTGCGGCGCATCGTCACCCTGCGCCTGGGCCCGAGGCTGCGCAAGCGCCTGGAGACCAGCGACATCCTGCAAGAGACCTTCATCGCGGCCATGCGTACCTTCGATCAGTTCGAGATGCGTGACGAGGGCGCGTTCATTCACTGGCTGTCCCGCATCGCCGAACATCAGATTCGGGACGCGGCCGACTACCACGGCGCCAAGAAGCGCGACACCGGGCGTGAGGTGCCGCTCAACTTCGAGAACAGCAGCGGCGACCTGGTGGGCATCGACCCGGAAGCCAGCGGCCTGCTGCCCGTCGATGCCTTGTCCCGCGCCGAGCAAGACTCCCTCGTCGATCGCTGCCTGGCCGGCATGCCCGAAGAGTTTCGCGAGCTGATCATCCTGCGCGACTACGAAGGTCTGTCCTGGGAGGACGTGGCCGAGCAGACCGGGCGTCCCAGCTCAGATGCGGCGCGCATGAAGCACGCCACGGCCATGGTCAACCTGGCCAAGCGGGTGCGCAGCGCCGGTCAAAGCTGAGCACTGCTCAGCCGCTCGACGTTGTCTCGGGCGAGGCCTGGGTGGAGGGCTCGTCGGGCGCTTGGTCGTCCAGGTCGAGCCAGAAGACCGTGGTGTCCCAGTCTGCAAGAAACGGCGAGCTGATGAAGTGGATGGGAAACAGCAGCAACCCGCCCAGGACCTGCCAGCCGCTCTGGGACCGATCGCCCCAGGACCGGTTCGCGGAGTAGCGCAACATGTCCCAGACCACGGGCAGGGGCACGGTGACCACAGCGGCTCCGGCAAGCCCTCCGTCCCAGGTGCGGTGCAGCACGGTGCGGCTGTGCCCCTGTCCCAGGGCCAGAATCTCCAGCGTGTGCACGTCGATGATCTGGATCTGCAGCAGGTAGTCCCCGTCGTCATCGGGGATGTACTCGGCGGTGACAAGCACGTCGGCCTGATGAAAGCGACCGAGGGCTGCCTCGTCGTCAGGGTTGAGGGCGGGGAACAGGTCGGACACCTGCAGGCGCAGCACGTCCATGGCCAGGGGCATGTCCCGGTGGCTGACCACCCGCACGTCTTCGTCGGTGAAGGCCCGTTCGAGTTCTCGGGCGAGTTGTTCGGCCAGGGTGTCCCGATGACCGGCGGCCAGATCTTCGTGTCGCACGCCCGCCCGCCGCACACCGCCCACCACGGCGACCGCGGGCAGCAGCTCTCTCTGGCTCAGCTGCTGCACGGCTGAGGCCGCGGCGCGTGAGGCGGCCTGCCGCTCGGGTGACGACGTGCAGCCGAAGCAGAGCGCCACCACGAGCAGCGCAACCGTCACCGATGACCCTGTGACACCTCGTCTCTGAGGGAGGCGCTGGGGGCACTCTTCGGGTGCTGGGCCCCGGCCAGTGGGTGATCTGGTGCGCTCGTTCGCCATGGTCGCGATCGTAGCAGTCTCGGGGCAAGCTCCGAGACTGCTACGATTGTTGCGCCCATGACCCTCTACGCACTCGACGATCGCATGGTCTTTCCGTCACCCATCGAGGCGGACGGGGACGGTCTGCTCGCGGTGGGGGGCGATCTGTCCCCCGAGCGGTTGATGCTGGCCTACGAGAGCGGCATCTTCCCCTGGCCCCACGAAGGTCTGCCCCTGCTGTGGTTCTCCCCCGACCCGCGCATGGTGCTCGAACCCCATCAGGTGCGCCTCTCTCGCAGCCTCCGCGCTCGGTTGCGCCGGGGCGACCTGCAGGTCACCTTCGACCAGGCCTTTGGTGAGGTCATGCGCGGCTGTGGCAGCACACTCCGTGCCCACGAAGAGGGCACCTGGATCACCCCGGCCATGGTCGACGCCTACACGGCGTTGCACGAACGAGGCCTGGCCCACTCCGTCGAGGCCTGGCACGAAGGTCGCTTGGCCGGAGGGCTCTATGGCGTGTCCCTTGGCGGCGTCTTCTTCGGCGAGTCGATGTTCAGTCGGGTGAGCGACGCCTCGAAGGTGGCCCTGGTGACCTTGGCCCAACAGCTCGCCGCCTGGGAGTTCGCCCTGGTCGACTGCCAGATGGTGACCGACCACTTGGCCAGCATGGGCGCCGTACCCTGGCCAAGACAGCGCTTCTTGCAGGTCTTGAAGCAGGCCATGGCCATGCCCACCCGGCAAGGGCGGTGGGAGCTGGACGACTGACCGGAGGCCAGCCGGCGGCACCCCCAGTCAGTCAGGGCAGAGCCAGCCCCAGGGGCATGACCAGGACGTCGCCGCCTTCGTGTGCGGCCTGTACGTTGAGCTCTCGGTTGGAGACCAACGCGAGTCGGGAGCCGTCCCCTGCGAGACGCGGCAGCCACTGGTCGCCGGAGCAGGGCTCTCCAGCCTCGAGGGGCAGGGCCCTCGTGCGGCCGCTGCAACGATCGAAGAGCAGCACATCTCGGTAGGGCGCTGACAGGCTGCTGGAGAAGGCCAGCAGCTTGCCGTCGTGAGAGAGGCTCACGTCGAAGCACGATTCGCTGAGCGGCGCACCCGATGCATCGACGCTGGCCAGCTGGGTGCGGCCGCTGGCGATGTCGGTGAGGTAGACGCGGCTTTGCGGCGCCGCCCTTGGGTCTGATGGCGCGGCGAGGGCGCCGGCTGCATGGCGTGCCACGAAGGCCAGGGTGCTGCCGTCCCACGAGAGGGAGAGGCTGGGGGCACGGCCCGGTCCGCCGGCGAAGGGGCGATCGGGCACACTCAGATCGACGCGCCGGGTGGCGCCCGTGGTCAGGTCGTGGATGAAGAGGTCGGTGGTGTCGTTGTGGTCGCCGGGCACCAGATCGTCCGCGGCGCTCAGATAGGCCACCGTGCGACCGTCGCCACTGATGACCGGATGCTGGCTGTGTCCGTTGCCCGACCTGTGGTCGCTGCGGGAGCTGATCAGCTGGGTGAGCCCTGTCTGGCGATCGAAGAGCAGCACGTCGGAGCGGCCATTGTCGTCGCCGTCCACGATGTCATCGGCCGAGGTGGTGTAGACCACGAGGCGGCCATCGCCGGACAGGGCGGGCTGGCTGCTGCTGCCCGAAGGTTCGGTGCCTGAGATGGTGGACGAGATGCGCTCCATGGACTGCGTGCGTCGATCCCAGAGGAAGATGTCCGACCAGGGGGCGCTGTCTGCGGGTGTCTGCAGATCTCGGGAGAAGCTGGTGAAGGCCAGCCAGCAGCCATCGGCGGAGAGGGCGGGCTGCAGACTGGGTCCCGCGGTCGCTCTGGGCGAGCGACTGATGCGCTGCAGCCGATCGCGAGCGGTGTCGTAGAGGAACACATCCGAGCAGCCGTTCAGATCGCCGGGGATCAGGTCGTCCGCGTCGCTGGCAAAGGCCATCACCGTGCCGTCCCCGGAGAGGGACAGGCCCTGTGCACCGCTCACTCCTCCTGAAATCTGTCGTCCAGACGACGTACTGCGACTGATCAGCCGCCACGCTGGCCCATGGGGAGGCTCGGCGGACTGCCCTCCGTCGGCGGCCACGACTCCCCCGGATGCTGTGCCGGAGGCTGCCTCTGCGGGTGTACCGCAGGGATTCGCCCGGGCCGAAACCCCGAAGGCCGGGTCGACCCCAGGGTCGCCAGCAACGGGCGCACCAGGGGCTCTTGCCGAGGCCGGGTCGGCGAGTTGGAGCACAAAAAGCGCCCAACCCACACCGACGAGCAGTGGGGGGAGGAGGAAGGACACCGTGGAAGAGCCGTGGGGGGATGCGGGAGAGGGCCCGCTGGATCCGAACCTTTTCGGGAGGTCAGATCGTGGCTACAGGGGATGCAAGGGAGGGAGTCTAGGTCGATTATGGGACGAGAGGGTGGGCGAAATCGTGACAGCCCGTCGGCAACAAATCGTGGACACCGCCCACGATCAGGTGGCGACGGCTGCAGGCCATAGCGCGCCGTCAGTCCGCAGCAACCATGACGAAGCTCTCGCCTGCGCCGAGTCGCCCCGTGCGCAGGACCTGGGCGTAGAGCCGGGAGTCGCTCGGGTGCAGCTTGGCGCTCATGCGGGAGAAGTCGCCGTCCACGAATGAGCCCGCGATGGTGGGGCAAGGCACGGCGTGGCTGGTGATCTTCAGCTCGACGCCCCCTTCGAAGAGCAGCCGGCTGCCCGGAGTCAGCTCGGCCCAGGCCACGCCGGCGAGGGTCAGGTTCTCTCCCGTGGTGCCCGGGCTGATGGGATGGCCTTCCGCAGCCAGCCTCTCGATGACGTCGGCACCCAGCAGGCACAGGGCTCGTGACGGACCGCCGTGGTGCTTGCGGTCTCTCTGCCAGTCGCCGTCCAGGCCTTCGGGCCCAACGTCTGCGGTGTCCACGGCCAGCTTGGGCACCCCGCCGTTCGACACGTGGATGCGCTGAATCGTGCCCCGCAAGTTGGCGCGCTGCTCGGTCATGGCGACGGATTCTGTGCGGGCCCGTGAGCCACTGCGAGCCCGCTCATCGCTTGCCGATCATGGCTCGGGCGGCGAGGCGGCCCGACGCGCCGCACAGACCGGGCCCTGGGTGGCAGCCCGCCCCGGCGAGCCAGAGCCCGGTGATGGGGCTCGCGTTGCGGGACAGCTCGGGGTCGGGGCGCATGTGCAGCAGCTGATCGAGGGCGGGTTCGCCGTGGTGCAGCTGTCCGCCCGTCAGGCCGTAGCGCTCTTCGAGGTCGACGGGAGTGAGCAGCTCGTGGGCTGCGATGCGGCCTTCGATATCGGGCAGCACAGTAGCCAGTGTGCCCTGGATCTGTCGCAGCAGCTGCTGCTCCTGCTCTTCGCCCCAACCCCCGCGGAGAGCGTGCGGGACGAAGCTGGCCAGCACCGTCACCACGTGCTGTCCGTTGGGTGCCAGGGTGGGGTCGAGCACGGTGGGCACAGAGACATCGAGCAGGAGCCGCTCGGAGACCTGGTCGTACTTGACCGCGTCCACGGCTCGTTCGATGTCATCGAGTGAGTCGACGACATGAGCCCGGGGGACAGGTTGATCGTGTCCCGCGAAGAGCACCGGGCCGTTGACCGCCAGGCGCAGTGCTGCGGTGGTGCCGCGGACGCGCCAGCGGGACATGCGCCGGGTCAGGGGCGCTGGGGCCTCGCCTCTGCCCAGCAACTCGAGCAGGGTCTGGCGGGGGCTGGCTGTGGAGAGCACCGCGTCGCCGTTCAACACCTCGCCGGTGCTGAGCTCGACCCCCACGACCCGGTCTTCGCTGAACAGCACCCGCTGGACTCTCGTGCCAGAGCGCAGGGTGGCGCCTGCGGCCCGGGCCGCGGTGGCCAGCGCCGCGGTGACGCCGGCGGGGCCACCGCGGGCCGAGCGCTCGGCCGTGGCCTCTCTGAGCAGCAGCAACGCCGCCGAGCCCACGGACCAGCTGCCCAACCAGGTGCCGCCCAGAGCGGGCGCGGCGAGCAGGGCTTTGAGCCGGTCGTGCTCCATCGACTCGTCGAGCCAGTCGTGGAGGCACATGGGCCCCACCCGCAGCAGCTCGGTCATGGTGCGCTGGCCCAGCTTGCGCATGGCCAGGCCGGTGCGGGCCAGCTCCCAGAGATCGGCCAGTCCAGCGGGCTCTGTCTGGGGTGCAGGAGAGTCGACGAGCCGACGGACGAAGGGCGTCAGTCGCAACACCGCGTTGCGCCAGTCCTCGAAGCCCTGCTGGTCGGTGGGGGACAGGTTCTCCCCCGTGACCGTGTCGTGGCCCTTGCGCAGCACCGCCGAGCCGTCGCTGGCCGGGGCCAACACGTGGGGTTCATGATCGAGCAGGTCGAGTCCGTGATCGACCAGGCGCAGCTCGTCGATCAAGGCAGGGCGCAGGCCCGCGCTGTCGTGGAGCAGCCCTGGCGAGAAGAAGCCGGGATGAAACTCTTCGCGAGCGGCCCGGCCACCGAACACATCGCGGGCCTCGACCAGCACCACTGAACGGCCGGCGCCCGCCAGAGTCGCTGCGGCGGCCAGGCCGTCGTGCCCTCCGCCGATGATGATCACGTGGCGCACCATCAGCCTCGGCCTCCGAGCATGGTGCGGGCGGCCAGGGCACCGGAGGCGCCCATGATGCCCCCGCCCGGGTGTGTGCCCGAGCCGCACTGCCACAGGCCCTTGATCGGCGTGCGGTACTGAGCCCAACCCGCCACCGGCCGTTGGAAGGCCAGCTGCTCAAGGCTCAGCTCGCCATGGAAGATGTTGCCCTCTGTCAGGCCGAACTCCTGTTCGAGATCCCAGGGGGTGAGTACCTGGCGATGAAGGATCGACTCTTTCAAGCCGGGGGCGTACTCGGCCAGGGTGTCGACCACCGCATCGCCGAAGGCCTCGCGCTGCGCGGGCCACCCAGAGGGGCCACCGGCCAGGTCGTAGGGGGCGTACTGCACGAAGCACGAGACCACGTGTTTCCCCGGGGGCGCCACCGTGGGGTCGACCAGCGAGGGGATGACCACGTTCAGGTAGGGCCGGCGACTGAAGGCGCCGTACTTGGCCTCGTCGTAGGCCTTCTCGAGATACTCGACGGACGGCGCGATGGCCACGTCACCCCGCAGGTGCTCGTGTCCATTGGGTCGGGACGAGAACACGGGCAGGCGGTCGACGGCGAGGTTGACCTTGCCCGAGCTGCCCCTGAACTTGTAGCGCTTGATGCCCTGCACGAATTCTGGGGGGAGGTTTTCCTCGCCCACGAAGCCCATGAAGGTGCGCCGGGGGTCCGTGCCGGAGACCACCGCTCGGGCCCGTAGCTCGTCGCCGTTCTCCAGCACCACGCCGGTGGCCTTGCCGCCGCTGAGGGTCACGTGGTCGACGGAGGCCTCGGTGCGAATCTCTGCGCCGAAACTCTGGGCCGCGCCTGCGATGGAGAGGCTCACGCTGCCCGTGCCGCCCTTGGCGAATCCCCACGATCTGAACGCGCCGTCGATCTCGCCCATGTAGTGGTGCAGCAGCACGTAGGCCGTGCCCGGCGAGCGCACGCCCTGAAAGGTGCCGATGATGCCGCTTACCGCCATGGGCGCCTTGAGCACGTCAGACTCGAACCAGCCGTCGAGGTAGTCGGCGGCGCTCATGGTCATCATCTTCGACAGCTCGTGCCGGTGTGCGGGCGCGAGATCGTTGAAGCGGCGGCCGGTCTTCCAGAAGTCAGACAGGGCCTGGGGTTTCAGCGATGTGGGGTCGGGCGCGGGGGCGTCGATGAGCGGCTTCACGAAGCGCGCGATCTGCATCATGGTCTGCCCGAACTCGGGGTAGACCTCGGCGTCGTGGCGGCTGAACTCGGCGATCTCTCGGCGTGTGCGATCGCTGTCTGGCCAGCGGCAGAGCGAGCGCCCGTCAGGCAACGGCGTGAACGACGACTCGAGGGGGATCAGCTCCAGGCCGTGCTTGGGCAGGTTCAGATCGCGGATGATCCAGGGGCGCAGCAGGCTGACCACGTAGGAGCACACCGAGTAGGTGAAGCCCGGGTGAATCTCTTCGCTCACTGCCGCGCCGCCCAGTACGTGGCGGCGCTCGAGCACCAGCACGTCCTGCCCAGCTTTGGCGAGGTAGGCGGCGCAGACCAGGCCGTTGTGCCCGCCGCCGATGATGATCGTGTCCCAGGTCTTCACGGTGTGGAGCGCTTGCGTTCGGGGTCGAAGAAGGGCGTGTCCACCACGGTGGCCTTCACGCGTCGACGTTGGTACTCGATGGTGATCTCGATCTGCAGTTCGCTGCCCAGGGCTGCGTGGGGGGTGAGCACTGAGGCCAGGGCCAGGTTGCGCTTGAGCAGGGGCGACCACACGCCCGAGGTGGCCTGGCCGATCTGCTTGGCTCCCGCGCCTTTGCCTTCGTACACGGGCACGGCGGTGCGCCAGGCGGCGGCGGGGAGGTGGGGCGGCAGGGCGAAGCTGTCGAAGAGCTGCTCGGTCTGGGCCCAGTCGATCTCCAGGCCCACGAGCGCCCAGGGGCTGCCTTGTAGCTTCTCGCGCTTGAGCGCCGCGCTGCCGATGAACGGGTCGCGCTTCAGGTGCACGGTCCAGCCCAGGCCGATCTCGAAGGGCGACGACTTCTGCGAGTCGAGCAGGCAGTGGCGGGCGCTGAAGTAGTCGACCCCCAGCAGGATGAAGCCCGCCTCGATACGGGTGGCGTCGAGGGCGTCGAGGCCCAGGGGCAGCATGGAGTGGGGAGCGCCCGCCGCGGTGAGGGCGTCGTAGACGGTGAGGGCGTCGTCGGGGGCCATCCACAGCTCGTAGCCCAGATCGCCGGTGTAGCCCGTGCGGGTGACCTCGACGGGGGCGGAGCCGATGGTGGTGCGCTGGGCGCGGAAGAAGCCGAGCGAAGCGACGTCGTCCCCGCACACATCGCTGAGGATGGCCCGGGCTTTCGGTCCCTGCAGAGCGAGGGCTGCGAGGTCGTCGCTGATCTCATCGATCTGCACGTCGAAGCCCTTCGACTGACGCACCAACCATGACCAGCTGGGGTCGGCGGAGGTGACGCGGTAGTCGCTGTCGTCCCAGCGGGTGATGGTGCCGTCGTCGAGCACCTTGCCCTGCTCGTCGCACCAGCAGGTGTAGCCCACCTGGCCGATCTTCAGCTTGGCTACGTTGCGTGCGCTGACCCAGCACAGAAACGCCTCGGCGTCTGGCCCGTGTACGCGCTGTTTGTAGAGCGGGGACACATCGATCAGGCCCGCCGACTGGCGCACCGCGTGGTACTCGGGGTCTTGCTCCGTGCCGTAGCGGCACACCGCGTGGTAGCCCGCCCAGCTCTTCCATTGCAGGCTCGTGCAGAGCTGCGAGGTGCGGGGATGAAAGGGGCTCGGCAGGGGCACGGCTGGCTCGCAGTGGTTCAGGGCCGGTCAGGATACCGATGTGAGCGGCCGGGAGCTAAGAGCAGAGTTGCAGACTTGGCGAGCCGTGCGCCGGGGTAAGCGCGGTCGGGACGCGTTCGGCGGGCAGCGCTGTGGCGTGCAGGCTCAGCGGTCAGTCATGGAATCGAGCAGCCCCGGGGACGCCACCAGATCTTCCATCGACTGACGGGACACGGGCACGTCCCTGGTGATCACGTCGCAGCCCGTCTCGGTGACCACCACCACGTCTTCGATGCGAATGCCGATGCCTGTCTCGAGTTCGTAGAGCCCGGGCTCGACGGTGAAGACCACGCCGGGCACGAAGGGCTCGAGATACGCGCCCACGTCGTGGACCTCGAGCCCCACGTAGTGGCAGACGCCATGGCGGATGAACGCGCCGAAGCCCCGCTCGCGCAGCGCGCTGTTGGCTGCGTTGTCGACGTCGATCAAGGTGGCGCCCGGGCGCACGGCGGCGATGCCTGCGGCCTGAGCGTCGAGCACGGCGTCGTAGAGTTCGGCTTGTCGGTCGCTGAAGCGTCCGTTGACCGGCCAGCTGCGGGTGATGTCCGTTGTGTAATGGTCGACCTCTGAGCCCGCGTCGATGAGCAGCATGTCCCCGTCAGCGAGGCGGCGGGACGACGCGCTGTAATGCAGCACGCAAGAGTTGGGGCCCGAGCCCACGATGGCGTGGTAGGCCATGCCCGCCGCGCCCTGGATCTGCTGCACGAAGCCGAGCAAGGCGTCGAGTTCCCACTCGCCTCGACCGGGGGCCGTGGAACGGATGGCCTCGGTCATGGCTCGCGCGCCCGAGACCGCCGCCCGCTTGAGCGCCGCGATCTCCTCGCTGGTCTTGACCAGGCGCATGGCGTTGAGCGCTTTGCCCAGGTTCTTGACCTCGGCGCCGTACGTCGATTCGAGCTTGCCCGCCAGGGCATTCTCCCGGCTCGTGCGTCCGTCGAAGGGGCTGCTGCGGCGCTTCATGTCGGCGGGCTGAGCCCGGTCGAAGCCGCCAGCCAGGGCCACGTAGGGGTTGCGGGAGATCCAGATCACGTCGCCTTCGGAGACCATGTCGTGGAGCAGATCTGGCAGCTCGTCTTCGGCCATGACCTGGCTGATACCGCACAGCTCGGGGACCCAATCATCGGCGCTGTCCCACAGCTCGCCCTCCACGCCTTCGCTGCTGGGGCTGGGGTGGGGCAGGAACAGGATCTCGAGCCCGGAGGTCAGGTCCATGAGCAGGGCCGCGCCCGGGGTCTCGATGCCGGTCAGGTACCAGAAGACCTTGTCCTGGCGAAACTCGACGTAGTCGCGGGTCTCGGGCAGGCCGCGCACGAGCACCAGCCCCTCGTCGCCCAGTTTCTCGCGCAGCAGGGCCCGGCGGCCGGCATGAAAGTCCTTTCCCAGCCCGCAGATGGGCAGCCCGTCGCCGCTGCGGGACAGGGCGGCCACCACGGGCTCGTCGTCGGCTGCGAGAAGCGGCGAGTTGATGGTGACGATGGCCCCCAGAGTGCCGAGGGCGACGACCATGGACAGAGCGCGAGAGGCCGCTGGCGAGCGGGGTGAAGCGTTCGTTGAGGCTTGCATGGCCGCAGGGTAGCAAGCCGCCCAGACCGCGCATGTGCGATGTGTGTCCTGGTGGGCATGGTATCGGCGGGGGGCGCGGGGCATTCTGGCAGCTCATGGCAGCCCAGCTCACCATCGCTCACGTGGACACCGAGTCCGGTTTCTCCGGGGGACAGGTCCAGGTCTTCCTGCTCATGGAGGGCCTGGCCCGGGCTGGCGTGCGCAACGTGCTCTTCTGTCGCCCGGGCAGTGTCGAAGAGCAGCGGGCGCGTGAGCTGTCGATCGCCGTGCGCACGGTGTCCATGCGCGGCGACTGGCAGCTGTCGGCGATCTCCGGGTTGGCCCGAGGCTTTCGCGCCGAAGACGTCGACCTGGTGCACCTGCACACGGGCCGGGCCAACTGGCTGGGAGGCTGGGCTGCTCGCCGCGCGGGCAAGCCGGCGATCACCACCCGGCGCATGGACCGTCCCATTCGCAGCAACCTCTGGACGCGCAAGCTGTACGGCGATCTGGTGCAGCGGGCGGCGGCGATCTCTCCTGCGGTGGCTCAGCTGTTGAGAGAGGGTGGCGTGCCGCGGTCGCGCATCGTGACACTGTGCAGCGCTGTCGATCCGCAGGCCATGGCAGCGACCCGCTCGCGGCACGACGTGCGCTGCGAGTTGGGGGCCGAGCCTGGCGACCTGGTGCTGCTGGGCCTGGCTCGCATGACCCGGCGCAAGGGCTTCGACGTGTTGTTGCAGTCACTCGCCGAGTTGCACTCCGCCGGGAGCCTGCCGCCCTGGCGTTGTTGGCTGGGCGGAGACGGTGAGGTGCTCGACGCGTTGCGTCGTCAGGCTGGCGAGCTGGGCCTGGAGCAACGGGTGAGCTTCCTGGGCCAGCGCGACGACGCTCCCGATCTGCTGGGCGCTGCCGACGTCTTCGTCATGCCCTCACGGGCTGAAGGCCTGGGCATCGCGGGGCTCGAAGCCATGGCGGCGGGCCTGCCGCTCATCGCCAGTCGGGTCGGGGGACTGGCCGACGCGGTGAGTCACGACGAGACCGGCCTGCTGGTGCCGCCGGGCGATCCAGCCGCCCTGGCCGAGGCGCTGGCGCGAGTGTTGACAGACGACGGGTTGCGCGGGCGCCTTGGTGCAGCGGGCCCGGCCTGGGTCGCGGCCAGGTTCAGTCCCCAGGTCATGGTCGACGGCTACCTGTCGCTCTACCGCGAGGTGCTGGCAGCGCCGCGCTGATCAGCTCTGCATGCGCTTGGCTTGGCCGCGCCGCGATCTGCAGCTCTGCACACGCTTGGCTTGGCGGCCCCGTGCTGATCAGCTCTGCATGCGCTCGATGAGGTCGGTGCTGGCGTGGGTCTTGGGGTCGCCGGCGATGACCACACGGCCGCCATAGGCCGTGACCACGTCTTTCTCGGGGACGGTGTCCGCGGTCCAGTCCGTGCCCTTCACGTGTACGTCTGGGCGCAGGGCGGCGAGCAGGGGGCCCGCGGTGGACTCGGCGAAGCTGGTGACGTAATCGACGCCGCGCAGGGAGGCCATGATCTCCATGCGCTCGACGAGGGGCACCCAGGGGCGCTTGTCGCCCTTGTTTGCGGAGACGGATTCATCGGTGTTGAGCGCGACCACGAGCAAATCGGCGGTGGTGGCGGCCTCGGCCAGCAGGCGCAGGTGGCCCACGTGCAGCACGTCGAAGCAGCCGTTGGCCAGGGCGACGGTCTTGCCAGCGTCTCGCACGGCGCGCAGTGCGCTGGCCAGGTCGTGATAGTCGGCGAGGACGCGCACGGGCTCGGTGGCGGGGCCGGGGGGCGGCGAGGATTCAGTGGACGGGGAGGATTCGGTGTGGGTCATGGTCCGCTGCCCTCGTAGCTGGCTCTGGCGCCGTGGGGAGTGTGGTGCACAGCGTGTCGTTGTGCCGAGAGCCACGCCGACCCTGTGCTGGCTGCCATGGTACAGGGGAGGCGCGGCGAGCCAACGGTTTCGGCTGAAACTGCTCTGAGGACTGGCTGTCCTCCAAGGACGGCAGAATCCCCGCAGAACAGTGCCATGTCCCCGGCCCCTCGGAACCGATAGGCTCAACAGCTGACCAGCTCCAAATAGGGTCCGACCATGGGCGCCATCTTCTCGCTGTTGTTTGTGCTCGTCTTCGCGTCCTTCGTGATCCGCACCGCCGTGGCGGCCCTGACGTTGACCGGCGTGTCCAACGACCTGGCCAGGCTTCAGGCCATCTCGGCCTTCACCGGCGTGGGCTTCACCACCCTCGAGTCCGAGAGCATGGTCAATCATCCGTTCAGGCGGCGGGTGATGATGGTGCTGATGGTGGTGGGCAACATCGGCATCGTCACCGCGGTCTCGTCGTTGGTGCTCACCTTCTCAGGGACGGATGATTCAGGCGAAGTGCTCGAGCGGCTCCTCTACCTGAGCCTGGGGCTGGCGCTCTTCACCGCGCTCCTGTTCAACCGTTTCGCCAAGGTACACCTGCACCGCATGCTGCGGACCATGCTGCGCAGGAGCAGCCGGATCATCCTGAAGGACTACGTCGACCTGCTCCAGCTGCACGCCGAATACGCCATCACCGAGCTGGTCATTCACGACGAGCACTGGCTGGCTGGTCGACGCCTGTCCGAGTCCGGTCTGTCGAAGGAGGGCGTGACCGTGCTGGGCATTCAGTGCGCCGACGGCAGTTACGTGGGCTCGCCCCGGGGCGAGACGTCCATCGGTGTGGATGATCGCCTCATCGTCTATGGCAAGGAGGCCGCGCTGGAGACGCTCGGCGAGCGCCGCCGGGACGCTGCAGGAGACGTGGAACACAGCGAGGCCGTGGGCGAGCTGCGCCACGAGCGCGCCGAGCGGGCCTGGGAGGAGCACCGGCGTCGACGCGAGGGTGAGGAGACGGGGGTCGGCGAAGTGGGCGCCGCTGGGGGCGAGTAGGGCGACACTCTGCCCACGGGCTGCTGAAGCGTAGGCGCAGTGTGGCGGGAGCAAGGCCTGCCCCGCAGCCTACTCGCACGGGGCACCTTCACCGCCGCCAACGCCTGGGTGCTCTACGAACGCTTCGAGGGCAGCGGCCTCTGGGGCGCCGACCTGAACCTCACCTTTTCCACCCCGTGGACCAAAGGCATGGTCAGCCGCGACGGCTCCCGGGAGCGCCTGTTGATCAAGGACGGTCAAGTGACTGGCTGCCGGTCGAAAGGCCGGACGGCAGCGCCATGGCCTACTTCGTGACCACTCCTTCAACGGCGGGGAGGTGCACCCGACCGATCGCTTCGGCATCGATCTCGGCCACCTGGCACAAGACTACAGCCGCATCCGCTCCATGGACTGGAAGTAGGGGGCGGCGCCTCTGGTTCAGGGGACGATGACCCAGAGATCTTCACCCGGCTCCACTCGCCCGAAGCCGGCTGGAAGTTCATCGAGCAGCTCCACTCGTCGTATCAACAAGCTCTCGTCGTAGGAGGTGCCTCCCACTCCGAATAGCGTGGACTGGGTCACGTTCTTTGGGCGCATCACTCCATCCCCAAGATCTTGATAGTTCGCGAAGGTTCGACGGGCAAACACGTTTCCCGAGCCCAGCAACTCCATCCGTTCAGGAGAGAAGTTGTTTGCAAGATCCACAAGCAAGGTCTGCTGAATTGCCCCTGACGTGCGCGTGATCATCCGCTCAGAAGCTCCGACGTCCGCCGATGACCAGGAGATATCGCTCTCTGAGTTCAGCGCGAACGGGTCAATCAGCCAGGACATGATGAACCGAGCCCAGGGCGCCTGATGCCTGAAAGCCGCTGTGGCTTGAGCAGTTCCGGGGAAAAAGGCCATGGCATCGGGGGAGCCCTCGGCCATGACAGTGAGCACTGCGCCATCGAAGGCGACACGAGATTCAATGAGGTTGGGGCTTCCATCGTCGGCGACGGAAGGGATCTGGGCCGTAACGTCGAATCGCCCATCCGGTGACCAGATCCCGGTGACCACTGTTTCTACAGATGTCGATGCGCCTGGCCAAGTGGCTGTGAAACTGGCGAAGACCCGAGCAGCTGCAAGGGGTGGCACCGTTGTATAGACCAGCGACAGGTCAGGATGGGCAGCTACTGGAGCGGGAGTGAGCGCATCAAGCCAAGGGTCAAACGTTGGCTGGGCTCCTAGGTAATCCAACCCCTGATCGAGTTCTTGCTCCCAGAAGAGGTAGTTCCCGGTTGGCCCTTCAATCCAGGTTCCATGCACGCTGGCCGATTGGACGCCTACCTTGGGGCATCGACTCACTGAAGCCGACCAATCACTCGTCGTGTTGATCGGCTCAGGTGTGGGGCATTGCAAATACTGTTGCGCATCCTCCATCGAGTCGAAGGAGAGTGTTGGTGGGAGCGGGGGACAGATGGGGTCGGGGGAGTAGGCGACAACGGGTACCATGTAGCCCATTGGGGTGCAGTTCGACCCCTCTACTTCCGTGGCCCCACACTTGTAGATCGTCCCTGCATACGTTGTGTATCCAGACTGACACGAGGCTGGCGTGTTGATGGTGATGCTCTGGCCGAGAATGTCGATCGTGAGCGTCAGTGAACTGCATTGATGGGTAATCGGATTGTATGTGCCGCCAGGGATGTCGGCCTCTCGCCCCAGCTCATTACATCCTGTGGATTGCGCCACTCCCGCCGGTGCGAGCGATGACAGCAACAAAATGCTGAACACTCGTTTGTTTGTTATCAACAATTAGATGTCCCCAGTTGCAAGTGCGAGCATTTCCGGATCAGTATGTAGCTAGAGTGGACTACGGAGGTGGGGGGGGCAAGTGAAATTGCTAGAACGTTCCCAACAACTCCCCCGCTGCATCTACAATCCGCTGGGGCGCCAGCTGGGTCATGCAGCGGTGATCGATGGGGCAGATCTTCTGGTGGCACGGGCTGCAGTCAAACTCTTCGCGGAGCACGCGCTGCCGATCGAGTTCGTAGTTCGTGTGCCGCGGGTCGGTGGGGCCCATGACGGTGATCGTGGGCACTCCGAGGGCCACGGCCATGTGGCGCGGGCC
>CAZIAK010000013.1:0-89567 GCA_964537035.1 uncultured Phycisphaerales bacterium | reverse complement strand
GCCAGCAGGCGACTGTGCCGCCACACGTCTCCCACACTCTTGCCAGGGGCGGGCAGGAACTCGTCGAACGAGTCGAGCCCCGCCAAGAGACCGGCCATGAAGCCTCGGCCTTCTACGATGACTCGCGCCCCGGGAAAACCCATCCGCAGCGCTCGCAGCGCCGGCGTGGCCATGACCACGTCGCCGACCCAGGTGGGCAGTCGCACCAGCACCCTGTTCACACTGGCAGCCTGTTCAGAGGAAGTAATCCTCTCGCTCAGGGCTGGCGGTCAGGGCCTCGTCGCTGTCGATCAGCTCTTCGAGCCACCAGTTCACCTTGTTGTAGAGGCAGGTGACCTCGCGGCACTCGTGGCTGGCGTCGAAGTCGTCGAGAATCGTGGCCAGCTGAGCGGTGGTCGTCTCGGCGGCCTCGGCGGTGGCGAAGCCGTTGGCGTCAGCGATGCGGGCCTTCTGCACACCACGGTGCGCGGGGCAGTTGAACAGGCCGGTGGGGGTGAGCACCTGGCGCAGGGCCTGCATGTGGCAGGTCTTCGGCTGGCGCGTGTACTCAGACCAGTCGCCGCTCTCGAGCATGCGCAGGTTGGTGCTCTCGTAGACGTCGAAGCTGTCGTCGCCGAGTTCTTTGGCCTTGTCGACCTCGATCCGGATGCGCTTGAGCATGGTGGCCAGCTCGCCCGCGCTCGACGGGTCCATGACCTCGGCGCCGTCGGGGGTGCGCTCAAGAAAGGGCTTGAGCGAGATGTAGTCGAAGCCTGACGCCTTGGCCCGCTGCGCCGCCTCGACGATCTCTTGCACGTTCTCGTGCACGGCGCAGTCGGCCCGGTTGGCGCCTTCCCAGGTGATGATGAACGAGAAGCCGATGCGGGGCTTGCTGTTCGCCGCCTTGATCTTGGGGATCCACGAACAGATGTCATCGAGGTCGAGCTGCTTGTCGACCGGCTTGTGCATGTCGCGGAAGAGCTTGTTGCTGCCGCTGTCGAGGGACAGGCGAATCCAGTCGCGCTCGTCGAGCAGGGGCGTGATGGCCAGCAGCCTGTCACCACGACTGCCGTTGCTGACCACGGCGATCTGCAGGTTCAGCTTCTTCAGCGCGCCCACGAAATCGACGAACTTCGGAAACAGGGTCGGCTCGCCGCCGCCGATCAGGATCACCGAGCGCAGACCCCGGCCGGCCATCTCGGTGACCGAGGCCAGCAGTTCATCGGGGTCGTACTTGTCCGGGCTGTTGAGGATGTCCCAGTCGATGCAGTGATCGCAGCGGTAGTTGCAGGCGGTGGTCAGGTCGAGGTTGATCGACAGGGGCGCGTGCTCGGCGGGCGGCGTGGGTGCGGTCTCGCCGCTGGCCTTCGCCGCGCGCACGGCGCGACGCCAGCGCACATAGGTCTCGACAGCCGGCAACACGGAGGGTTGCCGAAGCTTGGCGGAGAAATCGTGGATCGAGTGACTCATGTGGAGGTGTTCCGATAGGCCCGGGCCAGCCCGGTGAGGGCGCGCATGCGCTCGATCATGTCATACCGACGGGCCTGGGATGAGCCGTCGTTTGGGCTGGCCAGCTCGGCGACGAAGAGGGAGATCAGCTGACCCAGGGGGTCGGGTACGTCGACGAGGCGCGCGCCGTCCCCGAAGAAGAGGGCGTAGTCGGCGGTGCGGATCAGGCGCGCCGCCTTGTGGCCATCGACCGAGTAGCCCGCATGACGGGGTTGCTCGGCCTCCTGGCTCAGCTCGACGGTGGCCTGAACGGGCCCCGCATCTGCGGGCCAGACGAAGCTCACTGCGAGCTCGGTGGCCGCCTCGTCGCGAGTCGAGAAGCCGATCTCGCTGAGCTCAGCCGTGGCGGCGGGGGCCAGGGCCTGGAGCAGGCTGATGGCATGGGGGAGGCTGTCGCCGATGGTGGCCGAGCCCGTGACCGAGGGGCCCAGATTCATGCGGAAGCGGCTCATGGGGCCCCGTTGGCGAACCCCTGGGTGCAGCGCGTCAAAGGCTGGCAGGGTGAACGGCCACTGGCAGTTCTCCCGTAGCACCAGCCCGGCGGCTTCGAAGGCCTGGGTGATCTCGCTGGTGGTGGCCAGGTCGTCGGGAGTGCCCCAGACGAAGGGCTTCTCGCAGAGCACGGAGAGCCCCGCGTCGAGGGCCGCCCGCAGCTGCTCGGCGTGGGTTTCGGCGGGCGTGAGAATGGCCACGGCGTCCAGGGGCTGCAGCTCGAGCAAAGCGGCGAGCGACGTGGCTCCCGCGACGGTGAGGCCACAGCGGCTGTGCAGCTCGCTGGCGGCGGCGGCCACGGTCTCCACGCTGGTGCCCACGATGCCCACCACGTCTGCACCGGCAGCCACGAGATGGTCCGCCACGAACGGCCCGAGCCCCTGCCGCCGACGACGGGCGCCGATGATGGCCACACGGGGAGCGCTCACGGCGGGTCGATGCCCAGGCGCTGGTAGCGCTCGGCCCACTCGGCGGGCAGCTCGTCGATGAAGCAGTCGAGCTGGGGGATGTAGCCCAGGTGCTCGGCGAGACGGAGCAGTCCCACTTCGGTCTTCATGTCAGGCACTTCACCCGAACGGCAGGCGGCGATGGCCTCGCGCAGCTCGAGTACGCGAATCTGCGCGCCCTCTTCCATGGTGCTGCCGTCGCCCGCCCCCGGGCGTGCGTCGGCGAGGGGCGCGGACGCTGCCAGGTAGTAGAGCTTCTCGTCCCCCGTGCCCGGGCTGGCGAAGGTCTCGCCGCCCAGCATGGAGAACTCGCTCCCGGGAACATTCAGCCCCGCTTCCTCTTCGGTCTCGGCAGCGGCTCTGTGTGCCAACCCTGGCGTCCCCGGACCGTCGTCCGGCTCGATCATGCCGGCCACCAGCTCGCCCACCGAGCGGTAGACCCGGGGATCGGGGTTCACGAACTCCTTGTGCTTGCGCAGGAACACCGGCGCGCGGATGCCCTCGCGCAGCAGCACCCTCAGCCTGCGCCGGCCAGTCTCGCGGCCCGACTGCTGGTCGTCGATCTCGTAGAGCACCGCCACCACCGCGTCGCTACCTTGACGACAGACCAGATCGCAGGGGTAGGTCTCAGAATGGGTGCCGTCGTCGTATTCGTTACGGAGCTGGAGCCGGCGCAGGGTGAGGAAACCCTGGTCGCAGCGGCTGGTCGCCGTACGGTCCTCGACGATGACGATGTCGCGCAGCGGTGGCATAGGGCGCGAAGTGTACACATCCGGAGCCGGGGGGCGGGCAGCCGGGCCAACGAGCCGGGAGGGGCTGCAGAATCGTGGCCAGAAAAGGGGTCAGACACCAGCCCCGCCAGCACCTCGGGCAAGGTGCGATCGGGGAGAGCAGAGCTGGTGTCCGACAGCCGGTGCTGCCCCCCGCTCAATGGCTGTCGTGGGAGGGACGACAGGTCAGAGGAAAGTTGCAGGACCGACAAAGGAGAGGGAAAAGGTCCGTGCCTCCGACCGTCGTCGAAGACACGGACGTGTCTCGTGCAAACCGAGCGAAACGCAGAAAGCCGATGGGGGAGAGCCATCGAGGTGCTGCGGGTGGTGGGAGCGTCTCGTCCGGTCCACGGCTTCGTGACCCCCCCAGAAGGTGTGCCACTCAGTCGTTTCCGGCAGACGATATCGGGCTCGCCACCGGGCTCACTCACGCCTCCCCATGCGTAGGCAGGGCCTCCATTGGCTCATCTTTTTCTGGATCGAATCGGGCTGGAGGGTGCATTTGAGGGTCAGAAGTCGCTCTCAGGCCCCTCTAGCTACCCATTGGGCGTCGTTTGGCAGTCGCCGGTGAGAAGCTCCGAAAACGCCATATCTGCGCTAGAATCGCCACACAGTCTCAGCAATTCGCCTCTGCATCCCGAGTCCGAGGTCCTTTTCTGGATGGCCACGCCCGTTCTAGACGTGACGCTGCTCATTCACCGTAGCGGTGACGGTGACGAGTCTGCCCGGCGCGATCTCTGGACGGTGGTGTACGGCGAGCTGCGTCGCCTGGCGTCTCAGCAGATGTCCAAGGAACGCTCTGAGCACACCTTGCAGCCCACGGCGCTGGTGCATGAAGCCTGGCTGAGGCTCTCGAAGGGCAGTGACGGCGGCTTCGCTGGCAGGGCCCATTTCTTCGGCGTGGCCGCCGAGGCCATGCGCCGGATTCTCGTGGAGCACGCCAGACGGCGGGGCGCCGAGCGTCGAGGCGCGGGCCAGCCCCACCAGGGCGATGGGGGCCTGCTCGACAAGGTGGGTACGGCCATCGACATCGAGGACGTCGAGTCGCTGACCATGATTGACGCGGCCCTGACCCGGCTCGAGAGCCACGAGCGTCACCTGCGCAAGGCGGCGGTGGTCAAGCAGCGCTTCTTCGTGGGCATGACCATCGAGCAGACAGCAGAAGTGTTGGGGATCTCGACCGCTTCGGTGAAGCGCGACTGGGACTTCGCGAAGGCCTGGCTGAGTCGAGAGATCGAACGGGGAAGGCGGGAGGAAGGCACACCATGACGACACACAACCCTGACGACGGCGCCGATCGGGACGAACTGATCGAACAGCTCTTTCATCGCGCCCTGCGACGACCCGAGCACGAGCGGCGCGACTGGATCGTCTCCGCCTGCATTGGCGATGACGAGCTGGCACACGAGCTGATCGAACTGGTCTGCGCTCACGACGAGGCGCCGTCCTGTTTCGACGAGCCCGCCTGGTCGCCCGGGCACATGCTCGCTGCGGATGGCGAGGAGTTGTCGCTGGGCAGCGCCATCGGGCCCTACGTCTTGGGACGTCTCCTGGGCGAGGGTGGCATGGGCTCGGTGTTCCTGGCTGAGCAGTGCGAACCCCTGCGGCGGCAGGTGGCCCTGAAGGTCATCAAACCGGGCATGGACACCCGCGAGGTGCTGGGCCGTTTCAACGGCGAACGTCAGCTGCTGGCGCGGTTGTCCCATCCCCATGTGGCCGCCGTGCACGACGCGGGGGTCACGCCCCGAGGTCGGCCCTACTTCGTGATGGAGTTCGTGGACGGCGAGCCGATCACCACCTACTGCGACCGACGGCGTCTGGGCGTGGCCCAGCGGCTGGAGCTCTTCGAGCTGGTCTGCCACGCCATGCAACACGCGCACCAGAAGGGCGTGATGCACCGGGACCTCAAGCCGGGCAACATCCTGGTCAGTGAGCAAGACGGTCGCGTGGTGCCCAAGATCATCGACTTCGGCGTGGCCAAGGCCGTGGCCGGGGACAGCTCGGCCCACCACGAGACGGCTTGCACCCGAGTGGGCCAGCAGATCGGAACGCCAGGCTACATGAGCCCGGAGCAGGCCCTGCCTGGGCGCGGCGTCGTCGACACCCGTACCGACGTCTATTCGCTGGGCGTCCTGCTCCATGAGCTGCTCGTGGGGGCCTTGCCCAGAGATGCCAGTCGCCTGAACGAGCTGGGACCGGAGGGGCTGGCTCGCGAACTGGCCGAGACGGACCTCGAAGCTCCCTCCCGTCGACTGACGGCCTTGGGCGCCGCAGCCAAGCGCTACGCGGCCCGCCGGGACACAGACCTGCGTGGGCTGGTGCGCAGCCTCCGTGGTGATCTCGACTGGATCGTGCTCAAGGCCGTGGCCACGGATCCCGAGCAACGTTATGCCTCCGCGTCAGAGCTCGCCGCAGACGTGACCAACTCTCTCGCTGGTCTGCCGGTGATCGCAGGACCGCCAGGGTTCTTCTACCGGGCGCGCAGGTTGGCCGGGGCTCATCGCGTCCCCGTGGCCAGCGTCGTGATCCTGCTCGGTGCGCTGTTTGCCTGGCCCACGGTGGTGGCCTACCTCAGAGGCCAAGAGCTCGAGCAATACAGTGACGCAGAGAACGGCTTGGCCAGCAGCGCTCCGGTGCAGTCCACAGACCAGGGCTGTGCGCAGTGCGAGGACGAGCTGGGAGCCGTGCACGACACCGTGCTGATCACGAACGCCGGCAGGGCCGAGCTGGTCCTGGGCGATCTGGTCGAGTGGGTCGGAGAGACGCGCAGAGGCGGCGAGCTGGTGATGCAGGTGGAGCCAGCCATAGCGGGCTCGGGCAGGGCGCCCCTGGGGCCCGTGTCCACGGCCTTGGCCTCTGCGCAGGGCACACCCGATCACCGCCACGCGGTGAGCGGCGCCATCGCCCCTGGCGGGCTGGGTCGGGTCGTGGTCCGAGGGACGTTGGCCTGGCTCGCCGTGGACGACAGCGGGGGCACCATTCGGGCCAACGAGCCCTTGGTGGTGAGCGCAGGCTCCGCGCGGGCGGCCGCTTCCGGTACACCGGACGGGGTCGTCGTGGGCACAGCCCTGCAAGGCTGGTCGGGACCGGGCCAGGGGTTGATCCGAGCGTTCATCGCCCCGCGATGGAACGAGTCGTCGCCTCGAGCTTCCGGCCCGTCAGGTCATGACGCCGCTGACGATCGCAGCGCCGATCAGCACCCGGGCGGGGGAGGTCTGGTTCTTGACGGCTCCTCCTCGGCGTCAGGCGACGGGGACGACCTGGCCTCTGAAGCTCCTGGCGGCACGGTGCCTCGGGCGCCGTTGCTGCCTGCCACCATGACCAGCACGGGCAGCTCGCCCGGCGTGGTCGCCGTGGCCGAGGCGTCGGGCTTGGCGCCGGGCGTGTCGACCTTGCCACAGGGCGAGTGGCTCACGGATGTGCTCAGGGGCGGCACGGTGTCAGGGCCCGGCGGTCCGGGGGCGGGTAGCAACGCTGGACATTCGGGAGGCCCGAGCGCTGGCTTTGATGGCCAGGGCTCGTCCCAGAAGAGCGCGCCGCTGCAGGGCGGTGACGATGAGCCCGACGCGCCGCCATCGGACGGGCAAGCCTGGGGCGACCTGACCGGTGATGGTCTGGCCGACCTGGTCATCACCGCAGAGGGCGAGACCACGGTGATCATCAATCGGGGGCAGGGTCTCTTCGAGGATCGCACCCGTTGGTCTGGCTTGCCAGACGGTTTCGCTGGGCGGCGGCCGACCCTGACCGACGTGGACGGTGACGAGACCCTCGATCTGTTATCGCTCGATGACGATGGCCGGCTGCAGCTCCATCAAGGCCTGGGCGATGGCCGCCTGGTCGAGAGTTCGATCGCCGCGGGGCTGAACGAGCTGCCGCCCCTGCTCGACTTCGACGTGGTCGACCCAGAAAACGACGGGGCTCCTGACCTGCAACTGCTGACCCGGGAGGGCGCGCTGCTCTTCCTGCTCAACGACGGCCGGGCTACTTTCACCACGAGCGTGTTGCGCCCCGCACCTGTGCCCCTCGAGGTTCTGCCACTGCCCTTCGATCTCACGGGCGCTGACGACGGTGGGTCCGTTGCTGACGACGAGGCGGACGAGATGGTCGACGAGCCGGTCACCGCGGGCGGCGGACAGGGTGGTAGCCAGATGTCCACTCCGGGCGGCGGACGCTGACGGCGGGCTGCGCCTCAACCCTGCCTGGGCAGAGACGATTCATGGAGCGGCGACGGCGGGCTGAGCGGCCCAGGTGGGCTAGCAGCTTGTGGACAAAGTGCCGCGCGCCGAGCACGCCTCGGTGGCGCCAGCTCTTCGTTGCCGAATCCTCAACGAATCCACTGATTCGCTTCCGGTTCGTCGCCTCGATCTGGCGCCACCGAGGCGCACTCGTCATCACGGCACTTTGTCCACAAGCTGCCAGGTGCTCCGGTTGGATCTGGCTGCTCGTGGCGCTCTGGGCCTGCGCACCTGAGCAGCCCGCAGGCAGCACGGTCTTGCAGCTGCAGCCCCAGGGCCAGGCCCTGGAGATTGCGAGCGCTGTGGTCTGGTCTGGAGCGCCAGGTGCAGAGCGAGAGCTCTGGACGGTCACAGCGGTGTCCGAGCAGACGGTGCCCACGGAGCGCGGTCTGGCGTTGAAGCTCGGCGGCGGCGCCAGCGGCGAGCCGGTCTTGCTGAGCTGCGACGGTGCCTGGGATCTGGCAGGCTTCGACCAGCTGCGGCTCACCGGCACGGCCAATGACAAGACCCGGGTGCAGGTGGCTTTTCGTCGCGACGGGCGCTTGTTGGGCAGCTCCGCGCCCGTGCCCATGGCTCACGGTGCGTCGGCAGGCGTCACCTTGCTGGATCTGCCCTTGGCCATGTCCCAAGCGGGGCAGGCCCAGACCTTGGTGCTCTTGTTCGACGGACGCCCCGAGGGTGTGGTGGTGGAGCAGCTGCAGCTGTTGCGGCGCCCCCCTGCAGGGCTGGTGCCTGACCCGCAGGCGCCACCGGCCATGGTCTTTCTGGACAGCGTGGGTCGACGGGGGCTGGGCCTGGTGGTGGGGCGCCCTCTGCAGGCTTCTGTGGTGGTTCCCCAGGGTGGGCGCCTCCGTTTCGCGGTGGGGCGCCCTGCCGCCAGCTCGCCAGATTCGGTGGTTGAGCTGACGTGCGTTGGCCAGTCCAGCGGGCGGCGGGTCGAGCGGCGGGTCGCGCCCCCACGGGCGCGTGTGACGGACGCGGGGCGAGAGCAGGGTTGGCAGCCGGTCGAGATCGACCTGGCCGACCTCGCAGGAGAAGCGGTGAGTCTCACCTGGCAGCTCGAGGCGCTCGCGGGGCACGAGCAGCGGGCGGCGGCGATCGTGGCCGAAGCTGAAGTCTCGGTCGGCGATGCGGTGGCATCGGCCGCGCCCCGGCAGGTGGTCTTGCTGGTGACCAGCGACACCCATCGCGGGGACCACCTCGGCGCCGCGCGCGATGGGGTCGAAGTGTCCACGCCCAGGCTCGACGCACTGGCTCAGCGAGGTCTGCTGTTCGAGCAGTGCTTCGCGAGCACGAACTTCACCAACCCCTCTCACGTGGCCTTGATGACCGCGGTGCATCCCCGGGACACGGGCATTCTCGATAACGGCCACGCCCTGCACGAGAGCGCCGAGACCTTGGCGGAGGTCTATGCGGCAGAGGGTTGGGAGACCTGGGCGGTGACGTCCGCCGCGCACTTGCGTCCGTCGGTGAGCGGTCTGGGTCAGGGCTTCGCGCGCTTTGCCCGCACCCGGGCGGTGCAGCGGCGAGCAGGCGAAGCGGTCGATCAGGTGTTGGGCTGGTTGGACGAGGGCGGCACCCGTCCGCTCTTCATCTGGTTGCACCTGTTCGATGCCCACATGCCCTACGAAGTGCCGGCGCCCTTCGACCGGCTGGGCTACAGCGGCCCGGCGGATCCCTTCGACCCCGCGCTCCCTGCCCCCGACATCGACCAGCCCCTGCCGGGGAACATGGCCGGCCTGCGTGTGCTGGAGTTTGGGCGCAGCCAGTACGCTGCCCAGGTGTCCTACCTCGATCATGAGCTGGGGCGGCTGCTCGACCACCCGCAGATGAGTCAGGGTACCGTGGCGCTGGTGGGTGACCACGGCGAAGTGCTGGGGGCCCATGACATCTGGTTCGATCATGCCGAGCTCTACAGCGACACCCTGCACGTGCCGCTCCTGTTGAGCTGGCCCGCCGCGCCCCCGGGTGTGCGCAGAACCGAGCGGGTCAGCCACCTCGACCTGGGAAGGACGCTGCTGAACCTGTCCGGCCTCACTACTCATGAGTTTCCGGGCCGAGACCTGACCGCCGTCTCCCGCCCCCAGCCGCTCTTTGCCCTGTCCTCCCATGGGACGTCGGCGTCGATCACCAGCGGCTCCAAACATCTGATCTTGCACCTCATGGCGCACAACCGCCGCTACGCCAGCCACCAGATCGAACTCTTCGATCTCGCCGAAGACCCTGGCTGCGTCCATGATCTGGTGGATTCTGATCCCGAACGTGTGGGCCCGCTGGCCGAGCAGCTCGTGTCCTGGCTGGGGGCTCGGCGCGACCTGGGCTGGCGGGGCGAGGCGGTGGTTGACGCGCAGACCCTGCAGGGGCTGGCCGAGCTGGGTTACGTGGAGGCTCCTGGCGACAGGGGAGGGGAGCCGCTGTTCGAGGCCGACGCCTGTTCGTGGTGCGTTCGCTGGCGTTGAGCACACGATCGGCGGTGCGGCGCGTTACACTCGTCGCGGCAGCGGCCGGGCCCTGATGTCTCGTTTGTCCTTCCTCCCAGAGAAGTCCCATGACCTCGGAGTTGCGCGGCTCGATGTCGCCGGACGATTCGGGGGACAGTGGCGAGTTCGAGCATGAGCTCTCCTCGCAAGAGGCCCTGGCAGATCAGGCCCTGCGAGAGTTCTTGGACCTGCGCCGCCATGACCCGGGGGTCGACTTCGAGGCCTACCTCGCCAGTCAGTCCGATGAGCTGCAAGAGGTGTTGTCGGTCAAGTACTCGGCTTTCATCGCTGCGGAAGCCGCCCTGGGCGAGACCGCCGAGATCGATCGCAACGCGCTGCGGGACATCATCGAACCCCTGCAGCGCAAGCCCTTGGGGCCGCTGACCGAGTCGTTCGACGGCGGCTCATCGCAGGCAGCTGACGACGCGCCCGACGCCCAGCACATTCTCGACGAGCTGGCCGATGTGGGCGCGCTCAGCAATCGCTACGAGTCTCAAGGCCGCATCGCCAAGGGCGGCATGGGCATCATCCATCGCGTGTGGGACAGGCAGCTGCGACGACGTCTGGCCATGAAGGTCATGCGCCTGCCCGCAGACGACGTGAGCTCGTTGCGCAAGAGCGACGCGGACAAGTCTCTGGCCTATTCGCGTGCCTTGGCGCGCTTTCAGGACGAGGCCTTGGTCACCGCCCAGCTCGATCACCCGGGCATCCTGCCGGTGCATGACCTGGGCGTTCGCGACGACGGCCGTGCGTACTTCACCATGAAGTACGTGGCCGGCCGCCGTGACATGCGGCGCATCTTCGACCTGGTCGAACGGGGTCAGGACAACTGGAACGTCAATCGGGCCGTGGGTTCGATCCTGAGGGTCTGTGAGGCGGTGGCCTACGCCCACAGCAAGGGCGTGCTCCACCGGGACATCAAGCCCAGCAACATCATGGTGGGCGACTACGGCGCGACCTATCTGCTCGACTGGGGACTGGCTCGGCGTCTGCACGGTGAGCGGCGCTCGCTTGGCGGCGACGACGACGTGGCGCCCTACGTGGCCAGCGAGGTGCTCACCGGCAAAGAGGGTGAGTTCACCCTGGTGGACAGCTGGCTCTTCAGCATGGATGGCCGGGTAGTGGGCACGCCACCGTACATGTCGCCAGAGCAGGCACGGGGAGACATCGACCTGGTCGGTGTGCGCAGCGACATCTACTCACTGGGCGCCCTGCTCTACCACCTGCTCACGTCGCGCATGCCCTACTACGAAGCGGACGAGCTGCCCCTGCCCTTCACCATTCTGATGAAGGTCCGCCAGGGCCCGCCGCCCGCCGTGCGCGAGCTCGCCCCGGACGCTCCTCCCGGGCTGCTGCACATTTGTGAGCGGGCCATGGCCCGTCTCCCAGAAGATCGCTACAGCTCTGCCGCCGAGATGGCCGTCGACCTGGAGGACTATCTGGAGGTGATCTCCGAGGCCCGCGAAGAGGCGCGCTGGCAGGAGCAACGGGCCACCACCATCAACGAGTTCTTGCTGAAGATGCTGGCCTCCGGCGACCCCGCCCGGGCGCAGGGCCGTGAGGTCACGGTGCGGCAGGTGCTCGACGAGGCCGCCGCCGGCATCGAGGCTGGCATGGCTGGCTTGCCCCTCGACGAAGCCTCTCTGCGCAACTTCATCGGCACGCTCTACAAAGAACTGGGCCATTACGAGGTGGCCTTGCCCCACGCCGAGAAGGCCCATGAGGCGTTCGAGTCGATGTTGGGCGCACACCACCCCGAGACCATGCACGCCGCCACCGATGTGGCCCTGGTCTATCGCATCACCGGGCGGCTGGCCGAGGCCGAAGAGCTGCTGGGTCGTGTGCTGAGGGCGCAGGTCGAAGAGCTGGGGGACACCGACCCGGCCACCTTGCGCACTCGCGATGTGCTGGCCGAGACGATCCGCCGGGGCAGAGGACGCCTGAGCGAGGTGGAGCAGTTGCTGCGCGAGGTGGCCCTGGGGCGGGAGCAACGTCTCGGCGAAGACCACCTGGACAGTCTCACCGCACTCAACCGACTGGCCAATGTGCTCAGCGAGCAGGGCGGCGAAGATCAGCTCAATGAAGCAGAGCGTCTGCTCCGGCGCGCCCTCGCCGGGCTCAACCGCACGGTGCGTGAGCGTCACCCCGCGACCTTGATCGCCATGAACGACCTGGCCGCGTTGCTGCAGACCCGTGGCCGGCTCGAGGAAGCTGAGGCCCGCTCAAGACAGTGCTGGGCTTTGCAGGACGAAGTGCTCGGCGAGGAGCACCCGGAGACGATCATGTCCATGGCCAACCTGGGCTACCTGTTGACCTGCCGCGGCTCACTCGACGAGGCGGAGCAGGTTCTCAGTCGCGCCCTGAAGCTGCAGAAGGCCGTGGTGGGCGAGACCAATCCCGACTCATGGGTGATGGCCAACAACCTGGCCAAGACGATCCAGCTGCAAGGTCGGGTCGACGAGGCGCGGCAGATCTTGACCGAGGTCGTCGATCAAGCGTCCAAGTCCCCGCGCTCGGACAACTGGCACGCCGCCCGCTTCCGCCACAACCTGGCCGCGTGTCTCACCGAGCTGGGTGAGGGGGATGCGGCGGAGAAGCAGCTGTTGGCAGCCTGGGCCGTGCTGCACCGGGTGCTGGGCAAGGCCCATCCCATGTGTCGTGAGACGGGCCAGGCGCTGGCCCAGCACTACCGCTCGCGAGGTCAAGCGACAGAGGCCGCTCGCTACGTCGACGAGACAGGCGCGCCGCCAGAGTCAGCGACAGAGGGCTCGGCCAGCTGAGAGTCAGGCTTGGAGTCTGTGCTACAGATCGGCAGCCCCTCGGGGCGCCCGGAACATCGTGGAGACCACGACCTGTAGCGCTGACTAACTCCCGGCGTTGCGAGTGGCCACCACGTTGCTGCTGGCCAGGCCGTCCTCGTCCGTCGGATCAGCGACCACGAACTGGTAGTAGATCAGGGAGCCTGAGGACACGCTCAGGGCGTAGTCGAGGCTGCCCGTGATGTCGGTGGCCAGCCCGCTGACGATGATGTCGTCCGTGGGGGTCAGTGTGGCGGCGCTGCCATCGAAGAGCAGTCCGAAGCCCACCAGGAGCGAGACGGCTGTCTCGGCGGGAGCGTTGCGCAGGGACAAGGTCACCTGTGAGCCGTCGTCAGGCGAGAGGGAGCGGGTGGCCACAGGCTCTGCGCTGCCGTTGGTCTTGGCGATGAGCGAGAAGATGGCTCGAGTTCCTGGCGTGGTGCCGTCGCCTGCAGAGCGCAGGGTCAGGTCGGCCATGCCGTCGCCATCCAGGTCACCGGCGAAGGCGACGGTGGAGTCGAGGGGGTGGGCGTCGCTGCCATTGATGAGCTGGGCCAACGATCCGTCCAGGCCGCTGAAGACACGCACGCTGTTCGGCGCGCCCACGGCCAGGTCGTCGTGACCGTCCCCGTCCACGTCGCCGATGCCTGCGACCGACGATCCGAAGCCTGAGCCCAGGGTGTTGTCGGAGAGCAGCAGCATGGTGGCGCCATCGAAGCCGGACAGCACCCTGGCGTAACCAGGAGTCAGGGCTGCATCAGGGTGGGCTCCAGCGATGAAGTCGAGGGTGCCGTCGCCGTCCACGTCGCCTGCCTGGCTGACCGACCAGCCGAAGCGGTCGCCGTTCTGATCGCCCTGGATGGTGGCGAGCAGCGTCAGGTCGTCGCGGGTCAAGATCTCGATGTAGCCCGGGCCGGTGTTGGCTGCCTGGGTCGCGCCGATGATCGGTTCGGGGCTGCCGTCGCCGGACAGGGCCGCGCCAATGATCGGCTCGGGGCTACCGTCGCCGCTGAGCAGGCTCTTGCCGATGATGGGCTCCGGGCTGCCGTCGCCGCTGGAGAGCGTGCCGGAAAGGCTCGCGCCGTAGAGATCGCCAGCCTGGCCGCCGAAGCGAGTGGCCAGCAGGGCACCGGTGTCGCCAGAGTACGAGGACACCTGTCCCGTGCTGTTCGCTGCGAAGGGGGACGAGATGAGCAGGTCGGCCAAGCCGTCCCCGTCGATGTCCCCCAGGCCCGCCAGGCCGAAGCCAAAACCGTCGCCAGCGGTGCTGCCACTGATGCGGCGGATCAGGCTTGCGCCGGAGCCGCTGTACACGAAGACCGTGCCCGTAGCGGTGGGGGTCGAGCTGGCCGGTGCGCCCACGGCGAAGTCGGGCACGCCGTCACCATCCACATCGTGGACGGCGGCCACGGACCAGCCGAACTGGGAGCCGGTGAAGTCGCCGGAGAGGGTCGCCAGGAGGGCGCCATCTGCACCGGAGTGCACGCTGGCCTGGCCCTGCTGATTGTTGACCCCGGGAGCGCCGCTCAAGTGGTCTGTCACGCCGTCGCCGTTCACGTCGCCAATGGCGGTGAAGCTACGCGTCAAACCGTCGCTGACCGGGCTGGCGAAGGAGTTCAGCAGCTCTTGGCCATGAGCGCTGTCCAGCAAGAGGGCTACCAACAGCGTGCAGGCTGCGGCGCCACGGAAAGGCACGAGAAGGAGTGGGCGCATGGCGTGGTCGAGGCCTGAGGGCGGCACGGACAAGTGGTGCTGAGATCACCACTGAGCCGACCTATCGACCGATCGCGCCCCATATGTTGAGGCTTTGCGCCCCAAGAGGACGGTCAATCCACGAAGATGGAGTCTGCGCCACAGATCGTGGTCTCCGCGATGGTCCGGGCGTCCCTGTTTCTCACCAGGGGGGCCGTTCTTCCGCGGTCACGCCATGCTCTCGAGCGGAGGTCCGTGAAGGGACTGGTGACCCGGCGACCAAGTGGGCCTCTTCGTCTCAGAGCTGGCAGAGCAGCTGGAGTCCAGGACCGCGGGGCCCTCAATGGCCCACACGAGCAGGGAGCTGAAGGAGAAACCGGGGCAAGCCCGCTTCAAGCTGAGCAAGGCGACTGTCGAGCCAGCCATTGCCTGGGTGATCTACACCCGGCGCCATCGAAAGGATGGCGATCTGTGGCGCTGACGCCTAGGCGGCTTGAGCCAGCTTGCGGGCCTGCTCGATGGCCCGGGAGAGGGCCTTGCGGGCCGCTTCGTAACTCAGGCCCATCTCTTCGGCGATGGCCTCGATCGACAGGCCCTTGAGGTGCAGGGTCAGCAGCTGCCGGTTGCGCTCCTTGAGCCGCAGCAGGATCAGGATCAGCTGCTCCCGCTCTTCGGCGACGATGGCCGTGGCGGAGGCATCGTTGGCGTCCCCCGGGCAGTCGAGGTCTTCAGGCTGTTGAGGTACGCGCCGGTCTTCTCTGCGGCGCTGGCTGGTGAGCCGGCGATGCTGGTCCGCGGCCTTCCATTTCATGCGCTGGGCGAAGAGCTGCTTGAACTGGTTGCGTGATTGGAAGTCGAGCGCGGACATGTCGTCCCAGAGGTCGCCAAAGACCGAGAGCACCAGATCGCCGGTGTCCAGGAATCTTCGGAGCTTCGAGGAGGATGACATCGAGAACTTGCCCAGCTTCATGAGGTCGAGGATGAAGAACGCTGCAAACTCATCGGCCACCCGACGGTCCTTGCCGATGGCCAAATGCAGCTGCGCGAGCACGGCGTCTTCGAGTTGCATGCCCGACGCCATACGCTGGGCGACCGCGGCCGCCCGGACGTCGTCCTTGAGGTGATGCTCACTGGCGGGGCCCAGCCTCCTTGCCGTGTAGGCCATGAACTGTTGCCGTTGCTCATCTGTCTCTGGTTGCAGCTGGGGCATGGCTATCCGATCTCATTCAGTCAGGAGATCACAGGATAGGACGAAATCGGGTTCGAGTGGAGCGACTGTTGTGGACGGCCAGGTCAGGACTGGCTTCTTGCAGGGCAGAGGGTCGCTCGTCTCATGAGTTTGAGCGCAACAACAGGCCCCTCCGGGACAGTTGCCCGAGAACTCTGTGGGCTTGTCGACCCACAGTCGCCAGACAGCAGGTTTTTTCAAAAGACCTGTGCAGAGACCCCAGGCACCGCGCTTTGGCTCTTGGAGAGCGATGAGGTTCGCCGTCAGACGCAGATCTTGCCGTTCTCTCGAGAGATCTGGAGGCGCGCATGCGTGTCCCCGCGTTGCCTGGGGGAGGGTGACCAGGCCCCTCATGGGGGGCCTGGAGGAGGACCGGCGGTCGTCCGAGGAGCAGAGGCCTCGGGCGACCTCCATTTCTCATGCGGGACCGACCAAGGGGTTTAGGAAGGCCCCTCCGGCTTACCGGGTAGAGCAGCCAGCACTCGCAGCCTCCCTGAGTCGGGAATCTCGGCACGAAGGAGGCCAGCAGCAAGCAGTTGAGCAACCGCCGGACCGGGGCGTTCTCTCCGCCGAGGCGCTCAGGCACCACAGGCGGCCGCCGAAGCGCCAGCGAGCGGTTTCGTCAGCCCAGGGCCTTGCTGGCCACCTCGAACGAGTTGGTCGACACGGTGGGGCTGTCCAGGAGGCGCTGTAGCTGCTCGCGCATCATGGCCTGGCGCTGCTCGTCGTAGCGGCGCCAGGGGCTGAACACGGTGGCCATGCGCCCGGCCAGTACAGCGTTGCGAGTGTCCAGGTCGAGCAGCATGTCACCCAGGATGCGATAGCCGTGGCCGTCCGCACCGTGGAACCTGGCCTGGTTGCTGCCGAAGGTGCGGTAGAGGGCGCGGAGGTTGTTCGGGTTGCTGGGGTCGAAGGCGTCGTCCCTGGCCAGGCGCTCGATGTCGTCGGCGCAGCCGGCCCGCCGGGAGCTGGCCTGAGCCTGGAGCCACTTGTTCATCACCAGCGGCTCGTGCTTCCAGCGCGCCTTGAAGGCCGCCATGGCCTGGTCGTGAATGTCCCCCTCTTGGTGGGCCAGACACTGCAGGGCCGCGAACTCGTCGGTCATGGTCTGGGCCGAGGTGATCTGTTGCTCGCAGAGCGAAAGCTGGTGGTCGATGCGTGAGACGAAATCGAGGCAGACATTGCGCAGCGCGCGCCTGCCCTGGGGACCGGGGCCCAGGTCGGCGCCCAGCCCCGCCCCCAGCTCGTGATAGCGCTCGAGCAGCAGGGCGACGTGATCTCGGGCCAAGCTGTCCGCCAAGGACTCGTGGGCGGCGTGAATGCCCTCCACGTCGACGGTGGGGGAGAGGTCGCCGATCACAGACTGCGCGGGTAGCTGCAGCGCCTCGGCCACCAGGGCCGGGTCCAGGGAGCGGTCGCCGAGCATGGTGGCGAAGGTGCTGGAGAGCGCATCGGAGACGGCCATGGGCTGGTCTGCACGGAAGGCCTTGGCCGAGTCGAGCAGGTTGTTGCAGGACAGGCGCTGCACGGCCTCGCAGCGATTGAACGGGTCGCTGTCGTGAGCGGCCAGGAAGGCCAGCTGATCACCGTCGATGTCTGCCTCGAGGCGCACGGGAGCGCTGAAGCCACGGAGCAGGGAGGGCACAGGCTGCTCAGGCAGATCGACGAAGCGGAAGCTCTGGCCATGCTCGGTCAGGGACACCACCCGGCAGGTGGGACCGTCTGCCGACTCACCGTCGAGCCGCAGGGGCATGTCTTTTCCACTGGCGTCGAGCAGGCCCATCCGCACGGGGATCACGAAGGGGCGTGGCGCCTGCCCGGCGCCGGGCTGGCAGGACTGCTTCAGCTCGAGGGTGTAGCTGTTGTCCGCGGCGTCCCAGGTGCCCTGAGCCTTGACCACGGGGGTGCCCGGCTGGTCGTACCAGGCCTGGAAGGCCGAGAGATCCACGTCGTTCGCCGCCGCCATGGCAGCCACGAAGTCCTCGGTGGTCACGGCTTGACCGTCGTGACGTTCGAAGTAGAGGTCAGTGCCCTTGCGAAAGCCCTCTTCGCCCACAATCGTGGCGAGCATGCGGATGACCTCGGCTCCCTTGCGGTACACCGTCATGGTGTAGAAGTTGTCGATGGTCAGGTACTCGGCGGGGCGCACCGGATGGGCGCCCGGGCCTGCGTCCTCAGGAAACTGCATGGCGCGCAGGTTGGCCACGTCGCCGATGCGCTGCACCGCCGCCGAGCCCATGTCCGCGCTGAACTGCTGGTCGCGGTAGACAGTGAGGCCTTCTTTGAGACTCAGCTGAAACCAGTCGCGGCAGGTGACCCGGTTGCCCGACCAGTTGTGAAAGTACTCGTGCCCGACCACCCCTTCGATGCGGGCGTAGTCTTCGTCGGTCGCCGTCTGCGGATCGGCCAGGACCAGGGCTGCGTTGAAGATGTTGAGGCCCTTGTTCTCCATGGCGCCCATGTTGAAGTCGTGCACCGCGACGAGCATGAAGATGTCCAGGTCGTACTCTCGACCGAACACCTGCTCGTCCCAGGCCATGGACTTCTTCAGGCTGGACATGGCGTGATCGACCCTGCCCTCGTTGCCCTTGTCGACGAAGATCTGCAGGGTGACCTCGCGGCCGCTGGCGGTGGTGAAGCTGTCGTCGACCCGGCCCAGATCGCCTGCCACCAATGCGAAGAGGTACGAGGGCTTGGGGTGAGGGTCGTGCCACTGGGTGAAATGCCGTCCGTCGGTGGCCTCTCCTGAGTCGATCAGGTTGCCGTTGGAGAGCAGCACCGGGTACTTCGTGGCGTCGGCAACCACCGTCGTGCTGTAGGTGGCCAGCACATCCGGGCGATCGGCGAACCAGGTCACCCTGCGAAAGCCTTCGGCCTCCATCTGGGTGCAGAACGTTCCCCCAGAGCGGTAGAGACCTTGAAGGACGGTGTTGTTCTGGGGGGCCAGCCGGGTGACGACCTGCAGGACGCAGCTGTCGCCGGACGGCTTCAGGGTCAGCAGATCGGCGCTGATGTGCTCGCCTTCGAGGGCCACCTCGCCGTCGTCGAGCGTGATCGACTCGGTCAGTAGCTCGCAGCCATTGAGCACCAGCTCTTGACCGGGACCCAGCCGTTTCCAGGTGCTGGTCGCGGTGACCAGGGCGTGGTCTTCAAACAGGTCGAAGAGCAGCTCGACGGTCTGGCACGACCAGCAGGGCCGCTCGTAGTCGCTGAGACGAATGGCGACGGGCGCGTCGCTGATGGCGGTGTCAGACATGGGGGCCCCGATGGCTAGGAGGGTGTGTGCTGACCCCGGCCGGCGGCGACGAGGGGTCGCCCGGCTGCTGTCGTCGGTGCCGTTGCGCAAGCATGCAACGACCGCCAGCGGCTGGGAGGGCCGCCGTGGGGCTGCTTTCGTGCAATCGCTGAGCGGCACTCCGGGTGAGGGAGTGCCGCTCAGTCGTGATCAGGCCTCGAGGCGGACGACGTTCTCAGCCGCCGGACCCTTTTGGCCTTCGACGATGTCGAACTCGACTTTCTCGCCTTCGTTGAGGGATCGGAAGCCCGAGCCCTGGATGGCGCTGTGATGCACGAAGCAGTCCTTCTCACCGCCCTCAGGCGTGATGAAACCGAATCCCTTCGAATCGTTGAACCACTTCACGGTACCGGTCGTGCGCATGTGCTGCTTTCCTTGCCGCTCTTGATGTATGGCCAGGCCGTTGGCGGGGCCGGGCCACCCCAGGGACACCTTCCAGTCGGTGTCCGCGTCGAATGAGGTGGGCCCTATTTCACTCCGAAGACGACCGATCCGTCCATGTTGAATCCGCCGAGGATCCTGTGGGAGGGCCGCTGACCCCGGAGAAACCCCTGCCGAAAGGCTTGTTCGGGAGGCCTCTGGGGGCGGCGCGACGGCTCAGGGACGGTGGCCAGAGCGGAGGGTAGCGGCTCGGTGACCGCGACTCGTCCCCCAACGAGCCTGGGCTGTCGGGGCAGCCTGGGCACAAACCACCGCGGCGTCTCCCCCCGTGTTTGCAACCCAGGAGGAGACGCCGCGACGGTCTGTTCGCTCGTTCACTGCCACCTCTTCGGCCGTCTCCCCCGAGAACTGGAGACCGTTTGTCGCAAGGCTGGGTTCGGTTCTGAGGCCAGGCGACCGTACACTGCGGCCGTGAGCCAGTCCCCAGATTCAGAATGCGTGACCGAAGGCATCCGGATTCACGCCGCTGCCGAGTTTCTCGCGCCAGATTCGGCACCAGAGCAGGAGCACTTCGTCTTCGCCTACCGCATCAGCATCCACAACGAGGGCGTCGATGGGGCCAGGCTGGTGAGCCGGCGCTGGACGATCATCGACAGCGACAACCGCCAGACCCTGGTCGAGGGCCCGGGGGTGGTGGGCGAGACGCCGCACCTGGCACCTGGTGAGTCGTTCGAATACACCAGCGCCTGCCCGCTGAACACCTCCTGGGGCACCATGGAGGGCAGCTACCAGATGGAGCGCGACGACGGCAGCGCCTTCGAGGCCCAGATCGGCCGCTTCTTCCTGTCGTCGCTCGCGCCCAAGTAGAGGCCTGGGTAGAGGCCTGGGTAGAGGCCTGGGTAGAGGCCTGGGTAGAGACCTCGCTCGCGCTGCCGACCGGCCGCGCTGAGCGACCGGCTTCCCTGCTCGTCAGTGGGGCGGTACCCTCTGCGGCCAACCCCCGGTGGAGCGCCTGGCTTGCAGCTCGGATTCGTCCTCGACAACACCCGCTGCATCGGCTGTCACGCCTGCACGGTGGCCTGCAAGTCCGAGAACGACATACCCGTCGGGGACTTCCGCACCTGGGTCAAGTACACCGAAGAGGGCGCCTGGCCTGAGGTCTCCCGGTCGTTCACGGTGCTGCGCTGCAACCAGTGCACCGACGCCCCTTGCGTGACCATCTGTCCGGTGACGGCCCTCGACAAGCGGCCCGACGGCATCGTCGATCTCGACAAGGACATCTGCGTGGGCTGCAAGGCCTGCATGCAAGCCTGCCCCTACGACTCGATCTTCTTGGACGAGCGCACGGGCACCGCCAGCAAGTGCCACTTCTGCGCGCACCGCACCGAGGTGGGGCTGGCTCCTGCTTGCGCCGTGGTCTGTCCGACAGAGGCGATCATTCCCGGTGACTTCGACGACCCGAACAGCGTGGTCTCGGGCATGGCGGCATCCCTCGACCTCTCTGTGCGCAAGGCCGAGGCGGGTACGTCACCCAACGTCTTCTACCGGGACGCCGCACTCTCTGGCATCGATCCCGAGCTGACCAACGGTGCCGGGGGCTACCTCTGGGCCCAGCGTTTGGCAGGCCCCGGGCTCGACGCAGAGCTGTTCGACGCGGCCGAGGCGAAGGCCGGTGCTCGCACCACCTACTCCGTGGACCGCCAGCCCCTCTGGGGCAGCAAGATCACCGGCTATCTGTTCTTCAAGTCTCTTGCGGCAGGCGTGTTTCTCGCCGGCGCTGGGGCCCTGTTGGCCGAAGACGCCGGGGCCATGGTTGCCGTGGGAGTGCCCCTGTTGTCCCTGGTGTTCCTGTCCCTGACCCTGGCTCTGCTGGTCACTGACCTCAAGCGTCCCGAGCGCTTCCTGTCCATGCTGCTGCGGCCGAACTTCAAGTCGTGGCTGGCGGTGGGCTCGTTCATTCTCACGGCGTATGCAGGGCTGCTCACGGCCTGGTTGGGGGTGGGCGTGTTCGGTGGGTCCATGCCTCTGGCGACCTTGGTCCTGGGCATCACCTGCGCCCTGGCGGTCATGTCGGCGATCTACACGGCCTGGCTGTTCGGTCAAGCCAAGGGCCGGGTGCTGTGGATGAAGCGGGGCTTTGCCTGGCACCTGTTGTTTCAGGCCTTGCTGGCCGGATCCGCCGCGCTGGTCCTGATCGAGGGCATCGCCGGACCGTTGGGCAACCATGAGTGGTTGTCCCCGCCGGTGCTGCTGGCCGGCGCCCTGCTCGCGCATCTGGGCATGACCTTGCTCGAGACTCGCCTGGCACCCCTGGGCCGCGAGCCCGAGTACCACCGGGTGGCCCGGCTGGTGACCTCCGGCCCCTTTGCCCGGAGGCATTGGTTGTTCGGCGTGCTCGTAGGCGTGGGCATCCCCCTGTTGCTGCTCCTGGTGGGCGACGGTGGTGCCACCGCCGCGCTGGCCGGGTTCTGGGCGCTGTGGGGATTGTGGGTCGAAGAGGACGTACTGATCCGGGCCGGCCAAGCCCTGCCCATCAGCTGAACCGGCGAGACGAGAGACGGCCATGAGCGACACCAAGAAGCAGCCCAGCCGCCCGTCCCCCTGGGAGCTGGCCGTGGGGCCGTCCCAGGAGCATTGGGAAGACTGGGTCGAGCTTGATGCCACCGCCTGGCCCAAGAAAGTCGAGCGCCACTACCGCTGCATTCCCACCATCTGCTTCAACTGTGAGTCGGGTTGCGGGTTGCTGGCCTTCGTCGACAAGAGCGACGGGCACATCGAGAAGTTCGAAGGCAACCCGGTGCACCCGGGCAGCCGGGGCCGCACCTGCGCCAAGGGGCCGGCCACGATCAATCAGGTGAACGACAGCGAGCGCATCCTCACGCCGCTCAAGCGAGTGGGCAAACGAGGCGAAGGGCGCTTCGAAGAGGTGAGCTGGGAGGACGCCCTGGCCGATATTGGCGGGCGCATCGGCAAGGCACTCCGCGAAGAACGCAAGGGCGAAGTGGTCTATCATGTGGGCCGTCCCGGCGATGATCACTTCGTCATGCGCATGCTCGCGGCCTGGGGCATCGACGGACACAACAGCCACACCAACGTGTGCAGCGGCGCGGCGAGGCTGGGCTACTCGCTGTGGTTCGGGGCGGACAGGCCCTCACCCGACTACGCCGCCAGCAAGTTCATGCTGCTCATCTCGGCGCACCTCGAGACCGGGCACTACTTCAACCCACACGCGCAGCGGATCATCGAGGCCAAGGAGTCTGGCTCTCGGTTGGCGGTCCTCGACGCCCGACTGTCGAACACGGCCAGCCACGCTGACATCTGGGTCTCGCCCTGGCCTGGCACCGAGGCGGCGCTGCTGCTGGGGGTGGCGCGGGAGTTGTTGGCGTCCGGGCGCATTGACCGGGTCTTCGCCGAGCGCTGGATCGAGTGGGGAGCCTGGCTGGAGCACCGCGAACCCGGGGGCGTGGCGACGTTTGACCGCTTCGTCGAATGCCTGCTCGAGGAGTACGCCCGCTTCACGCCCGAGTTCGTCGCGGCGGAGTGTCGCGTGCCTGCAGAGACGGTGACGCAGCTGGCCGACGAGATCTCCGCTGCGGGCTCCCGGTTCAGCAGCCATCTCTGGCGAGCAGCGGCCTCGGGGCATCTGGGTGGCTGGCAGGTGGCTCGTGCCCTGATGTTGCTCCACGCGCTGACCGGCAGCGTGGGCACACCCGGCGGCCTCAATCCCAACAGCTGGGACAAGTTCGCGCCCAAGCCCAGCGAGAACCCGCCGCCCACCGATCAGTGGAACGAACGCCACTGGCCTCGGGAGTATCCACTCGCCCACTACGAGATGAGCTTTCTGTTGCCGCACCTGTTGCGTGAACAGGGTAGCCGCATCGACACCTACTTCACCCGGGTCTACAACCCGGTCTGGACCAACCCGGACGGCTGCTCCTGGATCGAGATGCTCGAGGACGAAGAGCAGGTGGGCTGCCATGTGGCGCTCACGCCGATCTGGTCCGAGACCGCGCAGTGGGCCGACTATGTCTTGCCCATGGGGCTCGGCCCCGAGCGCCACGACATCATGAGCCAGGAGACCCACGCCGGCACCTGGATCGGCTTTCGCCAGCCCGTGCTCCGTGAGTACCAGCGGCAACAGGGGCAGAGCGACGCACAGACTCTGGGCAGCAATCCGGGCAAGGTCTGGGAAGAGGCCGAGTTCTGGATCGCCCTGACCTGGCGCATCGACCCGGACGGCTCCATGGGCATTCGCAAGTGGTATGAGTCGAAGCAGCGCCCGGGTGAACCGATCAGCATCGACGAGTACTACGGTGATCTGTTCGAGAACTCGGTGCCCGGCCTACCAGAGGCCGCCGAGAGAGAGGGGCTCACGCCGCTCGAGTACATGCGCAGCCATGGCGCGTACGAGGTGCCCTACAAGGGGCAGCAGCGCTACGAGGCGGAGGTCGAGAGCGGCGGTGTCGAGCTCGCCGACGGCACCCGTCGCCAAGGGTTCGGCACGCCGAGCGGAAAGCTCGACATCTACAGCCCGACCCTGTCCGAGTGGGGCCACGACGATCAGTCCCTGCCCCAGTTCATCGAGAGTCAGGTGCACCACGGCGTGATCGATCTCTCCGCCGGCGAACGAGTGTTACTGCCCACGTTCCGCGTACCCACCTTGATCCACACGCGTTCAGGCAACGCCAAGTGGCTGCAGGAGATCTCACACACCAACCCACTCTGGGTCCATCCCGGAGACGCCGAGGCCCTGGGCCTGGTGGCGGGAGAGCTGGCTCGGGTCAACACGGGCATCGGTCACTTCGTGATCAGGGCCTGGGTCACCGAGGGCATTCGCCCGGGCGTCGTGGCCGCCAGTCATCACGTGGGACGGTGGCGTCTCTACCGCGAGATCGGTGGTCACAAAGGGGCCAGCGCCGAGGTCGAGATCATCCGCGAGAAGGGCACGTTCTTGTTCCGCCAGAAGAAGGGCGCTGCTGCTTTTTCGAGTGCTGACCCGGACAGCGAGAAGGTCTGGTGGAACGAGACCGGCGTGAACCAGAACCTGGCCTTCCCGGTGCAGCCTGATCCGATCAGTGGCATGCACTGCTGGCATCAGAAGGTGCGCGTCGAAGCTGCCCATGCTGACGACCGTTACGGCGATGTCTTTGTCGACATGGCACGCAGTCGGCAGGTCTTCGCTGAGTGGTTTGCTCAGACGAAGCCAGCCCCGGGGCCCGGTGGGTTGCGGCGTCCTCTGTGGATGCATCGACCGTTGCGGCCGACCGATGCGGCTTATCGGCTCGATCCCTCGTAGGAGCGGCGGGGCGGCGGGCCGTGGGGGTGTGACCGCGCCGGGGCCCTGATCCGCTTCGGTCAGGTCCTCGGGAGTCTGCCCTTTGGGCAGCCACCCTGCGGAATCTTGCGGGTCAGAGCCCCGGCGCGATCACACCCGCTCGACGCGGGGCTGGCGGGACTTGGCGGCGGAGCCGGGTGCGGTGGGTGTCGTGGGCCCTTGGGGTTGTGCGGGGTATGATCGGGCGGCGTGTGGTAATGGCACTTCGTAGGCTCGCCAGGGAGGACTGTGTTCGTGTCTAGACTTCATCTGTCGGCGGTCTTTGTGCTGCTTCTTGCGGAGCCTGGGGCGGCGCAGCTTGTTGACCTGCAGCCTGGACGTAATTTTCCTACGGCGGTGAGCGCCTTTGGTGGGGGGCGCACTGGCGGCATCGACATTGCTGACGCCGACCACGATGGCGACCTGGACGTGGCTGTGGCCAACGGCTTGTATGCGCCCCAGGCCAACAGCATCTTCATCAACCAGGGTGGAGTGCAGGGAGGTGTGCTGGGCAGCTTCGTGGATGAAACGGTCACGCGATTCGCTGGCCATCCTGTCGACCGTAGCCGCGACCTCGAGTTTGTGGACTACGACGGAGATGGCGACCTCGACCTGTTCTTTACAAATGAGGGGAACACGTCGAACGGCGGGGGCGTCAGTCGTGCCTATTCGAATCAGGGGGGCATGCAGCTCGGTTCGGTGGGCTTCTTCGCCGAGCATACCGACGACTTCTGGGGCGATCTTCTGGGAGTGCCTGCGTCGCAGCAGATCTTCGGTGGCGACCACGGTCCCTTTCGCGACTTCCCCTGCGACTGCTCGTTCGGCGACCTCGATCTGGATGGGGACCCCGACCTCTTCTCAAGCACGTACGGACCGAACATCAATGGCGCCTACGACAGCCGCGTCTTCCTGAACGACGGCACAGGCACGTTTGACGAACTCTGGCCCTGGGCAGACCCAGCCGCGGACACCAAGATGCACGTCATGGACGTGGATCTCGCCGACCTCGACGCCGACTTCGATCTCGACATCTTCGTCGCCAGCCGCGACAGCCAGGCCCGGGTCTTCCGCAACGACCTCGATGTGCAGGCGATGGTGTGGCCGGGCGATCCGTTCACCGACGTTACCCATGGGGCGCTGCTTGCCCAGGGCGCGGGGCTCTCTGGCAACAGCAACTATGAGGTCGAACTGGCCGACTATGACGGCGACGGCGACTACGACGCCTGGATGAACAACTACTCGGGCTTTCAGGAGCGGTTGCTCGTCAACGACGGCACGGGTCGGTTCGCGGTGGCCGGGGGCGCGATCTTGGGCGACCCGAACCTGGATGAAGAGGAGGTCGATGTCCTCGATTTCGATGGCGACGGCGACCTTGACGTGTTCAGCGGCAACTTCTCTGGGACGAACTGGCTCTACCAGAGTTCGCTCGCGGACCAGCCGGGCCTCGACGTGCAGCTACACCGCACCGGCACCGTTTCCGGCGGGTCTCAGGCCAGCTGGTTCGAGACTCCGACCTCTGGAAATGGCGGCACCACGGACGCGGTGGAGTCGGGCGACCTGGACGGCGACGGTGACCCTGATCTGGTGCTGGGCAACGACGGCAATCAGCAGAACAGGCTGTGGGAAAACGTTCTCGGCGTGCCTGATACCCACGCGCCGTCGGTCTACTTGCTCACGGCGCAGCCTGACAAGAACGACGGCAGCGATACGCCCCTGCGCGTGCAGTTGCGGGACAACTCTCCCCAACGCACTATCCGCCGATACGACGTCGACCTCGTCTACACCGTCGATGGTGGCCTGCCGGTACGCTCGCCCATGCGCAGCCAGCGGGGCAGTCAGTTTCAGGCCACCATACCCGGGGGCGTGAACGGCAGCATCGCCTGGTACGTCGAGGGCAGCGACGAAGGGGGGAACACGTTTGTGACCGCGTGGCAGGGCTACGTACAGACCTCCGCTGGCGTCACCGTGATCGAGACCGTCGGCTCCGGAACGCCCGGAGTGGCCGGCCATCCCGACCTGTTGATGTTCGGTGACCTGAGCGGTGGCTCTACTCTCAGCGTCTCGTTTCGGGACGGCGCGCCGAACGCTGTGTCCCTGCTGTTCGTGTCACTGTCCAGTACTCCCACACCCTTCAAGGGTGGCTGGTTGCACACCGTCCCCATTGTGTTCTCCATCGTGGTGCCGACCGACCCCGCGGGTTCCTGGTGGCTTGATCTGATTTGGCCGACGGCCTTGCCGTCCGGAGTCCAGCTTTGGAATCAGGTCGGCGTGGTCGACGGCACGGCTAGCAGCGGGGCCAGTCTCAGCAATGCTGTCCAGTTGACGGCGCCTTGATCCTGGGCATGGCGGGCTGGTTGGTTGCTGGTCGCTGGCGGGACTTGGCGGCGGAGCCGGGGCGTGGGATCTCCTGGAGGCACCGGGCTCGAGGGGGGCGGGCAGCGATTTGTGCTGCTGATAGACTGCTTTGGGGATCCCTTCTCTTGTCACCTTTGAGGTTGCCATGTTCTTGTCCTTGCTGCTTGTGGGTTCTTTGTTGATGCAGGTGCAGCCTGTACCTTCGCTGCGGTTGGTTGAACTCACGGGGGATGGGTTGGCTGACAAGCTGCTCTTGGGGGCGGATGGGAGCCTTGCTGTGGCGGTGAATCTTGGGCGCGGGCGGTTTGTGCCCCTGGTGCAGGACGGGCTGCAGTCTGTGAGGGTTACGGGGGTTCAGGATGTGCTGGTCAGCGACCTCGACGGGGACGGGCATGCGGATCTGTATCTCACTTCGGCGACGGAGAATCGGGCGCTGTTGGGGGACGGTGCCGGTGGGTTGGTGGAGGCCACGGGCGCGTTGGGGCTGGGTGACGGTGGGCAGGGAGTGACCGCTGAACGCATGGACCTGGACGGCCTGGGCGCGGAAGAACTCGTGCTGCACAACGACGGCACGGACGTGATCTTCTGGTCCCATGGGGGGCGGTTCTTCCGCGATGCGGGCGCGCCGAGCAGCTCCGCGAAGGCAGGCGCTCCCGGCGGGGAGAGCCTGAACCAGATCCTTTCCCACTTCTCGCTGGTCTGGCTGGATGATGGTCAGGGTGGACTGCGCAAGACCATTCGTATCAGCGGCGCGAACCTGCAGCTGGTGAGCGGGCTGCGGGCCACGAACGGATACCCAGCCGACTCGTCGTCTGTCGATGGATCTGTCACCACAACGAATGGCCTGGGCAATCTGATCATCGGCTACGACGAGGCCTTCCCGTTCGGTGCCAACGACCGCACCGGCTCGCACAATCTGGTGATCGGCAAGTGGCACACCTACTCAAGCTTTGGCGGTCTGCTCGGCGGCGACACGAACACGGTCAGCGCTCCCTACTCGACGGTGGCCGGCGGCTTCAACGGCTCGGCCGGTGGGCTGCGTTCGGCGGTCCTGGGTGGGGAGGAATGCCAGGCCATGGGCGAGAGCTCAGCCGTCTTGGGTGGCGGCTACAACTGCGCCTCCGGCATGCACGCGACCGCAGCGGGAGGGGCCTATAATCTGGTGCCCGGGGACTACGCCCATGTGTGCTCAGGCGAGTCGAACGTGGCCGCGGGCAAGACCTCGTGCGTTGTGGGGGGCGAACAGATGCGCGCCACTGGCGTGAGCTCCACAGCAGTCTCCGGCGCCTTCGGAGAGGCTGCTGGTGATGGATCGGTCGTGGTGGGGGGTGAGAACAACCGGGCCACAGGCGCGACGTCCGTGGTGGTGGGAGGCAGCGACAACCGGGCCGGAGCCGGCACCAATGCCTCCTCCGGCGTCGGGGCCGTCGCATTGGGAGGCCGCTTCGGCGTGGCCTCCGGGGAGTTCGCCACAGTCCTGGCCGGTGGCGGCGCAACCCCCAGCGAAGGCAACCAGGCCACAGCCGACTATTCGACGGCAGGAGGAGGCCGATCCAACCTAGCGTCAGGCGTCCACAGCACAGTCAGCGGAGGCAACACCCGCAAAGCAACAGGCACAGACAACTGGACAGCCGGAAGCCTCACACAAGACAACTGACCCCCACGGGCATGTCAGCGAACCCACCCCCAACCGCCCTGACTCCCACCGCCAGACCAGGTGACCAAGAGCAGTCCCAAGGCAGCCCCCAACGCCCAGCCACCCGGCTCCGCCGCCCCCCTAGTCTGACCTATTCACGGACTCCTGCTGCGAACGCGGTTGCGCCTTCGTGGACTGCGTTGGAGTCCACGATGCCATCCTCAACGGGGTGGCACCCCGCCTCCGGTGCCATCGCGCCCTCCGCCTTGCCACGAAGGCGCAACCACGCTCTCGCGACGAACTCCGCGAATAGGTCAGACTAGTCCAGCGTGAGCGTGCTGGCGGGGTCACTGCGCGCGGCGAGGGGGTAGGTGCAGCGCGAGTTCCGCAGACAACGGCGACGAAGTCGCCGCTGTCGAGGACTGTCTGAGCGAGGTACCTACCCCCTCGCCGTGCGCAGTGACCCACCACGCCCCATCAAGCAGCCCCCCCGCACTGCCCACAGAACTTCGCATCAGCACTCAGCGGACTCCCGCACCCCGTGCAATACCCACCGGCCGTGGCCTTGGGAGCAGCCTTGAGGTCGCCACCACAGGCACTACAAAAATGCCCCGGCGCCACATTGGCGCTGCACGTCGGGCACACGATGCCGGCGGCAGCCGGGGCGAGCACTTGCCCTCCGCGCCGATCGCTGACCAACATCTGGGCCAGTCCCATGCCGATGCCCAGGCCGGCGCCGCCCATGAGCCCTGCGCCTGCTGCGTCGCCCGTCCCAGCTGCACCGCCGCCGCCTTTGGCCATGCCCTCACCGGCACCCATGAGCGCCTTGCCCGCGGCGAAGTCCTTGTAGGCGCCCACGCCGCCCACGGTGCGCAGGTACGCCGCGTCGGTGTAGAGCCGCTTGAGGTTGTCGGCGTCCTCTTCATCGATGGCCACGACGAAATTGCCCAGCCGGGCGATGCGCAGGCCGTAGGTCTTGACGTGGTCTTCGAGCCCGCTGAGCACGTCGGCTTCGATCTCTTCGGTGTAGGCACCAGAGGTGACGTCGAGCAGGGGCCACTTGTTCTTCACGCACAGCTCGGCGACCCGATCCCGCACGACCTTCAGCACCTGTTCCTTCATCCAGCTGCGCACCTGGTAGCTCTCGGCCCGGCCCATGCCCACCAGGCCCGTGATCAGCTGCTCGGCGTCGGTGACCCGAAACGAGAACTCACCGTGCACCAAGGTCTCCACGGGGATGCCGCTCTTGGGGTCTTCGACGTGGCCTACCCGTCCGCCGAACTTGATGCCGGTGTGCTCGCGCATGCTGACGAAATACACCTGGGCCATGAACACGTTGCCGCCGGTGAACGAGTCGATCAGTTCTGAGAGGAAGGGCAGGTTGCTGGTCTCCAGGGTGTGCCGCCCGGGCTGGAGGGTGGCCACGATCTTGCCGTCCTTGAAGAACACCGCCACCTCGTCCGCGCCCACCGTGAGCTGGGACTTCATGGGGATGGTGGGGTCGGGGTGCTTCCAGACCACTTGCGACCGCGCGTCGTCCGGCCGGGCGATCATCATCTCGCCCACGCCGCGTTGGAACCAATCGATCAAACCCATGACAGTGTTTCCACGAAGAGTGTTCTGGAGGACGAAGAGCTGCCGGTGCAGGGCCGGTGGTCGCTCTCTTGGCAGCCTGTGCGGACAGTGCCGTGCGTCGAGCGCAGGCTGTGAGGGCCCGTGATTGTGCGTCGCGCCGAGGGGGTTTCGCAAAGCCTGGCTTGGCGCGGTCACTCGGAACGCTGTCTGATCGCACCTGCACACTGGGATGGGCCGCGCGCTTCGGTCATGCTGCGGAGCCCTCGCGCTGACATCAGCGCGCCCCTTCTCTGCCAAGGGTTCGAGACCATGGCCCCGCCATCCGGCACCGACGAACAGGCCGCGCGCGAAGCCCATGAGGGCGATCGCCACGGCTTCTCCTGCGAAAACTGCGGGGCGGCCGTGCGCTGGGATCCGGTCGCCGATGCCCTGGCCTGCGAACACTGTGAGACGACCCGGGTCGTCCCTCGATCCCAGGGGCTGATCGTCGAGCGGCCCTTGCAGGCGGCGGGGGAGGCGGCGCGAGGGCTGGGCCTTGAAGTGCGTGTGGCACGGTGCGACGAGTGCGGCGCCAAGGTGACCTACGACGGCCCGTCCACCGCCGAGCGCTGCGCGTTCTGCGGGTCGGCCAACGTGCTCGCGCAAGAGTCGAATCGCAACGCCCTGCGCCCCGAGTCGCTGCTGCCTCTCGATGTGGGACGGGCCCAGGCGGAGGCAGCGTTCTCAAAGTGGGTAGGCAAGCTGTGGTTCCGTCCCAACGATCTGAAGCGCGCGAGGGTGGCCGAGGCCGCCGGCATCTACGTGCCCTTCTGGACCTTCGACTGCCAGGTGCACTCTGACTGGTCTGCGGACGCCGGTTACTACTACTACGTCACCGAGACCTACACCACGCGAGTCAACGGCAAGACCCAGGTGCGCACTCGCCAGGTGCGCAAGGTGCGCTGGGAACCCGCGTGGGGCGCTCGGGACGATCACTATGACGATCTCCTGGTGAACGCCTCCGCCGGGCTGTCGTCTGAGCTGCTCAGCGAGCTGGGCGGCTTCGACACCAGCGCCTTGTTGCCCTACCGCCCCGAGTACCTGGCGGGCTGGCAGGCCGAAGAGTACTCGGTTGATCTTGAGCAAGGCTGGGTCGTCGGCCGGGGCCTGGTCGAAGCGCAGCAGCTCAGGCGTTGCACCAGCGATGTCCCCGGGGACACGAGCCGCAACGTGCAGGTCGACAACGCACTCAGCGACATCCGCTGGAAGCACGTGCTGCTGCCGGTGTGGAGTCTGGCCTACACCTACCGAGGCAAGACCTGGCCCGTGTTGATTAATGGGCAAAGCGGTCGGGTGGCGGGCAAGGCGCCCCTGTCATGGGTCAAGATCCTGGGGGCTCTGGCGGGGTTGGCGGCGGCCGTGGGCACTGCAGTGGCCCTGTCCTGAGCTGAGCCCCTCCGCCGTGGTTATGATCGCGGCCCCCTGTCCCCCTTCATCACGGGCCCTCGTGCCCCCGCTCGCCATGCTGCAGATCCTGCTCACTCTCATCGTCATCGCTTCGTCGGCTGCTTGCTGTCTGGGCCAGGCGACGACGCCCCTACGCTTCGGTGATCCGCTCTTCCTCGCGGACGATGTGCCGTTCTTCGACGGGGCTGACCACGACCCGGCCATCCCCACGCCGGAGCAGGTGCTGAGCCAACGCCACGGCACGCGCCTGGCTCGCTACGACGAGATCGTGCGCTGCTTCGAGCTGTGGCAGGAGTCGTCGCCCCGGTTGAGCCTGTCCGTGCACTCCAAGAGCCACGAGGGGCGCTCCCTGCTGGCGGCGGTGATCACGTCCCCTGAGAACCATGCCCGGCTGGATCGCATTCGCGCTGACTTCGCGCGGCTGGTCGACCCCGTCGGTCTCGATGCTGCGGCCGCCGAAGCGCTGCTCGACGAGTTGCCCGCCGTGGCCTGGATGGGCTACTCGATTCACGGCGACGAGCTGTCCGGCGCGGACGCCTCACTCGCAGTGGCCCATCACCTCGTCGCCGACCGGGGGCCAGGCGTGGCGCGGTTGCTCGACGAGCTGATCATCGTCATGGATCCGGTCATGAACCCGGACGGCCGCGAGCGTATCGTCTCCCAGATCGAGCAGATGAGTGGGCGAGTGACCAACCTTGATGTGGACGCCATGCAGCGCGGTCGCTGGCCCTTCGGCCGTGGCAACCACTACCTGTTCGATCTGAACCGAGACTGGATGACCGGCGTGCACCCCGAGACCCGGGGCCGCTGGAAGGTGGCCCGAGACCTGCCGCCCCAGCTCTTCGTGGACGCCCACGAGATGGGGCCCCTGGACACGTTTCTGTTCTATCCCCAGAACGATCCCCACAACCCCTACTTGCCGGCGACCCTGGACAGCTGGCAGCGGGTCTTTGCTGCCGATCATGGGGCCGCGTTCGACGAGCAGGGCTGGAGCTACTACACCCGGGAGTGGGCCGACGGTTGGGGGCCGTTCTACTCCGACGCCTGGGGGTCGCTGAGTGGCGCCGTGGGCATGCTCTACGAGCAGGCAGGCATCTCGGGCTTCCCCCTGCGCAACCTGGCTGGTCAGGTGGTCACCTACCGCGATACGGTGCGCCACCAGGCCCTGGCGTCCATGGCCAACCTGAACACGCTGGCGGATCATCGGCGTGAGGTGCTGGCTGATTTCCTGGCCCACAAGAGAGCGGCCATCGATCCTGGGACTCCAGGCAATGAGCGCATGTTCGTGTTGCGCCCCGGCCGCCACCCTGCTCGCGAACGGGATCTGCTGTCCTTGCTGCTCGATCAGCACATCCGGGTGTATCGCATCGACGAGGCGCTGTCCGTGACCCACAGCACGGGCGCTCTGGGAGAACGGCATGAGCAGCTGGAGCTGCCCGCGGGCAGCCTGTTGATCCCCGCCGCCCAGCCGTTCGGGTCGATGGTGAAGAGCTATCTGTCTTTCGACGTGCGGCTGGAGGAGACTTTCTTGCTCAAGGAGCGAGAAGACCTGGAGCGAGGCGAAGGCACCAACCTGTACGACGCCACGGCCTGGTCGTTGCCCCTGCTCTTCGATCTGGACGCGCTCTGGTGTGATGCCCCTGCAAAACTCTCAGGTCTGCAGCTAGGTGCGCTGCCAGCGGCGGTGGGCCAGCTCGTAGAAGCTACGGGCGACGCCGAGCCCGTGGCCTGGGTGGTCGACGGAGGGGACGATCGCTGCCTGACCTTCGCCGTGGCCGCCATGGAGGCGGGGCTGGTTGCGGTGGTCGCCGACGAGGCCTTCGACGGGGATCAGCGCCCCTTCGCTCGGGGCTCCGTGGTGCTGCGCCGGGCAGACAACGACGGTGACCTGAGGACGGCGGTGGCGGCAGCCGCTCAGCACAGCGGCGTCACGGCCTTCGCCGTCTATGGCGGCCGAGCCCAGGGTGGGGGCGCAGATCTGGGCGGCGGACACTTCGGCATGCTGACCCGCCCTCGGGTGGCCATGATCAGCAATGACCCCGTGCGCACGGACACCTTCGGTCACCTTTGGCACGTGCTCGATCAACGCCTCGGTGTACCCGTGTCGTTTCTCGACGCCCAGGCCACCCAGTGGATCGATCTGCGCCGCTACAACGTCTTGATCCTGCCGCCGGGCGGCTTGAGCGGGCTGCTGTCCCGCTTCGGCGACTCCCTCTCTGACTGGGTGAGGGACGGGGGCACGCTCATCGCCTGTGACTCGGCGGCCGTGGCCGTCACGGGCATGGAGCCTGGCCTCAGCTCTGTCACACTCCGCCGCGACGCCATCGAAGACCTGGAGCCCTTCGCCGTGGCCGCTCAGCGCGAAGCAGATGCCCGTGAGATCCAGATCGATCTGGCGGATCTCTGGGGCGACTCAACCGACTCGACGGAGCCCGCCGCCAGCGCAGATGAGAGCAGCGAGGCGATCGCTGAAGACCAGGCCGCTGAGCAGACTGACGCAGCGCTGGCGCAGGTCACCACCGACCCCGACCAGTCTCGGCAAGACAGCTGGGAGCGGCGCTTCTCACCTGCAGGGGTGATCGCTCGTGGAGTGGTCAATGACCACTCCTGGCTCACTGCTGGGTGCGAAGACGAGCTGCCCGTCCTGGTGGCTGGCAGTCACGTGCTCTTGGCCCGCCCGCCCGTGACCACCGCCGTGCGCCTGGCAGGCGAAGAGTCGCTGCGGCTCTCGGGTTTGCTCTGGCCAGAGGCCCGGGGTCGGTTGGCCGACTCTGCCTGGCTGACAGTAGAGCGTGTGGGCGCCGGGCAGGTCATCCTCTTCTCAGCGGTCCCCGGTTTCAGGGGACAGTTCATGAGCGGCGCGCGGCTGCTGGGCAACGCCGTCGTCCTGGGGCCGGGCTTGGGAGCCTCTCCTCCCGGAGAGTGGTAGGCCACAGCGCCTCGCCCACGGGCGCTCAGTCGATGGTGATCTCAACGGACTTGTAGCGAGCGCTCAGGGCGTGGAGCTTCGGCGCCACCGCCCTGCCATGCCGGGCATCGCCCAAGAACAGCAGCTCCAGCTTGGGCAGCGACCGAGTGGTCAGCAGCTCCAGGGCCTGCTCGAGAATGAGCCTGCTCTTCTCACTGCAGGCACCACCCATGGCCACCAGCGTGTCCTGTTCAGCCCCCGCAGCCAGCAGCTCGGCCAGCTGGGCGGGGAGGTCATCGACTCGCGCTCCGTGGCGCACGTTCTGCAGGTACTGCCTGTCTCTCAGCAAGCCGAAAGAGGCCACGTGAAAGAACGTGAACCCTCGCCCGTCCAGTTCGGCCTGAGCCCGGGTGATGTAGGGCTCAGGTGACGAGGGCTGATCGAAGGGCAGCTGGCACGAGACGGCCAGCGAGAGGGTGACGAGCAGGGCGAACAGGGGCTTCATGGGGCCTGCTCCAGGAAGCTGTCGAGGCGCTGTCTGGTCGTGGGCCACTCGTCGGCCAGGACGCTGAAGAACGCCGAGTGTCGCAGATCGCCGTTGGGCAAGAGCATGTGATTGCGCAGCACACCTTCGAAGCTGGCGCCCATGCGCTCGATGGCTGCACGAGAGCGGGTGTTGCGGCTGTCGGTCTTGAGCTGCACCCGCAGCGCGTCCAGCTGTTCGAAGGCGAAGCCCAACAGCAGGCGTTTGCACTCGGTGTTGATGGCCGTGCGCTGGTAGGGCGCGCCGAGCCACGTCCAGCCGATCTCCAGGCCTTTGTGGTCCGGACGAAAATCGAACATGCGAGTGGAGCCCGCGGCTCGCCCCGAAGCGGCATCGATGATGGCGAAGGGCAGGGCCCTCTTCGCGGTCTGTTCGGCGACGGCGTCTTCGATCCACTGCCGGGCCAGGTCTCTGTCAAGAAAGTACGCGTGGGGCAACCAGCGCCAGACGTCCGGGTCGGCTCCCGCCTCGAGGAGTTCGTCGAGGTGAGCGAGGCTCAGCGGTTGCAGCACCACGTGACGGCCGGTGAGCACAAGCGGTTCCGGTGGAAAATCGGTGGTGGAGGGCATGGGCGGCAAGGTCAGGGTGCTGGCTGATCCGTGGCGCTTGTCGTCGCAGCTGCGGCCTCGCCGTCGGCGTTCTCGGCCTCGGCTTGAACGAACGGTGCGCGCAGCAGCGCTCTGCTGTCGTCATCGCTGGGGTCGAAGCCGAACAATCCCGCAGCGAAGTCGCCCACGGCGAAGAGATCGATGCCCAGGGAAGCCCCGACGAAGAGCAGGTGCAGTCCCACCTCGACCCGGCGCAGGGCCAGCGACTGGGTGTCCCGCCCGATGCGCTGGTCGGTCACGGTGAGATTCATCAGCAGCAGCTGGGTCTGGGTGGCGTAGGCGTCCCAGAGGGGACGGTCGACGAAGCCCTCGACCGAGAAGCCCCACTCGGCTCGCACCATTTCACCGCCCACGACAATGCCGTAGCCAGCCTGGTGCCAACCGTGGCTGTAGCCGTAGTCGCTGCCCACGGCGGCTCCGTGGGGTTGGTAGCCCAGGCTGGTCCCGAGCAGGGGGGCCAGAGCCCAGGCGTAGACGCCAGGTTGATAGCTGCCTGAGACACCCACGTGCAGGATCTGGGCGGCATCCCGTCCTCGAGCCAGGGGTTGGGCCAGGCCGCAACCTGTCAGCCCCAGGCAGAGCACGAGGGCGAGGGAACAGCGCATGGGCAGGCTTCCGGGGGCGTTGGTGACAGGCTCGTGCCTTCGGGGCAGGGTTGCCCCTGGCCCGTGGCGCTTCGCCAGCCACTGGTTATCCCTCGGTGGGGCAGGGCGGACAAGGCGCACGATCAAGGCGCCGTGCCGGGGCTGCGCGATCCCTGGCCGCGGGGCTCGTGTCTTGCCGACGCATTGCGCACGATCGGGGCCATGTGTCCCCGACCTGAGCCGATCCCCCTGCCTATCGATGAGGTGCTGGCTGATCTGGTCAGTCAGCTGAGCTGCGCGGGGTGCGTGGTGCTGGTGGCTCCCACGGGCGCGGGCAAGACCACCCGGGTGCCGCCCGCGCTGCTTGATGCTGGCCTCGCGGGGGACGGCGCGGTGGTCATGCTCGAGCCCCGTCGGCTGGCAGCCCGGGCGGCGGCTCGGCGCATGACGGCTGAGCGGGGCGGGCGGCTCGGTGACGAGGTGGGTTACCGGGTGCGCTTCGACCGCAAGGTGAGCCAGGCCACGCGCATCGAGGTGGTCACCGAGGGCCTGTTCGTCCGCCGCCTGCAGGGGGATCCGTTTCTCTCTGGCGTGGGCGCGGTGATCTTCGACGAGTTTCACGAGCGGCATCTCGACGGAGACCTGGCCCTGGCCATGGTGCGTCGGCTGCGTGATGAGCTGCGCCCCGACCTGCCCCTGGTGATCATGTCAGCCACCCTGGACGCGGAGGGGATCGCTGCGGCCCTGGACTGCCCGGTGGTGCGCTGTGAGGGGCGCAGTCATCCGGTGGAGATCGCCTACCTGCCCTCGGCGCCCAGCGGCCCCCTGGGCGAGCAGGTGCTCAGGGGTGTGGCGGCGGTGCTCGGCCGCAGCGAGGGGGATGTGCTCGTCTTCTTGCCCGGGCGGGGGGCCATCGCCGCCAGCGAACGGGCCCTGGGAGACCTGGCTCGGCAGCACGATCTGGACCTCTGCCGCCTGTACGGCGAGTTGCCCGGCGACCAGCAGGACCGGGTGCTGCGCTCCGGGCCTCGGCGCAAGGTCATCCTGGCCACCAACGTGGCCGAGACCAGCGTGACCATCGAGGGTGTGACGGCGGTGGTCGACACGGGCCTGGCGCGCATCCCAGAGTTCGATCCGGCGGTGGGGCTCGATCGTCTGGCGGTGTTGCCCATCAGCAAGGCCTCGGCGGACCAGCGGGCTGGCCGGGCTGGGCGGACCGCGCCAGGGTTTTGTGCCCGGCTCTGGACCCAGGGGCAGCAGCGCTCGCTGGCCGAAGTGCTGGCGCCCGAGATTCAGCGCCTCGACCTGGCTGGCCCGGTGCTGCAGCTGCGCGCCTGGGGTGAAGCTGACCCCGGGGCCCTGCCCTGGCTGCAACCTCCCAGCGCCGCCTCCTTGGCCCTGGCCGATCAGCTGCTGCGCCGTCTGGGAGCCTGGGACGGTGAGCGGGTGACCCCTGTGGGACAGGCCCTCTCCCGACTGCCCCTGCCTCCACGGTTGGCCCGGCTCGGCCTGGAGGGGGTGGCCCACGGCGTGACCCGACGTGCTGCCCTGGCCTGCGCGTTGTTATCCGAGAGAGACCCGGCGCCCCGGGTGCGCCGAGCCGGTACGAGCGGCAACTCTGACCTGACCGATCGCCTGAATCAGCTGGAGGCCCAGGCTTCAGGGGGGCGGCGACGGGGCGGGCCTGGCGGCGCAGGGGCCGGTGGTGGGGGCCCGGGCTGGAACCACGGGGCAGCGCAGCAGATCCTGCGCGTCGCCCAGGAGTTGACCCGCCTGCTCGAGGCCCGCGACCAAGACGTCCCCATGGGCACCGCTGGCAGCGAGACGGCGCCGCAACAGCTCGGTGAACGGAGGGGCTCGGGCTCCCAGACGTCAGGGCGTGGGTCCGAGAGCGAGTGTACAGACCACATGCTGGGGCGGGCCTTGCTCGCTGCGTTCCCTGATCGCCTGGCGCGTCGCCGCGGGCCGGGTTCAGACCGGGCCGTGATGGTGGGGGGCCGGGGCGTGCGCGTCGATGCTTCGAGCATTGTCCGAGAGGCACCGCTGTTTCTGTGCCTGTCCCTGGAGGGCTCGGCGAGAAAAAGCGGTGAGGCCCTCGTCCGCCTGGCGGCTGCGGTCGAGCGGGACTGGCTCCCAGAGGAGCGGCTGACCGAGGAGGAGATCGTGGTCTTCGATCGGGAACGTCTGTCGGTAGGAGTGCGCCGCCGGGTCCTGTTCGACGACCTGCTCCTCGAGGAACATTCGGTGCCAGGCAAGGACGCCCAGGGGCTGGCCCAGGCCCTGGAGGAGGCGGCCAGAGCTGACCTTCACGGGGCACTCGATCTGGAACGGCGAGAGCTGAAGACCTTCTTGGATCGGGTGGCCTGGGTCGCCGAGTGGCTGCCCGAGTTCGAGTGGCCAGCCCTGGATGAGCGTGCCCTGGCCGACCTGCTGCCCAGTCTGTGCCACGGGCGCCGTTCCTTCGCGGAGCTGCGCAAGGCTCCCCTGCTGGATCTGGTTCGGGGTCTGCTGGGGCATCATTTGCTCGCCATTCTCGACCGTGAGGCGCCCGAGCGGGTGGCTGTGCCCTCCGGGAGCCGCATCGCCCTGACGTATGACCGTGCCCAGGCACCCCGCTTGGCAGTGCGGATTCAGGAGATGTTCGGGCTGAAAGAAACGCCACGGCTGGCCCGGGGGAGGGTGCCCGTGGTCTTGCACCTGCTGGGCCCGAATATGCGTGAACAGCAGGTGACGGACGATCTGGCCAGCTTCTGGGCCAACACCTACCCGTTGGTACGCAAGGACTTGCGTCGGCGCTACCCCAAGCACTCCTGGCCTGAAGATCCGCTCACGGCGAGCCCTCGTGCCAGACCAGGCCGAAGGCCCTCTGGCTGAGGATTGGCCGATGGCAGCCGGGCCGAGTCGCGGGAGCTGCTACAGGCGGGGGACCAATCTCCACCGAGTGCCATTCTTCGGGTACATTTGGCTGTCCCGCGGGCATTGCGATCTTCTGGATTCGGGCTCTTCATGGCTCGTTCATCCGGGCAACGTAGCGTTCCGGGAGAACTCCCTCGCTTGACCCTGTCGTGGCGCGGCTTCGACGACGTCAGGCATGACCCGATCACTCAACAAGACCCACTCACACCCTTGAGGATTTCAAGCATGTCACCGAGTCTTCGTTCCATCGCGCTTCTCGCGGCGGGTGCTCTCCTCGCCCCTGCGGCCACTGCTCAGGACAGCGTCGCCCTGACGACCTGCTCCGGCGGTGACGCCACCACTCCCTGGGATGACGCTACTGCCACCAACGGATCGGAGCAGACCGATGACTTCGTCGTCGATCTGAACCCCTTCGAGACCCGCTGGGGTGTGACCTACGGCATCGCTCCCCTGCTCAAGTCGAGCAAGTCGAGCACCGCTTTCAACGCCAGCCTGCTGTCGGCCCAAGGCATCAGCCGCCTGCAGAAGGTCGGCACCACCTCGTCGAAGAGCTACCAGGTCTGGAAGACCGCCGGCTCTGGTGTGAACAACGACCCTGCGGTGCACACGGCCCCCGGCACTGTCTCCGCACCCTGTGACATGAACCAGTTCGGTGTGGTCATGGCCGAGTTCGGCACCACCGACGCCCTGTCCAGCTACACCGGCCTGATCGGTGCCACGGTCAACTTCGATCCGGGCAACCCTGGTCGTCTGTACGTGAGCAAGGTCATGGCTGCCACCAACGGTGGCAACGCGGCCAGCAACCTCGCAGCGCTGGGCATTGGCTCGGTGAACGAAGAGGGCTCGATCTTCTTCCGCGCCGACGGTTTTGGTGCCACGGGTGGCGGCGGTCTGACCGTTCTCCCGGGCAACAACATCTTCAGTGTGTCCACCACCGCCCGTAACGGCGCCGTGCTCAACGTGATCAGCGATGACGCGGTAGGTCAGAAGGATCTGGGCGCTTTGGGCCACTACGTGATCAACTCGGCCGATGTGCACACCACGCCGAACAACCTGCCCCCGGCGCTCAACACCAACAACGCTGACTTCTACCTGGGCACCAACTTCCTCACGCAGTTCGTGCGCGGTGAAGCGGGTAGTGTCAACGCCACTGGCGCGTTCATCTCGGCTGTCCTCAGCGGCACCCGCGGTGTGCAGGGCTACAACTCCGACAACTTCGGCGGCACGCTGAACAGCACGGCCGGCATCGGTAGCACCATCGGCGAAGACGCGGTCTCAGGCATGAAGGACCACATCGCCTTGTGGGGTCTCGACGCCAACGGTGGCGTCACCGGCACGGCCACCTGCCAGCTGCCTGCGAGCATCACCGACAACAGCGACGGCTTCACCACGCTGGGCCCGGCTGGCACCCTTGAGTTCGATCACTACCACAGCCAGACGGCCTTCCAAGGTGGCAACTCCCAGGCTTCGGTGCGCGTCGACCAGAACGGTGACCTGCTCGTTGCTGCTGTCTTTGATCACCCCCTCGATGGCGGTTCTGACTGGCCCGTCAACGCTGTGGGCGTGTGCAAGACCGATGCTGTCACCGGCGCCCAGACCTGGACCCTGGCTGGCTGGAACGACGGCGTCACGGGCAAGGAGATCCTGGACGGTCCCGGTGGGACTCCCATCGGAAACCTGATCCCGCTGAACACCCTCACCGGTGGCGTGCCTCTTGGGCCCTCCTTCTCGGCTCCCATGTTCGACTCGGTGGGCAACGTGTACTTCCTGGCTTCGTTGCACACCAACGATCCCATGCCACTGGGCGACGATGCCACGGGCTTGGTCCGCGCCATCTATGATCCGGCCACCTTCTCCTACGAGCTCGACCTGGTCTTCAAGACCGGCGACATCTTCCACGGAGAGAACAGTGATCTCGATTACCTGATCACGTTCATGGGCATCGCCGACAGCAACTCGGTGTCGTCGGGCGCGAGCTGGTCGGGCAACATGAGCGACGTCGCTCATGGCGCGATGAACAACTCTGCCCTGGATACCAACGACAACCGGGCCATGGGTGGCGTGGTCATCTCTGCGTCGATCATCTACGACACGGATGGTGACGGCTCCTTCGACGACTGTGCTGCTCTTGGCTCAGACGAGGACTACAACGTGCTGCTCTACGTTGGCGTCGCTGAGTGGGAGAACCTGGACAACGCCAAGGCGGGCCCCGGCCCCGGCTTCGTTGAGCCCCGTCTGGGCTTCACGGGTTCAGGTGCCGCTGGCGACGACTACACTGTCAGCCTGACCGACATGCAGCCTGGTGAGATCTTCTTCATGATCGCGGGCTTCAACGGGATCTTCTCGCCCTTCAAGTTCGGCACCCTGGTGCCGAGTCCGGACTTCATCCTGCCGGCGATCCCGACCTTCGCTGGCGAGTTCGTCGTGTCGGCGACCTGGCCGGCCGGGCTCCCGAGCTGTTTCGACATCTACTGGCAGGCCTGGATCACGGGTCCGGCGATTCTCGGGAACTTCAGCGCCACCAATGGCGTGAAGAGCACGACCCCCTGATCGAAGGAACCTGACCTGGCTCTTGTCAGGCCCCGAGCCGGCCGATCGTCGATACATCGGTGATCGGTCGGTTCGGGACGCCAGACCCTCGACACCGGCCCCGGGAGATCGGATGATCACCCGGGGCTGGCTTGCGTTTCGGGCCGGATCATCGGCCTGGCAGTCGGCAGCCCACGGTGGCCGCCGTTGACTTCGGCCGTCTCGCCAACCGGCTTGGTTTCACAGGACATCTCAGGAGCCCAACGATGCGCCTGTCGTGGCTATCCGTTGTTCCCGGTCGTTCCTTCTGTCTCGCGCTCGCCCTGCTGCTCGTGGGCTGTGGCGGCGGTGGCGGCGGTGGAGGCGGTGGTGGTGCTGGCGTTGTGGGAGGTGGGCCTGCGCCAGAGCCCGACGACGCGGTGCAGTTTCTTGGGTTTGCCTTCAAATCGGCCCTGCTCGGGACGACGACCACGCCGCCGGTCGAGGATGGCGCCGCGACACCACCCACCGTGGGTGCGTCGCTTGACCTGACCATAGTCTTCCGTTTCGACGGTGTGCCCTCGGGGCCTTTCCTGTCCACCAACCTGCCGGTCTTCACCACGCCGGCAGAGGTCACGGCTGACGCGAACGCCTCTGCAGTGAACCCGATGATTCTGGCCAAGGGCGACTACGTCCTGATCGTCGATGAGACGGCTGGCACCTACGAGGTCGAGTTCAGACCCTTCGTGCCTACCGCTCCGCTGCAGGTAAACCTCTCCGCGCCGGCAGCCGCCATCCCCGGCCTGCTGCCAGCGAGTACCTACCACGCCATGGTCTCCACGGCGGTGGGGTCCAAGATCATCAACCTCCAGGGCCCTGGCGGTGAGGTGCTGTTCGGCACGACGTCCAACGAGGCCGCCTACTATCCAAAGGGCGTGGGAGCAGGAGCTCCGCCGGCGCTTCTGACCAGCGTGCCTGCGGACGGCAACGACAGTTTTCAGCCGGCGACGTTTGGTGCCTCCATCACGGACATGGGCCTGCCAGGCTATCCGCCCGGTCCGTCGGACATCATGCTGACCTATGATCAGCCGGTGGCACCCACCACGGCCAACCTGATCGGTAGCGATCTTGATGGAGACGGCTTCTCCGATCCGACGTTCTTCCTGTCGACACGGGCGACCCGCTTGATCGTGGCCCAGCAGGTGGCCCAGGACACGTTCGGTTCGCACCTGCCCTTCGAAGCGCTGGTTGGGCTCGATCCGGTGCCGTTGGCTGTCCCGGCTGCGGACGGTGCTGACATCTTCTTGCACGACGGACCGGACGGCCTGGTGGCCAAGAACGGTGCGCTGCTTCCGGGTGTCCCTTCGAGTCTGTCCCCAGGAAAAGACCCGTCGCTGCTGTTCGCCTTGCTGGACCCCGCTGCGGGCAATCAGCAGTTGACGGTGATTGACCACCTGCTGGGAGACCCCTCGTTTGCCCTGCCAGCGGCCTCTGCGTTGGTGGGTCAGGTCGACGCCCTCGATACGGGCCACGACCAACTGGTTGGCCTGACCACCCTCCTCGACGGGCGCTTGCTGGCCTTCGATGGGGAGGACCGCACCATTCGAGAGCTGGCACCCAGCGTCGTGCGTTCCCGTCCAGCACCTGGGCAGGGCGCCCCCGGAGCGCCGCTCCTGCTCGGATTGTCCGTCGCGGACGGACCAGGACCGCTCTTCCACAGTGCCCCCCTGACCCCCGGCGGCGTGGCGTCGTTGCTCGACATTCGCGATCTGCTCGCGGCGCCCTCCGGCCATCTCTACGCCCTGGCCGTGCTGAACGCTGGCGCCTTCCCGTCGCTGATTCGCCTGGAGCCCATCGACCTCGACGGGGACGGTCAGTTCGCCGCCAGTGACGGGCTCTTCAGCGGCCTGGTCGAAGACGTGGTGATGAACCTTCCGGGAGACTACATCGACGCTGTGTTCACGGCGCCTCGGCAGCTGCTGGCGCTCGATCGGAGCACGGGACGAGTCGACCTCATCGATCTCGACCTGGGTCTGCTCGGATCGGAAGGGCTGATCTCCACCGGCCAGCCCCGGGCCATCGCCGTGGGCACCATGAACCTCGGTTTGGATGTCCAGCTCGCGACGAATGACAGCGCGGGCGCTGTGGTGCATCTCGAACCCAGAGGCGTGTTGCCCATCGGCGCCGAGCTCTTGGTGATGCAACGCAACATCTTCACGTCGTTGGTAGGCGTGAACGGTTTCAACGACGGCATGGCGTCGGTGCCCGCGCCTCCCATGGGTGCTCGCGAGCTGCTGCGCATCAGCACAGCCGAACCCACCGATGACCCTGGGCCTTTCATCGACGACGTGTTCTTGGAGACGTTTCTCACCAAGGCCTTCGAATCGGCGACGCCCCTGAGCCTCAGCCAGCCGGCTGTATGGGCCGGGACCGGAGTGGGTGGTACGCCCACGGGCGGCCTGCGGGCCTCGGTGGGGGTGGACGAGTCGGTTCAGCTCGGCGACTTCATGCCCGTGCCCGTTCCTGCTTTCAACCCCACGGTCGCGCATAGCCGCCACCAGACCACCAAGGGATCGCCCGAGACGTCCTACAACCTCAAGGGCGCCTTCTACGACTTCGTGCTCCTGGACACTGACCAGCAGGTCTTCCCCCTGCCGGGCGGAGAGACTCCTGGCGTGACTCAGCAGGTCGTCGTGAACGGTGGGCACTTCACTTTCAGGGATTTCATCATCCCCGAAGGTGTGAGAGTCGTCGCCAAGGGCACGCGGCCACTGCAGATCACGGCCACCGGGCGCATCGAGATCCATGGTTTGCTCGACGTGGCGGGTACCAATGGACTGGGTGATGACACCTTCAATTCTGGCTTCCTGGCAGTGCCAGGTGGGCCCGGCGGACCCGGCGGTGGGCGGGGCGGCGACAGCCACCCGACCCTGTTCGACCCCAAGGGCCCGGGCTCGATCGATCAGTACGTCACACCAGAGCGGGGCGCCCGAGGGTTGGGCCCGGTGGTGCAGCCTTCTGGCGCTGTGACCTTCCAGCCGGTCGGCGGTTGGGGCGGGCTGTGCACGCTGGGCTACGACCCAGCAGGTGGTGGGTTCCCCAAAGTCTCGGACTCTGGCAACAATGAGCACCACAGGCCACCCGGGGGTGGCGGCGGCAGCTTCTACTTCAGAGGGCAGACGTCTCACGAAGGGGCGGGGGTCTACAAGGTGGAGAGCAGCAGCAGTTGGTTCCCCTTCAGCCGGTGCCTGACGAACAACAAGATCAACGACGCTCTCTACGGCAACGAGCTGAACGTGGCCGCGGGTCTGCTCCCCAACAAGCCCATTCAGTGCGTCTACATGGAGGGCACCGTTGCCAGCCACTCGGCCAAGCAGCCGGGCGCGCCAGGCGGCGACCTCGTGTTCAAGGACGGGGACAACTCCAACGACTTCATCGGGGCAGGCGGCGAGGTGTCGGTCTTGATCGGTGGACAGGGTGGTGGTGGCGGTGGCAGCCGGATCGACTCGATGCGTCACACGATCTGGAGCACCAACGCCCTGGGCGCGGGGCTTCCCGTGCCTCCCTACTACCCGGCGTTGGTGCTGGGTGTGCAGGTCTCGCCCACCCTGTATGACGCCAAGGGCGGCGGCGGTGGTGGTGGCGGCGGTAGTGTCTTGCTCCGTTCCTTCGGCGACATCGTCGTGGGCCGCAGCGGGCGGATCAACGCCATCGGTGGTCACGGCGGTGGCGGCGAAGTGGTCAAGACCAGCGCCTTCTCTGGTGGTGGTGGCGGCGGTAGCGGCGGCGCGGTCGTGCTCCAATCGGGTGCAAAGATCCTCGTCGAATCGGATCAGGGCCACCGGTCGGCCGGCTACGCCGACAAGGACGGATCTCTCGGCGCAGCGATCGAAGTGTCTGGTGGCTTCGGCCGAGATGCCCGCACAGCTGCGGGCGGTACGGGCAGCCTGTCGGCGTTCACCTACGAGGTGACCAGAAGCGACGGTGGACAGGGGGGCTTCGGGCTCGTCCAACTTCAGGAGGGCGGCGACGATGGCGTCGCCGACATCGAACAGGGAGCGTTCCTCTTTGCTCGCCAGAGGGCCATTGCCAAGCTGGGCCAATGGACGGGGGACAACAAGTTCTTGCAGTCCGAGCACAACGACTTCCTGGCGCCGAACAACCTGCCCGTCGAGTTGCGCTACATCGACATGCTCCACTACAGGTTCTACGACCCGGAGCCCGGCAGCGTGGGCTCGCCGCTGGCTGATCGCTACTTCATCCTCAACGGCAGCTATCCGCCGATGATTCCCAGCGACGGCACGGCCAGTGGTCCCTCGAGCAGCAACGAGTATCCCGCAGGCTCGGGGCAGACCTGGTTCGACACGACCATGATGGCCAGCGCAGATTCGTCGGGGGTGCCCGTTGTTCTTGAGCCTGAGCCGTTCAAGGTCATGGAGACATACAACGGCTACAACAGCTCGTTCTTCGAGCAGAACAACCCGCCCACAGACCCTGATTTTCCGGACACTCCGGGGACGACCTACAAGGACCAGCAGATTCCGTTCTCGATCATGCTGGTGGAGCCAGACGGCACGCCGTTCAAGACGAACATCAACGGGCAGGACGTCTTCGAGCCCACCAACCTGGTCGATCGCCTGCCGGTGATCCCTGTGGATCGGGTGCCCCCTCCCTTCGGTGCCTCGAGCCGCGGAGTCTCGGTCTGGTTGAACTTCAATGGAGTGACCCTGCGGCAGCGCTCTGGCGGTGTCACGCCGCCGTTCTTCGAGCCCATTCACGGCACGTCCAACGTGGCGGCCCTGGGCGCTGTGCCAGCCGGAGAAGAGGGCCGGGTCCGGGTCGGTGGTGCGGTGCCCGCAGCCCCCGTGCCCGCTCGGTACGTCATCGACGCCGGGTTCGATGATCCTGGGCTGGGTCCTGGGCCCAACGCCCCGCCGTACAACGACATCAAGGTCGACTCGCCTGAAGACGAGTTGGGCCTGGAGGACGTGCTCAGCGACAACGCCCACGTGCGGCTGTTGTTCCAGGGGGCCTACCCGATCGTGGCTGGTTCTGACGTACCGGATACGACCACCACCACGGCCTGGGTCTCTGACCTGACCGACCTGGATGGCTACCCCCTGGTGCGTTTCCAGGTCGAATTCGACCTCTCCGCCCAGCCTCAGCTGGCTCCTTTCGGCCCCGACTCGGCCCGTCCACAGGTGGACTTCGTGCGCTTGCGGGCCCGCTACTGACCGGCGTGTCATTCTTGGGCTAGATTCTCTGTGAGGCCAAGACGCTGAGGTGCGGCTGTGAGCCGCCCCTCGTCGCCTGGGCCCCAGAGCCGCCGATTCCGGCGGGAATCGCAATTGTTTGGTAGTTTTCATGGTGCTCGCAGTCGGGCACCGGGTGGTTTCTCACCCGCTCTCCTCTTCAGGCCCGACGTCCTCCACACTGGTTCTCATCGATGATGTCTCTCTCGTTCTTCCGTCGTGCGTCGTGGCGCTACGTGACAGCCGCTCTCGCACTTTGTCTGGTCAGCCTCCCCGCAGCGGCACAATGGAACCCGGCCGCTGGCGACTGGACCAAGACCGATCCGAGCGACCTAAGGGTCATGACCTGGAACGTCGAGGACGGTCTGTGCTCGACCAACGCCAAGGCAGCGGGGCTGACCAACTGGGAGGCCCTGGCGCGGATCGTGGCGTCCTTCCAGCCCGACGTCCTGCTGCTCCAAGAGTGCGCGGACAACTCGGGTAACGGGACGGGATCCGGCGCTGACTCCGTGAGCACCATGGAGACCGTGCTCGATCTGTTCATGCACGGCGGCAACGACCCCTTCAACGGGGGCGCGGCGGTGGCTGCCTACGTGCAGCTCTACGCACCGTCCTACGATCTACCTTTCGTCTTCGTCAGCGGCATCACCGATGGCTTCAACCGCAACGTGATCATGAGCCGCTACCCCTTCGCCGACCTCAACGGTGACGGCGTCGACCAGCTGAACGACTTCTTGCAGTTGGGCGACCTCTACTCTCCCGGTGTCAACGGCGGCATCCGTGGCTTCATGCACACAGAGATTGACCTTCCCGACAGCACCTACACGGGCGACCTGGTCATCGGCAACAGCCACCTGAAGGCTGGCGGTGGCGGCAGCGACCACGACCAGCGCGTGGCGGCGGGCCAGAACATCGCCTACTACATCGACGCCATGTTCAACGGTCTCGGAGGAGGTGCCGCCGACCCCAACAGCAAGATCTTGAGCCCCGCCGCTACCACGCTGGTCTCCGCCGACACGGTGGTCATGGCCGGTGGCGACTGGAACGAGCACGAAGGGGTCTTTGGCAAGGGCCCAGCTAGCTGGATCACGAGGGCGGCTGTGACGGGCGGAACTGACGGGACGGACAGGGATGGTTCCGACATGACCTACGATGCCTCTGCCGAGTTTTTCACCGGGAACATCAGCACCCAGTCGTCCAGCAAGCTCGACTACATCTCCTGGCAGGACAGCATCGCCACCCTGCGCCACTCGATCGTCTTCAACTCGACGCCGGTGCCCTCTGGCCTCGAACCTCCTGAGCTGTCGGGCTTCTTTATCAACTACCAGTTGGCGTCGGGCATCGCCTCTGACCACCGCCCGGTGATCGCTGACTTTCAGCTGCCCCTGGCCGGGGGCTGCGTCTCCGTGGCCACCGACCTGGGCAACGCTCTGGCGGGTACGGGCGGCCTGGAGCCTGCCCTCGAAGCCTGTGGCGATCTGTCCACGGGCGGTACCGCTGACTTCAACCTGACCGACGCCCTGCCCTCTGCTCCGGCATTCCTGGTCTTCTCGCTCAACTCGGTCTTCGCGCCGTTCTCCGGTGGCATCCTGGTGCCGGCCCCAGACTTCCTCATCGGGCCTTTCACCACGGACAGCAACGGTGAGGTGCAGGTCGGTTCGGTGGCTGGTGGCGGCGGCCCGTTTGATGTCTACGTGCAGTTCGTCATCGTCGACGGTGGTGCGGTCGCGGGGCGCTCCATGTCCAATGGCATTCTGGCCCACTTCCAGCTCTAGCAGCGCGTGGTACTTTCCCCACACGCTGCTGGCAGGCATGACCCAGCAGTTCCAGACGGGGCCGCAGCAGAAGCTGGTGAGCAACGCGGGTAGCTGTCACGTTTTCGCCAAGGGCTCGTCGAGGCCCTGAGCCCACAGATCAGTCATGATGAGGCACCACTTCGCGCAGGCCGCCCGAGGCCCGCGCAGGTGTTCGCTCCCTCTCCCTGAGGTCTCGGTCATGTCGGTCCCGGCACGTCTCGTCTCGCTGCTCTTCGGTCTCGCTCTGCTCTCTTCACCACTGGCGGCACAACAGGACCCACCGGCGAGAAAGGCCACGCCCGCCCAGGTCGTTGAACTGGTCATCACCGCGGGCGCGGCAGAAGATCCCACAGCCGAGAATCCCCTGGGCCCCAGTCGGCGGAACTTCAGAGCCAAGCTGCAGCAGGTCCGGGACATCGCGGCGGATGACAGCGTGTCCGGAGTGCGCCTCGTGGTCGAAGGCATCCCCGGCCTGGCCAAGTCGATCGATCTGCTGGCCGAGCTGAGCGCCCTGAAGGACGCAGGCAAGACGGTGGTCTGTTACACCGAGGTGCTCGACCGCAACAGCCTGCTGTTCTGCAGCCTGGCCGATCAGCTCATCGTGCCACCTTCGGGGATGATCATCCTCGAGAGCATGTTGGCCGAGCTGATGTACTACAAGGACCTGCTGGACAGCCTCGATCTGTCGGTCGAAGTGTTGCACGTGGGTGCCTACAAGACGGCCTACGAGAACTTCGCCTTCAATGAGATGAGCTCCGGTCAGCGCGAGGTGATCGAGATCTTGCTCGACGAGTACTTCAGCCAGTTGATCGGGACGGTGGCGGAGCACCGTGGCCTGAGCGACGATGAAGTGCTGGCGTTCTTCGACAAGATGATCGTCAGTCCCGCTGACGCGGCGGCGGGGGGACTGATCGACGCTGCCGTCTACGAGGACGAGTTCGACGACGTGATGGATGTGCTCTTCGGCGCCGACCACGAGATGGTCGAGCACTACGGCGATCGAACGCAAGAGGACATCGAGGCCATGCTCGACAACCCCTTCGCGCTGATGACCATGCTGCCCAAGCTGCTCAACCCGCCCAAGGTGAAGCTGCCTGACGAGCCCTACGTGGCGGTGATCTATGCCAGCGGCGCCATCATCAGCGGCAAGAGCCAGGTCGATTTTCAGGGCAACGTTGCGAGCATGGGCAGCGAGACCATCGTCGAAGCGCTGCAGAAGGCTGGCGGCGACGACAACTGCAAGGCGGTGGTGCTGCGGGTCAACAGCCCGGGGGGCAGCGCCCTGGCCAGTGACATGATCTGGCAGGCCATCGAGAAGGTGAAGGAGGACAAGCCCGTCATCTCTTCCATGGGTTCGGTGGCGGCCTCGGGCGGCTACTGGATCTCCATGGGCTGCAACGCCATCGTGGCCCAGACCTCCACCATCACCGGTTCCATCGGGGTGGTGTCCATGCTTCCCGATCTCTCACGGGCGCTGAAGTCCGTGGGTGTGTCCGTGCAGACCGTGGCGGTGGGCCCCCGAGGTGACGACATGTCCCTGCTGGCCCATGGCCCGAGCGAGGGCCTGAAGAGCACCATGACCCACTGGATGGAAGTGACCTACGACGAGTTCATCGGCAAGGTGAGCGTGGGCCGCAACCTACCCGAAGAGCGGGTGCGCGAACTGGCCCAGGGTCGGGTGTGGACAGGCCGCCAAGCGATTGACCTGGGCCTGATCGACACCTTGGGCGGCCTCTCCGACTCGATCGAGTTGGCCTGCGTGATGGCCGGCCTCGACGTCGACAGCACGCCGCTGATCGAGTTGCCAGAAGCGCCAAACATCCTCGAGCAGATCGAGGAGAGCATGGAGCAGATGGTGCAGGTTCGCTCTGCCGAGGAACGTCTGCTGATCGGCCTGGGCTTCGGCGAGCTGCTCGACGTGGCGCAACGACTCGCGACCCAGCCCCGGGCACTGCACGCTGACGCGGTCCAGGCGATCCTGCCCTGGCACATGGTCATTCGTTGAACTGACCCTGCCGGTCGTGGCCTGAACTCGGGGCTGGTCTGGGGATCATCTCAGGCCAGCCCCGCTCCCGTCAGGCCCTCAAGGCAGCGGCTGAGATCAGGGCCGGAGACCGTCCGGATTCAGCTGGCCGGAGAGGCTGTCCCGGTAGGTGCACTGGGGCAGGGTGGGCAGACCATTGCGATAGCCGACCCCGTCCTTCACCACTTCGACGAGGGCGCCTCGATCAAGTGCTGAGGGGTCGTCGACCACGTCTGCGTTGCAGAGCAGCAGGTCGGCGCGCTGGCCTGGCTTGAGCGTGCCCGCGTCGTCCTGACCGATGCCTGCTGCGGCGAGACCCGTGGCGGCGTGCCACGCTGCCAGGGCTGACATGCCTTCGCCCATGAGCGCCACCAGCTCCATGTAGTTGCGACCATGCATGCCCGGTAGCACCGGGTCGGTGCCAGCCAGGATCTTCAGCCCGCCGGTGTGGGCGTGAGCGGTGGCCTGGGCGTGGACCTCTGCCACCTGCTTGACCTTGTCCATGACGAAGTCTGAGAGGCCTGTGGCGGACTGCAACGCGGTCATGATCCACGAGGTGGGGGTCACGGTGCAGCCGTGCTCGTAGGCCAGCTCGACCAGGCGCTCGTCCATGAAGGAGATGTGCTGCAGGTCGTCGACGCCTGAGCGGATGGCCTGTTCGATGCCACTGCAGCTGTGGGCGTGGGCGGCGACCCGCAGGCCCCGGGCGTGGGCCTCATCGCAGATGGCCTCGACCTCTGCCGGGTGCAGGTCGCGGTGCTCGAGGGCGTCGCCGGGGGAGGCCACTCCGGGGCTGGCGCAGATCTTGATCAGGTCGGCACCGCAGGCGGCGATCTCGCGCACGCGCTTTCGCGCCGCCCAGGGGCCATCGACGATGGACGAGGGCCGACCCGCCGCCTCGGGCCAGAGCCGGCTGAGCTGGGCATGGCAGCGATCGGGGCCGCGAAAGTCAGCGTGTCCCCCCGTGCTGGAGAGCATGCAGATGGCGATCTTCAGCCGGGGACCGATCATGGCGCCGCTGTCGACCAGGCGCTTCATCATGTCGGTGGCCCCGCCGATGTCCCGCATGGTGGTGACGCCGCCGTCTACAAGGGTGGTGTGCAGCACCTTCTCGACCCAGACCAGGGAGGAGCCCGTGTTCATCAGGTCGATGGAGGTGTCATCCAGGCCCAGCACCGTGATGTGGCCGTGGCAGTCGATCAGCCCAGGGGTCACGGTGAGGCCCGTGCAGTCGATCAGGGTGTGCTCACTGCCCACCGCAAGCTCGCTGTCATGGGGCCGCACCTCGGAGACCTGGCCCCCGTCGAGGGACAGATCGACGCCGGTCGAGACAGCGCTCTCGTCGGCTGAGCTGCCGTCATAGAGCTTGGCGATGTTGGAGAGGATGATCATCGGGTGTCCTTCGGCAGATGGGTGGGGCAGGGCACTCTATCAGGCGACCCGTGCAGATGACGTCCGACACAGGAGGCGGGGCGCAGCGGGCGGTTTCCGAGTGCCTGGTGGCCACGGCCAGGTTTCTCTGAAGAAAGGACGAACCACCCATCGAAAAGAAATCCCAAATCTATCGTTCGCCCTGCAGGTCTTTCCCGGTTTTAAGGACAGACAGATCGGTGCAGATCGTTATGGCCCGGTCCTTGGTTGCCTCCGCAGAGCTGGGTGGTAGCCGGTCTGCCGACCAGATCTCGAGTGAATAGAGAACGACTAACTGGTGAGGGCTTCGGCGCTCACTGGGGGAATTGGATCTCCGGGTCGACTGCGCTGGGGGGCGTGGCCGACCCGGAACCTTTTATCTGTTGGTTTCGGGCTCGGGCATGAGCCGGGCCAAGCCAGGGGATACAGTGCCGCCCTTTCAGGCCCTCTCGTTCGCTCCCCTTGGCAGTCCTTCTCGTGAACCGACCTGTCACCCGAGTGGTTCCCGGGGGGCAGCGCAAGGCGCTGTCTGCCCTCTTCAGCGGCAAGGGCCACACCCTGACCAAGAATCCCAAGAACCGCTACGTGGCCTTCGAGGTGCGTACTGCCGGGCGCTCGATCTTCACCTTCTATACGTCAGGCAAGCTGGTCAGCACCGTGCGGCCCGAAGACGGCGAGGGCCGACTGCTCGAGGACGACGTGGCCACCATGCTGGGCAGCCCGAAGGCCCGGCGAAAGCCAGACTTACCCACTGTCGAGAGCGAGGCAGAGGTCCTGCTGGGCGCCGACGAGACGGGCACGGGAGAGCTGTTGGGCGCGGCCATCGTGGGCGCGTGTCTGCTGCCTGGCGATCTGGCCCCGGTCGCCGCGGCCGTGGCAGGCCACGTGGAGACCAAGTCGTCCCGTGTGGCCAGCGGCTGGAACACCCTCGCTGAACAGCTGGCAGCCCTGGGCTCTGAGGGGCTGGTGCTCACCGCGGTGACCATCCCGAACCGGCTCTTTGATCGCTACAGCAAGAACGCCCTGCTCGATCTGGCCTACATCCGAGTGGTGGCCGACCTGCTCACCGCTGCAGGGCGGCGCGGGACAGACAAGCTCGGCGGCCTGCAGATCGTCCTGGACGATTACGGCGCCGGCCGGCAGCTCCATGGGGCGGTCGATGGCTGGCGTCGCCGAGGAGCAGACGTGCGCGTGGAGACCAAGGCAGACGATCGCTACCTGGCACCCCGCCTGGCTTCGGTGTGGGCCCGGGCTGCCCGCTCGCGCGAGATGGTGGGGCTGGCAGATGCGGTGGACGACGGCCCCTTGGGCAGTGGCAATGCGGGACATCCCGTGACCCTGCGCTGGCTCCGTGGGCGCGCGGCCAAGGCCGGGAGTTGGCCCAGTTTCGTCAAGGCGTCGTTCAAGACGGTGCGCTCCCTCGACGGGCTGGAACCGGTGACCAAGGAGCGCGTCCCCCCGTTGAACAAGCTGGTCGATGACGAGTCGGCGACCCAGCTCTTGCAGGGCACCGTCGATCTCACCTCGTTTCGGTTGAAGCAGCGGGGCGGCAAGGGCTGCACCTCTCTGGTGGTCGATCTGCGCGGGCGTGTCGCCGAGCCCGACCCCGTCCCCGCGGGCGCCGAGTTCTTGCCGCTGTTGTTCGGGGGGCTGGTGCTGCAGCTCGACGAGCTGAGCCTGGAACAACTGGACAGCCTGCTTGATCGGGAGCATGGCCTGGCGTCAGGTTGGCGCATCCTGGTGGGGCCGAACGCCGACATCGACGACCCTCGCTCGGTGGCTTTGCTCCGCGCGCACGCTGGCGGCGTGGTGCAACTCCAGCCCACGGCGCTCGCCGACCCACGGGAGCGGGCCCTGCATCACGGAGCCTTGCGCGTGAGCACCACGGCAGATGACGGCGCCTTCCACCTGCGGCTGCTGGACCAGGGCTGAGCTGCCGGGGACATCTGTGCCCAGGCCTGGCCTGCACCGAAGGGCAGGCCGACCAGCAGGGCGCCCTACCAGGCTTCGAGCAGGCGCTTGCCCAGCATGTCGGGCAACTCGCCAGCCTGAAAGATCTGCTCGGCAGAGGCCTCGACGTCGTACTCGACACGGCGAAAGAAGACGTTGCGGCCGTCCCAGAGAACGTAGGAGGCCCGCCGGTCACCGTCTCGCGGTTGTCCCACCGAGCCGATGTTCACGAAGCAGGGTTTGCCCTCGGTGTCGAAGCGGTCGTCGCAGTCGGCGGGCTCGGTCCAGCTCATCTGGGCGTCGATCACCCCGGGGACATGGGTGTGTCCCACGAAGCAGGGGCGATCGATGAGCGCGAAGCAGTTGGTGAGCTTCGGTGAGAAATCACGGCCTCGGGGGAGGTAGTCGAACGTGTCCTCCCGAAACAGGTACTCGTCGAGGGGATGCTGGGGCGAACCATGCACCAGGGTCGCATCGGGAAAGTCGAGGCGCGCGTCGAGCCCGGCGATGAACTGCATGGCGTCGGGCACCAGGGTGCTCTCGCGGCACAGCTGCCCCTGGGTCCAGTGGATCGCGGCGCTGGCCAGGGGGTTGAAGCCCGCTGGCCCGTCGATGACAGCCTGTTCGTGGTTGCCCTTGATGATCGCCGAGCAGGTGTCGCGCACCAGGGCCAGGCATTCGAGGGGACGTGCGCCGTAGCCGACGACGTCGCCGAGGCACCAGAAGACCTCAGCGCCGTGGCTGCGGGCGTCCTCAAGGACGGCAGTCAGGGCGCCCAGGTTGCCGTGGATGTCGCTGATGATTGCTCTGGTGGTCATGTCGTCTCGGCCGCCAGCATGCCGGGCGGTGCCCGCCGGGGTCAAACGACCGCTGACTCGCCGAGCACATGGCGGACCAGGGCGGCACCGAGCTGGGCACCGGTGGCGGCTTGCAGGGCAGCCAGGCCCGGGCAGGTGTTGACCTCCAGGATGAGCGGCGCATCACCGTCCCGGAGCAGGTCCACTCCGGCGACGGACAGTCCCAGGACGCGGGCCGCGTCTTGGGCCAGCTGCAGCTCCTCTTGGCTGGGTTCAAAGGCGCGAGCGGCTGCGCCATAGACCGTGTTGCCTCGCCCGTCACCGGCCACGGGAATGCGCTCCATGGCCGCCACCAGCTGACCTCCCACCAGCACAAGCCGCCGGTCGAGCCCACCGCCCAGCAGGGGTTGGACCAGGGCTGGCCCGCACAGCTCTGCGTAGGCCTGGGCCCGGGCTCCCGCCTCGCCGCGTGAGAGCCCCACAGTGACACCCCGGCCCGACGAGCCCCGGATGGGCTTGACCACGAACTTCTCGCCGGGCAGGGACGACAGGTCGAGGGGCTGCTCACGGCGCGCCACCACCGTGGGCGGCACAGCCAAGCCGGCGCTGGCCAGCAACTCGAGGCACAGCTCCTTGTCATGGACCGCGGCGATGTGCGCTGGCGGATCGATCCAGCGGGTCTCCCCCGTGGCCGCGGCGGCGGTCAGGGCGCTCATGTCGGCGGGGGAGACCCCGGAAGGCAGGCGCACCAAGGCCGTGGTGGGAGGGCTCTGCCCGGGCCATCCCGCTCGAGCCAGGGCGGCATAGCGCGCCGGGGTGAGCACATCGAAGGGCAGGGACCGTGACACATAGGCGTCCCCGAGCAGGCGCAGATGAGGCGTGTCCTTCCCGCGGGAGAGGACCACGTGCCTGGGGAGTATGCTGGTCACCGTTGTCTCGCCACGGATGAGAAGATGATGCTGCGCGGCCTGCCCGCCCTCGCCTTGCTAGCGGTCGCCTGTGCGACCCCGGCGCCTCGCTGCTATTACGGTCCTGTGGGGGCCGAGTTCGGCGACACCATTGGCTCGTGGTCCTTCGAGAACAAGCGCGAGGCCTTCATCGTCCGCTGCCAAGGATCCTATCTCAACGAGGTCGACGGCCGCACTGTGCGTACCGTGCACCTTCAGCTCACCGCCACCCGCACCCACGGTGAGTCCATGACCCTGCCTCTCGAGGGGCTGATCCTGGACGATCCAGACCCCGCCTCCAGCGCACCGGCGCTGCAGGTCAGCGAAGTCTGGCAAGGGCCGGAGCGGCTCTCGGGGGCTCTGGTGGTGTTGCCCTGGAGTCGCCGGGTGGTGGACATGTTCTTCGACGCCCCCAGCAGTGCCAGCGAACCCTCGGAGTTCTTGCGCCTCCGCTTCAGCCAGCGAGAGGCCGACGGCCAGCTGCAACTCTACGAGTGTCAGTTCTTCCAGCTGGCTGCAGACGACCCGCGCCGGCCGGGAGGCGAGGCCCTCCATGACCCTGAGTACGGGTATCGGGACGGCTACTACTTCCCCGGTTGGGGAGAGCTGGGCGAGCGTCGCCTGCGCAGCGCCGACGAAGTGCGCCTGTTTCACCTGTTTCATGATCCAGAAGAAGGCCTGCTGTGGTGACCCCGAGTCCATGCGCACAGCCTTGAGTCTGGGGGCCCTGGCCCTGGCAACTGTGGGCAGCTGGTGGGCCCTTGATGACCTGGCCTCAGACGCGGTCCGTGAGCAGATCCAGCTCAACGGGCTGGAGCAGCAGCTGAGCTTTTCTGGCCTGGAGCTCGATCTGCCCCGAGGCGTGGCCCTGCTCGATGTGGCCCTGGCTGACGAGACGGGCAGCCACGACGTGGTGCAGTTGTCCCGCCTCGACATCGATCTGGCCGTGGGCTGGGACGAGGGCTTGACCGCAGAGCTGATGGGCATCGATGGGCGGGGTGGCCGAGTGGCCATCGTGCCCACCGCCGACACCCTGGGCAGCATGGTGGCCTCACTGATCGATGTGATCGCCACCATCGTCGACCTGGTCGACGAGGCCTCTGAAGGCGACGACTCGAGTGACCTGCCGCCACTCTGGTTTCACGACCTCGACGTGGTTCTGCTGGCCGACTCCTGGCCCCTGGAGAACTACCCTGGCAGCCAGGTGCTGGTGGCCCAGAACGGCCAGACCATCGACGCCACCATCGACTTCGGAGGGGGAGGCGGACGGCTGGTCCTGGTCTTCGGCAACGGTGGCCTGGAGCGCCTGGCCACCGAAGACCTCATGCTGACGCCGGGCATCGTGCGCCTGATCGGCGAACCCTGGGGGCCCTTGCTGGCCAGGCTCACTCGCCCACAAGGCCGAGCCGACCTGCAGATCACAGCCTTGCACCAGGACCTGCCGGACATCCACGGTGTCATTCGGGAGGCCGTGATCGACTCGCCCCTGATTCCCGTCCCACTGGGCCCCCTGACCCTGCCGCTCGACCTCACCGCCGGGAAGCTCTCGGTCACCACCGAGCCCTGGTCCTTCAACGAGGGCTCCATGGTGGCCAACATCGAGGGCACGGCAGAGGGGCTCGACCTGGCCATCACCATTCGAGACGGAGGGTTTCAGGAGACCCTGCTGGGGCTGGTCCCGGTCTACGGCGAGCAAGATGTGGTGCGCTGCCGAGATGGGGGTCAGTTCGACCTCGACCTCGAGCTCTCCTGGGACTTCGATCTGGGAGCGACTCCGGCGGTGACGGGGCAGGGGGGCTTCCATGTCCAGGCCATCGACCTGGAGGGTCTGGGGCTGACTCTCGACGACGTGGTGGGGCGGCTCGAAGTCTCCGGCGAACGACTCGTGGTGCCCGAGGTCACCGGGCTCGTGGCCGAGGGCGGCTTCACGGGCTCGGGCGAACTCGACCTGGCAGATAACCGCTTTCGTCTCGACCTGTCGCTCAAAGAGCTGAACCTCGCCGACCTGCAGGGCAGCCTGGCTCCTGAACTCGCGCGAGAGAACCCCCTGGCGGGCTGGGTCGCAGGCCGAGTGCTCTGCTCGGGTGACATGGACAACCTGGATCAGATGCAAGGTCGGGGCGAGCTGGCCATCCGGGCCGGTCGCTTTGCCGAGTCCCGCATGCTCACCTTGATCCGCCAGGCCCTCACCCTCGGCCCCGCTGAGCGCCGCAATGACCAGCGCCTGGTGGCCGAACTCAATCTCTGGGACGGCATCCTGACCATCAACCAGCTCAGCGTCGATCTCGGGCTGCTGGCCCTCACCGGGCAGGGGCGCGTCGACAGGGACGGAGCCCTCGACCTGTACTTGCTGCTGATGAGCGAACCAGAGGGGGTGCTGGGTTCCCTCTGGGGCTTCATCCAGCGCAACCTCATCTGTGAGGTCCAGGTGACCGGACCCTTCGAGCGCCTGGACGTGGCGGTCTTTCCCGTGGGCGTGATCAGCAAGCCCCTCCAGGCAGCCATCGATTTCCTCAGCGTTTGGCGGGACGAGGACCCCTGACCGCTCAGGTCAAGCGAGACGTCGGCAGAAAGGACCTGGCTCGGCCATCCCACGCCTTGGTTGAGTTGGCCATTGCTGCTAACATGCACGGTCGAATCTCACGCTATCCCGGCACACTGAGGAACCCTCTCCATGGCCAAGCCAAAGAACTTCCTCTTCGTTTGCAAGGGCAACAATGCCCGCAGCCAGATGGCTGAAGGCTTCGCCCGCTCCATGGCGAATTCTGGCCTGAAGATCTTCAGCGCGGGGCTTGCTCCCGAAGGCCCCAGCGGCCACGCCGTCGAGGTGATGGGCGAACTGGGCATCGACATCTCGGTGCAGGGTGCCACCTCGTTTGACGAGGTGCCATTGAACAAGATCGACACCCTGATCACCTTGAGTTCTGACGCCGACGAGGTGCCGCCCAAGCTGAAGAAGAAGGTCACCACCATCCACTGGCCCCTCGACGATCCCTCCGCCGTGGGTGGTAGCGACGCCGAGGTGAAGACGGCCTTCCGCTTGGTTCGCGACGAGATCCGCAACCGGGTCGAGGTGCTGCTCGTCGGCTGATCGCCGGCCCGGCCCGGCCAGACCTGCTGGCTTGTTGGTGTCAGTGCAGAGGGCGCTCTCTCAGCTCAGCCCTGGCGGCTTCCACGTCGGCCGGCAGGTCCAGGTCGCGGATGAGCCACGGTCTGTCCATGACCACATGAGAGATCCGGCCAGGGTCGCGACGCACGATCCGATGGGCGGGCTCGTCATCACCCAGGGCCGCGAACTCGGCAGCCAGTGCGGCGGCGAAAAACGCCGGATGTCCTCGGCGACCCGCCACGCTGGGGACGACGATCGAGGTCTCAGCACCTCGTGCAAGAAAGGCCGCGCGCAGGGTGGCCACGGATTCCTCATCGGCCAAGGCCACGTCTACGGGATGGACCACGAAGCCGTCGTCGTCCACCGGGCCCAGGGCCAGGCCCGCCTTGAGCGACGCGGTCTGTCCCCGGTCGATGTCTGCTGTGTGCGTCACGGCCACGCCGCTCAGGTCGATCTGCTCGGCGACCCTCTCGGCCTCTGCTCCCAGGACCACCCTGAGGTTCTCCAGCCCGCCACCTCGCAGCGCCCACAGGACCCGCTCCAGGGCGCTGACGCCAGCCAGGTCGAGCAGGGCCTTGGGGCCGCCCACTCGGCGACCGCGGCCAGCAGCGAGAACGATGGCGAGCACAGACTGACTCCACGAGGGGAACGCCAGCCTATCAAGCGGCACCGCCAGCGCTGCCCGTGGTGGCGCTCGGTGGGCTGGCCAGGAGCGACGAGGTGAGTCTCTCCCGGCAGGTTGGCCTCAACGCGGCGGGACAGATCGCCGGCCGCCTCTACACCTCGACGCTGTCCTTCGTCATCACGGCCGTGCTGCTGCCCCGTCAGCTGGGCGAGGTCAACTTCGGCATCTTCGCCTGGTACCTGACCCTGTATCAGCTGCTCAACAACGTGCTCGACTTCGGCCTGGGCACCATCGTCATTCGTGATGCCAGCCGCGACCGGGCCCACGCGGGCCAGCTCATCGGCACCCTGGTCTTGATCAAGGCCTTCATCGCCGCGCTCGGTGTGGCCCTGCTGGTGGCCCTGGCGTTCCTGTTTGAGGGTTGGGGGATGCGCTTCGGGCTGCTCTCCCTGGCCGCCCTGCACCTGTTCTTCCACGCCCCGGGAGGCGCCAGCGCGATCTTCCACGTGGACATGGCCTTCCGCTGGGTTGTCACCGCGTCGCTGTCCGGCCAGACCGCCTGGCTGATGGGCACCGCCGTGCTCGCGGTCGCCGGCGTGGACGGCCCCGCTCCCTACCTGATCGCCTTCGGGCTGGGCCCCCTGGTGACCGGCTGTCTGGGCTACCTGTGGGCCCGCAGGCGGGTTGCGATCCGCTTCGATGCGACGCGAGCCCAGCGGTCTCAGCTCTGGAAGCAGGCCTGGCCCGCAGGCATCTCCATGACCCTGGCCTCGCTCTACTTCTACGTGGACACGGCCATGCTCCGGCCCCTGCTGGGCGAGGTCGCCGTGGCCCACTACTCGGCGGCCTATCGCATCATGACCTTCGTCTTGATGGTGCCCGTGCTGGTGAGCCAGGTCGTGTTCCCGGTGTACTCCCGGTTGTGGGCCAAGGGGCCTGCCGCCTTGCTGCCGTTCTATCGGCGCACCCTGCGGTTGCTCTTCTCAGCGGGCGTGATGGTCACCGCGTTGGTGCCAGGCCTGCGGGCCCAGGTCATCGGCATCGTGTATCCCCCAGAGTACGGCGTGGCTGCGGACGCCCTGGGCATCTTGTCCCTGGCGGTGGTGCTGGTGTTCTGCGCCTACCCCCATGTGCATCTGCTGCTGGCTGCGGGATACCAGCGCAAGATGATGTTCATCTCCGCGGCGGCGGCGGGTTTCAACGTGGCCGCCAACCTGTGGGCCATCCCACGCTACGGCATCGAGGGGGCGGCCTGGACCACGGTGATGACCGAGGCCATGGTGCTCACGGGCGCCGTGGGGGTGGCGCTGCGGCTCACGGGGGTGGGGCCGTCCCTGAGAGATCTGTCGCGCCCAGGGGCCTGTGCCGCCGGGGTGCTGATCGTGCAGAGGCTGGCCAGCCCGCTCTGGGCCGGCGCGCCTGCCCTGGTGCAGCTGCTCATCGGTGTGGGCCTGGGACTGCTGGGCCTGGCCGCCGCCGGTGTCTGGCCGTTGAGATTGGGGACGGAGGGCGCCCCCGATGGTTGAGCCTGCAGAGACTGGCAAGGTGGTGGTGGGCTTCGATGTGCGTCCGGCGTTGTTTGGCGCCACCGGCATGGGGCGGGCTGCACGGGAGAGCCTGGCTGCCCTGCGGCGGCGTGGCCGGGTTGAGATCGTGCCCTGGGCCCTGGCCTGGCGTCGTCCCCGCCCAGAGCTGCGCTTGCCCGGGGTGGCACCTCGTCGCTTCCCCGCTCGGCTGCAGCAGCTGCTGGCGCCTCTGGGCTTGTCTGTCGAACGTCTCCTGCCGTCACTCGACGTCTTTCATCACACCGACCTGGTGTTTGCCCCGGTGGCTCGCGTGCCCGAGGTGCTCACGGTCCACGACGTGCTGTTCATGCAGGGCCGGGGATGGCACAGCGAGCGCTTCGTGCGCACGGTGAGCCGGCGGCTGATGCGTCGCGCCCAAGGGGCGGCAGCCATCGTGGTGCCGTCGCGAGCTACCGCAGACGACGCCCTGGCCCTCGGGGTCGCCCGAGCCGATCAGCTGGTGCTGGCTCCCTTGGGCTGCGATCACGTGAGCGCCCTGCCCCTGCCTGACGATCGCGCGCGGGTGGAGAGTGTGCTCGCCGGGGCTGGCCTGACAGGGGGCGGCGACTGTCCGCTGGTGCTGGTGCCTGGCACCCGTGAGCCGCGCAAGAATCAGGCGGCCCTGGTGGAGGCGTTCCTCGCTCTGACGCCAGGCCAGTGCCAGGGAGCCCAGCTCTTGCTAGTCGGGCCCAAGGGCTGGGGCTGCGAGGACTTCGAGCGTCGCCTGGCCCAGCTGGGGGCCTTGCCTGCGGGTGGCCGGCGCGTGGCCGCGGCGGGGGCCGTGAGCGAGGCCGATCTGGCCGCGTTGCTTCGCCAGGCCGATGTGGTGGCCTATCCCTCGCTCGGTGAGGGCTTCGGTCTGCCCGTCTTCGAGGCCATGGTCTGTGGCCGGGCCGTGCTCACCTCGAGCGGGACGCCCATGGCCGACTACGGCGGCGAGGCGGTGCTCTCGGTGGATCCACAGGACCGCCAGGCGCTGGCAGATGGACTCCTCGACTTGCTCAGCGAACGCTCCCGGCGAGAAGAACTGGGCGCGGCGGCCGCAGAGACGGCGGCGCGATTCACATGGAATGCCCACGCTGAGGTGCTCGAGTCCGTCTTTGTCAGTGCGGTTTCATAAACTCTCCTCAGCCATGCCCAGAACATCTTTCATGCCTCATCGCCTGACCTGTTTGCGCCCGTCGTTGTTGCTGCTCGCTTGCTGGGCTCTCGCGGCCTGCGGCGACCCCGCCACCGACGCCAGCTCGCCTGCTGAGCGGCAGCCCTATCCCCGGCGACCTCCAGAGGTCTGGCCAGCCAACACGGCGGCCCAAGACTGGCCCGCCATGGCGCTCATGCCCAACGCAGATGTCTGGGTGTCCTACCAGGTCTTTGATGGGGCCGGTGACGGCGTCGAGCTCTCCCTGCTCACAGACTGGGGTGAGACCGTGGTGTCGGTGCGGACCGGCGCGACCCACCTGCTGGGCACGGCGGTGGGGGCCGACGGTGACGGAGCCCTGCACGTGGTCTGGTCCGAGCAGGAGGGCGACCGTTGGGTGCTGAACGAGGTGGTCTTTGCGCCGGGCGCCGAGCCGGGCACCTTGGGCGCCGCCAGTCCCATGACGACCCTGGTCGCCGCGGCGGGCGAGCGGGCATTGCACCCCATGTTGACAGCCGGTGACGACGGCAGCCTGCTGCTGGTCTGGATGACCCTGGACGACAGCGGCAGCTCGATCTCTGCCCGAGGCTTTGCCACCGCGAGCGGTTGGAGCTCGACGGTCGCTGTGTCGGACGACGCCGCGGGGCACTGGTTCCCGTCATCGTGCGCGCGCAGCGACGGTCGCTACGCCGTGGTCTGGGACGCGGCGGTCGACGGTGACTACGACGTCCTGCTCGCCGAGGTCTCCCTCTCAACCGCAGGTGCCCCCCAGGTCGATGTGCGCCGGCGCGTGACCGACACGCCCCGTTTCGAAGTGAACGCTTCTGTGGCAGCAGCGGACGAGCGACTCTACGTGGCCTATGAGGTCGGCCCCGAGAACTGGGGCAAGGAGGGTTCGGTGAACAAGCTCACCGAGGCCCTGCACGACGTGCGCACCGTCGAGGTCGTGGCCATCGATGAAGGACAGGTGGCGCCCTTGGCCGAGCCCTTCATGGATGGCATCAACCGAAATCTGCGCAAGGGCTGCGAGCGCCCCCGCATCCGGGTCGACGGCAGCGGTCAGTTGCTGCTGGCCTTCCGAGGCATGCCCCTGCCCCCAGAGTTTCAAGACCCGGAGGAGAAGCAGTTCACCGACTTCGTGGAGACTCGTGGCGGTGCGGGTGTGGGCTGGCGGGTCTCGATCTGGTTCACCTACCTGAGCCTCTACGACGGCGAGACCTGGGAGTACCGCGGCACCCACCAGTACGGCCTCACCGGCTCCAACGGTCGCAGCGACGCGCCCTTCGCCTTGGGTCCGTTGCAGAAGGGCGGCTCGGCCTTCGCGGTGGTCGGCGACCAGCGTGAACGGGGGCTCACGGTCGAGACCGCTGATGGTCAGGAGATCTACGGCGACAACCTGGTCTGGTGGCAGCCCATCAGCACCGAAGAGACCAGGGTGACCGTGGGCCGCATCGGCAAGGGGGCCGCCGTGTCCGCCCTGCCGCTTGGCGAGGGCGCGCCCCTGCCCGCCTGGCGTGACGGTGCGGACAACATCCCCGAGCCCTTGCCTCACCGCACCCTGGCCGATGGCACGGAACTGCTCTGCGCCCTAGGTGATCTGCACCGGCACACCGATCTGTCCCGCTGCTCTTCGAACTGGGATGGCCCCTTCACCGATGCCGTGCGCTACGCCTACGACGTGGGCGGGCTGCAGTACATGGCCGTGACCGACCACTTCGAACACATGAACGCCTACGACTGGTGGCGCAACCTGGGCTCCATGGAGGCCTACAACGCGCCGGGCCGCATGGTGCAGATGCCAGCCTACGAGCGGGCGGACGCTTTCACCGGCCATCGCAACGTCATCGCCCGCAGCGGACCGCCGCCGGTGATCGGCTATCGCGGCAAGTTTCACCCCCAGCGGGATGACGGCGTGGCTGACTATCTCGACGAGGTGTGGGCTCAGTTCGAGGGTCATGACGTGCTGACGATCCCGCACACGCCGGCGGGCATGTTTCAGAGCAACCCCTGCGTCTTCGACTGGCTCAACTTCGAGCCGGAGTACGACCGAGTGGTCGAGATCTTCCAGGGCTACCGGGGCGCCTCAGAGGTCCTGGGCGGCCCCCGCTCCGTGCCCACCAAGAACGAGAAGCGCTTCGCTCGAGCGGCCCTCGATGGTGGTCTGCACTTCGGCTTCATCGCTTCCAGTGATCACCAGTCGAGCTACGGTTCGTTCGCTGGCACATGGGTCCCCGCCGTGGAGCGCGACCAGATCTTCGACGCCTTGCACAGTCGCCTGACCTTCGCCTCCACCTGCCGCATGAGCCTCTGGGTCGAGTGGGACCGCGTGCCCATGGGCGTCTCTGCCCAGACCGACGCAGGCCCCACGGGAGGCGTTTTGGTGGAGGTCGACCTGCTCGGCTCTCAGCAGCTCTCATTGATCGAGCTGATCGTCGACGGCGAGGTGGTGAGCGAGCAGACCGTGAGCGGACAGGCGCTCACCGTGACCTTGCAAGCTCCCGAGCTCGTCGTGCCCACCACGGGATCAACCTACGCGTACGTGCGCGTGCGCACCGCCGACGGAGAGCTGGGTTGGAGCAGTCCCACTCGCCTCTCTGCGGACGGCTCGGCAGGCCCGGACGGTCCCCGGGGCACAGAGGCCTTCGACCCGTTCTCGGGGCCAGCCCTCGAACTGGATCGTCACTACACGGCCCGTTGGCAGGGCCCAGACAGCCAGGACAAGTGAGGTTCGTTTGCGTGTCGGCCTCGACATCTCCATCCAGGGGCACCGCGACCGAACCGGCGTGGAGCGGGCGCAGGCCACGCTGATCGACGGGCTGCTGGCGCTCGACAGGTCCCACGAGCTGCACCTGCTGAGCCACGGCGAGGTGCCTGCCCGCTGGCGTGAGCATCCCCGGGTGCAGGTGCACACATCGTCGGTGACGCCGAGCTGGCTGTGGCGCGAGATGGTGGTTCCCCGGGTGGTGCGGGCCGCTGGTCTGCAGCTGCTGCACTCGCCGGTGGTGGCCTTGTCCCGGACGGCAGCGTGCCCGCAGATCGCCACGGTGCACGAGGTGCCTTGGGCTGTGGCGCAGGGTCGGCAAGGCGATCACAGCTGGCGTCACCGTCTGGCCTTGGGACGTGCGGTGCGCAGGGCCGCGAGCCTGCTCTGTGTGTCCCGCCGCACCGCAGACCAACTGGCCGGCCTGCACCCCCGGTGCGCCTCGCGCATCTCGGTGGTGCCCCACGGCGTCGACCCGAGCTTCTGCCCCGAGCCAGGACAGCCGCCTCCCAGCATGCGTCCGCCCACACTGCTCGTCGTGGGACGCTTGCGCGCCAAGAAGAACCTGGCGCGCTTGTTGGACGCCGTCGCGTCCCTCCCCGAGGCGACATTGCAGATCGTTGGCCCGCCGGGCGATGCCAGCGCCGCCCTGCAGCAGAGGGCTGCCGAAGGCGATCTGTCGGGCCGGGTGCACTTCGCCGGATTTCTCGCCGACGGTGAGTTGCTCGCGGCCTACCGTGCCGCGCGCTGCGTCGTCTTCCCCTCGCTCTTCGAGGGCTTCGGTTTGCCGGTGCTCGAGGCCATGGCCGTGGGGACGCCCGTGGTGGCCGCTGAACAAGGTGCGGTCCCCGAAGCCGTGGGACCGGCCGCCTTGCTTGTGGATGGCAACTCGTCTGCAGGCCTGTCCCAGGCCCTGGCCAGGGTCATGGCCGACGGCGCTCTGGCGGACGACCTGGCCACTCGGGGACTGGCCCATGCCAGCCAGCGCACCGCTGCCACCCAGGCCCAAGCCACCATGGCGCTCTGGGAGCAGCTGCCATGACGGTCCTGGTGGACGCCACCATGCTCGATGGTCAGCCGTCGGGCGCGGCCACGAGACTCAAGGGCCTGGGGGCCGCACTCCTCAGGCACTGCAAGGTGGACGTGCTGCACCTTGTGCGCCCCGACATCGACCCCTTGCCAGGACTGTCCTGCCTGCCTTGCCCCGGCATGGACACCCCGTGGGGACGCCTGCGCTCGGGACGCCGCCTGGCTGCGCTGCTGCAGAGCACCGGCGCCGAAGTGCTGGCTCTGGGGGCCCTGCCCGTGGCCCGGGTGAGCGCGGTGCCCGTGACTCTCACCCTGCACGACCTGCGCTTCTTGCAACAGGACCCTGGCGTCTCATGGCTGCGTCGCCTGTGGGCGGCGCGGTGCCTGTCCGCCAACCTGCGCCGGGTCGACGCGGTCATCGCCGTCTCCCAGACCACTGCCGACGGAGTGCTGGCTCACGGCCTGGCCGATCCGTCGCGGGTGCACGTGGTCACCAATGGTCCCACGCCGGGGCTGAGACGCACCGACGACGTGGCCCGGCTGGCAGACTTCCGAAGACGCATGGGCCTTAACCAGCGCTACGTGCTGACCATCGGCCCCCTCGAAGCCCACAAGGCCGTGGGGGACATGCTGGCTGCGCTCGCCGCCGCCCGGGCCCATCCTCAGTGTGCTGACCTGGCTCTGGTCTTCGCCGGTCGCGCAGACCCGGAGCAGGCGCTGACCGTGGCTCGTGCCGCACGCCGCCTGGGTTTGGAGAAGGCCGTGGCCATCACCGGTTTTCTCAGCGACGACGAGCTGTCCACCGCCATGTCGGGAGCCGAGGCGCTGCTGCTCGCGGGACGGCACGAGGGCTTCTCGATCCCGGCCCTCGACGCCATGGAGCTGGGCCTGCCCGTGGTCGCCGTGGCTGCGGGTGCCTTCCCGGAGACCTGCGGCGACGCGGCCCTGCTCGTGCCGCCGGGTGACGCCCAGGCGGCTGGCGCGGCCTTGGTGGCGGCGGTGCAGCCGGGGGCCACCCGAGCGCGCTTGAGTCACGCAGGCTTCGAGCGGGCCATGGACTTCAGCTGGGACGAGCAAGCGGCGAAGCTGGAGCAGCTCTGGGAGAGCTTGGCCGACCGGCCCGGGGCCTAGCAGCCCGAGCCGAGAGTGACCGGCGCCGAGCACACTGCTAGGGCGACAGGGCTCGGGCGGGTCGGATGCCCAGGTAGTCGTCCCGGTCGTTCGGCGTGTCGCCGTAGCGGTCTGACGAGCGTGTGCTGGCGGCGGAGTTGCTGAAGCTGCCCCCGCGGTAGAGGCGATTGCGCTTGCCCGCCGGGTCGCTGAGCGGGTCGAGCGATGACCCGCCCGCGTAGAACGCGGCGTCGTAGCCGTCCATGCACCACTCCCACAGGTTGCCGTGCATGTCGTGGAGCCCGAAGGGATTGGCACGAAACAGGCCCACTTCTGCGGCAGAGGTCTGACCGTCGTCCAGGCCAGGTTCCCAGGTGGTCCAGCCAGCCCCGCCGTTCTCGTGGGCGAAAGCGTCCGAGACGTTGGCCACTCCCTGCAACGAGGTCGTGTCGTCGCCGCTCCAGTGCACCGTCTCCGTGCCCGCGCGGCAGGCGTACTCCCACTGGGCCTCGGTGGGCAAGGTCAGGCCGAGCCGGGGGAGCACGGTGAGCGCGTCGTCCCAGCTCACCTGCTCGACCGGATGCAGGGCAGACCAGGGCTGGCCCTCGCGGTTCCATTGGGACGAGTAGCTGGTGGCGTTGTCGTTGCTCGGGTTGTGGCCTACGAAGGCCGTCCACTGCCCCTGGGTCATCTCGTACTTGGAGATCAGGTACGGCGACAGGCTGACCCTGTGCACCGGGCCTTCATCGTCTTCAGCGCTCGGGTCGTAGTTCTGACCGGCCGGGTCGTCAGCCTGCCCGCCCATCCAGAAGCTGCCAGCGGGGATGAGCACCAGCACGAGGCCCGTGGTGTCGGTGAGCTGCAGCTGGCCGTCGGCGCCGCGCCGGGGTTCGTCGCCAGACTGCACGTGCCAGAACTCCCACAGGCCCGATGCGGCGTCCCGACCCATGGGCAACAGGCCTACCTGTGGCGAGAGCTTCAGCCCGTCGTACTGCGGGCACTGCTGGCGATCAGCAATGGACGCGAGGGCGGCCGACCAGCGGGCCCGGGCTTCAGGGCCGCTGAGGGTCTGGGCAGCGACCGTCTCCGCGAAGGCTCGACGGCGTGCCACGCCCCAGCCGTAACGAGGGGACAGCCCGTTGAGCAAGCCTGTCTCTTGACTGGCGAAGGCGTCGATCTCGTCGATCAGGTGGGTCAGCTGGTTGTGCCACCACCTGTCATCGGCGGAGACGAAGGCGAACGTCCTGCGCTTGTGGATCGCTGCGTTCAGCTCGGAGAGCTGCTCTCGCGCCAGCTCGAGTTGTTGTTCGACCATGGCGATCATGCTCGCCTGGTCTGCGCTCGGCTCTGAGGCGCCCAGGCCAGCTCGAAAAGCCGCCAGCCCCTCTTGGGTCTGCGTGATCGTGTCACCCGTGCGCTTCCACTCGGCGTACGCAGGGTGTGTGAGTCGGTCGCTCTCCCGGTCGGCCTCGCTGTAGGGCAAGGCCCGCTCGCGGATCGCCAGCAGCTGTGCCCGATGGCCCACGTCGTTCCCCGTGAGAGACGGCTCAAGCCCTGCGACCAAGGTGCGCGCCCGTGCGATCCAGGCGTCGTACCTGCCGATGAGCGCAGGGGTGCTGGGCCACAGGCTGTCCGCCTCTCCTTGCAAGTCTTGCAGGTCCTGAAAGGCGGACAGCCGCAAGACGTTGGCGCGCTCGGCCTCTGCCCGGGCGGCTGCAACGGTGGCCTGCTCGGCGTGGGTTCGGGCCGTGGTGGCATTGGCGTCCGCCCGGTCACGCTGGTTCTCCATCTCAACGAGGGCTGCATCTCTCGTGGCCACGGTGGAGATGAGTTCGGTGTTGCGTTCTGCCAGGGCGCTCGCCGTGTCCTCGAGCTGCAGGGCCAGCAGCGAGATGGCCACCAGGGCCACGCCGGTCAGGGTCACGGCCACACTCCTTGTGGGATGGCGGCGGGCCCACTTGCCTGCACGGAGCAGAGGGCCCGCAGGTCGAGCACGGATCGGTTGGTGGGCCAGGGTGCGTTCCAGGTCGGCGGCGAGCTCGGCCATGGACGGGTAGCGATCCCGGGGCCGCTTCTCCATGGCCTTGGCGCAGATCACGGCCAGGTCTCGGGGCACCTTCGAGCGCACCGTGCGCGGGTCTGGTGGGTCCGTCCACAGAATGCCCTGAGAGATCTGTTGCTGGCTGTCGCCGTCGAACGCCCGCTGCAGGGTGAGCGCTTCGTAGAGCGTGGTGCCCAGGCTGAAGATGTCCGTGCGCTCGTCGACCTCGATGCGCTTGGCCATGGTCTGCTCGGGGCTCATGTAGCAGTAGCTGCCCGCCAGTTCTCCCGTGCGCGAGATGGACGCCACGCCACTCACCCGGGCCAGGCCAAAGTCGGCGATCATGGGCCGGTCGTTGGTGGCCACCAGGATGTTGGCCGGCTTGAGGTCGCGGTGCACGACCCCCGCATCATGGGCCACCTGCAGCGCGCTGGCGCAGGAAGAGAAGAAGGTCGCGATGCGCTGGTACCAGTCGTCGGCGACCTCATGGCCCAGGCGAGCCTCCTGGATCACATCCTTCAACGTGCGCCCGTTGCCCACCAGCTCTTGGGCGATGAAGGGCATGCCGTCCGTCTCGCCGTAGGCCAGCACGGAGACGATGTTGGGGTGGTGCAGCCGTCCGCCCGCCTGGGCCTCCCGCTCGAACAGGGCCAGCTGCACTTCTGAGAGCACCCTGTCTGAAGGCATGAGCTTCAGGGCCACGGAGCGACCGAGAGAGATCTGCTCCGCCTCCCACACCTGCCCCATGCCCCCTTCGCCGAGCTTGCGCACGAGACGAAAGTCGCCGAGCACCTGATCGAGCGCCATGGCTGGTGTGGACGTGCCGCCGCTCGGGTCACTGTCATCGCTCCGCTGTCGAAAGAACGATTGCGGCGCGGTGGTGGTGGGAGGGTCGTCTGTCATCGGCCGCTTCACAACACCATGGGCACCCACACCGCCAGTCCCCAGACCAGGGCGGCGCACACGATCAGCAGGCCGCCTATGAGCAACGCCTTCTGGCCCCCGGCCAGCTGAGTCAGGTCGGCATGGAGCAGACCGCTCTTGCCTGCGGACTGCGGGTTGCGCACGGGCTGCACCGAGTGCCGACGGGGCGTGCGGGGGATGGCCTGGGTCGGCTTCTCGGCCTGAGGATGGCGGGGAGGGCGGCGCAGCTGGAGCGTGTCCGCACTCGACTCGCGCTGCTGGGTCGGCGTGGGGTCCGGCACCTCGTGATCAGGCCCTGCCCGCCGGCTCGCCGCCTCGGGAGCCACCGGCGCCGCGTCGTCGACGACGCGCAGGGTCACCGTGCCGATGAGCAGCTCATCGCCATGGATCAGCACGCCCTCGTCGAGGCGCCAGCCAGCCACCTCGACCAGGGCTCCCTCGAGGACGGTGAGAAACAGGGAGCCGTCGTCCGCCAGGGTCAGCCGGGCGTGGTGGGGCTCGATGGATGGGTGGGGGAGCACGATGTCCGCGGACTCGTGCCGGCCCACCACGGAGGGCAGGGAGCGGATGGGCAAACGCTGGCCGCCAGATGTCACCAAGGACCACATGGGCGCAGCCTAGCAAGCTGTGGGCAAGCCAGGGCACAGCGCGGCCCCAGCTGAGCCTTGGAGAGCCTCGGTGAACTCACTGGCCGGGGCCAATCAGCCGATCGATCGCCCGGGAGTGCTAGACTCGCCGCGATCATGGCCCTGCTGTCGGCAACGCGACTCTCTCACGCCTACCGCCGAGCTTGGCAACGGCGGGCGCTCTCCCTCGTCGACGTCGATCTCTCGCTTTCGGCGGGACAGTGCTGGGGGCTGCTGGGGCCCAACGGCTCGGGAAAGTCGACCTTGCTCCGCGTGCTCGCTGGTCTGGCCACGCCGCTCACAGGCTCGGTCACCGTGCTCGACCAGGCCGCGGGTACTCGAGCGGCGCGTCGTCTCACGGGATATGTGCCCGAGACCATGCAGTGGCCGGCGGCGCTCACGGTGAATGATGTGCTCATCGAGCTTGCCGCCATGGCCACCATGCGAGACATCGTGGGTCGGGTCGATCGGGTGGCCGAACTGCTCGGGCTGAGCGACCTGCTGGGCCGTCGCCTGGGCAGCCTCTCCTTGGGACAGTCCCGCCGGGTGGTCATCGCCCAGGCGTTGCTCGACGACCCGCCGGTGCTGCTGCTCGACGAGCCCTTCGGCGCGCTCGACTCGCTGGTGCTGCACCGCCTCAGAGCCGACCTGGGCCTGCGCCTCACCGCGGGCGCAGGCATCGTCCTGGCCAGTCATCGGGTCGACGATCTGGCTCGGCTCTGCAGTCACATCATGGTGTTGCGGGACGGCCGGGTGGCCGCCGTAGGACCGGCCGACGACGTGCTGGCAGATGCGGGCTCCGAGGCTGGCCTGGCCGCATTGCTGGGCAGCGCCTCGTGAGCCTGACCGCGCTACTGGTGGCGGGGGCGACCTTTCGGCGGCTGCTCTCCCTGCGCAACCTGTTGCTGGCGGTCGCGGCGGGCTTGTTGGCCGGGCTGGTGGTGCGGGGACTGCCGGCAGCGAGCCTGGCCCAGGACACCTACCAGGTCTTGGTGGCGACCTTGGTGGCCCTGGTGGTCCTGCCCCTGGTGGCTGGCCAGATCAGCGCCGACCGCCTGGGTGGCTACGAGCAGCTGCAAGCTTGCCGCCCCATGGCGTCGGTGAGCTGGACGGTGGGCCGCCTGGTGGGTTGCACGGTGGCGGCTCTGCTCCTGGCCCTGGTCATCTCGTCTCTGGCTCGGGAGCTGTCGGCTTCCCGCGCTGTGCCCTGGGTGGTCAGCGGCCGGGCCATGGGTTCGCACCCCGACGGTGGCGGCGAGTGGCGTTTCGATCTGCCCACGGGGGTGAGCGGTCCCTTCGATCTGACCGTCTCGACCTGGTTGCCCTTGGTTGGCAGCGGACGTCTGGCGGTGATCTCTCGGCGGGGCGACGACGAGCAGCGCCTCACCGTCCGTCTGCGCACGGCAGCCAGCCACACCGTGGTGCTCTCTGACCTGGCTCCGGCTCGGGGCGGCCTCTACATCACCCTGCGGCCCCTGGACGATCTGACCCTGGGTGCTGCGTCACCTCGGCTGACCGTTGGCACCACCACCCTGGGCAGCGGTGGTCTGGGTCTCTCGGAGCAGACCCTGGCCCGCTTGGGTTTCGCCCTGCTGGCGGTGCTGTCGTTCTCCTCTGCGTTTCGCTTCGAGACCGCGTGCCTGGCGGGGCTTCTGGCCCTCACGGCCACCATGCCCCCGGGTTGGGGCGCGACCTTGATCATGGTGCTGCTCGTGGGCTTCGCCGCTCTGGGCACGAGCCTGGTCCGCCGGCAGGCCTTGCCATGAGCTGGCCCTCGCTGAGCACGGTGGCCGGGCTGGTCTTGCTGGTGGGAGCGAGCGCTGTTGCGCCGAGCAGCAGCGACGACGGCGAGGCACTGGATGTCCGCGCAGCCGAGGCACCCCTGGCCGTGGCCCTGACGCCCCTGGGCCCGGCAAAGGCCGTGCTCTCGGCCTTGCTCTGGGAGCGACTGCAGCTGCAACGTCGCGCGGGCGACGTGACCACCGCGGCGCCGCTGTCCCAGGCCTTGCTGGCGCTGCACCCTGGCCTGTCCGTGGTCCGCGAACATCTGGCCACCCGGCTGATTCTCAGCGACGCCGCCCAGGCTCCTGACCTGCCTCGCTATCGGGCGCTTGTGCTCACGGGTTTGTCCATGCTCGAGCAGGGCCAGGCCTTCGGTGAGAACCCACGATTGCATGGAGCCTTGGGACAGCTCCTGGCCATTCAAGGTCGCAACGATCCCCGCTTCTGGGAGGTGGCCAGCGAGTACTTCGGCGCGCCGCCCGAAGAGATCGCCATCCAGGAGCTGCGCCTGGCGGGGAGCCCGCGTCTGGCGGCGCTGCTCCTGGCCGACCTGCTCCTCGACCGGGGCTTCACGTCCTGGGATCTGGACCGCGATGGTTACGCAGCAGATCGTGATCTCCGCGAGGCGCAAGAGCTGATCGAGGTGGCCCTGCCAGGCGAGACGGGCTTCGGCGAAGAGCGTCGCCTGTTGGCCGAACGGATTGCCGAGCTGCGGGAACGGATCGCTGATGAGAGCGAGGCCGAGGGTGACGGTCGGTCCCCTCGAGGGTCAGCACAGTGAACCGCATCGGTCTGGCAGCGGTGGTGATCGGGCTGGTGTTGCGGGCCCTGTCTGCCAGCCATCACGAGGTGCCCCGGGGCGACGTGGTGCTCGACGTTGGCGTGGCCCGATCGCTGAGCCAGGGCGACGGCTTTCGCTCGGGCTTCGAGCGGGGTGTGCCCGTGGTCGTGGGGGCAGACACCGCCGTGCCGCCCCAGGGATGGGCCGACCAGCACCCACCGCTCTGGCCCCTCGTGGGGGCGGCCTTCAGCGCACTCACGGGCGACGCCTTCAGCGGCCTGCGTCTGGCGTCCTGGCTGGCGAGTCTGGTCCTGCTGCTACTGGTCTGGCGCTGCGGCGAGCGTCTCACCGAAGGGCTCTCGGGCGCTCCCGCAGGTCTGGGTGCTTGCGCAGCCGGCGTGGTGGCCCTGTCGTTCGTCATGGTGGACGCCGGTGGCAACGGCTCGCTCTACTCGGCCCAGGCCGCGCTGGTCCTGGCCTTGATCGAAGCGGTGGCAGCCCCCCGTCGATCCGTCTTGCGCACGGGACTGAGCGCGGGTCTGCTGCTGGGTGCGGCGGCCCTGCTCAATCACCAGGCCTTGGTCTTGCTGCCCGTGCCCCTGGTGGCGCGCCTGGCCTGCGCCCGTCGGGGAGAGTTCGGTCAGGCCTGGGCAGTGGGGCTCATGGCCATGGGCGTGGCAGCCCTCTGCCTGGCGCCTTGGTGGATGCGTAACTTCGCCCTTTTCGGTCAGCCGAACCACAGCGTCAACAACGCCTACCTGCTCTACAAGGCGGGGGTGCCGGCGAGCTTTCTGGTGGAGGTCGGCGGGCCGGTGATCCGCCTGGTGGGCGAACTGTCGATTCTCGATCTGGCCCGGGCCATGGTGGGTTTCGTGCGGGGCAACGTGGTCTACCTGGCCAGCACGGGCCTCTGGGCCTTGCCCTGCCTGGGAGCACTGGTGCTCGCGGGCTTGCCCGACCTCGTGCTCGCCGCTCGCCGCCGCCACGACGTGCGCCTGGCCACCCTGCTGGTCTGCCTGGCCGCGCTGGGCGCGGTGACCTTGCTCTGGCCTGCGGCGAAGTTGCGCTACTTCGTCACGCTGACGCCGCTGCTGGCGTTGCTCGGTGTGCGCGTGGCTGCGGGCCTGACGACGGTCTGGCAGCGACGATGGGGCGGGCTGGTCGTGCTCGGCTGGCTGGTGCTGCTGGCAGGGACTGTCGACGACCTCACCGGCACGTCGAGCGACCCGCGCCCCACACGGTGGTGGGGCCTGGCGTTCGGCGGAGCGCTGCTGGTGGTCCTGCCGTTGTGGTTTCGCTTCAGGGCCCGAGGTCGTCTGAGCGTTCAGGGGTTGGTGCTGGTGTCCGGCATCCCCGTGGCTCTGCTGGGCACGGCGATCATGCTCGGTTCGCCGCCGGGAACCGCGTATCACTCCACCGTCTTCGCACACGACGCTTTTGGTCATCACGTCGAGCGTGAACGGGCTGCCACATGGAACGCCTTGGGGGCCGCCCGCGCACTGCTCCATGAGCACGGCGCGCAGACAGTCTTGGGCCCCGTCGAGCTGTTGGCCTGGTCAGAGCCCGCCCTGATCGAACTGCCCCGGGGGACGGGGCCGGCGATCCTGAAGCCCGCCCTGACGTCCCTGCTTGAGCGGGGCGTGGGTGATCACCTGGTGCTCTCCTTGGCAGAGGCTCAGTCGATCGCGGCGAGTGAGTTGTCCCCCGGTGCTCGTTGGTTCGACGGGCGCCTGGAGGTCCTGGCGGTTGTTTCAGGGAACGGCGAGCATTTGGCAGGCAGCGCCGCGCTGGCAGAGAGCGTGGATGCCGCCAACGCCCAGTGCGTCAGTCGGATCCTGCCCCGGTGAGCTGGGCTGTCCTGGCCCTCTGGTGGATGGTCTTGCCCACCATGGGTCGAGGAGTGCTGCCGTTATGGTCTGTGCATCTGGGCATGGTGGCCGCTCTGGGGCTGACCCTGGTGCCCAGGCTGTGGCGCTCAGGCACCGTGCGCTGTGGCCCGCCAGGGGTGCTCATCTGCGTGGCGCTGCTGTCGTTGTGTGGCGCGACGGTGTGGGCCCATGTACACGATCTGCCCCGGGCCGAACGGCTCTGGGCCGGGCTCACGGCCCTGTCACACTGCGTGTTCTTTCTCTGCGCCCTGGCCATGGTGCCCGTGCGCAAGAACCTGGCCGACAACCCGCGGAACCGGGGGCGCAATGAGGTCGCCCCCGCCAGGCGCGTGCGGCAGATCCTGGGCTTGCTGCTGTTGGGGCTGGTAGCTGTCCAGGCCTGGACCATGGTCGAGCAGGTGGGAGTGAACGCCCGTCCCCAGGGCACGCTCGGCAATCCGAACACCCTGGGGGCCGTCATCGCTGCTGTGGGCCTGGCCCTGGCGGCCTTCGCTCGTTGGCGGCTGGTCGTTCTCGTGCCCCTGGCCGGTCTCGTGGTGCTCTTGTTGTTGACCAGCTCCCGGGGCGCCATGGCCGCCATGGCGACCATGATGCTGCTGCTGGCGGCCCGGCGCAGCTGGCGCACGGTGGTGATCCTGGCCCTGACCCTGGGGGCGTTGCTGGTCTTCGTGCCCAACCCCCTCTGGGACCGGGTGCTCTCCCTGCGCAGCGAAGATCACTACTCGCGGCTCTTCATCTGGAAGGTCGCACTGCAGAACATCGCCGAGAACCCCTGGGGCATCGGCGCGTCCATGAACAAGTACGCCTTTCTGCCTCTGGCCTTCGACGGTGAGTTTCCCTGGCTGCTGCACCAGCGCAGCGCCGTGGGACTGACCCACAACGTGTTCCTCACGGTGACGCTCGAGTGGGGCTGGCTCGCCGGGGCGTCCCTGCTCACTCTGGCTGGCTGGGTCGGGCTGCGCCTGTCGCCCAGACCGCGCCCCGAGTCGCCTGGCACCTCGCCTGCCCGGCCCGTTGAGGCTCAAGGCCTGGGGGGCGAGAGGAGGGGACGGGATGCCCTGGGTCAGGGCGCTGTACTGGGTGCAGGGGTGCTCTTCCTCGAGCTGCAGGTCGACGGCCTGGAGCAGAACGCCCTGGCCTTCTCGGTCTTTCTGATGTTGGCCGCGGTGACCTGGCAGCGCGCCCGGACGCCGTCCGTCGCCTGGCGCGTGGGGGGCCGCAAGGTGGCGGTGGCGTTGGCCGGGGTGTCGCTGCTGCTGGGTTACCACGCCGTTGATCATGGACGCGTGCTCACGGCGCAACAGCGCGCAGGTCTGGCGATCAACGCCTGGATCACGGGCTCGGGCGATCTGGAGACGGCCCGGGCCGAGCTGGCCTGGCTCCAGGCACGAGCGCCTGACGAGCCCACGACCCAGCTGCGAGTGTGGCAGTTGAACAGCCGCCTGCTTCGCCTGGCAGAGCGGTCTGGTGCTGTCGACGAGCCAGCCGTGCTCGACGTCATCCGACGAGGTACGGCCGCCATCGAGGCTGCCTGTGAGCTGAATCCCGCTGACCCGGATCTCCTGGCCAATCTGGCCGACTGGCGCTTGCGGCTTTGGCGTCTGGCCCAGAAGCCACCCCACTTGCTGCTGGGCTACATGGAGGCCATGGAAGCCCTGCTGGCCAGGGATCCCCTCAACGTTCAGGCTCGCTGGGACCTGGCCCGGGAGGCGCAGCGAGCTGGCCGGTTCGATCTGTTCGAGAATCAGCTGCAAGACCTGTTTGCGTTGGAGCCTGACGATGCCCTGGCCTGGTTCGTCCTGGGACGCCTGCACACCCTGGAGGGCAGGCCCGAGAAGGCCCTCTACGCCATGAACCGGGCCAAGGAAGCGGTCTTCAACTGCCGCCTCAAGCTCGCCGCCGACAGCCCTGGCTCCCACGCCTACTACACCGAGATTCTGGGTCAGGTCGATCTGGCCAGGATTCGCCAGGCGATCTCTCAGCTGCGCCGAGAATTGCTGCTGTAGAGGTGTGAAAACGGGCGGATATGGCGGGGGGTGCATGTCTTGCGCCCATCCCCCCGGGCTTCTATGCTTGGCGCCCTTTGCCCGCCCGTCCATATTCCACGAACTTCAGGACAGCACAGGTCATGGAAAGCCTGCTCAACCCCACAACCGCCATCATCGTCTCTGCCGTGGCGCTGGTCTTCGCCTTCTTCATGTCTGCCCGCATCAAGGGGCTGAGTGAAGGCGATGAAGTCATGCAGAAGATCGCCCGTCAGATTCGCGACGGAGCCATGGCCTTCTTGGTGACCGAGTACAAGGTGCTGTCGGTCTTCGTCGTGATCGTCACCGGCTTGTTGTTCATGGCCTATGGCGACGGTGGCAAGACCGCCATCGCGTTCGTGGCCGGTGCCATCGCTTCGGCCCTCGCGGGCTGGATCGGCATGAAGACCGCGACGGGCGCCAACGTGCGCACCACCGAGGCGGCCCGCAAGGGTGGTATCGCGGGTGCTCTCGATGTGGCCTTCTCCTCAGGCATGGTCATGGGCCTGACCGTGGTGGGCCTGGGCCTGCTGGGTGTCACCGGCCTCTACGTGATCTGGGGCGAGGGTGATCCGAGCTCGCTCTTCGGCTTCGGCCTGGGAGCGTCCAGCATCGCGCTGTTCGCTCGCGTGGGCGGTGGCATCTTCACCAAGGCGGCCGACGTGGGCGCCGACCTGGTGGGCAAGCTCGAGGCGGGCATCCCCGAGGACGACCCGCGCAACCCGGCGACCATCGCTGACAACGTGGGTGACAACGTGGGCGACGTGGCCGGCATGGGTGCCGACCTGTTCGAGTCCTACGTGGGCTCGATCATCGCCACCATGGCCCTGGGCTTCGTGGCCGCTGGCACCGCCGCAACGGCGGGCGCTGGCGAGGACCTGGTGCTGCTGCCCGTGCTGCTCTCGGCCTTCGGCATCGTGGCTTCGATCATCGGTCGCTTCTTCGTCAAGTGCAACGACGAGAAGCACCTGCACGGCGCGCTCTTCCGCGGCCTGATCGTGGCTTCGCTGATCTTCGTCGCTCTGGCCTGGACGCTCACCGGCGGCATGTCCCTGAGCTACATGCACAATGGAGCTGTCATCGGGCATCAGCAGATCATGCTCGCGGTGGTCATCGGCCTCGCGCTGGGTGTGCTGGTGGGCAAGATCACCGAGTACTACACCGCCGTGGAGCGGAGCCCGGTGCAGCGCATCGCCGAGCAGAGCAACACGGGTGCGGCCACCAACCTGATCACGGGACTGGCCGTGGGCATGTCGTCCACCTGGGCGCCGGTGCTGCTCATCGCCGTGGGCATCGTCTCGGCCTACAACCTGGCTGGCCTCTACGGCATCTCCATCGCCGCGGTGGGCATGCTCTCGACCCTGGGTATCTCTCTTGGTGTGGACGCCTACGGCCCGGTGGCTGACAACGCTGGCGGCATCGCCGAGATGGCCGGCTGCCCCCCCGAGGTGCGCAAGGCCACCGACGCCCTCGACGCTGTGGGCAACACCACGGCGGCCATTGGCAAGGGCTTCGCCATCGGTAGCGCGGCCCTGACCGCCTTGGCCCTGTTCCAGAACTACGTGGCCCGTATCCGCGTGGAGGATGCTGGCTTCACCCTCGATCTGACCGAGCCCGAGATCATCGCGGGCGCCCTGATCGGCGGCATGCTGCCCTTCTTGTTCTCGGCCATGACCATGACGGCTGTGGGTCGGGCAGCGAACAAGATGATCGACGAGGTGCGCCGTCAGTTCCGCGAGATCCCGGGGCTGCTCGAGGGCAAGGCCGAGGCCGACCCCGCACGTTGCGTCGAGATCTCGACCCAGGGTTCCATCCGCGAGATGGTGCTGCCCGGCGTGCTGGCCCTGGTGGCCCCGCTGGCGGTGGGCTTCTACGACCCTCGCGCGCTCGGTGGCATGCTCGCTGGCGCCCTGATCTCCGGTGTGATGATGGCCATCTTCATGGCCAACGCCGGCGGTGCCTGGGACAACGCCAAGAAGTACATCGAAGGTGGCGCGCACGGCGGCAAGGGCAGCGATGCTCACGGCGCCGCGGTGGTGGGTGACACCGTGGGCGATCCCTTCAAGGACACCTCTGGCCCGTCCATCAACATCCTGCTCAAGCTGATGTGCGTGGTCTCCGTGGTCATCGCGCCCCTGCTGGTCGGCTGATCTGTCGATGGACGCAGACGTCTCCCCTCCCTCTCCAGGCGACGAGACCGAGGGCTTTGACTACCGCGACGTGGCCCTGGCCTGCGCGCGCTTGGCGATGGACCGCCTGGCTCGCGACGTCAAGGTCTACAACGTGGGTGATCGCCTCGGCATCGCCGAGTACTTCGTCCTGGCGACGGTGAACAACCGTCGTCAGGCGAGGGCGGTACGTGACGAGATCCGCATGGGCATCAAGGAGCTGGGGGCCGGTGTGCCCAACAGCTCCAGCGAAGACCCGGATGGTCGGTGGTCGCTCTACGACTACAACGGGGTGGTGCTTCATCTGTTCGACGACGAAGGTCGGGAGTTCTTTGACCTCGACGCGCTCTGGGAGGACGTCCCGACGCTCGACATCGAGACCGGTGTGGAGAGCGTAGGCGATCCCACTTCAACCGAGGACATCCCGTGACCGCTGCACCCACCGCTGCACCCACCGTCGAAGAGCTCGAGTTCGTGCATCAGCTGGCCGTCGAGGCCGGCAAGATCGTCATGGGCTTCTACGGCACCGACGTCGACGTTGCCGACAAGGGTGGCCAGCCGGTCACCGCTGCAGACCACGCCAGCAACGACCTGATCGTCCGCGAGCTGCAGAAGCGCTTTCCAGACGATGCGCTGTTGTCCGAGGAGACAGAGGTCACTGACGACAGCTGGCGCACCGCCCGTCGCTGCTGGATCGTCGACCCTCTCGATGGCACCTCCGATTTCGTCAAGAACCGGGTGGGCTTCGCGGTGATGATCGGCCTGGCCGTCGAGGGGCGGCCTGCCCTGGGCGTGGTCGAAGTCCCCAAGGCGCAGCGCACCTTTCTCGGGCTCGTGGGGCACGGGGCCGAAGAGGTCTGCGAGGGTGAGCGCAAGGTGTTGCAGTGCAGCACCCGGGCCACCGCTCCAGAGCTGCGGGTGATCTGCTCCATCGCACACCGGGACGCGGCCCTTGAGGCCACCCTCGACGCCTTGCAGCCGAAAGAGACCCTGTCCGTGGGCAGCGTGGGCTACAAGGTCGGCAAGATCTGCGCCGACGAGGCCGACATGTACGTGGCCCCGACCTCGCACATCAGCCTGTGGGACACCGCGGCTCCAGAGGCCATTCTGCATGCTGCTGGCGGGCGCTTCCTGAACATGGACGGCGAGCCGTTGGTCTACAACAGCGAACTGCTCAACCACCCCAGGGGGCTGATGGCCACCAACGGTGCCTGTGCCGCCGATGTGGTCGCCCGGCTGGCTGGCAAGCTGCCCGCCTTCTGACCGGTCGTGCCCCGTGTTGGGGTCAGGTGAGGGATGGGCCGGAGCTGGGGCTGGGCATTGGTGCTCAAGCCGTGGCGCCGAACAGACGAGACCATCTCTGGCAGCCCGCCCGAATCGGTCGGTGATGACGGAGCCCTCGCGGGAGGACCTCGTCGCGGACTGACCGCGAGACGAGGAGCCGTGATGGCCGTGACCTGGCAAAGCTGGCACGACGATCTCCCGAGCCGTGCGGCCGGGGAAGGGCGCCCTGTGTTGCTGGTCCTGGTGGCGGACTGGTCGGCCGCCTGTGGCGATCCCCTGGAGCGGCTGTTGTCCCAGCACGAGGTGGCCACGCTGATTGACGAGGTCTCGGTGCCGGTGCGAGTCGACGGCCACGATGATGACGAGAACACGGCCCTGGCCCGGCGACACGGCCTGGGCGCCTGGCCCACCCTGGCGCTGCTCGACGGCGAAGGCGCGGTGCTCTGGTCGGCGATTGCCCCGGAGGCGGACGAGCTGGCTCAGGCCCTGTGGAACGCTTCGCGCACGCTACGCGGCGATGGGGGAGCGGCCGCGGCGCATCCAGAGCGGGGGGACGACGCCCACGACGTCGACGAGGCACACGAGGCACACGAGGCCGCTGAACCAGTGCACGAGCCGGGAGCCCTGGACGAGTCCATCCCGCCGGCCATTGCTCGCTCGCTGCTCTCCGACTTTGACTCGTGCCACGGGGGCTTCGGGACGGGGCAGAAATTCCCCCATCCCGAGACCCTCGACTACGCCATCCTGGGTCTGGCCGAGGACCGCGACCCGCGTCTGCGGGAGATCGTGGAGAAGACCCTCTCAGCCATGGCAGGCGGTGATCTGCGTGACTCTCTCAGCGGTGCATTCTTTCGCTGCACTGCAGAGCGGGATTGGCGCGGTCCCCACACGGAGATAGGGCTGTCCACCAACGCTGGCCTGGCACGCAACTATCTCGAAGCGGGGCAGCTGCTCGACCGCAGCGATTTCCTGGTCATCGGCGAGGCCGCCCTGGAGATGGCGCTGGCCGAGCTCTTCGATGAGGACGTGGGCCTGTTCGCCGAGGCGCTTGATGCCGACCCGGGTTACTACGCACTGGGCGAGGCCGAGCGCCGCACACGACCGGGCCCTGGCTCCCGGCAGCGCTATGTGGGTTCAGCCAACGCACGCATGGTCTCTGCCCTGCTGAAGGCAGGCGCGGTCCTGGGCCGGGAGGATCTCTCCCAACGAGGGGCGGACGTGGCCGAGCAGCTGCTGCGCCGTCTCTGGCAGCCCGGCAAGGGCATGGCCCATCTGGTGGACGACCAAGGCCATCGCCGGGTGGGCCGCCTGGCCGACCACGCCGAGACCGCGCGAGCGCTGCTGCACGTGCTGCAGTACCGAGCCGACCGCCGCTTCATGGAACCCCTGCTCGACCTGGTCGAACTCATCGCAGCCCAGCACCTGCTGCCCACGGGAGAGCTGGGGGATCCGGGAGCGCAGACCACGACCGTTCCGTCCCAAGAGGCGATTCTGGACGGGGCAGTGGCCTGCGAGGTCTTGTTGCGCACGGCCCTCGTCATGGGTCGTGACGACCTGCACCAGCTGGCGGTGTCCGCTCTCGAGGTGCACGCGGACGACTTCCGCCGCTACGGCTACGCCATGGCTGCCTATGGGCGCAGCGTCGAGCTGGTGCTGCACCCACCGCTGCACGTGGTGGTGGTGGGGGCCGACGAAGACGCCCGCAGCGCAGAGTTGCTTGACGCAGCGTCGGCGCTGTACCTGCCAAGCCGGGTGGTCCAGTCGGTCGACCCCACCATCGACGTCGAGCAGCTGGAGCGCCTGGGTCTGCCCCCGGGAGAGGATCCGGCGGTCTACATCATGACCCGACGCTGGGCCGTGGGACCTCTGACCACAGACCAGGACCTGCAAGACGGTCTGCTCAAAGCCAAGTCGCTGCGCCAAGCCCGCTGAGGCGAGGGCGTTGAGGCACTGCTCTCACCTGCGCAGCTGATGTCTCGCTGCGGCCTGGCAACCGCGGTCGCTCAGCGAGGGACGCCGGGAAAGAGCGAGGTGTACTGAGGGCGCTCGGTCCGCTTGTAGATGGCGGCCACCTGATCGTCCCGTCCACCCACGCCCAGGTCGACGATCTGGTTCTCGTCGTCGAAGGTGTAGGCCCTGTTGCCCGGGCTGATCATGCCGATGGTGCGCAGCGCGGTGTCCTGGAGCAGCACGGTGCCAGCGGGGTAGTCGCGGGCTTCGTCGATACCGGCCGGGAGGTTCAGGAACTCGACCATGTAGCCGGAGACGAAGCCGTCCATGCCGAAGCGGATCTCGTGGGTGTGGGTCCAGTCGACCTGTTGGGCCAGGGCCGGGTGGCCGGGCAGGGTGCCCTGGTCGGCAGCGGCTTCACGGGAGGCGCAGGCCGTCAGGCCAAACAGCAGCAGGGAGGCGGTCAACACGCATCGCAACATCGCAGCATCAATCCTGGCGGAACGGCGGGTCTCTGAAAACGGCCACTATCCCAGGCCAACGCTGGGAGCGAAAGGCCTATCAGCCCGCCGTCGCCAGGTGACGCTCAGTTCAGCAGCAGGATGATGTCGTCGCCGCCAGCCTTCTGGGCCGAGGGCGCGGTGTTGACCACGCCGTCTAGCCCCGCGCTCAGCACGAAGGCCTGCTCCCGACCATTGACCAGGCCGTCCACGTTGACCAGCAGGGCGTTGCCCCAGGGATCAGCGCTCAGCTCGTCGATGTAGGGGCCATTCCAGCCCATGCCGCCCATGGTGTCGTCGAGCAAGGCGTCCGAGAGGGGGCGGGCGCTGCCGCCGTCGGCAAAGGGGTTGTCGAGGGGCAGCTCGCCCGGGCCGTAGAGCCAGGAGACGTCTGTACGGCCCTTGATGCCCGTGGGCAGGGTGAGCGTGTCGTGGGAGTAGCTGCGCAGGCCGTCGACGACCTCTTGCAGCTGGCTCAGGGCTGAGACCTGGCGACCCTCTGCCAGGGTGTCGGCCACGCCGGGGCCCACCACGCCAGCCATGGCCAGCAGCAGCGCCAGACCCAGAACGCCCTCGAGAAGCCGGGAGCGACGTCTGGGGGGCTTGGCAGCGCCGCCGGGCTCACCGTCCGGGGTGAAAGGCGGTGCGGCTGAGTTGCTGGCGTCGAGATCGTCGCGGTTCGTCATGGCTCTGCTCCCTGTGGGCTCCGTTCAGCTCTTCGGTCGTGGGGCCCGCCAGCCTTGAGCACTTATGGAGACCACCTCATGGAGATTCGAGTGTTCCGGGCGAGCCCTGCCAGCCCAGGTCCCAACAGTTTGGGCCCAGCTTGCGCAGTGAGCTGCTGGAATGTGGCCCTGCGCTCCGATAACACGGGGCAGCCACAACCGGTGCCCGTCTCTCGGGTGCGTCTCTCACAAAGGAACAATCTCCTGGGCAAAGGACATCTGGCCACGCTGGGCAAGCACTCCACGGTGCTGCTGATCGGCACCCTGCTCTCACGCGGGGTGGGGATGCTGTTGATCCCCCTGTACACCGGTGTGCTGGCCAAGGAGGCGTTTCTGCTCTGGGGCACCATGCAGCTCGCCGCCACCCTGGTGAGCATGGTTTCCGCCCACGGCATCACCGCGGCCCTGATGTGGACGCTCAAGACCGGCGGCAACGACGGCAGTGAGCTGCAGGGTCAGGCCCGCCAGCACGCCATCTCTGCGGCCATCGGCTGGGCCATGCTGGCGGCCGTGGTGATCTGCGGCGGTGCTGTGGCCCTCTCGGGGCCCTTGTCCCGGGTGGTGCTGAACGAAGACGGCTTCGGCCCCACCTTGGCCATGCTCCTCGCCGCCCAGGGTCTGCGCATCGTGACCTATCCCGCCGAGGGCGTGCTCAAGCTGCGCTTCCAGAGCCTGCCCATCGTGTTCATGAGCTTCGGCGAGTTCTTGATCCAGCTGGTGGGCACGGTGCTGGCCCTGACCGTCTTCGACCTGGGACTGTTCGGCATGGCCGCGGCCTCGCTCCTGGCCGCCGTGCTGCGCCTGGCCCTGGGCTGGCACTACCTGCCCGAGATGCGCAAGCCGATCATCGACTGGCAGCGCATGAAGCCCATGGTGCGCTACGGCCTGCCGCTCATGCCCGGCGCCGTGGCGGCCATGCTGCTCTCGCTCTCTGACCGCTGGTTCTTCGGCTACTTCGACATGAAGGCCGAGGGCGGGCTCTACGAGTACGGCGACAAGTGGGCGCGCATGATCGAGATGGTCATGGTCTCGCTCATGGGCATGTGGCCCGCGATCTACTTCAACATCGCCCGGGACGACGACGCCCCTCGGCAGTTCGGGCGCATCGCCACTCTCTGGGCCGGGGGCGGAGGCTGCCTGGCCTTCGGCATCACCATGCTGGGCCCGACCCTCACCGAGGCCTTCGACACCAGCGGCAACCGCGAGTTCGCCGGGGCCGCCGCAGCCATCGGCGTGCTCACCGCCAGCTACATCTGCCTGGGACTGATCGAGGTGGCGCGCGTGGGTTTCGCCATCACCGCCCGCACCCGGCGCACCGCCGTGGCCATGGTCTCGGCAGCGCTGCTCAACCTGGCCCTGAACGCCTGGCTGATCCCGATCTTCGGCGCGCTGGGAGCGGCATGGGCCACGTTGATCGCCTACGCCATGGCGTCGGTGGTCTGTCTCGCCCTGACCCGCGAGATCTATCCCCAGCATTGGGAGTGGGGACGGCTGTGCCATGTGGCCCTGTTCCTGGTGGGCGCCGCCTGGGCGGTCGATGCCTGGTGTCCGCCGGCGAACCTGCTGGGCAGCCACACCTGGATGATCGGAGCCTTCGGCGATTTGCCCGAGCGGGGCGCCCTGTGGACCCTGCGCATCCCCGCGGCCGTGGGCGCGCTGCCGCGCATCTTCGCCGCCCTCGCCATGCCCTGCCTGCTGCTGGCCACGGGCTTCCTGCACGGTCACGAGCGGCGGGCGTTGCTGGCGAATCTCGAAGCGAAGCTGGGCTTGGGGCGTACCAAAGAAAACTCGCTGCGGATGGGCTCTGATGACTGACCCCCGTCTGGCGCGGCTTGCAACGGTGCCCGCAGCGACTTGAGGCGTGAGTTGGGTGGGTCAGAATCTATGATGCGGCCCCTGCTCCACTGGTCCCCCAGAGTTGGCCCATGCCCGTGTCGTTGCTGCGCGTCTCCTTCGCTCTCGCCCTGACCCTGATCTTGGGCGCGGGGCCGGGCTGTACAACGCCCCTGCGGGATGACCCGGCTTCCCAGCGCAAGAGCCAGGTGCCCTTGGGTCCGCTGTATTCTTCAGAGGCCAGCGACGACGGCAGCTCGTGGTCGTGGTCGACCCTGTTCTGGCTCATCGGCGCGGACGCCGACGGCGAGCGCCACAGCCAGCGGGTGCTGCCCTTCTGGTGGCACGGCGACGACCCTCCGTACGCAGAGACGACGTTCGTCCTGCCGCTCTACTTCGGGCGCACCGCGCAGGCCGAGGACATCCGCTGGTTCACGCCGCTCTACGGTTACACCGAGACCCCCGAGACCCGCTCCGATCATCTGCTGCTCAATCTCTGGGACTGGACCCGCTCGCGCGCGGGCCCGGCCAGTCACTCGGGCCTCTTTCTCGTCTACGACCACAGCCGCCTCGATGAGCTGCGCCACGACCTGACCGTGGTGCCTGTGCTCGGCCTGGCGCACCTGTTTCACAGTGAGTGGGGCTTCCCCGCGGCGGGGGAGACAGCGCCTGCCCTGGGCCGGAGCGCCTCGCGCCGCTTCGACGTGCTGGACATCCTGGGCATCGTGCAGCTCTTCGGCTACGACGACGTGGGCGACCGAAGAGAGGTGCGCTTGCTCACACTCTTCTCGGACGAAGTGCTGTCGTTGTTTCGCTCCTGGCGAGGGCGGAGTGACGACGAGCCCTTCGTGCGCGAGTGGCTGTTCCCTCTGTACATGAACGTGGCCGATGCGGAGGGCGGCTGGTCCTACGTGGGCCCCCTGTGGGGAGACTTCCACGACGTCGAGGCGCAGACCGAGACCGACTGGTGGCTGCTGGGTCTGGTGTCTCGCAGCCAGTCTCCCGAGGGCACGTCCTGGAGCCTGGCGGGCCTGACCATGGTCGGCCCCTGAGCGGTTCTTGGCGACCGTGAGCTGAGCGGTCTTGAGCCGCCCTCAGCGACCGCCGCAGAGCCTGACCATGGCGGCCCGGGCGGCGACATGGTCAGGATCGAAGGCGAGCACGGTGCCGTAGAGAATGCAGGCGTCGTCCACGTCGCCCTTGCGTTCGACGACGCTGGCCAGGGCGAAGCGCAGGCCCGGCAAGTTGGGCGCTTCGTGCACGGCCTGGCGCAGGTACTGCTCTGCGTCCGCGGCCCGGCCGTCCCGTTCGAGGCGCGCGGCCATGTCGATCACGAGCTGCTCGAGATAGGCCCAGTCGGCGAGGGAGGCCAGGGCGTTGACGAAGCCGTCCCGTTCGATCTCGGGGCCCTGCCCTCTGGCCTCGGTGTCGAAGGGTGGGCTGGCCGTGCCCAGCGTCGCCACCACGTCTTGGGCGCCGCCCAGTAGATGCTGCCAGCCTCGCTGCACGTCGCGCACATGCTCCTTGGTGGCAATGCGTTGCTGCCCTGGCACCGAGATCCAGGGCATGGGGTTGCTGCGGCGTTCGGAGAACGACTCCATGGCCAGGCGTGCGGTCTCGGGTTGGTCCATGGCGCGCAGGCCGCCGCGCACACCCAGGGTGGAGCGGTCGTCGCCCAGGCTGCGCTCGCTGGGAGCCAGCAGCTCCAGCACGCCGCTGTGCTGCACGACCAGGCAGCAGGTCAGCAGCCCGTCGAGGCCCACGGCGTCCCAGTCTGCGGCCACGCCGGGCCGTTCGGACAGGGCCCTGTCGATGGCCGCGGGCTGCAGGCGCAAGGGCGAGTGGCTGCCCAGGATGGCGATCGCGGCGTGGCGGGAGCGGGGATGGTCGATCATCAGGTAGGTGTGCTCGAACGCGCCGAGTGCGCCGCCGATGATGCCCTTGAGGTCGGTGATGTCCACGGAGGCCAGGTCCCACCACTGGCAGAAGAGCCCGCCCTCATTCAGGGCCGCCGCGCTCTCGGCAAAGAACTCCCGAGTGCCGGTGAACATCGCCCGCGATCGCCCCCGGGGGTCGGGCAGGTGCACCATGAGGTCGTAGCCCGCCAGCTGTCGAGCGAGATGAAGACGTTCGCTGCCGTGGGCTGCATTGGTCTGGGTGGTCCGGGCGCCGACTGCCGTCGTCCGGGGCGCCGACCAGGGGGCAGGCAGGGGGCGCAACCAGTCGAGGTGCTCGGGGCCATGCAGCTCGGCGGCCTCCACGGCCTGCCCCAGATCGCTGGCCACCAGCAACGCCCGTGGGGCGTGTCCCCTGAGCAGGAAGGGCAGGTGGACCAGCCGCCGTCTGGCCAGGGCCGAAGAACCCAAGGCCGCCCGGCCCGAGATGGCCAGGCGCGGTGAGCCATCTGCGGGGTCGGTGACCAGGGCCAGCTGTCCTTGCCGGGAGTCTTGCACCGCGTCAGGCACCAGCCCCTCCAGCGCAGAGGGCAGGGGGATCGAGGCCAGGACGAAGGCTGCCGCGGAGCTGCCCAGAAGGCCCAGAGTTCTGGGTCGCCCGGCGAGAGACAGACAGGCCAGGACCAGCGCCACCCCGGCCAGACCAAGCAGGGCAAGAATGAGCATGCCGGGCAGGGGCAACATGAGCAGGCAGGCCCCAGGGACGAGGGCTGCCACGGGCAGGGCCCAGCCTCGAGGCCCGTCGCCCGCGCCGGTGACCCCCAGGCACCGCCCGGCGAAGAGCCCCAGGGGGAGGGCCAGAATCGACAAGGTCATGAAGTCGGAGCCCACGCCCACAGCTCCCGCCGCCGTGACCGTCTGGACCAGCCCCAGCAGCGGTGGCAGCCCCAGCAGAGCCAGGCCTTGGATCAGGGCGGCGGGACGTGCAGAGGGCAGGGCCAGTCCGAGGGCGGCCCCGGACATGAGCGCGGCCAGCAGCCAGGTCGAGCGACTGGGCCCCAGGTCGATCAGGGGAGGAGCCAGGTGCAAGCACACAGCGGTGATGAGGGAGACGTAGATCAGGCCTGGCAGGGCACCCCGTGGCAGGCGCTGGCGCCCGGTCAGGTGAGCGGACTCTGCCAGGGCGCTGGCAGCCGCTGCGGCACAGAGGCTGGACACCTGCAGGGTGCCAGCCCGCCCCAGCCAGACCTCCCCCAGATGGGGTGCGAGGGCAAGTCCGAGGCTTGTGCCGAAGCAGTACAGGGCCAGGGAGCGCCGATCGTTCACCGCCAGGGCCACACCCAGCAGCGCCCCCAGAGGCAGGGCCAGGGGAGCGAGGGCCAGGCTGCAGGTGAGACTGATCAGCAGGGTCCCCGGCCAGGGCGTGCCGTCGATGAGCAGGGAGCGCAAGAGCTCGCGGGATGTGGGCAGCAGCTGGGCCACGGCGAGACCGCCCAGCAGGGTGGCAGCGCCCAGGCCGATCACCAGCCGCCTACTGAAGGAGGGACGGCGCCCCGACCAGGCCCATCCCGCCGCAAGCAGAAGGGTCAGGGCGACCAGGCCCAGGGCGCGGGGCCCGCTTTCGTCCACGAGGGGGGACAAGACCGCATCAGGGCCCAGGGCGGCGACCAGGCCAACGGTGAGTCCCAGCACAGTGACCACCCGTCGATCGACAGGACGGTAGGCCCGGCCCGGTGCCGCGGCCGGGCAGGGCTTGGTTTGCGAGGGAGCCAGATCGAGGTCAGCCGGGGTCATGGCCACGAATCGTAGTGGCCGGAGATGGGCGGTTGCCAGCAACTCAGCGAGTTTCCTCTGTCATCGGTCGCTTTCCCTGGGGTGCGCCGGGCAGCGCTGTTTTTCACCAAGGGGGGCCGTTTCGCTCGGACAGGGTCGGC